>RFGH01000117.1 GCA_003696675.1 Planctomycetota bacterium
CCCCACCACACCCACCGGGGCCGCGCGCTGAACCCGCGGACCGACGAACCCGCGTTCGTCTCACGCGGCGGGCTGAAACTCCATCACGCTCTCACCGAGTTCAGCCTCGACGCGACCGGCCTTACCTGCGCTGACCTCGGCTGCTCCACCGGCGGCTTCACCGACTGCCTGCTCCAGCACGGCGCGGCCAAGGTCCACAGCGTCGACACCGCCTACGGCGAACTGGCGTGGAAACTCCGCAAGGACGATCGCGTCTCCGTCCACGAACGCTCCAACGCCCTGCACTTCGAACCCGTCGCCGCCGTCGATCTCGTCGTGATCGACCTCGGCTGGACGCCCCAGCGCCTCGCCCTTCCCGCGGCCGCCAAGTGGCTCAAGCCCGGCGGACGCATCATCACCCTCGTCAAGCCCCACTACGAAGCGGACAAGTCCGAACTGGGCGACAAGGGCGTGCTCGACCCGGCCCGCGCCGAGCAGATCGCCGAACAGGTGCGCGACGCGATGCCCGCGATGGGCTTCGAGGTCCTGGGCTGGACCAAGAGCCCCGTCCTCGGCGGCGCGACCGGCAAGATGAAAAAGAAGGGCAGCGGCAACCCGGAGTGGCTCGCGCTCGTGACCCCGCGCAGTGGCTAAAGCGAATCGGGAGTTCAGTCCGCACGCTCCACGGACCACCCCTCCACCGGCTCACCTGCCGGGTGCAGCATCACCCACAGTCGTTCCAGCAAGGGGCGCGTCCCCACGCCGATGCCGCCGGACATGCCCACGATCTCGTGGTCGGCCCCCAATTTCAGCTCGGCCCGCAACTTCTTGACTTCATCCTCCCACGCCGTCTCGTCGCCGACCAAATCCAGCTTGTTCAGCGCGATGATCTCCGGCTTTTCCGCCAGCTCGGGTGAGTAGTCCATCAGCTCCTTACGGACCGCCCGGTAGTTCTTGGCCGGGCTGGAGCCATCGGGCGGCATCACATCCAGCACATGCACGATCACCTTCGTCCGCTCGATGTGACGCAGGAAGTCGTGCCCCAGCCCCGCACCTTCGGCCGCCCCCTCGATCAGACCCGGGATGTCCGCGAACACGATCCGCCGGTCGTCATCCACCATCGCGATACCGAGCTGCGGCGAGAGCGTGGTGAACGGATAGTCCGCGATCTTCGGGTCCGCCCGCGTCACGGTCTTCAGCAGGCTCGACTTGCCCGCGTTGGGCAGCCCCACCAGCCCGACCTCGGCGATGACCTTGAGTTCCAGTCGCAACACCCGCTCTTCGCCGGGCTGGCCCGGCTCGGCGTACCGCGGCGCCTGGTTGATCGAGGTCTTGAAGTGGTCGTTGCCGAACCCGCCCTTGCCGCCCCGCGCCACCACGGCGATGTCGCCCGGACCCAGGTCCGCCAGTTCCTCGCCGGTCTCTTCGTCGAAGACCACGGTGCCGGGCGGCACGCGGATCACGCGGTCGTCGGCATCGGCCCCCGTGCAGTTCTTCGAGCCCCCCGGCTCGCCGTCTCCGGCTTTCCACTCGTAGATCCCGCGGAAATCGATCAGCGTGTTGATGCCCTCGTCGGCCACCAGCACCACATCGCCGCCCTTGCCGCCGTCGCCACCGTCCGGTCCGCCCTTGGGCAAACCCTTGGCCCTTCGGAACGACAGCTTGCCGTCCCCGCCCTTGCCCGCCTTGACCAGAATCCGTGCGCGATCGACAAACACGCCCCAAGCCTAGGGCCCGAGGCGTGATTCTCCTAACAAACCGGATGATCTTCGGTCATGCCGCCCGCAGGTAGCGCCCGCTGCTCAGCGACCGGATCAGCCGCTCGCGGTCGCCCGCCCGGTCGTACCGGGTGATGGCCACCGCCATCCGGGACGCCCCTGGCTCGTCCAGATCGCACCAGACCACATTGCCGGTCACAAACACGGCCCGCCCAGGCCCGATGTCCCTGCCCGATTCGAACAGGTGACCCGGCAGATCGATCTTCAGTGAGATCCGGGTGCCCGGCTCGATCGGACGGTCCAACTCGAAGCACACGCCACCCTCGGAAAGGTCGTAGATGTGCCCCTCGAAACTGAACGATTCCTCCGGATGGATCCGGGCGGCGACCGGGGCATAGCCCGGGTTCATACGGAAACGCTCGTGCACGCGACGCTCGATGGGGTTGCTGTTCATGTCTGGCCCTTCCGACGGCCTGTGACGCACCGCGTCCGCCGCCGGATGATCCATCGGCCCGGAAACCCCGCTTCTTGATTCTCGGTCGTCGATTCCCCGAATCCGGGTCTTCGGCCAAACGCCCGTCAGGCGGATGACTCCCCGCTGAGTTCGATGTGGACCCCAGTGATCTGCCCGCCCGACACCCCCAGATGCCCCATTTCCGCACCGTCAAGGGCGCTCAGAATGGCATCGGACACCGATTCCGGGGCATCGACCACCCGCCCGTCGGGCAGGGTCAGGTGGACATGGGGGTGCACATCGGCGTCGTACCGGCAGGGCCCACCGGCCGACCGGGCCGGGAGCCGGCGGGCCAGCCCGCAAGCGACCAGTGTGTCCAAGGTGTTGTAGACGGTGGCCTGCGATATGCCCGGGTCAGCCGCCCGAACCCCGACAAGCAGGTCCTCGACCGTGGGGTGGGTGTCTGTCGATGCCAAGGCGGCGTACACCAGCTCCCGTTGGCGGGTGCACCGGACGCCATGAACGCGGAACACCGACCGGGCCTGTTCCACCCAGGGGGTCAGGTCGTTGCCGATGGGCCGGGATGGGGCGAAATCCGCCATAAGTCGCATTGTTGCAGGCCGATGGGCGGGATGCCAGCCCCGGGTCGTGAATCAATCGAGTTCGAACTCCAGCTCGGGATCGACCGGATCGCCCATGACCGGGGCGTAGACGACCATCTTCCGGTGTTTGATCCCCGCCTCGATGAACACATCCGATGCGATCGACCACCCGATCCGCTCGTAGAACGGCACCGCGACCAGCTGGGCGTGGCAGTACAGCCCCGCCAGCCCCAGTTCCCCGAAGGCCCGGGCCTCGATGGCGGCCATCAGCTTCTGCCCGATCCCCTCGTTCTGGCGTTGGGGGTCGACACAGACCTGGCTGACCTTGGCCAGCCCATCCGGCTCGGCGGGGGGCAGCATGGTGGCCGTCCCCACGACCCGGTCGCCCGTCGGGTGGTCGAAGACCGCCACGAAGTGCTCGCACCGCTCCTCCGCCCCCTCTGCATGGCGGTAGTAGTCCTCGATGGTCATCCCGATGGGGGCCAGCAGCACGCGGGTGCGCAGGTCCACCTCCTGAGCGTAGAGCGGGTCGGACATCTGAATGCGTCGGATGCGGATCACGGGATTCCCTCGGCGACCAATGTAGCACCAAATCAGCCCCCGGGCGACGCCGGTACGCTTGGCCCATGGGCGAACGCCGGGCCTGGGACGACGAGTACACGCTGCTCTGCGAGCGGTGCGGCTATGTCATCGAGGGCCTACCGAAGGACGGGGCCTGCCCGGAGTGCGGCAAGCCGATCGCGGAGAGTCTGCCGGAGCGGCGGGTGGGGACGCCGTGGCAGCAAAGTCGGAGCGTCGGCAATCTAGCTCGGACGTGGAGGGTGTCGCTACTTCATCCAGTCCGAACGCTGGATGTGCTCGCCGAGTCCCCCTTATCCGACAGACGGTTGAGACGCTGGACAACTTTGGCGGCCGCGCTGCTGCTTTCGGCCGGCTGGTGGCATTATGGTGCGATCTCGGTCGTTCGCGAGCAACCAATGTCTTTTGTGGTTCTAGTCGCCCTGGTTCTGGTCTGCACAATGGCGGTGTGGCCTGTTCTCCTGGTCCTGACACAGGTCGAAACTTGGGGGCTGGGTGTCATCGCCAAGACGCGCGGCTTGAGGATGCCTACCAACGCACGACGCGCCATCACGGCGCATGGATGCGTCGGTTGGCTTCTCGCGGGCGCCGCCGCATGGTTGACGATGGCTGGCCTTGACTTCCTGCACGCCGCTGTGACAAAGCCTTACATTGAGTATGACCCGAGCATGACACGAGCCGAAAGCTTCGAGGTCGTGTTCGGTCGTCGCACGCCGTTGTGGCTCGACCTGTTGAGCATGGCGACGCGTTTGATCTGCGTGCTCGCCGGCTTCCTCTTCTTCGAAACCTTCGCCTGGCTCGGCCTCCGCCGTCTCAAATACGCCAATCGTGTCCGCCCCGCCGATGCCGTCACGCCGCCCGACGCGTGAGCGATTCCAGCGAGCCGAGTTCATCCAGCAGGGGCAGCACTTCCTCGGCTCCGGCATCGTCCTGGATCAGGCGGCGGACCTGCTCGGTCAGTTCGGTGCAGCGGGCCATGGCCGCACGCAGGCGCGTCGCCTCGTCGCCGTCCGGCAGCGCGACCGAGCCGGACGGCACGCACAGCCGCTCCGCCTGCGTCTCGCTCAGCGGCTCGACGAACAGCAGACCGAGTTCATGAATGGCGCCCTCGACGTGGTGGCACCGCACCACGGTGGCGTCGGCCGCGATCGGCTCGCGCTGGTCTGTGATCAGCACCAGCGTGCAGGGCGCGTGGGTCGGCAGGAAGACCGCGTGGAGCACCGACGATCCCGTGACGCTCACATTGCGGACGAACACCTCGTACCGCCCCGTCTGTCGGGTGCCCTCGCGGGTCACCAGCACGCCCGGCCGGCAGCACGGGCGGCGCACCCCCGAACGAGCGCCCTGGTACTGCGAATCGCACCGGTCCAGTTCCTCAATGACGGTCTCGAGACGGGGGCGGGGCACCCGCAGCCGCTGGATCGGGATTGGCGTCATGGGCACGACTCCGGCAGATCCTCGGCCCCGGCGACCCCGCCGGCGACCTTCCCGCCATCGGGCCGCCCGGTCGCCCGCATTCGCCCCCACTTCCGTGTGTCGGGAAATTTACCTGTGACACCCCAGACGCCGGCGGGATGCCGCTGATTCTCGGAAGTGACGACCCCCTGCCTAGGGGATGCCACATCTCCGTTCGTCCTCCCGTCGTACCCTTCCCTGCCATGCAACCACGACGCCCGACCCGCCAGATCCGACTCGGCAATGACAAAACCGGCATCGTCCGCGTGGGGGGCGGATTGCCCCCCGACCATCCGATGGCCGACGGGTCGGTCGCCCCCGCCCCGGTGTCGGTCCAGACCATGACCGCCGGATACACCTGGGATGTGGATAAGTGCGTCGCGGAGATCCACAAGCTGCACACCGCCGGGGCCGATGTCGTCCGCGTCGCGGTGCCTGAGAAGAAGGACACTCAGGCCCTCAAGGAGATCCTCGCCCAGACCTCGGTGCCGATCGTCGCTGATGTTCACTTCCACTTCCAGCGGGCGCTCGAGGCGGTCGAGGCCGGGGTGCACAAGATCCGGCTCAACCCCGGCAACATCAACGACCGGGCGCAGGTGGAGGATGTGATCCGCGCCTGCAAGGACGCCGGCATCCCTATCCGCGTCGGCGTGAACGAGGGCTCGATCATCGAGCGCAAGGACAAACAGAAGCGGGCCAAGGAACTCGGCGCGGTTTTCAGCAACCACAAACACGGTTACATGCTGGCGATCATGATCGCCAAACTTGAGGAATACCTCGACATCTTCTACGAGAATGATTTCTTCGATATCGCCATCTCGGCCAAGTCCATGGACGCGACGCTCGTCATCGACGCTTACACCGAGATCGCCAAACGCTTCCCCCACCCCCTGCACCTCGGTGTGACGCACGCCGGCCCGAAGGAGACCGGCTGCATCCGCTCGGTGGTCGCGCTGGGCACGCTGCTGGCCAACGGAATCGGCGACACCATCCGCATCTCCTACGCCAACGACCCGATCTATGAGGTCCAGGACGGACTGGAGCTGCTCTACACGCTCGGCCTGAGGGAGCGCAAGGGCGCTGAACTGATCGCCTGCCCCACCTGCGGACGCATCCAGGTGGACCTGTTCACCCTAGTGCAGGATGTGAACAAGAAGCTCGCCACCGACATCCGTGTGCCGATGAAGGTCGCGGTGATGGGCTGCGTGGTCAACGGTCCGGGCGAGGCCGAGGGCGCGGATGTGGCCGTCTTCGCCGGCGACCGAAAGGGCATCATCTATGTTCAGGGCGAGCGCGTCGCCACCGTGCCCGAGACCGAGATCCTCGACCGTCTGCTGGCCGAGTGCCTGTCATTCCAGGCCCGGGTCGAATCCGGCGAGGCCAGGCTCGGCGAGAAGAAGGTCGACATCGTCCCGCCGGACCCGCTGGGCGAACTCGGCAGCGGCTGGGAGAAGATGGCCGCCGAGCGGATCCGCGGCGTGACGGATCTGACCATCGGGAAGACCTGACCCCCGGCGTCTTCGTCGGGAGGCGTGGTCCGCTACCATCGCCACGATTCTCGGACCCGAGAACGGAGGCGATCCCGATGCGTGTTTCTTTCTTTGCAGGACTGCTCGCCGCGGCCGCGTCCGCCCCTTCGCTCGCGCAGCCATGCCCGGCCGATCTCGGGCGCCCGTTCGGCGTGCTCAATCTCTTCGACCTCACCGCGTACCTCGATCTCTTCCAGGCCGGCTCGCCCGTCGCGGACACCGCCGAACCCATCGGCACACTGAACTTCTTTGACCTCGCCGCGTTCCTCGACAGCTATCTCGTGGGATGCCCGCTCGACTCGGACGGCGACCGCATCGCGGACATCCACGAGACCGGCAACGGCGTCTATCTCGGCCCCACAGCCACCGGCACCGATCCGTTCAACCCCGACTCCGACGGCGACGGCATCATCGACGGCGACGAAGTTTTCGGCACCGTCGAGGGCCTCGACCTGCCCGCTATGGGGGCGCTCCCGGTGATCAAGGACATCTTCATCGAGTGTGATTGGTTCGAGGGCTTCTTCATCGGACGCGAGCGGAACTACCGCCCCACCGCCGATTCGATCGCCCGGGTCGTCGCCTCGTTCGCCAACGCGCCCGTCCCCAACCCCGCCCCGAACCCGAACGGGATCGCGATCCATCTCGATTACGGGCAGGGCGGCGCGTTCACCGGCGGCAACAGGATCCCAGGCGAACCCGCGTTCGTCGTCTTCGGCGACCAGTTCTACCAGTACAAGGCCGACCACTTCGACCCGCGACGCAAAGGCTACTTCCACTACGCGATCTTCGCAAGCCGTCACTCGGACGACACCAACCGATCTTCCGGCATCGCGGAGATCAACGGCGACGACTTCATGGTCACGATGGTCGATTACCTCAGCACGAACAACCAGTCGAACACGATCGTCCACGAGCTGGGCCACAACCTCGGGCTGCGTCACGGCGGCTTCGAGAACCGCAACTACAAGCCCAACTACAACTCGGTGATGAACTACCGCCACCAGTTCCCGGGTGTGGACACCAACGGAGATTCCCGCGGCGACGGCGTGCTGGACTACTCGCGGGGGCTCAACTTCGATCTCGACGAATCATCGATCTTCGAGCCCGACGGCGTGATCGGTTTCCCGATCGACTTTGACCGCGACGGGCTGATCGACACCCTGCCCTACGCCCTGAATCTCAACTGCTCGGGCACCAACACCAGCCCGTGCGGCTCGAACGCGGACGGCGCGTGCGCCGACTCATCGTGCTCGGTGCTGCTGGACTTCAACGACTGGGCCAATATCAACTGGGGCCGGCTCGCCGATACCGCCGACCGCCGACCGGAACAGGAAATCGCAACCTGCGAGAACGAGCCCGAGTGATCAGGGCCGGACCCGGGCCCGCGTCTGGCGTCGGACGGCCTGCTCGATCAGCGCGGGGCTGAGCGCCAACCCGACCGGCGACGACAGCCCACGCGCCGCTGCTTCGCGACGCAGCGCTCGCACCTCGCGTCGGCCCAGCCCTCTCGCAAGCCGCCGGAACGCCAGCTCTCGCGGATCGACCAACCGCCTGCGCCGCCCCGCCCAGAGAACCCAGACCGCCGCCAGAGCCAATCCCGCGAGCGCAAACGGGGCGAACTCCGTCGCCCAGCCCGGCAACCCTTCGGAGACCGGCTCCGGCATTCCGGGCACCACGATGACCGACGCCCCGCTCACGCTGCCTCCGGCGCCGGGGATCTAGGCTCGATCAGCCGCATGCAGCGTCCCGCCCGCACCCGGACACGCGGATCGGGATCCGACTGAGCCGCCTCGATCACACGCCGCACCGCGCTGCGCCATCCGGGGCCGATCGCGTCGCGCCGGCTCGGACGCAGCGCCCGCTCGGCCGCCCATGCACCGCTGAGTCGGTGCGCCGCCCGATCATCGCTGAGCATCCGCGCGAGCGCTTCGCCGGCCGCCCCGCCGGCGTCGGGCGACAGCCCGTCGAGCATCAGCACCCGCCGGACCGCGCTGCCGCGCACCCGATGGCTCGCGTCGTTCTTGTACTCCAGCAGCACGCCCGGGTCCGGGTCCACAGATTCGAGCGCGTTGGACCGCACCCGCGGGTCGGGGGCGTTCAATGATGCCCGCACGACCCGTCGCGCCGGCTCGCTGTCCACGCCCGCCAGCGCCGCCACCGCAGTCGCACGCACCCGATCGTCCGTGTGGGTGGTCGCCAGATCCACCAGATCCATCTCGAACCGCTCGGACAGCCGCAGCCCTCGCACCAGCATCAACGCGTTCATCACCGACGAAGAATCCGCCAGCCGCTCCCGCACCGACTTGACGAACGAGATGGGATCACGCTCGAACACCCGACGCGCGGCCAGCCGCGACGCCGCCGTGCCGGCGAACGGATCGATCCGCTCCCGCTCGGCCCGCGCGATGTCGCGGACCTCCGCGTGCGGCGACCGTGCCAGCGTGCCGGCCAAAGCGATGCGACGCTGCCCAGATGCCATGGTCACCAGCGGCGCCGCCACCCCCAGCGTCGCCCATCGGACAGCCGCGGATCGCGCGATCGCCGGGTCGGGGTCGTAGATGAAATCCGTCAGGTCCGACGGATGCGCCGCGTGCACACCCGCCAGACGCACCAGCGCCGATTCGTCCGCCAAGGTCGGCTCGATCGCCGCCCGCCGCGCGTCCTCGTCCAGCCCGATCAACTGCACGAAACGCACCATGCCCCGGCGTGCCTGCGACGAGAGCCTGGCGAGCGTTGCCGCGTCAGGCACCGGCGCGTGCTCCCGATCGCCCACGGAACGCACCGCACGCAATCGCCGCGCCCTGGACGGACGCATCGCCAGATACGCCCGCCGGAGAAGAATCTCGTGCTCATGCACCGAGTCCGCGCTCGAGAGCCGATCCACACAGGTCGACGCCACCGGCTCGATGTTCAGCCAGCGCAACGCACGCTCGCGGAGCAAAGGCGACGGTGTCCCACGCAGCACCGTCCGAATCGGGGTATGGCTCGGGTGATTCCGCTCCTTCAGCAGCCGCCGGATCCGCTCGGCCACCGCTCGCTCTAGGACGGTCCCCGGCACACGGTCGAGCACGAGCAGCGACCCGATCAGGGGCGAGCGACAGCGATGATCCGCGAACCGCCACGCCGCATCCGACAGCCGCCGACACAGCTCGACCCGCTCGAGTTCGAGCACCTCCCGCTCGATCGGCAGCGGGATGCGCGGGCGGGCCGCGACCGCGGCGAACTCCGACCCGAGCATCTCGGGGGGCAGGTGCGACAGCAGCGTCATCACCAGACGAAGCAACGCCCGGTCCGCACGCAGTCGCACCGTCGGGTCCGGATCACACAGCAGACCGCACACGATCCCGGCAAAGCCGGGGTCGGCCGTATCCTCGGCAAAGCCCGCCACCGCCGACCGCACGCGTGGCGTCTTGCTCGCAGCCGCACGCTCACCGACGCGGATCCACCGGTCACGCGCCAATCCACCGATCAACGGACGCACCGACGCCGGTATCACATCCCAGCCGGACATGATCGCGAGCATCGCGTCTTCGCCCGTCCGCTCGCGCCGTCGGGTGGCGAGGTCCGTCAGCAGCTCGATCGGACCGGCCGCCCCGGCCCGGCGTGCCGCGCGTGCGCTCGCCGCCACCTCGAACAGCCGCAAGACGATCGGTTCACGCTCCTGCTCGGGCACCAGCGGCAACGCTTCGCCGTAAGCGGCGACGCGCTCGCGTGCCGGCGCTCGTTCCAAGGCTCGCATCGGATGATAGGGCTTTGGCTGGGATTGCACTGTTGAGTCCCTGTGTAATTCGTTCCGACTTACCCCATTCTCTGACGAATTACTCTAACAGTTGTGGACTGATCTTGCCGGATCCGGATATGTTGGGGGTCAACCCCGGGACACCGATCCTGGCTGGCGCACCGGGCATGGTCCGAGAAAGAGCATGCCACCCAACGGTGCATCGGCCAACTCGTCGGATCGGCGAGAGTTTCCGGCATCGACCAGCGCCCCCGTCCCCCGGGGGCCCTTTTCAGGGGAAGGACTCTCCCGCCATGGCTCCCACCCGTGCTGCACCACCAACATCGACCTCACTCCAGACCTACCAGTCCGTTTTGTTCTCCCGCGGCGTGCATCCCGAGCTGTTCGATATCCGCGACCGTCGCCCCATCCACCACGGCCAATACCGCTTTGAAGCCTGGGTCCTCCCGGGACGCCATGTCCTCCGCTTCGAGCACGCCGGGCACTGCATCACCGAGCTGGTCACCGACCAGGAACGCGGCCTGCCCGACGCAGGTGTGGTCGAATCCTTCCTATGCGCTGGCGAACGCGAGCTGGAAAAACGGTTTGAGAGCGCCGGCATTGGCTTTATGACCTCCGCCCAGACCGAGCAGCTCGGCGAGAATCTGTACCATGCCACCTTCGAGGAACTCGACGAACTCGCCCGCGAGACCCGCGCCCTGACCCACCGTTGGACCGATGAGGCCGGGTCCTGCATGTCCATCATCGACACCCAGCGCTTCGCCCGCGAGGTCCATGTCCAGTGCTACCACCTGATCGCCCGCGAGGGGCTGGTCCTGCGAACCCAGTCGATCTTCGAGCACTTCTGAAGCGTGGGGATCGGCTCCCCTGCAGAAAACTGAACAAGGCCCGGGCGAGTGAGTCCGGGCCTTGCCTTTTTCGGCTACGCTCGGCCCATGCCGCCCAAAGCCGACCCCGACGCCTTCATGGCGGCCCTTCAGCATCCCCTCCGCTCCGATATCGACTTCGTCCGGGCTGTCATCCGAAAGGCAGTCCCCGCGGCGACGGAAGGCATCAAGTGGAACGCCCCCAGTTTCCGTTTGGAGGACGACTTCGCCACCTTTCACCTGCGTCCCACGGACTCGGTGTGCGTGATCCTTCACACCGGGGCGAAGAAACGACCGAAGCCTCTGGACATGGCGATCGAAGACACTTCGGGGCTGCTGGAGTGGTTGGCGAAAGACCGGTGCCTGGCCCGGCTCGGGGCGGGCAACGCGGTCCGATCGAACCGCACCCTTTTCGAGGCCGTGCTCAAGGCGTGGGTGTCCCGGCTGACCGATCGGGCGTGAGTATCCGTCCGTGTCCGACGCGGCCTGATCCCAACAGGGCTGCTGTCCCGGGAAGATTTCGCCGATAGACTTGGGGCATGACGAAGGTCGCCGGCCAGTCCGGGGTGGTGCAGAGCCGCCGAATTAACACGCCCCGCTGAGGGGCGCCGGTATCGATCCGGACCGACCCGCCAGCGGGGCCACCGACCGAACCCGGTCGGACCAACCCGTCCGAGCTTTCCGCTCTCCCACCATTTCCGACCAATCATGAATCCCCGGGCTGATCCCGCCCGGGCGCGAGGTGACCACCGATGTCCGGCACGGCCGAGAAGCCCAACTACAAGAAGACCCTGAACCTGCCCAAGACCTCGTTCGCCATGAAGGCGAACCTCGTCCAGAACGAACCGGCCAGCCTCAAGCGATGGGCCGGACTCGCCGGAGGCAAAGGCCTCTACAATGCGATGCGCGAGGCGAGCGCTGGACGCGAGCGGTTTGTCTTCCATGACGGTCCGCCCTACGCCAATGGCTCGATCCACCTTGGGCACCTGATGAACAAGTGCCTGAAGGACTTCGTCGTCCGCAGCCGCTTCATGATGGGCCAGGACTGCCCCTTCGTCCCCGGCTGGGACTGCCACGGGCTGCCGATCGAGCACAAGGTGATGACCGACCTCGTCGAATCCGGCAAGGCCAAGAAGCTCGACGGGCTGGACGAGGACACCCGTCGGATGGCCGTGCGCCGCGAGTGCAAGGCCTACGCCGACAAGCAGATCGACCTGCAGCGTGGCCAGATGCAACGCCTGCTGACCGTGGGCGACTACGACGACCCGTACTTGACCATGGCCCCCGACTACGAAGCGGCGGTGCTGGAGGTGCTGGCGGAACTGTGCGCCCAAGGACTGGTTTACAAGGCCCTCAAGCCGGTTCACTGGTCGGTCGCGAACGAAACAGCCCTCGCCGACGCGGAACTCGAGTACGAGGACCGCGAGGATCTGTCGGTCTATGTCGATTTCGAGGGCGCGGACGCCGAAGCGATCTACGCGGCGTTCGGCGTGTCGGAGGACGAGCGGGAGGACAAGGACCTCCACGCCACGCCCAGCTTCATGATCTGGACCACCACCCCGTGGACGCTGCCGGCCAACCTGGCCATCGCGGTCCACGAGAAGTTCGAGTACGCGCTGGCGAAGATCGACGGCAACCTGACCGTGCTGGCAGCCGAGCTGCTGCCGAAGGTCGTCAAAGCCGCCAAGGCCGAGGATGTCGAGGTTGTGGCCACCACCACCGGCGACCGGCTGCTCGGGCTGCGCTATAAGCACCCGTTCCGCGACGCCGCGCCGGAAGTCGGAAACACTTCCAAGTGCTACACCATCGTCTCGGCGGACTATGTCACCCTCGAAGACGGCACCGGGCTGGTCCACACCGCGCCCGGTCACGGCACCGAGGACTACCAGACCGGCCTGCGGGTCGGTCTGCCGGTCTATTGCCCGGTCCAGGGCGACGGCTCGTACGACGACACCGTCCCAGAGTGGCTGCGCGGCGTGAACATCTGGAAAGCCAACGAGATGATCGCCAAGCACCTGACCGACTCGGGACACATGTTCTATCAACACAAGTTCATGCACTCCTACCCGCACGACTGGCGGAGCAAGACCCCGGTCATCTTCCGCTGCACCGAGCAGTGGTTCGTGAGCGTGGACACGCCGACAAAGCGGGACGGCAAATCCATGCGCGAGATGGCGCTGGCCGCGACCGGTGAGGGCGGTACGGTCTCGTTCGTGCCCGCGTGGGGGCGCAACCGGATGCGGGGAATGCTCGAGTCCCGCCCGGACTGGTGCATCAGCCGCCAGCGGGCATGGGGCCTGCCGATCCCGGGGTTCACCATGCCCGACGGCTCGGCGTTCATGACCGCCGCGTCGGTCAAGGCCGTCGCCGATGTGGTGCGTGCGAAGGGCTCGGACGCCTGGTTTACCATGTCGCCCTCGGAACTGCTGGAAAACTACGACGCGAAGGCCGACACCGACGCGCCGGAATCGTTGCGCTCCGGCTCGGTCACCTTCGCCGACCTCAAGAAAGGCCGGGACATCCTCGATGTCTGGTTCGAGTCCGGCTCATCTTGGAACGCGGTCATGCGCCAGCGCTTTGGCGACGCGGCGTACCCGATCGACCTCTATCTGGAAGGCTCAGACCAGCACCGCGGCTGGTTCCAGCTGTCGCTGCTGCCTGGGCTGGGCGTGACCGGGCAGGCCCCTTTCAAAACACTGCTGACCCACGGCTTCATGGTCGACAAGGAGGGCAAGAAGCTCTCCAAGTCCAAGGGCGCTGCACTCAAAGATCTGTTCGACCGATACGGCGCCGATGTGCTCCGCTGGTGGGTCTGCTCGCTGGCGTACGAGAACGATGTCAAGGTCGACGAGGAGTTCTTCGCCCTCGCCGGACAGAGCTATGTCAAGGTCCGCAACACGCTGCGCTTCATGCTCAGCAACCTGGGCGACTACAGTCATCAGCCGGTTACCCACGCCCCCACTTCGCTCGAAGCCTGGGTACTGAGCGAGTTCGACGCGCTGACGGCCAAGGTCCGCAAGGCCTTCGAGAAGTACGCCTTCCATGAGGCCCACAAGCTCCTCTACAACTTCTGCAACACAACGCTCAGCAGCGAATACCTCTCGGCGGTCAAGGACCGGCTGTACTGCGACGCCCCCGGCTCCGAACGCCGGCGGCGGACGCAGGCATGCCTGTGGACCCTGACCGAGGGGCTGTGCCAGCTGCTCGCGCCCGTGCTGTGCCACACGGCCGACGAGGCGTATCGCGCCCTCCTAAACGCGGAGGACGATACCTGCGTGCATCTGACGGGGTTCCCGTCGCCGTCCGGCGTTTCGCCCGACCCGCGCTGGGCAAAGGTCATGGACCTGATCACCCAGGCATCACGCTCGCTCGAGCAGGCGAGGTCCAACCGAGGCATCGAGAACCCCCTCGATGCCGGGCTGGCTGTCGCCAATACCGAGGGGCTCCTCGACGGCTTCGACCTCTGCGACCTCGCGGACTTCTGCGGCGTGTCGCGTTTCGAGATCAAGCCGGACGGACCGATCGAGGTGCTCGACCTGCGGGACGAGCCGCGTTGCGAGCGGTCGTGGAAGCGCGACGGCACAGTCAAACTCCGCTCCGACGGTGGCATGCTGTCCGACCGGGACGCGCAGGCGGTGGGCGTCGCCTGATTGAATCATGCTCCGCGGTCATCGTTCGTTGCGCGACGGCTCGGTTTGTGTCCGATCCAGCGGTGCGTCCGAGAACCTCCCGGTGTTGCCGCTGAGCCGCGCGTTTGTAGGGTGTGGCGGGAACACAACGGCCGCGTGTGCGCCGGGTGTTGCCGTGCGGCATCACTCAGCATGACATCGCCCGGAGCAGGGTCGATTCTTGGGTGTGATGAGCGACGCCCTGCCCCCCCACCGCGACGATGTCCCGACACCGACCCCCCGACGACAGACGGTGCGTCCACCCGGGGCGTACGCGCCGAGCGATCCATCGTCCGGCCCGCAGGCCGCCGATCAACTGACCGCCGTCGCCCACGAGCTGCGGAACATGCTCGATGGGTCGATGCGCTGGCTCGGTCTCGCGGCGGCGGTGCTTCCCGGGGACGACCTGCAAGCCGATGCCGAGAAACTGCACACGGCCCGCGAGCAGATCCGGTTGGTCCAGGGAACGCTCGAACGGATGAGCTCCATGGTGAATGCCGCCCTGCGGACGCGGACCGTTCCGATCGGCTCTGCGCTCCTGGGCGTGTCGGAGGCGGTCTCGCTCGGCATGGCGATCGACCACGCCGTGGATGTGGTGCGCCCTCTGGCCAACGACCGCGGGGTGCAGATCGCGCTGACCATCCACGCGGACGCCGGCTGCGTGCCGGCAGGGGCCATGTACACCGTGGTCCTCAACGGGCTGATGAACGCCATTCAGTCCATCGGGCGTGCCGCCGAACGCGACACGCTGAATCCGGGGGGGCTGGTCGAGGTGCTCGCCACGGTCGACCCGTTGCATGCCGAAGTCATCGTGGATATCCGCGATGACGGGGCGGGCATCGACCCGAAGGTGAAGGGTGAGAACGCGTTCCGTCACGGCGTGACGACGAACGAAAACGGCTTTGGGATCGGGCTGGCGCTCTCGCGCCAGATCGTCGAGGGCATGGAGGGTGTGATCTCGCTTGCCGAGCGGGAGGACCGGGAAGGCTCACACAGGCCCGGCGCGGTGCTGCGTGTTCGGATCCCGCTGCACCAGAAGGCGGACGAACTCGACCGCAGGGTGGGCTGATGGAGAACCAGACCCGCGTCATCGTGATCGACGACGACCCGATCGTGGCCGATTCTCTGGCCGCGTTCTTCGAGCGGGAGGGCTGCCGATCGCTCGCGGTCTATGGCTCGCAGGAGGCGCTGGCCGCGCTGAAGTCGGGCGACGAGGCTGGCGACCCGTTCGGGGTGGCCGTGTGCGATATCAACCTGCCCGGCAAGGATGGGCTGGAACTCCTGGGCGACATCGTCCGCAAGCACCGTCAGACCGCGGTTTTGATGCTGACCGGGTACGGAACCGTCGAGTCGGCGGTCGAAGCCCTGCGTCGTGGGGCGATCGACTATCTGACCAAGCCCCTCGTCGATGACGAGCTGCGCATCGCGTTGCAGAGGGCATTGCGCCATCAGGCGTTGCAAAGCGAGAACAAACGACTGCGCGATCGCATCGAGCACGAGTACGGGCTGGGTGGGATCGTGGGCCATGATCCGCGTATGCAGCGGATCTTCGAGGTGGTCCGGGCGGTGGCGGCCAGCCGCACGACCGTGCTGATGACCGGCGAGTCCGGTGTGGGCAAGTCGCTCATCGCCGGCGCGATCCACCAGGCCAGCCCGCGGGCGGATAAGCCATACATCGAACTGTCGTGCGGTTCGATCCCCGAGACGCTTCTGGAAAGCGAGCTGTTCGGGCATGTGAAGGGCGCCTTTACCGGGGCTCATGCCGATAAGCCGGGGCGGTTTCTGGCGGCCAACGGCGGGACGCTGTTTCTGGATGAGATCAACTCGGCGTCGCCCGGGATGCAGCTCAAGCTGCTGCGCGTGCTGCAGGAGCGTAAGTTCGAGCCTGTGGGGTCGAATGAGACGATCGAGGTGGATGTGCGGGTGATTCTGGCCAGCAACCAGCCGCTGGAAGAACTGGTCAACCAGGGCAAGTTCCGCCAGGACCTCTACTACCGGATCAATGTGGTGAAGATCGAGGTGCCTCCGCTCCGGGAGCGTGTGGGTGATATTCCGGCGTTGGCCGAGCGGTTTCTTGAAACTCAGTCCGAGCAGTTGGGGCGGACATTCGCGGGGTTCGCTCCGGAGGCGATGGATGCGCTCCGGAGGTATCCGTTCCCGGGTAATGTGCGTGAGCTGGCGAACATCGTCGAGCGGGCCGCGGTGCTTGCTCGTGGGCAGACGATCACGCTCGAGGACTTGCCGGCCCAAGTGGTCGATGCCGATGCGCCGCACCCCCTGATGCGGGCGCGCGGCGCCCGACCAGACGGAGATGACGCTCCGTGGGTGCCGATGACGCTGGCGGACGCGTTGATCGAGCCGGAGCGCCGGATCATTCTCAAAGCGTTGGAGGCGAACGGCTGGAACCGGACCGCGACCGCGGATCAGTTGGGCATCAATCGGACAACGCTTTACAAGAAGATGCGTTCGCTCGGGATTGATCCGGACGATCACGCCAAGGCGGGCTGACCGCGTGAATCAGGGCCTGTTGCCGGGGAAGCGTCTGAGGTAGGCGATCACATCGCGGATCTGGTCGTCGGTGAGCTGATCCTCCGGGAAGCCGCCGCGGGGCGGCATCGAGACGCCGCCCGGGACTTCGCGGCCCTGGATGACATATTGAAGGAGCTGCTCGTCCGTCTGGGACTTCACGAACTCCGACGCGGTGAGGTCCTTGCCGTTGTTGGGCATGCCCTTGGCATCGGTGCCGTGGCAGGCGGCGCAGGTTCGCAGGAAGGTGTTGCGACCGTTGACGATCTGTGTTTGAGAAACCGCCGGGGTGACGGGCGCATCGGCTTTGGGGGTCGCGGCGTCTTTCTCTTCCCCGCCGCAGCCGGTGGCGGCGAGAACGACGGCGAGAAGGCTGGCGGTGGCGATGGAGTAGATCTGCTGGCGCATGGGGTGCCTCCTTATCCTGCTATACAGTATTCTGTCCTGTTCAACAAGCCTAGTCAAGTGATACGGGATGAAGACATCGCCTTTGGCTCCTTGGGCGTCAGGCGTTCTTGATGCGTCCGACCAGGGAGGCAGCTTTCACCTCCACGCCCTTGAGGATGGAGTTGAGCATGTCTCGGTTGGGGGCGAACTCGCGGGCTGTGGAGACGGTGACCCATTCCTTGTTGACCAGGTCGGCGAAGGACTGGGTGAAACTCATCATGCCGTCGGAGCGGGAGTTGGCGATGACGGCGGGCAGGTCGCTGTCGCGCTCGTCGCGGATGAGTTCCTTGACGGTGGGCGTGGTCAGCAGCACCTCGGTGGCGGGGACAACGGACACGCCGGTGACCTCCTTGTTGGAGGGAACAAGCTTCTGGGCGCAGATGGCTTTCATGGTCGCGGCGAGCGAGTTGCGGATGAAGCCTCGCTCGTCCTGGGGGAAGAACTCGAGCATGCGTCCGAAGGCGCCCATGGTGTCCATGGTGTGCAGGGTCGCGAAGACGAGGTGCCCTGTCTCGGCGGCCTGGATGGCGGAGAGGACGGTCTCCTTGTCACGCATCTCACCGATGAAGATCACATCAGGGTCCTGGCGGACGACATGGCGGAGGGCCTCGTGGAAATCGAGGACATCGATGCCGATCTCGCGCTGGGAGATGATGGACTTCTTGGGCGTGAAACGGTATTCGACCGGGTCCTCGATGGTGATGATGTTCTCCGAGCGGGTGCGATTGATCTCCTCGATCATGGCAGCGAGGGTGGAGCTTTTGCCCGATCCGGTGATGCCGACGATGAGCACGAGGCCCTCGCGCTCTGTCTGCACGATGTGGGAGTAGACAGGGGGAAGGTGGAGGTCCTCGTACGAAGGAATCTCGGCCTTGACGCGCCGGATGGCGGCGTGGGTGTGGTTGCCCGAGCGGAGCATGTTGATGCGGAAGCGGTCGGCAGGTGTCCCGTCGGCGGATTCGAGGTGCCAGGCGAAGTCGAGGTCGCCGGACTCCTCGAACTTTTTTTTCTGGGCCTCGGTGAGGAGCGGGTCGAGGAGGTGGTCGGCCTCCTCTTCCGAGACGGGGTCGGCCTGGATGGGATGCAGCTCTCCTCCGATGCGGTAGGTGGGCGGGATACCGACCTTGATATGGAGGTCGGAGGCGTCGAGCCTTCGCATCGCGGCGAGGAGCTTCTTGATGTTCAGGGCGCCGTGGATCATCGGTGCCAACCCCCTTCGTTCGAGCGGGCCCGGAGAAGACCCGGCACAGCCTACCACGGGGTTGGTGATCTGGGAATCGTCGTCGGGCGCATGACATCAAAACAGCGCACAAACCCGGTCACTATGGGGAAACAACTCCGGCATGGGCGTCGTTTGCCCCTCATCCGGGACGCCCTTCGGAGCGAACAATCAGCCATGACCACCGCCATCGTGACCGACAAGCCGAAGACCCTTGGAGACCTCCGTGCGAGCGGGTGGCGATCGCGTTCCGTGAAGGCGGAACTTCGGGAAAACCTGACGCGGGCGTTGGCGGACGGCGAGGACCTGTTCCCCGGCATCGTCGGGTATGACGCGACGGTCATCCCCGAAGTGGTCAACGCGGTGCTGGCCGGGCACGACATGCTGTTCCTGGGCGAGAAGGGGCAGGGCAAGAGCCGGCTGATGCGCCAGTTGGTGCGTTTTCTGGACGCGGAACTGCCGTACTTGGACATCCCCGGCTGCCCGGTGCACGAGGACCCGGATCGCCCGATCACGGAGATGGGCAAGCGGTTCGTCGCTGAGCACGGTGACGACGCGCCGATCGCGTGGTGGCGTCGCGAAGACCGCTACGCCGAGCGCCTGGCTCCCGGCACCAGGTTCGCGGATGTCATCGGCGAGATCGACCCGGCCAAACTCGCCCGGGGTGTCTCGCTGGGCTCGGAGGACTCGCTGTTTTTCGGCCTGATCCCCCGCATGCACCGCGGGCTGTTCGCTATGAACGAACTGCCCGACCTGGACGACTCGGTGCAGGTGGGCCTGTTCAACATCCTCGAAGAGCGCGATGTGCAGATCCGCGGCATCCCGGTCCGCTTCGATCTGGACATCATGGTCATCTTCTCGGCCAACCCCGCCACCTACAACCGCTCGGGCAAGGTCATCCCCCAGCTCAAGGACCGTATCGGCTCGACCATCCAGACGCACTACCCGCGCGAGCGTGACTTGGGCATCGAGATCACCGAGCAGGAGGCTTTGAAGAGTGTGGATCTCGGCGGCGAGTATCCCGTGCTGGTGCCGCGGTTCATGAAGGAGATCGTCGAGGAGATGGCGGTTGTTGCCCGGCGGAGCAAGTATGTCGACCATGCCTCGGGCGTGTCGGCCCGGTTCTCGATCGCCAACTACCGCGTGATGATCGCCTCGGCCCGACGCCGCGGTGTTGTGCTGGGCGAGAAGCCGGCGGTGCCGCGGATCAGCGACCTGGCGCACTTCCACTCGACGGCGGCGGGCAAGGTGGAGCTGGACCTGATGAGCAGCCACCAGCTCAGCGAGACGCAGGCCTTGGACGCGATCTTCGCCGAGGCGATCGGCAATGTGTACAAGGAGTACGCCGACGAGCACGGGGCGGCGGAGATCGGCGAGATCTTCGCCAAGGGCGTGAAGATCGAGGTGGGTGACATGCTGCCGAGCAGCCACTACGAGAGGCTGCTCCAGCGTGTGCCGCCGGTGTGGGATAAGGCGTTCGAGGTCAACGCGTCGGAAGATCCGGCGGTGCGGGCGAGTTGCGTGGAGTTCGTGCTGGCCTGGCTGTGGGCCAACGATCGCATCAGCCGGGCGGTGCGGCACGGGCGGGTGGAGTTTGAGGTGTGACCACGCCGAAGCGCCATGACCGGGGCCTCGTTCACGCCTATCTCGGCTACGACCCCAAGAACTTCCCCTCGCCCACGGCCCCGCCGCCTGATGTGGCGGGGGCGGCGTTCGACTACGCCATGCACTTCGGCGACCTCGACGGCCTGACCGAGGAGCAGCTCGCCAACGCGATCAAGATCGACGCTTCGCAGATCCAGGGGCTGGGGCCGAGCCTGAACGCCCTGATCGCGATGCTCGAGGAGCGCAAGGCCCGGTTGCTGGCGACCTACGAGACCGAGACTGCCCGGAAGGCGGCCGAGAAGGCGTACCACGATCAGGCCGCGGCGATCGAGCCGAAGAAGGAACAGCGGGACATGCTGGCCAAGGCGGTGCGGGAGGAGCAGGTCCGCGACCTCGAGCGCCTCTGGTATATGCAGAAAAACGAGCACTCGCAGGTGTCGCGGGGGCTGATCAAGCTGATTGAAAGGCTCGGTGAGAAGTATCAGATCGAGAAGATGTCGGGCGAGTACGCGTTCACCGGGCGCGAGCCGCTGACGCCGGCTGAGGCGGTCGAGCTGTACGAGGAACTCAAGACGATCGACAAACTGCTCGAGCAGCTCCGCGAGGCGATGAAGACCGCCCAGCTCGCCATCATCGACCTCGACGAACTGTCGGAGATGGCTGACGAAGAGGGCCTGGGAGAGCAGATCCAGAATCTGAACCAGATCCAGCAGCAGTTGGAAGAGTTCGTCCGCCAGGAGGCCGAGCGGCAGGGGCTGGAGAAGACGCGGTCGGGCTACCGGCTGAGCCCCAAGGCGTTCGCCTTGGTGCGGGGCAGGCTTTTGAGCGAGATCTTCGCGGATCTGCAGGCCGCCCGGAGCGGGCGGCACGACGCGGTGACGGGCGAGGGGCCGGTCGAGACGACGAAGACGAAGGAGTACGAGTACGGCGACAGTGTCTCGAATCTGGATGTCGGGGCATCGTTTGTGAATGCGGCCCTGCGGACGGCGAGAGATGGAGAGACGCGGTGGGGAAGAGACGAAGAGAAGGAGAGACGAAGAGACGAAGTTGGCGGAGGCATCACGCTTACGCCAGATGATTTGGTCATTCACAGGACCCGCAACACACCCAAGTGCGCCACCGCCATCCTTATGGACATGTCCGGATCGATGCGACACGGTGGGCAGTATGTGCATGTCAAACGCATGGCCCTCGCCCTCGACGCGCTTATCCGCCAGGAGTATCCCGGCGACCACCTCTCGTTCGTCGAGATGTACTCCTTCGCCAAACTGAAGCGCTCCAGCGAGATCGTGGGACTGATGCCCAAGCCGGTGTCGATCCACAACCCGGTGGTCCGTCTCAAGGCCGACATGAGCGACCCGACCGTGACCGAGGGGCGCATCCCCCAGCACTTCACCAACATCCAGCACGCCCTGTCGCTGGCCCGGCGCGTGCTCAGCGGGCAGGACACGCCGAACCGGCAGATCACGCTGATCACCGACGGGCTGCCGACCGCCCACTTCGAGGGGCCGGAGCTGTACCTGCTCTACCCGCCCGACCCGCGGACCGAGGAGGCCACCATGCGGGAGGCCTTCGCGTGCGCCCGCGAGGGGATCACGATCAATATCTTCCTGCTGCCGAGCTGGAGTCAGACACGGGATGATGTGGCGTTCGCCCAGCGGATGGCCGAGGCGACGCGGGGGCGGGTGTTCTTCACGGGGGGCAAGGACCTGGACCGGTTCGTGCTGTGGGACTATGTGAGCATGCGGCGGAAGGTGTTTGGGTGAGGGCAGGAGCGGGCGAAGGCTGCACGGGCTGGAGGGGAATGGCCGATGGATGAGGAAATCCGCCTCGAACGGGAGGTTTCTGATGTCCATCAGCGTGATCATCCCCAGCCGGCCCAGGAGCGACGGTGTGCTCGAGCGGTGTCTCGGCTCGCTGCGCGACCAACTCGGGCCGCGGGACGAGGTGATCGTGTCGATCGACGGCCCGGACCTGCCCGCATCGGCCGGGCTGTTTCCGGAGGTGCAGTTCCTGACGGGTCCCAGGGTCGGACCCGGCGGGGCCCGCAATCGGGGGATCGACATCGCCCGGGGCGACCTGATTCTGTTCCTCAACGACGATGTGGAGGCCGACCCGAGGTTGCTCGATGCACACCGCACGGCGCACATAGACGGATCCGCGCGGATGGTGCTGGGATCGGCGCCATGGGCAATCCCGGCGGATGATCGGGTGATCGACCGGCTGCTGCGTGAGACCTCACTGATCTTCTTCTACAACAAGATGGATGACGCGGATCCGGATAGAGATTGGGGATTCCGGCACGCGTGGACGCTGAATCTGTCACTGCCAAAGACGATCGTGTCCCGGTTTGACGCGCGGCTGGCACAGCCGATGTTCGACGATCTGGAGTGGGCGTCGCGGGTACGGGCGGCGACCGGGGCACCGATCGTGTACCGGCCAGCGGCGCGGGTCACACACCATCATCGGTACACGCCGGAGATGCTGCTGCGTCGCGAGGCGTTGCTGGGGCATCAGGCGGCGCGGCTTCATGAGGTCAATCCGGGCTGCGCGGGTGCGGTGTTCGGGGAGCGGTATCTCGCAGACATGGACGAGGTCTGCCGGCATGAGCACACGGTAGCGGACACGCTTTCGAAGGCGAGGCGGGCGTTCGCCGACCTGCGTGCTGTTGCGGATGCTCCGTCGGGAGCCGTGGATCGCTGGGGGCTCGGGAGGCTGTTCGAGACATGCCGGGTTTGGCGTGAGGCGGCGCGGTCGATCGGGTTCCTCGGCTTTGTGAACGGCACGGACGCGGCGGGTGTTCAGGATGAAGCGCTCGCCCGGCTGGGGGGCGGCGTCGGGCGGACGCCGATCGTGGTGCCCGGGCCGGAGACGCTCCGCTCGGCGTCCTGATCGGATGGGCAAAAACCGGCGTTCAAGGCCCGTTTACAGGTGGAGCGCAGGGCAAGCCGATAGTGGCAGGGTGAAGGAAACAGCGGCTTGCAGCCGGGATGACGACCGATCCGCGAGGGCGGGTGTGCTGCTGCGCGGGTTTTCCGGGGCGCGGCTGGAGATCGTGCGGCGGGACGGGCGGTCTTGGGTCCGCAAGTGGGCGGTGGATGGCGGGAACGAGCGGCTGAACGCCGAGCGTCGGCGGCTGGGGTGGCTTGCGAGCGTTGGGGCGGCCAGCGGGCTGTTTGAGGTGCCGCGGGTCGGCGCGGGCGGGGTCGACGGCGGGCGGGCGTGGTACGAGATCGAGTACGTGCCGGGGCGGTCAGTCGAATCGGTGGCCGCGGCGGACGGGCACGCGAGCGGGATCGACCTGGGCATCCGGCTGGCGCGGATCGCGGGGGTGCTGCGTGACGGAGCCCGGGGACCGGACGCCGAGGGGCATGCGGCGTTCCTGCGTGGCAAGCTGATGCAGACGGCGGCGTCGCTGCTTGGCCGGTGCGGGGCGGTTGGGCTTGGCGAGGCCGGGGCGACGTTCGAGCGCCTGACGGCGGGTCTGGACATTGATCGGGCGGCCGAGGTCGCGTCGGGAATCGGCGGGGGTTGCCACGGCGATCTGGCGTTGGACAACGCCCTGATCGATCGCAGCGGGCGGATCGTGCTGATCGACCCGCTGGCGAGCGATTCGGAAACGGCTTACTGGGACGCGGCCAAGGTGCTGCAGAGTTCGCTGGCGTGCTGGGGCGGGATCAAGTCGGGCGAGGTGCGGATGGTCGGACGCTCGTACGGCGTTGCGAGGCCCGGCGGGCTGGCGGCGTTGCACCGGGCGTTTCTGACGTCCGTACTTGCTCAGGGCATGGACGAGCGGGCGCTTGCGGTGCATCTGGTGGTGACGCTCGCGCGGGTTATGCGATATGTGGATGGTGTAAGGCTGGGAGCGCTGCTGGGCGCGTCGATCGAACTGATGTACCGGCTGGAAGCCGGAGGGACGGTGCTGGATGAACCTCTTGATTCCCTGCGCGGGACGCTCGAGCCGGTACTCGACGGCGGCGCCGAAATACCTGCTGGCGATGCCGGACGGGCGGACAATGCTGGAGCATGCGGCGGAGCGTTTCGTCGCGTCGGCTGATCGGGTCGTCGTTGGCGTGCTGCGCGAGCATGACGAGCGGTTCGGGGTGGCCCGACTGGTCGGTGATTTCTTTCCCAGGGCGGAGGTCGTAGTCTTTAACGAGGTCACCTCGGGCCAGGCGGAAACGGTGGCGGAGATGATCGCCCGCTCGGAGATGACCGGGCCGGTGCTGGTGAAGGACTCGGACTCGGCGTTTGTGCCGACGGCGGGGTACCCGGGCAACGCCAACGCGGTCAGCGTCTGCAGCGCTCGGAAGGTGCGGGGCGTTCGCCTGGACAACAAGGGCTTCGCCAGGCTCAACGAGCAGGGGCATATCGTCGCGACGGTGGAGAAGCAGATCAGCTCGGAGTGGTTCAGCTGCGGCGGATACTGGTTCCGCGAGGCGGGCGACTACGAGCGGGCCTTCCGCGAGCACGTGCGTGGCGGCGATGGACGCGAGTGCTACCTCACGCACGTGATCGATCGGATGATCGGGCGCGGCGACCCGTTCGTGCCCGTTGAGTGCGAAGCGTACGAGGACTGGGGCACCGAGGCTGAGTGGATCGCGTACCGCTCCCGATTCGGCACCTACATCATGGATATCGACGGCGTGCTGTACGAGAACGGGCGGCGGCACTGGGCGCCGAGATGGGGTGAGTCCGCACCGATCCCCGGGGCCGTCGAGGCTTTGCGGGACCTCAAGGGACGCGGGCAGCACATCGTGCTCATGACCAGCCGCCCGGAGTCGTTCCGCGATGCGACAGAGCGGCAGCTGCGCTCGGACGGGGTCCCATTCGACCAGCTGGTCATGGGCGTGTTGCACGGGACGCGGGTGGTGGTGAATGACTACGCGGCGTCGACGCCCTTCCCGGCGGCGGTGGCGGTGAACTCGAAACGCAACAGCGGCGACTGGATCGGCGCGATCGGTCGGTCGATGGACGCAGCAGAAGGGAGCTGATCATGGCGGGCGTGCTCGAAGCCAAGGCGATCCGGAGTTATCTCGATGAGTTGTCCAAGACTCGGCAGGACTATCAGTCCGGCGGGTTGCGAGACCCCAAGACCATTTTGTGCAGTGATCTGACCGACGGTGAGCGGTTCGGGCTGCTGGCGGTGCTGCGCGAGGCGGAGCGCCGGGCGGAGGCCGAAGGACGGCGGGCCCGTTACCTCGAGATCGGCGTGCTGGCCGGCGGGACGATCCACTTCCTGAAGCAGAATGCCCAGAAGACCGAGTTCACCGGCGTGGATCTGTTCGAGGACTGGCAGCCGGAGGAAACCAACACGCACATGAGCGGCTCTTTCCGGGCGGCGGATGTGCAGGCGGCGCTCGGTGATGACGTCCGCCTGATCAAGGGCGCGTGGGAGTCGGTGGCAGCGTCGCTGGCGGAGGAACGGTTCGACGTGGTGTTCATCGACGCGAACCATGCCTACGCCGCGGTGCGGCAGGACTTCGAGCTGGTCCGGCCGCTGCTGCACCCCGGGGCCAGCGTGGGATTCCACAACTGCTCGTTCGATCGCGAGCCAGATATTCTGTATGTCGACGACGACGGCGGGCCTTGGAAGTTCACACAGGAGCTGCGACGAGACTCCGGCTGCTGGATGGAGTTGGAGCGTGATCGTCTGCGGGTGTTCCGCGTGGACGAAACCGGCACGGATCGCTGAGGATCGATAAGGGAGCCCCCCAATGAGCACCGCGACGATTGAGAAGACCGGATCCATGCCCGACTGGCTGGGTCACGTGGACAGAGCCGAGGGCTGGCTGAGCCTGGACGAGGCTCGGCTGCTTCACACGCTTGCCGGCGAGGTCGCGGAGGGATGCATCGTGGAGGTTGGGGCCTACCGCGGGCGATCCACGATCGCCCTGAGCGCCGGTGCCCCGGAGGGGATCCCGGTCTACTCGATCGATCCGCACGCGGAGATGTGGGTGAACGGCAAGCTCGCGTACGCCGGACCGGACGATCGGGCCGCGTTCTATCGGGCGATGCTGGACAGCGGGGCGACTCGGAATGTGCATCTGCTCAACTCCACGAGTGAGCGGCTGACGCCCGGATGGGACATCCCGGTCGGGCTGCTTTGGATCGATGGCGATCACTCGTACGAAGGCGTCGCCCGAGACTGGGCGTGCTGGCGGCCGCACCTGATGCCGGGATGTACGGTGGTGTTCGACGACGCACACGACCCGGCGGTCGGGCCTCATCGCCTGATCAGCGAGCTGCTGGCGGCGGGCGAAATCGTGCACCGCAGGAATGTGGGCAAAGTGAGGAGCGTGGTGTTTCAGCCTGCCGGCTGAACCTCGGCTATCGGCGCATAGATCCGTCGAACAACGAGCCCCTGTGCCTCGTAGACGCGACGACGACGCCAAATCTGCTCTTCATGCAGCCACGAACTGATGACCACGCATCGTGATCCGGCTATTCCGGCGCTGTGGGGTGCTAGAACTGGCACTCCGCACACGCTACGCCCCCACTGCTGCGGATCATCGTCCGTTACGGCGACGACGCGGACACCCAGCCGGCACAGTGGTTCCCAGATTGCGATGGTGTGGGCTCCCGCACCGTGAAGAACGATCGGCTGCCCCGCGAGGTCCGCGAGAGATGAGTGCAGTGTTTCGACCAAGTTGTCCGGCACGGTAAAGCTGGCGTAGCGGTGCGGATCGCTCGCGACCCGGCGCCAGGCATGTCGATGGGGCTCCGCCGCCCGAACATCGGTCAGCGCGGAAACAAGCGCGGACGCGTAGGCCCCCATGCCGAACATCGATCGGCTGGCCCGAACTGCCGCGCTGCGCATCGGGTCGAGCGGGCGGGCCAATGCTTGCGAGACGACACATGCGAATCGCTCGGCAGCTTGATCATCATCAAGATCCGCGGGGCAGTCGGCGACGAAACCGTTGTGGCCGTGCCGGATCCCTTCGGCCGACCCGCCCGGAGTCACGACGGGCACGCAGCCGTGCATGGCCGCCTCGATACGCGCCAGCCCGAGGCCTTCGGAGCGTGAAGGCAGAAGCAGCATGTCGTGGGTTGCATACAGAGGGGGCAGATCGCTGTGTGTGACGGCGTTTTGCAAGGCGATTCCTTCCACGCCGGCCGCACGCTTGGCAAGCTCTGTGCGGGCCGGTCCATCGCCCACAATGGTCAGGGAGACAGAGGCGCCGGCATCGCGGAGTCGTTCGACAATGGCCGGCAGGGCTAGGACGCGCTTCTGGAATGCTTCGAGCCGACCGACATAGAGCAATCGGACAGGATCATGAGCCGGGCCGTGCGCGGCTGGAACCCGACCGCTAAAAGGAACACCCGTCCTCGCTACGCGCAGCATCGCGGGCGGGCATGCCGAGGAGCCCGCGAGTTGATCGGCGGCGGCTTGACTGACACAAATCACACAGGAGAGGCACGGCGCGAAGCGGCGGATAAGCTCGGTGTCGTAGCGGATATCGGTGTGCATCCATCCCACGATCGAGATTCCCGGATCGTCTATCGCATGCGCGGCGGATGCGGCTGCAGCGTAGGCCTGGCCCGAGAGTTGCGGCGCGAGAACGACCCGATCGACGCCAGTGGCACACAATGATCGACTGGCTTCGATGATCATGTCTACGAGCGGTCGACTGGAGTCGGCCGGGGAGGTGCAGAGCCCTGGACCGATTGTCGTGCAACGGCCGCCGGCGGCCTTCACGGCTTGGGTGGTGTGTTCGGCCCAGACAGTCACACCGCCGAGCTGTGGGCCGGTGGGAAGGATGATGACGCACCCGAGCCCGCGGAGTGCGCCGGATCGAGGGTGTTTGACATCGGACTTAGACAACCGCCGCCCCCGCGTCCAGAGTTGCAACGGGAGAAATCCAGCCCAGACCCGATGACCGGGCGGCTTCCAACGCCCGGGCGAAACGATCGCCGAGGTGATCCGGAGGAAGATGGCCCGCGAGCAGACGATGCAGCCAACGATCATGTCGGCAGAACAGGTGCCCGTGCGCAAGACCGGCCTGGCTTGGCTTGAACGATGCGGCCATCGGGGCGTCGAGAGGCTGTGGCGTACCCGATGACCAATCTCGGAACTCGATCAATCCGTCCGGGCTGTTAAAGCGAAAATGCGACGCATAGACCGCGTACGCGCTGGCTAGCGTTTCCAAATACGCGTCATTTGCAAGAAGTTGCTCTACACGCTCCCAGCGGTTGGATTCACCGAGTCCAGTCTGGGTGAACTTGGTGAGGAACGGTTCGAATCGATCGGTGATCTCACGGAATGGATGGACAAAGCGGCGATAGTGGGTGATGCCGCATCCGACTGGATAACGCAAGGAGTACGACTCATCGTAGTTGATCAGTTTGCGGAGATCTGATGCTCGCCCGATGAAGCATTCATCAGACAAATAGAAGGGGGTGGTCAGCTCAAACCATGGCACCCAGACACGGTGGTCGAACACGCGCCCTGCGCCGGGTGGCACGCCGGCGGACAGGTAGTCCGATGAGCTTGCGATGGACTGGAGCACTGCGGGATCCAGCCACAGGTCGGCGCGTGTCTTGAATACCAGGGCGTTCTCTGGAAGTCGGTCGAGCCCGATCTCCATCGCCAGCATCTGTGGCCAAACATTACCGATGCCGCGGACGGCTGGATCTGGACGGATTGTGAGTTCGACGCCAGCGTGCTCGAGCGCTCGAACGAGACTCGGTTCGCGATCGGCCTCACTTGTCCAGGTGACCATCAGCACGCGATCGACCGCACCACGCACGCGGAGCTCATTCCATGACGCAACGCTGCGCAGCAGCAGCTCGGGCGTTCGGAGCATGCCTGTGACGAGGATGATCAGCGGAGTTGCGGTCATGCCGCGGTCTCCTGGGCGGCGAGTCGCTCGGGCAGACCCCAGAGGTTCAGTCCCTCGAATGCTGCGGGGCCATGCTCGATCCAGAAACGGAGCACCTCCGTCTCGTGCCATGGCTGGTCGTCCCATTGGATGAGGGACCGGATGTGGCCGTACGGAGACCACCACTCCGGCGGGACCTGAGCCAGGCGGAGGTTGTTTGCGTCGAGTGCCTGGTTGTACATGGCGTCGATCGCCTGGGGCGTTTTGCGTCCGGGGAAACGCACAGTTTCAGACATCTTGTACCAAGCGTGTTTCGCGATGAGTCGGCGTCGGTTGGCGAACTGTAGATGCATCACCCCGCCCATCGATTGTTCCGCGAGCGGTCTGACGGGCTTGGCACGCACCCCGTTCGGAGTCTGTTGATGCATGTCGTAGCCGTCTCGTTGAGCGCGATAAGCAATGTCCGGATGGTCTGCGAACGCAAAGACCTTGAAGTTGTTCGTCCAGACGCTCGAATCAGACCGGAAGCGATCTGGACTCTCCCACATCGCCAGCCATGGAAGTTCCAGCGTCCGACCAGGCTCAAGCCCCGCGATCCAACCTCTGACATCCGCGATGATGTTGGCGGTCAGAATTTCATCCGCGTCGACCCAAAAGAAATGCGTTCCGCCGGCGGCACGCCCGGCGCCGAGTGTGCGTTGACGAATTTCCATCTCGTTGTAATGCCGGCCTGTCCACTCGGCCCTGTGAACCCGACCCGGATGGTCCCGCTGAACACGATCGATGATGCCGGGTGTGTCGTCGGTGGAATCGTGGTCGAGCACGACAATCTCGTCGACGAAACGAAGTGCCGCCGGGAGGCTTGCACCCAGAATCCATTGCTCGTTGCGGACATGCATCAGGCCGATCAGTTTCATGCCGTCCCCTTCTCGGCTGGCTCAAGAGATAGGCGGTAGCCATGGCTGGTCAACCACGCACCCGCAATTGTTTCAATGGCCCGAACGGCATCGGGCGACAGATCGGTGATCCACTGCCCAGTCCGGCCATCTCGGACATGATTTGGGTGGAGCAGATCGCCTTCCGCGTGGAGTCGCTTGTCGCCCGGGATCGCTGGCCTCATACGTCCTTCACGGATTGCGGAATCGATGCGCTTGCGCTGGCGTTCCGGACTGAACTCCTCAGCGAGTTGACGCGCGGTTTGCAAGTCGCAGGGCACACGGATGTGTTCGGCCATCTCCATGATACAGTCGGCCGTTTCATCCACGAACCGGTCATAGGCCCACCAACGCACGGCCTCGCACACGGGCCAACCGTTGTAACAGGCTAGGCAACCTTTTGTCATTTCGCTGCAGTAATCCGGCGTTGGACTGATACCGTCCTTGTGCGCACCGCTGACAATGACATCTCGCAGATCCCGGTGCACCGCGACTGCCCTGGCCCTGCCGTCCAGCAGGCGTATCCGCATCGGATGTTTGCACACATGCGTCTTGAACACCAGCATCTCGCTCGGATCGCCAAGCTGTTCGGCAAGACCGGCAAAGTCTTCGGGCGTACGCCACTCGAGGCGTCGTCCGAGGGACGACCGCTCGATCAGCGTGGAGATGAGCTGAAACTGCAGCGTCGATCCGGAGCGAAACATGCCACCTGCGAAGATCCACATGTCATGCCCTAACCTTTGCCGGCGTGACCGCACCATAAAGCCCGATGATCCGGACGCCGCGCTGCTCGAACCCGGAGGCCCGTGTTCTCAGGCGGGGTTCCATGGCATCGGACGAGAGGATGATGGCGTCGAGCTCCAGATCGATTGCCTGCTCCCGCGAGACCACCGGGAAGTTCCAGAGGCGGCCACCAACCCGTGCCGGATCGTCGTCCACGATTGCGACGATCTCTACTCGCGGGCTGCGGAGCGCCTGACCGGCACGCGCCGTGTGTTGCCCTGCGCCATAGATCGCCACACGCCGCCAACCGTTCTGAGCGCATCTCGAGAGTGCATCACCGAGGCGTCGGGCGGGCTCCTGATCGGACGCCGCACCGTAGCGATGTCGGTACCAGGCTTCCGCACGGCCGGTGTACTCGGCTGCGAAGACAGATAGATCGAGCAGATCCGGCTGATCGCTGGGTGCAGCGCCGGGGAATCCGGTCCGGCTTCGTGCGATGAAGGTCAGGCAGTCTGATTCATCGTGCGATGCCGCGGAATCCACCCAGTAGGCCGGAGCCGGCTCGCCCATTCGGCGGAAATGCTGGTGGTACTGCGTCAGATCCGGACGGGCCCAGAACCTGCCAGCGCACCGGCTGACCCAGTAGAGTTCGTCGTCGGCATACTGCTGGAAGTACGCCGTGCATAAACCGCCGCGGCCCGCATACATCCGCTCCATCCATGACCGGCCCAGCCAAGGCGAGCCACAGATGGTATCGGTGGCCTCGAAGCCATCGCCTGTTGGCTGCATGACGCCGAAGTCGCCACCGAAGTGATCGAGGAACTCGGTGGCGATCTCGGCGGCTCGCTTGTTCGGATCGGGGAGCATGTCATCCCCGCCACAAACCACGACGCGGCAGGTAGCCGGAACTACCTCCCGGAAGATGGTGTTGATGGAGCTGGCCCAGCCGGGGTACCGGTCCCTGACCAGCACAGCATCCGCACTGACCTCGAAACGCTCGCGATCCTGCAGAACAGCGACTCGATAGCCCTGATCCCGCCACGTGGGAAGGTTGCGCCGACATTTCTCCGCGTTGGCGCTGGGGAGCACGAACCAGACCTCGGGCGATGTGCCTGCCACGCTCCGGGTATCGGCGGATCGGGCCTGAGATCGGGAGTTTTGGGCACCTCGACCACGCCCGAAATGTGCCGTGGATCAGTCGATTCGGCCGATCCGCCTCCCATGCCTCTCGCCGCTGGCCATGACCGAGCAGTGATCCCCTCGACCCCCCAGCCGGCGCCCGCCAACCCGTGGACAATCGCGGCCAACGCGATGGGCCAGCTCCGCAAGGGTGGTCCCGACCACCTCCGGGTGCTCATCGCCAGGGCGATGGGCGGGTTGGGGTTGCCCGAGCTGGCCGAAGCATGGGCGACCACCGTGCCCCAGACCGCCGAGCTGGCACCTCTGGTCAATCAGATCCGAGACGCGCTGCCCGGGCTCAAACCGTCTGAAAGATCCGCTGCCGAACGGGTCGCTACCTTGGAACTGAACCTAGCGGCCAACCCCTCGCTCGCCGCGGACCTTGCCCCATTCATCGACGCGTGGCGGAGCAGAGCGAACGATCATCGCTGGTTCCGGACCCGCGATGGCCAGACGGTCATTGTGGACAGCCGGCTCCCCATCGATCACCCGCAGAGCCTTGTGCGGTTCGGCGACGAGCGGACACGGTGTGCGGGCCGCTCACTGCCTCTGAACCGACCGGACGCGGCGGGGCCTCCACCTCCGGTGCTGGTGGATGGGCTGCGGAGCGCGGATTCCGTCATCGATCTCTGCGCCCGCTATCCGAGGCTTGAAAGCAGAGCCTGGGCAAGGCTGCTCATTGTCGAATCGAACCCGGACATCGTCCTCGATGTTCTCAGCGAGCGTGATCTCCGATCATTCATTTCCCAGGAGCGGATGCATATTTTCACCGGACCGGATTGCAAGGATCGGGTAACCGAGTTCCTCCGTGAACGCATGGCGGATTGGGCCTCGGTTTCCTACATCTCCGAGAGACCGGATGGACCGGACCGTGCCCTGGAGGCCAGACTGAAGGAACTCACCGCGGCGCGAGCAGGTGAGTATCGCGCTCTATTGGCCAGAAACAACGCGGCTTATGCGGACCGTGATGCCGCATGGTGGGCGAATCGCTATCAGAAAGCACGCGACGGCACCGCCGATCCCCTGAGAGCACTGGTCGTCACCACCCGGTTCTCAACTTACATCCAGCACGCATCCCGCGATCTGTGCAAGGCCTTCGAGGCCTGCGGCATGGTCTCCATGCTTTTGATCGAACCAGACGACGCCAGCCGGACAGATGGGCTCCGCATCGCTCGGGCGATCGATTCATTTCGCCCGGACCTGTTTGTGGTCATCAACTACACGCGCGGACAGTTCGCCGACTCCGTCCCTCGGCAGGTTCCCCACTGCTGCTGGGTGCAGGACGCCATGCCGCACCTGTTCTCACGGACGGCGGGGGCGGACATCGATGCACTGAGTATTGTTGTTGGCAGCGTTTTCAAGGAGTTTGTTGAAACATATCGGTATCCACGCGATGCGTGCCTGCTCTTCGATGTGCCCGCGTTGGGGGCATGTTTCGACGCCAAGCCCCGCCGGTTCTGCGACATCGATGTGCTCATCGCGACAAACCACGGTGAAACACCCGAAGCAATGGCCGCCAGGCTCGATCGGGAGTGCACAGACTCGGGCGGCCCCCCCGGACTCATGCACGAGATCTACGAGGCGCTTTCGGCAAATCTGGTCCATTGGAAGCACGGCTTTTTGCTCTACTGGATTGAAGACACCCTTCGGCCGGTCTTCGATCGACACGGCTACGACCCCCGCGCCGACAATGCCCGCACGATCATTCGGGACGCCGCGACGCCCATGGTCAATCGGATGCTCCGGCACCGGGTGATCGGATGGGCCGCCGAACTGGCGCGAGATCACGGTTGGAACCTGGTCCTCGCCGGGCGGGGCTGGCAGGACCATCCGAGTCTTGGTGCTTACGCCATCGGTGAAGCCAACCACGGATCGGAACTCCGCGATCTGTACAACCGCTCGCTTGTGACACTTCATGCCAGTTCGGCATGGATTTTTCACCAACGCATCTATGAAAGCCTCCTCGCAGGTAGCATGCCGGCGATGTTCTTCAAACCGGACGATCTCACCGGGCTGCTTCGTCCGGCGCGTGTGATGACGAGACTCGGGCTTCGCCCCTGCTGCACCATGCTCGACGACCGGCGGCTCCACGCACACGCACTTGATCATCCGATTGGCGGGCTGGCGTTGTGTCTGGCCCAACGGCTGGCACCGCACGGTACGCCCCCGATCCAACCGGGTCGGAACTGGAAGACCGAGGTCGCTCTGCAAACCGGCTTCTTCCCGTGGCGTGATGGTGTCGCAGACCACTCCGAATACATTGCCGAGTTGCACACTCCGGAAGAGCAGGTGCGACTCATGTGGGCGGTGAGTGATGGCTTCTTCCGCGACAAACTGGAACTTGCATCCCTGATCGAGCGAGGCCGCAACGACCCCGACTGGCGTCTCGCCAATATCCGCCACGCGTCCTCGATCGTTCGCGAATCCTTCACCCTTGAGCGAACGGCCAAAGGGATTGCGGAGTTCATGCAAGACCGTTTTGCGTCCCGGGAACCTGGATGAAGAAATGTCTCAGTGAGGAGCGACACTGCCGATCAGCTTCTCACCGTCCGGACGGGTGATCTCGATCCACCAGAGCGTGGGCTCGGGCAGGGGGTCCGGTGCGACCACATGGACATCGTATGTTCCGCTCGATGCGCTGTAATCCGCCCTCGATACCACGGATGAGAATCGGTCATCGGTTCCGAGCCACGCCCTGATCACGGAAGATCCTGCGTCAGATTCCGGGAGCCGGATGACGAGATGCAGCTCCTTGCCCGGCTCGAGCTGCCCGTGCCCCTGGGCGAGGCGGACTTCCATCCCGCCCAACTGGATTGATCCGATGTCGACCTCGTCGTGGTGATCCTCGTCCATCTGACCCGAATGATCGTGCTCGGCGTGATCATGATCATCATGGGAATGATCGTGACCATGGCCGCCGGCCGGGTCGGCGGGCTGAGCCTCTGAGCTTCCTTGCCCACATCCGGCACACCAGATCGCTGTTGCGAGGCACATCCATCCTGTGATCATCTTGAGCTGAAACATATCAGTTACCCTTTCCTCTTTGTGCGAGTGCCGCGAGAATGCGAATCCCGACGATTCGCGTCGGCCTCTTTTCCCGAGCGGGAGTCTTGTATCCGAACACGAGAGAGTACCCTGCCGGGACCACGATGAGATTCAAGAACGTCGATGTCAGAAGACCACCCAGCGTCACAACCGCCAGGGGGGCGAGCAGCTCGCTGCCCGGCTGTCCACCCGCGATCGCCAGCGGCAGCAGCCCGAGGGCCGCGGAGATCGCTGTCATCAGGATTGGCACAAGCCGCTCCATCGAGCCCTGCACGATGGCCTCGCCGAGCGGAACACCTTCGGCATGGATCAGATGGTTGTAGTGGTTGATGAGGAGAATGCCGTTGCGAACGGCGATGCCAAAGAGTGTGATAAACCCAACCATGCTCGCGATGGAGATCACCGGCGGAACGTACTGGCCGCCGATATTCAAGAGTGCAAGCGTGTTCCGAATGGGGCCTGCACCCTCGGTGAGATAGATCGCCACAATCCCGCCGATGAGCGCAAGCGGCATATTGAGCATCACGAGGAGCGAAGCCCGGATCGATCCGGTGGAGATCTGCAGCAGCATCAGCATCGCGATGGCTACCGCCACACCCGCAAGCCCGATGGTCCTGGCCGCGGATTGCTGCGCTTCAAACTGGCCGTCGTAGCTCACGGTCATCCCCGTGCCCGCGACAAGCGGATCGACGCGAGACCGAACCTCGGCCACCAGGTCGCCCAGATTCGATCCCTCCGCCACGTTGAGCGAAACAACCGCCTTGCGCCGGGCATTCTCGCGAGCGATCAGATTGCTCGAGCGCTCCGGCCCGATATCCGCGACATCGCTCAACCGCACAATCGCCCCTCCCCGCCCGGTCAGCAACAGGTCCTTGACATCCTGGATCGTCGCCCGCTCCTCAGGTGCTAACCTGACAACGAGATCATACTGCCGGATGCCCTGCTTGACCGTGTCGACAACTTCTCCGTACAAAGCTTCTCGAACTTGCTCTGCCGCATCGGCCGGGCTGAGTCCGACAGCTGCCAGATCAGGATGCCGGTAGCGGATCGGCAGAGAAGTGATCATGACCTCCCTGTTCGCGTTCACGTCCCGTGCGCCGGGCAGAGTGCGCAGCTCGCCCTCGATGGACTTGGCAACCCGGCGCAGCTCGGCGAGGTCCTCTCCGTAGATGCTGATCGCGATGGCCGCAGGTGTGCCGGACATGATGTGGCTGAGCCGGTGCTCGATCGGCTGGCCGACCATGGTGGTAATGCCCGGAACCGATGCAAGCACGCGATCGATATTGTTCCTGACCTTCCTGCGATCTTGCCCCGGATCGACAGTCACCTCGATCTCGGAACTGCTCACCGGTTCCGCATGCTCGTCACGCTCGGCTCGCCCTGTGCGGCGTGAGACAGAGCGAACTCCCGGAATGTTCACGAGCTGCTTTTCGACCTCCGTGGCCAGCCGATCGCTCTCCACAATCGATGTGCCTGGGGGGGCGATCAGGAAAACGGTGTATGTACCCTCGTTGAATGAAGGGAGAAAAGAGGTTCCGAAAGTGCCGGCGAGCCAGAGTGACCCTGCAGTCGCGAGGCCCGCACCGCCCAAGACCCAGGCTCGCCCGCGGATCGCCGAGCGCAGCGACGGCTCGTAGGCCCGCTTCAGCAAGCGGACCAACCATGCATCGGCGTGGCCGCGATCCGAGCCCAGTCGCCCCTGGAGCAGGAAACGGCTCATGGCCGGAACTACAGTCAGCGCCACCACCAGTGAAGCAAGAATCGAGACCATGTATGTCAGGGCCAGCGGCTGAAAGAATCGGCCCTCGAGCCCCCGCAGGAACAGCAGCGGAACAAAGACCATCACGATGATCACGGTTGCGAACACCATCGCGGGACGGATCTCGTTGCTCGCATCAAAGACCACTTGCGTGATCGGCTTCCGCTCGCCTTCCGCGAGTGTGTTGTTCTGCTTCAGCCGCCGGTAGACATTTTCCACATCGATGATGGCGTCGTCCACGAGCACCCCGATCGCCACGGTCAATCCGCCCAGCGTCATCACGTTCAGACCAAGGCTCAGCCCGTCCATCATCAGCAGGCCCACCGCAAGGGAGATCGGAATAGCGGTGAGCGTGATGACGGTCGTCCGGACGTTCATCAAGAAAAGAACCAGAACCACCAGAACGATCACGACGGCTTCGCCGAGCACCTTGGTGACATTGTGGACGGCACGATCGATAAAATGCGATTGCCGCATCACATCGCGGTTCAGATCCATGCCTGTGGGCAACCCCGGCTCGATCTGATCGAACAGCGAGTCGAGCTGCCTGGTGAGTGTCAATGTATTGGTACCAGGCGACTTCTGAATCGACAGAATCACGGCGGGCCGGCCGCTCTCGGAAGCGGTGCCGCGCTTCATCGCGGGCCCGATCCGCACGTCCGCCACCTGGCCGATCGTCACCGGCGTTCCGTCGTGATACTTGATGATCGTGCCCGCGATGTCCTCCGGTCGGGTGACCCGGCTCTGTTGACGCACCGGGATCTCAAAGTGCTCCACATCGACCAGGTAGCCGCCGCTCGCCGTGCTGTGGGCGCCCCCCGCCGCTTCGACGACATCCGAGATCGTCAGTCCGTACAGACGCAGGCGTTCTTGGTCAACATTGACCTGATACTCGGGAAGCTCGCCGCCGATGGCGACGACCTGCGCAACCCCCGGCACGGCCAGAATCTGATTGCGCAGCTCGAACTCAGCATACGAACGCAGCTCCATCGGGCTAATCGATGAATCAGGCGAGGAAATCGCGATCAGCATGATCTCCCCAGCGATCGAGGTGATCGGCGTGATGAACGGATCAACATCCGGCGGCAAGGAGTCTCTCGCCGCTACCAGCCGTTCGGCCACCAACTGCCGCGCCCGATAGAGATCCGCCCCCCACTCCAGATCGACCCACACGATGCCTAGGCCGATCGCGCTCGCGCTCCTCACACGCCGGACACCGGTCATCCCGTTGACCGCCGACTCGATCGGGAAGACTACATACTGCTCGACCTCATCCGCAGCCAGCCCGCCAGACTCGGCCATGATCGTCACAGTCGGTGCGTTGAGTTCCGGGAATACATCGACACTCATCCTCGGAAGCCGATAGCCCGCGTATCCCACAACGAGCGCGGCGGCGATCAGGACGAGCGAGGAATACCGGAGCGAGAATCCGATGACAGCCTTGAGCATCAGTCTTCTCCTTCGTGGAAGGTGCCGTCCGCGTGGAAGTGCCCGCCCTTTTGAATGCTGCCGCTGGTCGCCAGCATGAGCTGGAACGCCCCGTCGAGCACGATCTGGTCGCCCTCACGCACCCCGCTCAGTATGGCCACCCAACGCCCGTCATCAGACCCGAGATCCGCCTCCATGCGGACGACCTCGTCGGGATTCTTCGGATTGCGGCGGAAGATCACGGGCGTCAACCCGTCCCGTTGAACCGCGGAGAGCGGGATCGCGAGCACCGGATCCGTCGATTCGTCCGTGACGATCTCCGCGTGCGCGGTGACGCCGGCCTTCGCCCACGCCTTGATGTCGCCCAGCGTAATGAAGAGATCGATCGTCCGATCCTCCGGATCAGCCGTCAGGCCCAGTACGAGCGTTCCATGCATCGCCTCGGTGATGCTCATCAAGCCGGGGGAAGCGGTCAAGTTCGGCGGAACCACCCGTGCGGCCAAGCCGTTGCGGAACAGCCCAAGATCGCTCTGGAGCCCCGAGGCACGGAACCGCAGCATCTCGGGCCTGACCACCGAAACAACGGGCACATCCTGCGTCACCCAAGCACCGCCCGTGACACCCAACCGATCTACAACACCGGGCGCCTTTGCACGGACTTCGATCCGAGAGACCGTTCTCCATCGCGGGCGTCCATCCTCTTCGACGAGCAACGAATCCGCCGATTGGCCCAGGATCGCGGAGGCCGCTTCAAGGAGAAACTCGAATCTCGCCTCGGCCGCGGCGAGATCGGCCCGCGCTTCCGCCTCGTCGGCTTCCAGTGTTGCTTCTTTCTCCAGAACCTCTGTCAACTCCGCTTCAGCCGTTGAGAGAGCATCCCGTGCCACGATCAGCTCCGGCCGCCGCCCTCCGCCGGCTTCTGCAAGCCCCTCCAGCTGCCGGATGCGCTCTCGCCGGATCGCAATCGTCTCTTCAAGCTGCGCCTCGTGCGCCCGGTGCGATGCCCGAAGCGGCTCGAAACTGGCCACACGAGTCCGGAACTTACCGATCGAAGCGAAAGCATCGGTCATCTTCTCTTGGTGCTCACGCCAGGAAGGCGAATCGATCCAGTACAGGACATCGCCAACATCGACGCGATCGAACTGATCGACAGCAAACTCGACTCGCCCCGGCAGCATCGCGTGATAATCGCGCCGGGCGGTCGGTAGGTACTCAAACCGGCCGGGGACTCGCAGCGTCTGCTCGATGCGGCGTCGCTCCACACCAACGAATGTGATGCCGAGGTTCGACCGGACCGACGGTGGTATCGCCACGACATTCGAATTGACCCCGCCAGCAGACTCCTCGTGGCTCTCGCGGACGGGTGAGACATGATCCTCCTTCCTGGCGCATCCCGGATCGGCCCCGATGGTCAGCAGAATCCCGATCCCGACAGTGAATGAGCAAAACTGTCTCATTGATTCACCTCCGCATGGAACGGCACACCGCCGAGGCCGCGGCTTGTCTCGTCCTGCACTCTGATGGCGCCTTGTGTGTGGTCGGGCCCGAGAATGCGGGCCACTTCGATCGCCGCACGCACCTCGGCCGCACGGTGGTCCAGCCAGAGCGATTTCGCTTCCAGCATGCGCGTCACGGTCTCAAGAAGAATGATCGTGTCCACTTCCCCCAGGCCCGCGAGCGCTTCCACCTCGGCGGCCTGCGCATCGAGCATCGGGATCAGGGATGATTCGATGACTTCTCGCTGCGCACGGGAGGCTTCCAACGCCGCCCGAGCCGCTGCGAGCTCTCGCAGGAGCCGCTCAAACACGGTCTCGACCGCGCCCGCGGCCCGGTCCCGCTCGGCCCGGGCGTCGGCGATACCAGCCCGGTTGGCGTTGAAGATCGGGATCGGCAACGACAGTCCGAACAGCAGCCGGTCGTCGCCCTCGTCTCCAAAGCCACCGCCGATCTCGATGTCCGGGTACTGCCGCCGCACCTCGAGACGAAGCGACTCTTCAGCAACCTCGTACACCGCTCGCTCAGCATCAAGAGTGATGCTCGCGGCGAGCAACCGGTCGGCGTCACTTTTCACGACCGGAACATCCACGGTCGGAAACCGATCCGAGATATCGATCTGTGCATCCGGGGCCAGTCCCATCAACCCGAGCAACTTCATCCGGGCTTCACCCAAGGAACGCTCAGCCCCGATCTTTCCGATCCTGACCGAAACCGCTTGCGACTGAATCAGTCGCGACTCAAGCCGAGTCAGCTCGCCCGCGGACTCCAGCCGGTCCGTCAATGCGGTGACACGATCGATCTGATCGATTGCTTCGCGGAACAACTCAACCCGGGCCACCGCCGCCGCCCAATCCGTCCAGGCCGATCGGACTTTGGCACGCACATTCCATTCCGCATCCGCCACCCGTAGGAGCTCGGCTCGCAAGGCGGCAGATGCGCGATCCTTCTCAACCTCAAGCCGCCCCGATACAGGGATCGTCAGACCCAGCGTCAACCCGTACTCGAGCCCACGACCACCTGACAGAATCTCGGCCCCATCGAAGCCGAACACAGGATCACCCCACAACCCGGCAGTCCGCATGTCGGCCAGCGCAATACCCGCGTCAAGCCTCGCCATGCGCAGGTCTGCGTTGTAGAAGAGCGCGAGCACTTCCCCCTCGCCCGGCGAGAGCCCATCGCTGAGATCGAACCGAGCCGGGAGCGTCGAGTCGCCCGACGAGATCCGGCGAGCGAAGGACTCGATCGCTTCGAACGCGACTCCCCGCTCGAGAATCGCCCCATGATGGCCGGAGAGATCCAGCGGCCGACGCTCGTACGACTGGCACCCGAGAGTGCCAACGCACCCCAGCGCCAAACCCGAGCTGGCCCAAATCGCCCGCCGCACGCGAGCATGCTTCCTGTTGAACATCCGTCTGCTTCCTGTCGAGATGCAAATGAGCCACGCCGCGGCGGGAACCGTCGCGGCACGCACACTGGAAGCCGGGATTCAGAGAAGGAGTTGGGTGCTCGCAACAATCGCCAGATTGCTGGCCTCACGCGGGTCGAACCATGTAGGTAGAGCCGGCGGCCCGCGCCGACCGAGCCCGGCGTCGACGAGCACGATCGCCCATGCGGACACCGGAGCCGCACACAGAACGACCAACGGCGCGGCATCGCTCCGCGTGTGAGAGAACCATTCGCCGACAGCGAACTCGATATCGGTGCAACCGCAGTCCGGGGCATGCTCCCCCGCCCGGACGCCCGTGGGCCAAGACATGTCATGGCCGCAGGCGTGCTCCCAATCCGTCTGCGAAGACGGAGCATGACGGTCACCGCCCCCAAGGCACCACACCGCCCGCTCACCCTGCAACCCCGCCATCGCGTGCCACGCGAGGGCCAGAGACAGCAGGATGGAGACAAGCTTGGTCATCGGCAACGGAATCATACTGATCGGCGGGACATTCGGAAACCAGGGCGCCAGACAGGTCGTCAAACATGGCGTCTGACGGCGATATTCCGGCGCCCTCCAGCATGCGATCAACCGGTGATTCCCGCCGTCACGATCAACGGCAAACTCCGTGTCGCCAGCTGACAAGGGCATTCAAAAAGGGCAACGCCCGGCACCGTATGGCACCGGGCGTCGAAAGCGGGTGATCGGATTCGAACCGACGACATTCACGTTGGCAACGTGACGCTCTACCACTGAGCTACACCCGCATGTCTCCGTCTCGGGCTGACCCGGTCCGGCGGGGTGAAAGATAGGCCCGACCCCGCCGGGCGTCAAAGGAGTTCACGGATCAAGCCGCTGAAAGGCGCTCGAACCGACATGTCAGTGACCGGCAAGGACTCATAAATCCAGTCTAAACAATGCCTTATGGCTCCATCACTGCCTGAGAAACCTCGCCCTTGGCTCGCAGGATCGCGTCCACCACCTGCGTCGGCGTATAGGCGTTTCCCATCCAGACCGGGCGGTCCGGCCCTCCCTGGGGGCTGAACACCGCTAGGAGCGGGATGCCGGTTTGGCCGAGCTCTCGGAGGGTGTCCCATCCGGGCGAGTCGGTGCTTGTCAGGTCCGCGACCATGGGCACAACCCCGGACGAAAGAAGCTGACCCCGGACAGGCTCGCGGCTGAGCACGGTCGCTTCGAGGGTCTTGCAGTTCAGGCACCACTCGGCGGTGAAGTCGAGCACGACCACCCTGCCCGCGTCGAGCTCCCGGGCCAGCGCCTCGGGCGAGAAGTCCACCCAGAAGTTGTGGCGGAGATGGTCCGTACGGTTCCAAGCGGCACCGATGCCCACCGTCATCAAGAGCGCCGCCACGAGGGCGAACGCGACACGGTTCAGCGGCTTGCGGCTGATCTGGAAGGTACGAATCAGCAGCCAGCCACCCGCCGCGGCCATCGCCACCGCAATCGCCCACCAGTGCACCGACTTGACCCACCAACCCATCCCCGCCAGCTTGCCCGCGCCGGACAGCAGCGCGAGCACGCCCGCTCCGATGAAGTAGCACGCCGCGGCGATCATCAGCAGACCCATCACCTGCTTGACGAGTTCGGACGCGGGCCCTGTCTTTGGCAGCTTCTTGATCAGCCCCGGCATCGCGGCCAGCACCAGGTAGGGAAACGCCATCCCAACCCCCATCGAACCAAAGATGACCATCACAACGGAGGGCGGCATGGCCGCCGCCCCGGCGAGCAAGGCGCCGGCCACGAAGCCGAAGCACGGCAGACCGAGCACCGCGGTCATCACCCCGAACATGAATGACCCGTGGGGCGAGTCCGCCTTCGGATTGACGGCATAAATCTGCTGTGGAAGCGTGATCTGGAACAGGCCCATGATCCCGATCCCCATCACGAGAATGACCAAGCCGATGCCGAGCGTGACCCACCAGATACCGAAGATGATGGAGGGATCCGTGACAGTGGCAAGAAACGCCACCGGAATCCCGATGCCGAGCCAGAAAGCCACCACTCCGGCAGCCATCCAGAGCCCCAGCGTCAACGCACGGGCCCTGCTCTCGCCGGCATGGTGAGAAATCGTCATCACTTTGATCGGGATCACAGGAAGCACACACGGTGTCAGGTTCAGCACAAAGCCCCCCACCGCCGCGAACAGAGCCAGACCGAGGATCCCCCCCAGCGTGCCCGGGCCGGGCAGATCCACAAGGCCCAGAAACTTGCTCTTCGGAGCCCCCGCGTTCACGGGTGCCAGCGCTCGCTCTCCCCAGGCCCCGGCGTCCGCGAAGACCGAGGGATCAAACCCTGCGAACAGATCCGGTGGCGATCCGGGCTCGGCGGCCGCGTCCACCGTGACAACGACCGTTCGCTCGACGATCTCGGGCTGAAGGCAGACCGAATCGTCACAAGCCTGGAAACCAACGCGGACTGTGACCGTGCGCTCGCCCGGCGCGGCGTCGTCGGCGATCCGGACCGGGACGAATGCTACCGCCCGCCCGGCATAGACCTGATAATCGATCGGCGTGCCCGTAAACAGGAAGTCGACCTTCGCGGTGTACGGGACAGGCCACTGGATCCGCCCATAGCTCAGACCCTCGGCCGGCTCGGGCCGGATGGTGGTCGGGCTGGGAACAAAGCTTCCCATCTCCGGCGGGACCACAGGATCATGCAGGTTGATGTGCCAGTTCTCGGCGTGATCGAACACCACCGCCAGAACGAACTGGTCGCCCGGGCGAACAGACTCGGCCGACCGCTCGACGGAGATAGAGACAGGGTCGTCCGCCGGCGAGGTGACTACGGAAAATCCCCCAAAGTCTTGTGCCCGCAGTCCCGTCGTCGCGACCAGCATGGAGAGAAGAGCGAGGAGGAGAGCAATCGGCCGCATCTAGGAATACCTCCGGGGCTGCTCCGCCCAAACGGGCGAAGACCCCGGATTGTTCCCGCTGGAACGGGCATTGCCTGCGTCCCGGGTCAAGGAATCCCGCCAACAGGGCCGATAGACCGGGGGTCCGGCGGGCGGTCTGCCGGCGTTGTCGTGCGCCACGCGGAGCCGGGCATGCTTGACCAGAGCGAGGTCGACGCACTGCTGGCCGCCGTGGACTCCGGCGAGGTCCAGGAGCAGCAGAACTCCAGCCGGATCTTCAGCCGCCATCGCCGGGATGCCAAGGACATCGAAGTCCGGGCGTATGACTTCAAACGCCCCGAACGCGTCGGCAAGGACCAGATGATGGCCCTGCAGACCCTCCACGAGTCGTTCGCTCGAAACTTCGGGGCCTCGCTCTCCGGGTTCATGCGGACCATCGTCGAGGTCCGCGTCGCGACCTGCGAGCAGATGACCTACGGCGAGTTCATCGGAGCTTTGCCCAACCCCACCAGCTTCAACCTTGTCCAGAGCAACGCGCTCGAAGGCCAGATGTGCCTCGAGATCTCTCCGCTCATCATTTATCCAATCATCGACCGGCTGCTGGGCGGCAACAATCAGGATCTTTTTATCCCACAACGCCCGATGACCCCCATCGAGCAGCGGTTGATCTCCAATGTGATCGTCCGCGGCCTATCCGCGCTCGGCGAGGCATGGGAATCGGTCCGCCCGATGAAGTTCAGCGTGGTGGCCCAAGAATCCAACCCCCAGCTCGTCCAGATCGTCCCCCCGAATGAGGTGGTCATGGTGATTGGGCTCGAGCTCCGGATGGGTGCCCGGGCCGGCACCATGAACCTGTGTATCCCGTACAATGTCATCGAACCGGTCATGGAGGAACTGAGCAGCCAGAGCTGGTTCGCGGTATCGCGGAATGAGAGCTCGAGTGTCGCGACGGCCCGGCTCCAGAGGAATCTGGATCAGGCCGGGCTTCAGCTCTCGGCCGTTCTGGCTGAAACCACTATTACGCTACGGGATCTTGCCGAAATGCAGCCCGGGGATGTCATCGTGACCACACAGCACCACGCCCTGCCCGCGACCCTCCTGATCGAGGGAGAGCCGAAGTACCAGGCCGAAATCGGCCAGCATCGCGGGCGGCGGGCGGTCAGGGTGATCGCCCCCCTGCCCCGGGGAGCCCGTCGGGATCGTCCGATCCGCACGAACTCGGGAAGCTGACCCCCGCGAGCTTTGCGGGCCGGGTTGATCGGACCTCGGTGTCATATCTAGGATTCAGGAGAAACACGGGCGATGGTCGTCCGTGAGGAGCGTTCGGTGTGACCATGGTCCTCCGCGATGCTGGCTGATCGGGGCTCGACGATGTTCGAGCGCCCCCTGCCCGGGGTGATGGCGATGCGGTGAGCGTCTGTCCATCCTGTTCCGGGCTGGCGGGGTGTTCCCCCCGCTAGTCGGCGCGACGGACCGCGGTCAGCCTCGACCCGCGGTTTCTGTTTTTTTGCGTCGGACGGCAAGGGCGTCTCGGCGAGCGACAACCAGACATCAAGACAACCCATACGGGAAGCCGCACGAGGCGGCGACAGGAGCGACACGGTGAACACCCAGGAAATGCTGCGGATCCTTGATTCGATCGCCCGCGACCGCGGGATCAGCCGCGAGTTGCTGATCGCTGACTTGGAGCAGGCGATGGTGACAGCGTGCCGCAAGTTCTTCGGCACCCTCGACGCCGAGGAGTTTCAGTGCACCGTCGATCCGGTAACAGGTGAGATCAGCGTGTTCCGGTACGGCGAGCCGTTGAACCTCAAGCCCGAGGATCTTGGCCGTATCGCTGCCCAAACATTCAAGCAGGTCATGATCCAGCGTTTCCGCGACGACGAGCGTCAGTCGCTCATCGACGAATACGGCGGACGCGTGGGCACCATTGTCAACGGGGTCGCTCAGCGATACGACCACGGCGCCCTGATCGTGCAGGTCGACCGGGCCGAGTGCGTCATGCTCCGCAGCGAGCAGATTCCGGGCGAGCAGTTCGGACCGGGCGACCGTGTGCGTGCCATGATCCTGGATGTCAAGGACATGGGCAATCAGGCCAAAATCTACCTGAGCCGCGCCCATCCGGATTTCATTCGCCGCCTTTTCGAGGTCGAAGTGCCCGAGGTTTCGGAACGCACCATCGAGATCAAGGCCATAGCCCGCGAGGCCGGCTATCGCACCAAAATGGCGGTGTCCTCGATCGACTCGAAGGTCGATGCCGTCGGCGCGTGCGTCGGCGTTCGCGGTGCGCGGATCAAGACCATCGTTGACGAACTCAACGGTGAGAAGATCGACATCGTCCGCTGGAATGAGTCAAGCCAGATACTGATCGCGAACGCGCTCAAGCCGGCCGAGGTTGAGGAGATCTCGCTTTGCTTTGAACTTGGGCGTGCCACCGTCGTCGTCCGCGACGATCAGCTCAGCCTGGCGATCGGCAAGCGCGGACAGAATGTTCGCCTGGCGGCCCGATTAACGGGCTGGGATATCGATATCCTAACGCCGGAAGAGTTCAACAAGGGTCTGGAAATCCTTTCCACGACGCTCACGAGCATTGAGGGTATCTCCGACGAGATGGTCGACCGTCTGGCGGCCCTCGGCATGGTCAGCGTGTTCGATATCGAGGAAATCGGCGCCGATGTGCTGGCCGAGGAACTCGGGATCGACGCGGAGGTCGCGGCCCAGGCGGTCGAGGTCGCCGCGGCCCGGGCTAAGGAAGTCGCTGCCCAACAGCAGGCTGAGAAGGAAGCCGCCGAGCGAAAGCGTCAGGAAGAGCAGGACGCGGCCGCAGCGATCCTCGCCGGCGCGACCGAGGGCGATGCCGATCCGGACGCCGCCGCGGCGGCGATCCTGGGAGCCGGCCAATCGACCGACGACGAGTCCGAATCGCGTGCCGACGACATTCTCGGCGGCGGCTCGAACTGATGGAAAAAACCGGGCCGGCGTCGGAGCACGCCCGCCCGGATGGACGGATAGACACGCCCCCCGGCCTTGATTCAGCCGGGCACGGCGACGACGGATGACACTCGGGATCGAACCCGGAGGACGATTTGGCTAGCAAGCGCGTATTCGAGATCGCCAAGGAGCTGGGCGTGAAGTCCAAGTCCATCGTGGACAAGTGCCACGCCGAGGGGATCCCCTCGGAGGTGATCAAGAACCACATGTCCACGGTTTCCATCGGTCTCGAGCAGACCATCCGCGAGTGGTTCACCGCCGAAGAGGGCAGCAGCACGGCTGTCGAGCAAGCCGATAAGGTCGATCTCGACAAGGTCCGTGAGGACAAGCCACGCAAGGCACGGAAGGCTGCCGGGAACGACGGCGATGCCGAGGACGAAACAGGGACTACCACCGCCGTCGTCGACGCTCCCAAGGCGACCCCGCTGAAGGCACGCCCCGCAAAGCCGGCGACCGCGACGACCGCCGCCCCCGCCGAGGAGCCCGCGACTGCGACCACCGCACCCAAGCCGCCCGCTCCCGGCAAACCCGCTCCGGCTCGCATCCCTGCGGGGCTGAACGCACGCCCCCCGGCCGCCGATCAGCCCGAGACACCCGCACGCCCGGCCGCATCGGACGAGCGTCCGGATGCAGGCAAACCAACGCGCGTCGTCCGTCCGCCCACCCCCAGCATCAGGGGTCCAGAGGCCCCCCCGGTGATGAATGTCCCGACGCGGCCGAAGGTCATCACCCCCGCCGGTCCCAAGCTGGAAGAGATCAAGAAAGACAAAATCAAGCTGTCCGGCCCGAAGGTCGTCCGCGTCGAAGCACCGGAGCGTCTCGAGCCCCCGCGTCCCCCTCGCGGACCGCGCCCCGGCGGTGGACGGGGACCGAGTGGACCAAGCTTCATGGATGGCCCGATCCCCGGACGCGCTCCGCGAGGAGGCAACACCCGCCGTCGCGGCGGCGATCGTCGCCGAGATGACGGGCTTGGCGAAGGTCCCGGCGGCTGGTCGCAAGCAGATCTTGCCGAGCGTGAGGCACGCTTGCAGCGATCCGGCGGGTATCTCAAGCAGAAGCGTCAGCAGCTCAAGAGCGGCACCAAGGCCCCCCAGGCGGCCGTGCCCGCCACGGTCGGTGGCAAGGTCACCATCGCCGAGCCTTTCACCATCAAGGAACTCTCCGCGGCCACCGGCGTCAAGGGCGCCGACATCGTCAAGAAGCTCTTCATGCAGGGCATCATGGCGACAATCAACTCGGGCATCGACGCCGAGAAGGCCCAGGAGATCATGATCGACTGGAACATCGAACTCGAGGTCACAGAATCCAAGACAGCCGAGCAAGCCGTAGCCGCTCAGTTCGAGGACCGCGAGCGCAAGGACGAGCGGCCCCGCGGCCCGGTGGTCACGATCCTGGGCCATGTCGACCACGGCAAGACCAGCCTTCTCGACAAGATCCGCAACACCAATGTGGCCGCAGGCGAAGCGGGCGGCATCACGCAGGCCACGAGTGCCTTCCGCGTGCCGGTCAAGCTCGGCTCGGACGAGAAGCAGGTAGTGTTCATCGATACGCCGGGCCACGAGGCATTCACCGCCATGCGTGCCCGCGGTGCGCAGGTGACCGACATCGTGGTGCTCGTGGTGGCGGCCGACGACGGCGTGATGCCGCAAACCAAAGAATCGATCAGCCACGCCAAGGCGGCGGGCGTCCCGATCATCGTGGCACTCAACAAGATCGACAAGCCCGAGGCAACCGAGAGCAACATCACCAAGATCCTCGGCCAGCTGGCCGAACAAGGACTCAACCCCACGGAGTGGGGTGGCGACACCGAGGTCGTCAGGGTCAGCGCGCTCAAAGGCCAGGGTATCCAAGAGCTGCTCGAGATCCTCGACCTGCAAGCCCAGGTGCTCGAGCTGACCGCCGACTTCGACGGGCAGGCGCAAGGCACGGTGATCGAGGCACGCCCGGAAGAGGGACGCGGCAATGTCGCCAACATCCTGATCCAAGAGGGCAAGCTCAAAGTCGGCGACTTTATCGTCCTTGGCCGCGCATTCGGACGCGTCCGCGACATCACCGACGACCGTGGGAACAAACTCCGCGAGGCGTTCCCCCCCATGCCGGTGCAGATCTCCGGCATCAACGATCTGCCGGACGCGGGCGACAAGTTCTACTGCGTGCCGTCGCTCAAGGAGGCTGAGAAAGCCGCCGAGCAGCGCCGCGAGCGCGAGCGCCACGAGCAGCTCGCCCAGCCGAAGGCCACGCTGGACCGTATGTTCAGCCAGATGGCCGAGGCGGATGTCAAGGAGATCCTGGTCGTCCTCAAGGCGGATGTGCAGGGCTCGGTCGATGTTCTCAAGAGCGAGATCGAGAAGGTCGGCAGCGAGTCGAGTGAGGTCAAGGTCCGGGTCATCCACGCCGCGGTCGGTGGGATCACCGAGTCGGATATCCTGCTGGCGAACGCATCGGGCGGCCTGATTATCGGTTTCAATGTCATTGCCAACGCCAAGGGCCGGGCACTCGCCGAAGCCAAGGGCGTTGAGATCCGCAACTATCAGGTGATCTACGATATCGTGGACGACCTGAAGAAAGCCGCCGAGGGCCTGCTGGCCCCGGAACTGCGTCAGGAGGTCTTGGGCCACGCCGAAGTCCGCCAGGTCTTCAAGATCACCCGTGTGGGCATGATCGCTGGCTGCTATGTCACCGACGGCGTCGTCCAGCGAGACGCGCTCATCCGCGTGACGCGCAACGGCGTGGTGATCGAGAACGACCGTCGTCTCGAACAGCTCAAGCGGGTCAAAGACGATGTCAAGGAGGTCCGCTCGGGCACGGAGTGCGGCATGAAGATCGCCGGCTACGACGACATCAAGGTCGGCGATGTGCTGGAATGCTACAAGCAGGTCCAGGTCGCCCGGACCCTCTGACCTTGCGTGAGAGCCGCCGATGATCGTTGGCATTGTTCAGGCCGAACTGCGGATCGACTGGGCGCGGTCGCTTAAGGACAAGCGGTCCGTCGCCCGCTCGCTCAAAGATCGGCTGCACAGGGACCACCAGGTGTCCGTCGCCGAGGTCGGGGCGCAGGATGTCCACAACGCACTCCTGCTCGGTGTCGCGGCGGCAGGCTCCTCCGCCCACCAGGTGCTCGCAACGCTCGATGCGATCGAGCGCAAACTCGGGTCTCATGCGGAAGCCGATCTGGTGTCCTGCCAGCGCGAGTTGCTGCACGGATGGGCGGGAGAGCTGGCGGGAGGAGCGTTTTCCGCCCGCCAGGCTGAGGAACTGGCCGTTGAAATGCTGACCCGAGCGGATGACCCCGACGGCAGCGGGAACGAGGACGCGGCGTGATCGGGGAACGGCGCAAGAAGCAGATCGAGTCCATACTTCTGCGTGCGGTGCAGCAGCGCATGGCGCGCGGGCTGAGCGACCCGCGCGTGCGCGGACTGATCACGGTCACGCGCGTCGAGCTGACCGACGATGGCAAGCGTGCCAGAGCGTATGTGACGGTGATGCCCGCCGAGCATGCCGAGCTGACCCTCCACGGGCTCAAAGCCGCGACCGCCAAGCTCCGTCGGGATGTGATGGATCTCGTCCATCTTCGCGACATGCCGGCCCTCGAGTTCGTCTACGACGAGGGTCTGAAAGCCCAGATGGAAGTCATGTCCCTCCTCACCAAAGACAAACTCGAGCGGGAGGCCAGAGAAAACACCGCGAACGACCGACCGGGGGAGGAGCAGGGGTGAGCGACGATCTCGGGCAATCGGTGCTTGCCGCAGCGGACGCGATCGAGCAGTCTTTGGGGGCGCCGCCCCCTGATGCTTCCTTTGCTCTCTGCCCCGAAGGTGAGGACGCGCTCGTCCACCAGCTTGTGTACTCGCTGCTACTCTGGGAATCGTCGCATGAATCCGCGGGCAAATCGCTCGATGCGTTCCGCTCCGAACTCACCGGCTACAACGAACTCAGAGTCTGTTCCGCCGACGAGATCGCGCGCATGCTGCCCCGCGAGCCACGACGCGATGAGCGTGCCGCTCGTTTGATCGCTACTCTGAATGATGTGTTCGAGAAGTACCACGGGTTGTCCCTCGCCAGCATCGCGGCGATGCCCAAGCGTGAGGCCCGACAGGTTCTGGATGGCATCCACGGCCTACCTTCGTTCTGTGCGTCCAGAATGATGGTGCTGACCTTGGGGGGCCATGCGTTCCCGCTCGACGATCGGCTGGCGTCGGTGCTCGGTTCATTCGGGATCGCGCCCGCCGCGAACGAAACGACGCCGGAGTTCGCGAGTCGCTTGGAGCGTGCCGTGCGTGCCGCGGATGCGCCGCGTGTCTATGCCCTCCTGGAGTTGCAGGCCGCGACCGGCATCGGCCAGACAAAGACCGCGGCCCGCAAGTCATCCCGCAGGTCAGGCAAAACGAAGGCTGGGCAGGAAACATGACTTTCCGTGTCGGAAGGGTCGCGATCACGGCGGTGCTTTGCACGCCGCTGCTCTCCTGTACCACGCCCCCCACCGATCGGGTCGACCGGGCTCTCATGGCCACTGAGGGGATCGATTCGGCACGCCGTCGCCTTGAAGCCATAGCCGAACTCGAAGCCTTCGAGCCACGAACCGGGTCCTTCGCGGCAGCCGCAGCGCGGATCGATCCGACCATGCCGAAGCCGATCACACCCGGATCGATCGGATACGCGGACGCGACAGTCCCGCTCGACGAGGTGCTCGAGGTCCTCCGGCCCGGCACACCGATCGGTGCTCTGCCCACTCCCTCATCAGAGAATGCGCGGCAGGCAGCATCGCTCTATGCCGCTGCGCGGTCCGCAAAGCTGTCGGACGACGCCGCCAAGGCCGCAGAAATGCTCGATCGGGCGGTCGATCTTGATCCGTCTTCCGCCGTGCTTTGGAACGAACTCGGCGAGGCTCGCTACATGATCGGCGACCGGGTCGGCGCCGTGGATGCATGGCAGGCTGCGGCCGAACTCGGTGGGACCTCGATCCGCCCGCTCTTGCTGCTCGCCAGTGATGCGTCCCAGCGTGGCGAGGTGGATGACACCGTGCGTTGGTCCGGTGCCGCCTGGTCGCGGGCCGAGCATGCACCGGACCGCTTGCTTGCAGGCTCGATACTGGGAGCCGCGCTCGTGGACCGTGGAAGTTTGCGAGCGGGTGCAGAAGTACTCGAGCAAACCCTGCAGGAACTCGGCCAGCATGCGCCCGTCCCGGGTGAACCTACCGAGCTGACCCGGCTGCGGACCCGTGTCCCCGAGCTCGCGATGCGTCTCGGGGACGCCTGGCTGCGCCTCGCCCAACCGGCACGCGCCGCCGACGGCTATGCAATGGGAATGCCCAATGGCGGGCGCGTCTCCGTGCCCATGCTCCAACGGACGCTCGCTGCAAGGGTGCTCGCCGGACAACCCGCCACGGCCAGCACGCTGCTTCTGGAGCATCTGCAATCGAACGCGGGCGATCTGGCTGCGGAAGAAACCCAGTGGCTCGCTGGCTGTGCTGGTTTAGCTGGGGTGGGACCCGCCGTGATCGCCGCAGCCGAGTCGCTGCTGGAGGTGCCGACATACACCGAGACGCAGCGCCGTCAGATCCTCAGAACGGTCATCGGCGCGACTCTGTCCGATGAAGACGCGGCGAGCACGGCCATGCGTCGGCTCACACTGATGGCCAATCCCGTGCTCGTCGGTGACTTGCTCATGCGTTTCGATCCTGAAACACGCGAGTCATTGACTCTGAAGGCTGTCGCACGCGAGCCGCGGTTCGTCCGCGCTTGGGCCGCCGCCCTTGCCAGGCTGGATACATCGCCGCGGGCTCTGGCGGATCGATTGATCTCGGCAGGTGAGCCTGCCGACCGAACGCTCGGGATCGCGATCGCCGCGGAATATCAACTCAGAATGACCCCGCCCACCGACGCCGCATCCGAGACACCCATAAACGCGGTGATGCTGGCGGAACTGGCTGGCCGATCCGGACGCTGGGACGAGGCGGCACGGCTGCTCAGCAGATCCGTGCCGGCTCCTCGACCCGATCGGATCGCGGCCCTTATCGCCTGCCAGCGCCTCCAAGATGCCCGGCAGCTCGCAAGAGAGATCGATGACGATCCCGTCGCAACGGTCGATGATCTTCTCGCCTCCGCCGAAGTAGCTTTTCTCTCCGGCGACACAGACACCGCCGCCCACCGCGTCATCCGTGCGAGCGAAATCGACCCATTCGACGAGCGTGTATGGGAACGCCGCATCGCGCTCGTGTCCGGCGGAGACGCGACCCCTGAACGCGTGAGAGCGGTCGGGCGAGCGCTGTCGGAACAAAGAGGCCGAAGCGCCCTGTTCGGCCTGTTGCGGGCAAGAGACCTCGCCGGGCAATCACGGTTTCGTGATGCCTGCGAACTGATCATGCTGCTCAACGAGCGCGAACCGTCGAGGGATCTGGGGCTCGCCATGCTCGCGCAGTTCTCGACCGCGGGGTCGGAGCAAGATCCGGGGCTTGCCGATCGCGTGGCGGATTGGCTGGCCGCACGGCTGCGTTCTGTGCCGGGTTCGGTCCCCAACGCCGTGGCGCTCGCCGAGACGCTCACTCCATCGAACCCTTCCAGAGCACTAGAAGTCTTGGACCGTTCACACCGGACGACCGGGCATCCGGAGATCGCCCGGGCCGCCGAACTCCTGCTCATGAGCCACCCCGACCTCGGCGAGCGTGCCGAGGATCGAGTGCTCGACCGCACCGAGGGCCCCATCGGCGTCGATGCCTCGCTGGAGCGGGTCGAAGCCTGCCTCCGGCTCGGGCGGTGGTCCGAAGCCGTCGAAACGACCCTGAACGCGATCCCACCCGAAGGCGAGCTGACGCTTCAGCAAGCCGAGCAGTGGCGAGCCGCCGCCGGGGCCTTGTCGCGGCTGCCCGAAGACCGCGGGGTCCTCGAGCGGGTCCTTGCTGTCTATGACGCGGGCGAGGCCCGGGCGTTGCTCGATGACAGCCTTGAGCGGCAGCGGACGCTGGTTCTGGCCAGACTCGGACGGACGAACCGGCTCGAAGCATTGGTCCGCAACGGTTCACTGGGTTCGGACAGCGGTGTGATCGTGGTTCAGGCTCTGCTCGCCGCCGGACGCCAGCCAGATGCCATCGATCTGCTTGGGAATCTCGCCATCCAAGCCGACCATCCCGACGCCGAACTTCTCAGCGAATGGGCACGGCTCGCCGGCGCGGCCGGGGATGCCGATCGCGTGCGCGCGATGCTCGCCCATATCGACGATCGTGCGCGTCCGGCATTGCTTGCCGAGGTATCCAAGACGCTCCGGGAGGCCTTCGGATTCAACGAATCCCCGGGCGAGGCGAACGACGCACGCCACCGGGCCGACATCGCATACGCGGCTGCGCTCGTCGCGAATGTGTTCAACCGCGTCCCCGAGAGCGAAGCCATGTACCAGCTCGCGCTCGAGCATGACCCGTCTCACGCCTGGGCATGCAACGATCTCGGCTATGCCTTGGCAGACCGTGGCGAGTCGCTGGGTGAAGCCGAGGAACTGATCCAGCGTGCCGCCGAAGCGCTCCCGCAACAGGCGAGCATCCTCGACTCGCTCGGCTGGGTGAGGTACAAGCTCGGTGTGTTCCTCGATGAAGTCGGGCCCGATGGCTCAGTGAAGCGTGAGGGCGCGGTCACGATCCTGACCCGGGCACTGGCGGCCGAAAACGGCGAAGAGAACGCCACCCTCCACGAGCACCTCGGAGACGCGCTGGCCCGGGCCGGGCGTCTTGAACAAGCCGCGGCGTCCTGGCGTTCGGCAGAGGCACTTCTTAGAAAGCGGGCCATGGAGCTGGCCGCCCAGCCCCAGCCCAATCAATCACGCATCGCCGAGACGCAGGACAGGCTCAACCAGATCCGGCGTCGGCTCGAAGCCCTTGAGCAAGGGCAAGAACCGCCCCTCGCGCCCCTCGGCACGGCCCCGGACCCAGGCTGACTTTTCAGCCCCGCCAGTCAACAATCCCCCACCACCACACTTCGGATGCCCAGGTCATCGCCCGGGCGATGCAGAGCAGGAGCCGACGAATGGCCGGTCATAGCAAATGGGCGAACATCAAGCACCGCAAGGCCGCCCAGGACAAGAAGCGGGGCAAGATCTGGACCAAGTGCTCCAAAGCCATCATGGCCGCCGCCCGGTCCGGCGGCCCCGACCTGGACACCAACCTCGCCCTGCGGTACGCCGTGGACGAGGCGAAGTACGCCAATATGCCCAAGGACACGATCCAGCGGGCGATCGACAAGGGCGCTGGTAACACCAGCGGTGAGGACTTCAAGCCCGTCGTCTTTGAGGGCTACGGGCCAGGCTCAACCGCGATAATCGTCGAGGGCCTGACCGACAATAACACCCGCACCGTCAACGAGATCCGCTCGATTTTTAACAAGCTCGGCGGAAACATGGGCAACTCCGGCTCGGTCGCGTTCATGTTCCAGACCAAAGGCCAGATCATCCTCGACGCCGGCAAGCACTCCGAGGAACAGGTCATGGAAGCCGCCCTTGAAGCCGGAGCCGAAGATGTCCGGGCTCCGGAAGGCGCCACCGACGACGAGCCGGGCGTGTGGACCGTACTGACGGACCCAACCGAGTTCCAGCAGGTCAAGGACGCCTTGGAGAAGGCCGGGCTTGAGATCATGGAAGCGGAGATCGCCCGCATCCCGGAGACTACCGTCCTCGTCAAAGGCGAGGACGCCCGCAAGCTGCTCGCACTGATCGAGGCGCTCGAGGACAACGACGATGTGCAAAAAGTCTTCTCGAACGCGGACATCCCGGCCGAAGAGATGGCGAACCTAGGCTGATCGCCCCGCGGGTCCGGGCGGTACACTCCGCCCATGCCCCGCCCCCGCCTGATCGCGATCCTGACCCTTCTGCTCGCTCCGCTGGCATGGGCCACGGAACCCGACACGGCCGGGATGGACGCATCCGAGCTCGAGCGAGCCGGGCTGCGTGCCTTTGCGGAAGGCCGCTACGACGACGCCGAAGCCTACCTGAACGCCCAGGCAGAAGCCGCCCCCGAGTCCTTTGAACCGTGGTACAACCTCGCCGTGGTCGCCTGCGCCCGCGAGGATGCTGATCTCGCGGTCACATGCCTGCAGCGTGCCATCATTCTGGGATTCACGGACTTCCGCGCGCTCTCCGACGACCCCGATATCGCCTGCGTGCGATCGAGCGATTTCTACCAGCAGACCGTTACCCGCTGGCAGGAGGTCCTCGACGCACGCCGGGCGGCCGACCTCACCGTCGCCCGCCGGCTCGTGCCGTCGAAATGGGAAGAACGAACAATCGAACCACTGAAGCTCGAGGTCATCAGCGCCCACGACTCCGTGAGCACCGACCAGTGCCGCGAGGAAATCGAAATCATCGCCGCTTGGGCGCACACACATCTGTTCCCCGATCTGATCGCACCCGGAGCCGTCCTGGACGACCCCTGGGTCTCAATCATCCTTCCCGATCGTGCCGAGTTTGCCCGATGGGCCATCGCGGTGTTCGGACCGGGGGCACGGAGCGGGCTGTCCTCCATCGGTGGGGCGTACGACCACAATCGACGCCGCCTAGTCGCGCAGGACCTCGGAGCAACCCTGCGTCATGAGCTGATCCATGTCCTCCACTGGCGCGATATGTCCCGGCTGGGCCAGCAACACGCGCCCTGGATCCAGGAAGGCCTTGCTTCATTGGTCGAGGACTACGATCTCGAAGACGGCTGGCTGGTGCCCGTTCCCTCTTGGCGGACCAACATCGTCAAGCGTCTCAACGACTCCGACCGGCTGACCCCTATCGACCGGCTCGCCGCGACGCCCATGGATCGGTTCGTGATGTCGCGCCCGCTCGCCCAATATGCGCAGTCGCGGGCCGTGATGCTTTTTCTGCTCGACCGGGGCAAGCTGTCGGAGTTCTACCGCGCCTACACCGAGTCGTTCGACGACGACCCGACCGGGCTGGCCGCCCTGCGCCGGACATTGGCAATGGAGCAAGGCGAGCTGGAAAAGGCGTACCGCGAATGGCTGGACACCCTGCCGATGGTGGCCGAGACCGGCACTGACCTGCCCGCGACCCTCGGCATCGAGATCGAGAACGGAACCGGGGACGGCGTCCGCGTCACCGGTCTCCCCCCCGGATCCCGGGAGCGGACCGGCCTGCGGATCGGATCGTTCATCACCGCCATCAACGGGCGACCCACCCGCGACCTGAGCGAGCTGATACGGGTGCTCTCCGACTACCTTCCCGGAGAGTCGGTCACGCTTTCCCACCGCCGGGGGCGGGTCCACGCGACCAGCGAGGTTGAACTGCTGCCCCGCAAATAGCCTGTCCCGGCCGCCTCTCGCATTTCGCGGAGTTTTCTGGCCGAGACCTTGACGAAACGGACCGACGGCGTGCTGGCCATTGGCCAGTCGACCCTGTACCCGATGCGGTACAACATCGAGGCCAAGGGTCTGATCAAGCCCGAATGTCGCAAAGGAAATACCGGACGCGAACGCAAGCACTACCGCCTGACGGGCAAGGGCAAGACCAGGCTTTAGACCGACTTCGAGCACTGGGACCGTCTGCCGGTGCGCTGGCCTCCCTTGGAGTGTTGAGGGGGCTACCGCATGAGCGAGTCCGCGTTCAACCCATGGACCTAGTCGGTGCGACACTCTCCGATTCTTCGGATCGAAAGGTGGATGGCGGCCCGCGTCCGTCCGCATGCCGAATCGGGGCGGCTCCTCGCCGCGTCCGATCGCCCGGAGACATCGCGTCGGACCTCGGAAATGCCCAAGCCGTGGCCCGCGTCGCGCCCAGCGGTCCATCGGATCGGGTCTTTGCGGCGGAGGTCGAAAACAGACCCAGGGTCTGGCTTCTCGAGATCCTGCTGCCAAGCGCTGCCGCATTCCCGCGATGGTTCGTGCGTCGGACGCTTGCACGGGCGCGGCCTGCGTCGCGCTGTCGTCACAGATCCACCGTCGCCGGGCGGGTCATTGGCCGCAAGCGATCGACGAACTTGTCCCGAAGTTGGCCCCCGCTGCTCCGGAAGATCCATCCGATCCCGAGCACCCCCTCCGGCTCGCGGTGCGAGAGGGCCGCCTGATCATTTACTCCGTCGGAACCGACGGGGACGATGACCGCGCCACGCCGCCCGCGGTAGGCCGAACCGAAGACGCGCGGGATCTCATGAAGCGATTCGCCGGGCTCGGAGTTTTACCGATTGCGAACGATCCTGTCTCGGACGGCGACTGGATCCTCTATCCGCCCACCGACTGATCCCGCTACAGTTCAGCGTGTCAAGGCGGCTCGCATACCAGATCGGCGAAACCGTTCACCTGGCCGCGCTGGGGGTCTGGGCGGGCGCGTTGTTCGGAGCGGGTCTTACCGCCGCGGTGACCTTCCCGACGATGCGGGATCTCGATCCGACGCTCGGGGCCTACCCGGACTACACGGGCGAACATTGGATGCTCGCCGCAGGGCAGGTCGCTTCACGGGTCTTCCTGGGCACGGACATCGTGCAGTTTGTCTGTGCATTTCTCACTATCGTGGGCTTCACGATCGCGGTCATTGCCGGAGCGAAGCGCCGATCGTGGTTGCTGTTTTTCCGGGCAGCGGGCACCGGCATCGCATTCCTGCTGGTTTCCTACCACTTGCTCCTGCTGATGCCGCCCATGCAGAATGACCTGCGGGCGTATTGGGACGCCGCTAAGGCCGGCGATACCGCCACCGCCGAGGTTCATCGCCAGGCTTTCAGCGATCGGCACGGGGAAGCCTCCCGATCCATCGGCTCCACCGCCGTCGTGACCCTTGTCACGCTCGGTCTCGGGCTCTGGTCGGTCAGCGGGATGGCGTACGGCGAGAAACCTGTCCGGGACGGAACACCTTCATGACCGAGACCGTCCACCCAAAGGGCAAGGGCAACCCGCGCGGTCTCCGCGACATCCCCTTCGCGCTGCCAGAAGCGACCAAGGCCGAGAAATCACGCGCCAGACGCATCGCCGACGCTCTCGAAGAGCACTATCCGAACGCCCATTGCGAACTCACCCATTCCAACGCCCACGAGCTCTTGATCGCAACGATCCTCAGCGCCCAATCCACGGACGCAGGCGTCAACAAAACAACTCCCAAACTCTTCAAGGCGTTCCCGCGGCCCGATGACTACGCGGCCGCTTCACCAGAAAAGATCGAGCCTTACATCAAAACAATCGGACTCTATCGCAGCAAGGCGAAGGCCATTCATGAAGCCATGACCCGCATCGTTGAAGTGTACGGCGGCCAAGTGCCGGCAAACATGGACGACCTGCTCACCCTCCGTGGTGTGGCGAGAAAGACCGCAAATGTCGTCCTCGGCAACGCGTTCGGCATCAATGTCGGATTCGTTGTGGACACCCATGTGCAGCGCCTCTCGTGGCGATTGGGACTGGTTGATGAGCCCAAAATGAACACGGCGGTCGTCGAGAAACGCCTGATGTCCCTCTTCCCAAGAGACCGCTGGAGCCGACTCGGGCACCAACTGGTCTTCCACGGCCGTTATGCTTGTACCGCCCGCCCGAACTGCAAGCACGATCACCCCATCTGCCGCTCGTTCGGGGTCAACTGCCCCAAGCCTTGAACGCCCCGCAATGAAACAGCCCCGCCGCGATCTGCGGCGGGGCTGATCCCTCGAACGATCCCGACAGGATTCGAACCTGTAACCTCTGGCTTCGGAGGCCAACGCTCTATCCAGTTGAGCTACGGGATCTTTGTTGTCATCCGCCCGCCACCTTTGGAGCGGGCCGGGCGGGAGTCTACGATCGCCGCTCGCCGATGGCAACGCCCGCTACCATCCAGACACCCTATCAGGATCCCCCGACAGGCCGCCCCGACCATGCCGGGAGAGCCGTGGTGCTTTCCCGGGTCCTGGCGCTGACCTTCCTCGGATCAGTCGGCACGGGAGCCGTCACCAACGGCATCTACTTCATCACCAAGAACGGGCTGGGTTACGGGCGGCTGGAGAATCTGTGGCTGGGCGTGGCGTTCGGCGCGACCTACATCGCCGCCGCACTGACGGCCGGGCCGATGCTCCGACGGGCGGCAGCCGTCTCGGATCGGATCACCACCCGCGTCGCCCTCGCAGGGATTCTTCTCGTCATGGCGGTCGTCTGCCAGCTCCCCCTGCTCGCCGAACGCGTCGCCCCATCACTCCTCGGTCCGAGCATCTGGCTGATGGTGCTCGTCTATTCCCCGGCATCGGGCGCGCTCTGGCCGATTGTGGAGTCCTATCTCTCGGGCGGCCGGCGTGAGAAGGACCTGCGGGCGGCAATCGGACGATTCAACATCGTCTGGTCTTTCGCCCTCGTCGCCGCCTATTGGGGCATGGCCCCGCTCCTGGAGCGGTTTCCGTTCAGGATCCTGGCTCTGCTCGGCGTGCTCCACCTGCTAATGGTCGCTATTGCATGGACATTCCCGGTCGAACCCGCACGCCACGATCACGCCGAGCACACCCATCCCCCCGTCTACGAGGCTCTGCTCTCGCTGTTCCGTGTGCTGTTGTTTACCAGCTATCTTGTTGTCTCGGCAGTGAATCCGATCCAACCGATCATCCTCGACCGCATCGGCGTGGCGGTCGCATGGCAGCTCCCGGTCGCGAGCTCCTGGCTCATCGCCCGCGTGCTGATTTTCGCGCTCTTCGAGCGGTGGCACGGCTGGCACGGCAGGTGGTGGATGCCCTGGACCGGGCTCGGCGTGCTGTTTTTCGGCTTCGCGTTCACCGTCGGATCCCCGGCGTTCGGCGGGCAAGCGGTCCCGGTCTTTATCCTCGGACTGGCTGCGTTGGGTGCCGGGCTTGCCGCGATCTATTGCGGGGCGCTCTACTACGCGATGGCCGTCGGGACCGCCGGGGTGGATGCCGGGGGCAAGCACGAGGCGGTCATCGGCACGGGCTACACTATCGGACCCGGCATCGCGCTGATCGCTCTGGCCATCAGCCATGCCTCCAGCCCGCCAGGATCCGAGGCGGATCCGGAGGTATTTCGTATCTGGACCATCATCCTGACCGGGCTGGCCGCCGGCGGACTGGGGCTTTGGGGCTGGCGAGTCGCCCGCAAGCGGATCCGGCCCTGACCCCCCCGATCCGGGCCCGTGCGGGCAACCCCCGAATACGGGGCCTCCTCCGGTCCCGGCGGAATAGAAACTTTCCGGTCCGTTGCTCGTAGATATCGGGGCGGGACACACGGCCCCGCCCGCCCAGCCCGGCGAGGACGCCGTTGCTGTGGCCGGCCGCACGCGGGGTTTGACCGAAACGCCCCGTCCGAGGCCGATGAAACTGAGAATCACCCCGGGCGGCTCCCGCCCGGACAACACGAACGGAGTTGGCATGACGCGATTCACACGGGCGGCGGGCATCGGGATGGCGATTGTTCTCTCCACCGGGCTGCCCTCGGCCGCGATGAGCCTGGATCCGGGAACCACCGGCTCGGTCGTCGCCGACCGTGTATGGGAGTTGGCCAAGGTCGGCGATGAGTCGACCCTGCTCGAACTGCTTCGCCCCGATGCCCTGTCGGCCTCCGGTCTTGACCCCCACATCCGGGCATCGCTGGAACTCTTCCAGTCCAACTTCGCCAAACGCGAGACCGAGCGGGCCCAGAAGCTCAAGGAAGCCCGTGAGGAGTTTGAGGGCCACTTGGCCGCCTACGACGCCGACCGTTCCATGGTCGCCCTGAGCAAGGCCCTGTCCGGTGTGGTGGAGCTGCAGTTGCTCGCGCCGGATGACGACGCGCTGCTCGGCGATCCCAAGATCGCGGGGTTGCTCAAGAGCGCCGAGCAGGCCGCCCACGACGCCGAACGACGCGGGGAATGGCTCTTCGCCTCGGAGATCTTCTACCGGCTCGAGACCATCTTCGACCCCGCCGGAACATACAAGGATGATGTCGACCGCCTGACCAAGCGTCTGGCCATGATCCGTATGTACGCCCCCGAACGGTTGTGGGAACTCCGCAACGCCCGCCGGCTCGCCGAAGGTCTGGACGGACTGCCGCCGTACAACCCCTACGGCGACGACTACCGCGCCAAGCTCGCCGGCGTGACCTCGACCGCGGTCCGCACCGCGATTCAGCGTGCGGCCCAGCAGCACATCGGACGACAGAGCCGCGACAATCCCAACGGCGTAACGATGAATCGGCTGATCCTTGGCGGCATTGATGCCGTGCGCACCATGGTCACCACGACCGATCTGGCCGCGACCTTTCCCGGGCTCGGCAACGCGTCAAAGCGCAACGCCTTCCTGGCACGGCTCGACGAACGCCGGGCCACGGTCTCCGGCTGGGACCGGGACGCCAGCGCGTTCGATCTCCGCCGCGTGATCGACGGCGTGCTTTCTGACGCCCAAGAGACGGTCAACATCCTCCCCGAGGCCATCCTTCACGAGTTCGGCAACGGCGCCATGGGTGAGCTGGACGCGTACTCGGCGGTCATCTGGCCGGACGAGGTCGCCCGATTCCGCCGCTCGACCGAGGGGGAGTTCACCGGCGTCGGCATCCAGATCCAGCTGGACGAACTTCAGAACATCAAGGTGGTCACCCCGCTGGAGGGCACGCCCGCCCAGCGTGCGGGCGTGCGATCCGGCGACATCATCAAGAAGATCGACGGCATCTCCGCCGTCGGCCTGGACCTGGATCAGGCCGTCGAGGTCATCACCGGACCGGCCAACACCACCGTGGACATCACCGTCGAACGCACCAACGAAGAAACCGAAGAGGTTGAGGAGATCGTCTTCAAGCTCACCCGCCAGCGGATCGACCTGCCCAGCATCAAGGGCTGGGAGAAAACCGGCCCGGGCGACCGCGATTGGGACTGGTTCATCGACAAAAACGCCGGCATCGGCTATGTCCGCCTGACCGGCTTCACCGCCGACAGCGCCCGCGACTTCGATATGGCCATCCGCGAGATGCGCCAGCAGGGGCTCAACGGACTGATCTTCGACCTGCGCTACAACCCCGGCGGGCTGCTGGATCAGGCAGTCGAGATCGCCAGCCGCTTCATCCCCGAAGGCATGGTCGTCCGCACGGTCGACGCCAACGGCGTGCCGCAGGAACAGCAGAACGCCCGCGGCATCAAGGACTGGCGTGACCTCTCCGACTTGCCCGTGGTGATCCTCGTCAACGAGGGCTCCGCGTCCGCCAGCGAGATCGTCGCCGGCTCGGTCCAGGCGGCGGCCCACCAGGGCAAGTCCAAGGCCCTCATCGTCGGCCAGCGGTCCTTCGGCAAGGGAAGCGTCCAGAATGTCTACATGCTGCCCGGCGGCATGTCGGCGATGAAACTGACCACCCATTACTACCGCGTCGACTCGCCCCGCATGATCCACAAGCTGCCCGGCGCGACCGAGTGGGGCGTGGACCCCGATCTGGCGGTCGATATGCTGCCCAGCCAGCAGGCCGACGCCCTGCTGCTCCGTCGCGACGCCGATGTCCTGCCGCTCGACGAGACCGGGGCCATTATCCCCGACGCCGAGCACCCCGACCCGGACACTCTCTTGACCGACGGCATTGACCTGCAAGTCCAGACCGCGCTGGTCATCCTGCAAACGCAGAACCTTCCGGTTGGGGCGACCACATCAATGAGTGATTGAGAGAGGTTCCGAACACACACCACGACCGGGCTTCCCACGGGGAAAGCCCGGTTTTCGTTCGCCTGGGCCATGCATGGCAACCACCCACCCCGGTCAGGGCCCCCGACGGCCAGAAATCGCCACTGACGCGACCCTCTTTGGCGTCACGGCTGAATCATTGTCGCCCCCTTGGCGATCCCCTACAATGCCCGGACTGGCCACCGCTCGGCTGCGGTGGCCTCTGCGCCCGCCCACCGGCGGACGCGGCCCGGGCGTCCGTTCGATGGACGCCTCCCTCCGAGACCGTTCGTCGAACCCGAGGACGCGATGACCCAGGCCCCGACATCGAACACCCCCATGACGAAAGCACATTCTAAAGCGAATCTCGCCGCCGAACTGCCCAAAGCCACGCAACTCAAGTGGTTGCGCGACATGCAGCTCATCCGCGAGTTCGAGAACCGCACGATGCAGGCCTATCAGCAGGCCAAGATCGGCGGCTTCTGCCACATCTACTCAGGCCAGGAAGCCTGCGCCGTGGGCACCATCGCCTCGGTCAACCACGACGACCCGATCGTCACCGCCTATCGCGACCACGGGCACGCCTTGGCCCGCGGCATGTCGGCCCGCGCCTGCATGGCCGAGATGTTCGGCAAGATCACCGGCTGCGCCAAGGGCAAGGGCGGGTCGATGCACATGTTCGATCGCCCCAACTGGCTCTACGGCGGGCACGGCATCGTCGGCGCTCAGACCCCGCTCGGGGCAGGGCTCGCCTTCGCGGCCAAATACGAGTTCGAGGTCATGAAAAAGGGCGTCCACCCGCACCACGAGCCTAAGAAGAAGGTCGCCCTGTGCTACCTCGGCGACGGTGCCATCGACCAGGGCGCATTCCACGAGGCCCTCAACCTTGCCTCCATACTTGACATCCCCGTGATCTACATCATCGAGAACAACGGCTACTCGATGGGCACGGCCATCCACCGCCACACCGCCAACCATGAGAATCTCATCAGCCGCGGCGAGTCCTACGGCATCGACTCGATCCAGATCGACGGGCTGGACATCCGCAATGTGTACAACCAGTTCAAGCCCTTCGTCGATCGCTGCCGCGAGAACAGCCGCCCGGGCTTCGTCGATCTGAAGACCTACCGGTACCAGGGCCACTCGATGTCCGACCCGCAGAAGTACCGCACGAAGGAGGAGGTCGAGGAGTACAAGAACAAGGACTCCATCGCCCGCCTGCTCGGGAACCTGATGGACGAGGGCGCTATCACCGAAGACGGCTGGAAGCAGATGCAGAACGAGATTCGCGACGAGGTGCTCGACGCGGTCGAGTTCGCCGAGAACAGCCCCGCACCCGACCCGGCAGGGGAACTGTTCACCGATGTCTACGCCCTGCCCCAGAAGAACCTGTCCCCCACCGCCGAGTATCACCACGGCGCGAAGAACCCGCTGCTCTGACCGATGGACGCGACACCGTTTATCGCGGTGCTCGCCCTCGTCTTCCTCGCTCTGCTCGCCGTCCGCGTCGCGATCCTCCTGATCCTGCGGCGGGACGAGTCGGGGCCTCCGGAAGTCGAAAGGAAACGCTGGCCCGACGCAACCGTCATCAAAGCCCACGACACACCGCCCCACGAGAAACAGCCATGACCACCCTCGAGATGATCGATTCCAAGATCCACCCCGCCCTCGGCGAGTGGGAACTGCCCGAGTTCGTGGCCGAGGCGGACCTGCCCAGCCGCGAGGGCGACCGCGTGATCCAGTTCCGCGAAGCGCTCCGCGAGGCGATGAGCCACGAGATGCGCCACGACGAGCGGATCTTCCTCATCGGCGAGGAGGTCGCCCAGTACAACGGGGCGTACAAGGTCAGCCAAGGCATGCTCGACGAGTTCGGCGAGAAGCGGATCATCGACAGCCCGATCTCCGAGAACGGCTTCGCCGGCATGTGCATCGGCGCCGCCATGTACGGCCTGCGCCCCATCGTCGAGTTCATGTCGTGGTCGTTCTCCTTCGTCGCCGCCGACGCCATCCTCAACAACGCCCCCAAGATGCTCTACATGTCCGGCGGCCAGTGGGGCTGCCCGATCGTCTTCCGCGGCAACGACGGTGCGGGCGGCCAGCTCGCCTCCACCCACTCCTGGTGCGTCGAAGGGCTCTACGCGAATGTGCCCGGCCTGAAGATGGCCATCCCCTCCAACCCCTATGACGCCAAGGGCCTGCTCGCCACCGCCATCCGCGACCCCGACCCGGTCTTCTTTCTCGAATCCGAGCGCATGCTCGGCGACAAGGCCCATGTGCCCGAGGAGCAGTATTACATCCCCTTCGGCCGCGCCCGCCTGGCCCGCGAAGGCGATGCCTGCACGCTGGTCTCGTTCGGCCGCCCCGTGAACTTCTGCCTGGAGGCCGCCGAGAAGCTGGCCGGTGAGGGCATCGAGTGCGACGTGCTCGATATGCGGACCATCCGCCCGCTCGACATCGACGCGATCATCGAGAGTGTCAAGAAGACCAACCGCGTGGTGGTCGTCGACCAGTCGTGGCCCTTCGGCGGCGTCTCCAGCGAGGTGATCACCCAGATCTGCGAGCGCTGCTTCGACTGGCTGGACCACCAACCCGTCCGTGTGAACACCGAAGATGTACCCACGCCCTACGCCAAGGGGCTCGAGGCGGCGTACCTGCCGAACCCGGACAAAATTGCCGCCGCCGTCAAGCGCGTTATTGCTGCCACCGCCTGAGATACGATCCGCGACACGCCCCGCCTTGGAGCTCTGAGATGCCTATTCCGATCACCATGCCGCGACTGTCCGACACCATGGAGCAGGGCACGGTCGTCAAATGGAATGTCAAGGTCGGCGACAAGGTATCGTCCGGCGACATCCTCGCCGACATCGAAACCGACAAAGCCACGATGGAGCTACAGTCCTTCGACGACGGCATCGTCGCCAAGCTCGCGGCCGAGGAAGGCCAGAAAATCAGCGTCGGCGAGACCATCCTGATCCTGGCCGCAGATGGCGAGTCGGTCGAAGAAGCCGCCGCGTCCGGCGGGGCATCGAAGCCAGCCGCCAAGTCCAAGTCGGACGGCGGTTCGGACACATCCGCGTCATCTCCCAACGCCACCGCCGTGGTCGAACCGCCCGCGACGACATCGAATGGTCACACAACCAACGGGCACACCGGGACCCGGGTCTTCGCTTCGCCGCTGGCCAAAAAAATCGCCGAGGAGCACAACCTCGACCTGTCCGGCATCGCCGGCTCCGGCCCTTCCGGGCGCATCGTCCGCAAAGATGTCGAGTCGATGATCTCCTCGGGCGGGGCCACCGCTGCGCCCGCCCCGTCCCGCCAGCAGGCCCCGGCCCCGATGACGGTCCCGGCGGCTGGCTCGGTCCTGGAGAGCAAGACCGTCTCGCTCAGCGGCATGCGGGAGACCATCGCCAAGCGACTCGTCCAGTCCAAGACCACCATCCCCCACTACCAGGTCACCGTCTCGGCCCGGCTCGACAAGCTCATGGAACTCCGCGAGCAGCTCAACGAGCAACTCTCCGAGCAGGGCGTCAAGCTCTCGGTCAACGACTTCCTCGTCCGGGCCTGCGCCCTGGCGATGCACCAGCACCCCTTCGTGAACTCCTCTTGGAGCGACAATGGGCCGTCCATCCAGCTCCACGGGCAGGTCAACATCGGCGTGGCCGTCTCCCTGCCGCAGGAGCGCGGCGGCGGGCTGGTCGTTGCGACCATCCGCAACGCCGACCAGATCGGGCTCCGCCAGATTTCCGCAGAGACCAAGCGTCTTGCCAAGAAGGCACGCGACAAGGGCCTCTCTGTCGAGGAGATGTCCGACTCAACCTTCACCATCTCCAACCTCGGGATGTTCGGCGTTGACCACTTCACGGCCATCATCAACCCCCCGAACGCGGCCATTCTCGCGGTCGGGCGGGCCATCGAGAAGCCGTTCGTCGAGTACGACGAGGACGGTGAGCCGGAACTGGTCATCGGGCACGAGATGGCCATGACCATGTCCAGCGACCACCGGATCATCGACGGGGCCATGGCGGCCGAGTACCTCAACTCGGTCAAGGCACTGCTCGAGAACCCGGCCGCCCTGCTGGTCTGACATGCGTGACCGAGATGAGGAAGAGCGCCGGATCGTCCACATCGGACCCAAGGCCCAAGGCTCCAGCACCCCGCTGGACGACCAGCCGTCCTACCTCATCGAGGAAGCCCGCGAGCGGATCCGCAAGGCGGACCAACGAGAGAAGGAAACGACCGCCGTCGCCCGCCGGCTCATCGTTGCCTTCATCGCCGTGGTGCTGCTGGCCGTCGTCTTCCACATCGTGATGCCGGTGGTCGGCCTGCACCTGCCCCCAATCGTGCCGATCCTCTGTTATGTCGCCATCGCCTTCGGCGCGATCCTCACGGCCCGAGATCAGGACCCCTGATCAGAATGTCCATCCCGGGATGACTTTCAAACAAATCAGGCAAGAATCTTCCCCATGAATGCGGCCGGCCCCGATCGGGGCGAGTTCGTGGCGGTGCTGCTCGGCGGGCTGGGCCTGGCCGCCGTGGCCGGCTATGTCAACACACTCGTCCTGGCCCTCGGCGCCCCGCCTGTCACCCACCTGACCGGGACCATCTCCCGGCTCAGCTCGGACCTGGGCAACGGCGACTTCGCCGACGCCCGATTCGTCGCGGGCCTGGCGGTGGCGTTCGTGGTGGGTGCGGTGCTGTCCGGCGTGATCATCGGCTCGTCAACGCTGCGTCTGGGACGCCGGTACGGGCTGGCCATCCTGCTCGAATCGGCCCTGCTCGCGCTGGCCGTGGCGACCATCGAGCGGTCGCTGCCCGCCGGAGCGATGCTCGCCGCGTCGGCAGCCGGGTTGCAGAACGCGATGGCATCCTCCTACCGGTCGCTCATTATCCGAACGACCCATGTCACCGGCCTGCTGACCGATATCGGGTTCCAAATCGGGCAACTGCTCGGCGGGCATCGGATCGAGCCATGGCGCTTCGCGCTACTCGGCATGCTGCTCTCGGCCTTTGTCACCGGCGGCGTGCTCGGTGCGATCGCGTTCCTGAATCTCGGTTCTGAAGGACTGTGGATCCCCACCGCAGCGCTGGCCATCGGAGGCGGCGGCTACTTCATCTGGCGGCTGCGGAGCCTGAAGCCCCCCGGTTCTGCTTAGGGTTTTCGCGAAGCAGAACACGCACGGCATCTCCAGCAACACGAGCAAAGAATCATGCCGTGAATCCGAGCAGGGGCTTTGCTCTGGGGTACCCGGCCCACGCATCGACTCGAGAAACCCGCACAAGATCCCCACTCGACCACCCTTTATGAAGCGATTGACAGCCGTCGCAGTGATGGCGTGACCGATGCCGATGTGGTCGATTGGATCATCCTTTCGGGCGATACGGACCACGCCGGTCATGCAAGCGGATCGTCAGTCCGGCAGGGTCGGCCGGCTCCGTCAACGGCTGGCCCGAATGACCGGATTCCGTATGGAAACCGACCCTGCCGCGGAAATCCGATCTGCTCAGTTTCGTTCGGAGCGCCGGCGTTTCAGCTCGGCGTCGATGAACGGCTGAAGGTGCCCGCGATCGAGCACATTGGTCGGATTGTCCTCCACGCCCGTCCGATGATCCTTCACGCGATTGTCATAGAGGACATAGCTGCGAATCTGAGCGCCCCACCCTCGGTGTTCGAGCTTGCCGCCGGACGCCTCGGTGATCTCGGCAGCCCGCTTCTCCTCGGCCATCTGCTCGAGCTTGGCCCGCAGGATCGCGAGGCACTGTGCCTTGTTCTGGGGCTGGTCGCGATAGGTGCTGGAGACAACCATGATGCCAGTGGGTTTGTGCACCAAACGGATCGCCGAAGCGACCTTGTTCACATTCTGACCTCCGGGACCGGACGACCGGGCGAACGCGGTGATCTCCAGATCCTTGTCGGGGATCTCCACAGTGGAATCTTCGAACTCCGGTGTCACATCGACCGTCGCAAAGCTGGTCTGCCGCTTGCCCTGTGAGTTGAACGGCGACACCCGGGCCAGACGGTGGGTGCCGCGCTCGCAGTTGAGGTAGCCGAACGCGAATGGGCCCTTGACATGAAGGGTGACCGAATCGAGGCCCACCTCGGTGCCGTACGACTTCTCGACCTCCTCCACCTCAAAGCCGTTGGCTTCCAGATAAAAAAGATACATGCGGAGGAGCATCTCGCACCAGTCGTTGGCCTCGGTGCCGCCGTCGCCGGCCGAGATCGTCAGGAAGCAGTTGCGGGTATCGTGCTTGCCGCTGAGCAGCGACTGGGTCTCGATCTGATCCATCCGTCCCAGCAACTTGAAGAGGGCCTCATCGGCCTCCTCGAGAAGCGACTGGTCCCCGGATTCCTTGGCCATCTCGAACGCGAGCTTGGCGTTCTCGAAATCATCGATCACGCCCGAGAGCGGCTCGGTCTGGGCCTTGATGGTTTTGAGTTCAGAGACGACCTTTTTGGCGTTCTCCTGGTTGTCCCAGAAGTCGGCCGCACCCATTTTGTCTTCCAGCTCGCTCAGCCGGGCTCGTTTGGCGTCGTAGTCAAAGAGAGTCGCGGATCGTTACAATCCGCGCCTCGAGGTCGCTGATGACATTCTGATGGGCTTCGAGATGCATATCTGCTCCGTTTTCGTGCGGCGAGACTGTAGCATCCGACCCCGCCCCGGACCCGTAGAGACCGCCGGTGAACCCGATCCACGCCGCATCCCGACTGATCGCGATCGTGCCGCCGGAACGGCTCAGCCCCGAAGATTCCCGGCGTGGGATAGCGATGATTGCGATGGTGGCGCTACTGGGCGTGCTGCTTGTCACGATCGCCGGTCTGCTGGCGGTCCTCAGCGCCCGCCGGCGACGGCTGCGGACCACCCGCCCGCGTGTCCACCCCCCCACCCCCGATCCCTGGACCGAATCCGCAAAGCGGCTCCGCTCGGTCGCATCGTCTCAGGACGAGCCGGACGATGAGGACGACTAAGGCCTCTCGCCCGTACCCGGGTTCGCCTCCAACCACTTGCGGGCCGGCTGGCTCCCGAGCATGGCCGCCCGCTTGGCCCAGGCGATCGCCTCGCCCCGTTCACCGGCCCGTTCGAGCCACAACGCCGCTTGGAACGCCAACTCGGCGTTCTGCGGGTTCCGCTCGCTCGCGTCCATGTAGCGCGAAGCCGCTTCCCCAGGTCGTCCGAGCATGCCGTAGCACTCGCTGAGCAACTCCAGCGTTTCCGGTTGATCGATCGTCGTCTGAGACAACGCGCTGATCAGGTCGAGCGCCTCCTGCGGGCGACCGTCCCGCTTGCGGATCCTCGCGTCCATGAGAACCCAGGCTGGCTCGTCGGGTTCCAAGGCCCGGGCCTTGGCGATCTGCTGCTCCGCGATCACCTGTTTGTTCTCGTTCAACGCCACCTGCGCGAACATGCCCCAGATGTCCGCCCGAGATTCATCGATCCGGGCGGCCAGCGCAAGCGAGGCTTTGGCCTCGTTCAGCCGGTTCATCTTCATCTGCACCGCGGCCAAGTACATCGGATACTCAACCACCCCCGCGTCGATCTCCATAGCCTTGCGGTAGTGCTCGGCCGCGAGTTCCGGCCTCTGGGCCATATTCGCCAGCGTGCCCGCTGCGAACTGCACCCTCGCGGGCACCGGGCCGGCCTGGATCGCCGCCGCATACTGGTCGTAGGCGTCCTGCCACCGCTGAAGCCCCATGAGGAAGTCCCCGAACGCCAGGCGCAGGTCCTGATCCTCGGGGAATCGGCGGACGGACTCACTGAGCACCTTCTCCGCGGCCGCAAAGTTCTCGTCCTTGACGAACTGCTGGACCGACGCGAGCACAGCCTCGATAGTCGGCAGGTCGGCCATGCCTGTTTCGGGCGTCCCGGTTGTGGCCGCCGGCGGAGGCGTTCGGGTCACGCTGTACAGCGTCCATGCCGCAAAGCCCGCCCCGACCAGCGCGAGCAGCCCCAGCCCGATCCCGGCGGCCCGCCCCATTCCGGGGCGAGAGCGGGCGATCCGGACACGGTTTGGCGAGGTTTCGATCATACCTGACACTATCGGCAACCCCTACGATGCGGTTCCATCGCCAACGACCCTTTCCGAGCCCCAGCATGACCAGCACCGCCCACACTCAGCCCCCCCTGTCCAAGACCTACGCCCCGGCCGAAACCGAGCCAGCGGTCTGGCGCAAGTGGCTCGACGCCAACGCCTTCCACGCCGATCCCAAGCGGGTCGTAAGTGGCGAGGCCCCCCCCTACTGCGTGCTGATCCCCCCGCCGAATGTCACGGCCGCCCTGCACCTCGGTCACGCACTGAACAACACCATTCAGGACATTCTTGTCCGCGCTCACCGGATGCAGGGATACGAAACACTCTGGATGCCCGGCACCGACCACGCAGGCATCGCCACCCAGACCGTGGTGGACAAGCGGCTCAGGGCCGAAGGCAAGCCCGGACTGGCCGAGTACCGCCAGATGGAACTCAAAGGCAAGGACGGGCGGGCCAAGTTCGTCGCCGAGGTCCAGGCGTTCAAAGACGAATACGAGAAGCGCATCACCGACCAGCTCAAGGCCATGGGCTGCTCGTGCGACTACGAACGCCAGCGATTCACCATGGACGAGGTCTGCGCCCGGGCCGTACGCGAGGCGTTCTTCCGCCTGTTCAAGGACGGACTGATCGAGCGAGGCAAGCGTCTGGTCAACTGGGACCCGGTCACCCAGACCGCGCTGGCCGACGACGAGGTGGAGATGGAGGAGGTCGACGGCGCGTTCTACCGCCTGCGCTACCCCCTCATCCACCCGAGCGAGCCGGGCGACCACAAACCGGTCACCTGGGGCGAACTCAGCGCCCGGGGCTACCGGGACGCTGATCAGCACCCCGAGGACGAGCAGGCGTGGATCACCGTGGCGACGACCCGCCCCGAGACCTATTTGGGCGATGTGGCCGTCGCGATCAACCCGAAAGACCCCCGGGCACCTTCGCTGCGCGGGCTGCTATGCGAGCTGCCCATCGTGGGCCGACGCATCCCGCTGCTCGAGGACGACTATGTCGTGCTGCCCGTCAAGTTCGGCGGGCCGGAGGGCGACCCCAAGGCCGAGATGTCCACCGGCTTTCTCAAGGTCACCCCAGCCCACGACCCCAACGACGAGCAGCTCGGCAAACGCCACGAGGCCACGATCCTTGGGAGCGTTCTGCTCGCTACGGGCAAACGGCCCAGCAGCATCTACATCAATGTCATGGCCCCTGACGCCTCGATCTCGGACAAACACGGCTGGGAGGATGTGGGCGACGCGCACATGTTCGTCGGCAAATCCCGCGAGGACGCCCGCGAGCTGGTGGTCAAGGAGTTCCGTGCTCGCAGCGTCGCCGAGGGGCAGGAGGGCTCGCTGCTCGAGGGCATCACCCCCCACCGCCACAGCGTGGGGCACAGCTACCGCAGCCACGCCCCCATCGAGCCGTACCTAAGCGACCAGTGGTACTGCAAGGTCACCGACGATCGGCTCCGCGGCAACGCCCAGCGGGCCATCAAGCCGTCGCAACGCTCCGACGCCTCGCTGGCCCAGTGGCCCGAGTCCACGCCCATCGAGACCAGGGGCGACGGTCGCATGACCTTCCACCCGGCCCGCTACGCCAAAACCTACGAGATGTGGCACGACAATCTTCGCGACTGGTGCATCAGCCGCCAGCTCTGGTGGGGGCATCGGATTCCGGTGTGGACCGGATCTGTCGGTGGCGACGAAGCTTGGGTCAAACGCTTTGAGTCGAAGATGCATGAGTGGTGGAAGGAAGATCGGCTGACGTCGAAATTGACGATTGATCCCACTGATCCCCATCCATCACTCTCTGATCGTGGTACTCCGACCTCTGGTAGCCTGATTGCAGTTTGCGTGCGGGCCGAAGACTCGGAGGTCATCGAGTTCTTATCTGAGTATGGCTTCCAGCAAGACCCCGACGTCCTCGACACCTGGTTCTCCAGCGCCCTCTGGCCGCTCTCGACGATGGGCTGGCCCGATCCAACGCAGGCCGCGAAGGACACCGGCATCGACGACTTCGCCGACCTGATGCCCGCATTCAACCCGACCTCGGTGCTCACCACCGCCCGCGAGATCATCACCCTGTGGGTCAGCCGCATGGCGATGTTCAACCGCTATTTCCGCGGGCAGGACGACCGGACCGAGGCCGGCCCCGCGCCGTTCAAGGATGTCTTCATCCACGCCATGATCCAGGACGGCGAGGGACGCAAGATGTCCAAGAGCCTGGGCAACGGCGTGGACCCCCTGGACATCATCGAGTCCCACGGCGCCGACGCCATGCGCTTCACGCTCTGCCAGATGACCACGCAGACGCAGGATGTTCGCATGCCGGTCGAGAAGGACCCGACCACCGGCAAGAACACCAGCCCGAAGTTCGACATCGGGCGGAACCTGTGCAACAAGCTCTGGAACGCCGGGCGGTTCGCGCTGTCGATGCTCGAAAAGCATCCCGTGCGCCCCGGCATGCCCATCGACCCGCAGAACCTCTCGCTGGTCGACCGCTGGATGCTCAGCCGCGTGGTGGCCGCGACCGCAACCATCAACGCGGCGATCAAGCAATACCAGTTCAAGGACTACGCCGACGCACTCTACGACCTGCTCTGGCGTGACTTCTGCGACTGGTATCTCGAATCGATCAAACCGACGCTCGGCACCGACCCCAACCAGCCGGCCGTGCTGCGACTGGTGCTCGACGCGATTCTGCGCCTGATGCACCCGGTCACGCCGTTCATCACCGAGGCGCTCCACGAGCGGGTGAGCGCTCTTCCGATGCGCGAGGTCGAGGGCTTCGCCTTCGCGCCGACCAAGTCGACCGAGACGCTCTGTCAGTCCGGCTGGCCCGAGCCCGACGCCTCGCTGCGTGACGAGGTGGCCGAGGCCGCCTACGACCGCGTGCGGGCGCTGGTCACCGCGATCCGCGAGGTCCGCGCCGCCCGCCAGGTGCCGCCGAAACGCCAGATCGTGCTGCACGCGACGCCCGAACTCGCCAAGGACGCCGCCCGCTGGTCGCCCCTGGTCGAGACCCTCGCCGGCGTGCGGGCCATCACCACCGACGCCGCCCCGGGCAACTCGGCCGCTCTGGCGTTCGAGGGCGTTGAGTACCGGCTCAGCGACCTGACCGATGCCGCCGACGCCGGCGCGGAGAAGGACCGCCTGATGAAGGAGCTCGCCGCCGTCGAGAAATCGATCGGCGCCCTGGAGGGCCGCCTCTCCAACCCCGGCTACACTGATAAAGCGCCCGCCCACCTCGTCCAGCAGACCCGCGACGAGCTGGAAGCCAAGAAGAAGGAAGCCGAGACCATCCGCAATGCGATCGAGGCGCTCCGTTGATCCGTACCGCTGCCCGCGCGATCACGGCGTCGGCAGTGCTGACCGGCGCATGCGGCTCGACGCCGCCCCGCGAAGAAGCCGGCGCCATCCGCGTGCCCGCGGTCCCGGCGTCGTTCGTGGTCGAACGCCGCCCGTGGTCCTATCAGGGGCATGACGGGTGGCAGATCTCGACGCCCTCGGTCGAACTGTTCACCACCGCGACCGACCGGCGACTGCTGATCCGTCTGCCCGACTTCCTCGAACTGGCGCAGGCCCACCGGCTCAACGCGATCCTGCCGCTGCGGGCTCCGCCCGAGCCGCTGGAGACCTATGTGCTCGGCTCACGGTCCGAGTGGGACGCGATGACCCGCCGCCTGCTGGGTGATCTGGCCCGCCCCTACCTGCGCATCGAGCGGGGCGGGTACGCGGCCCAGGGACGCGGGATCTTCTACGACCTCGGCCCGCGGGACACCTTCGTCATGGCGGCCCACGAGGGCTGGCACCAGCTTGTGCAGACATCCTTCGCCGATCCGCTGCCGATATGGCTCGACGAGGGGCTGGCGTGCTACATGGAGGGTTTCCGCTGGCGGCTCGACCAGCCGGACCGTCCGGAGTTCCTGCCGTGGTCGAACGAGGAGCGGTACGACCAGCTCCGCCAGGCGGCCGCACGCGACGCGCTGCTCCCCCTGAGCACGCTCGTTGTCTCCCGCCCGCAGGACCTGCTCGACACCGACCGGGGCGGCGGCGATGCGCTCAACTACTACGCGCAGTGCTGGGCTTTCGTGCATTTCCTCATCGAAGACAAAGGTGGACGTCGGCTGGCAGGCCTGCGTGCCATGCTCGCAGACGCGCAGAACGGACGCCTGCTGGACACCGTTTCCATTCGCGTCGGTGAAGAACAAGCCCGGCTGCTGCGCATGCGTCGGACGGGCGGCGGGGCATTGGCCGCCTACTTCCCCGACGAATCGCTGTCGGACATGGACGCTGCCTTCCGCGCGTATGTCGCGCGAGCCGTCTCGACGGGTGGGCGGGACCGGGCGTTGCGTGGCGAGTCACCCGCGCTGCGTTGATGGAAAAGAACAGGCCCGAGCGGGATGCCCGGGCCTGTCACTCGGAGCATGTGATTCTGGTCCGATCAGCGGCAGCGACGTCCGGCGACCAGGCCGCCCAGCCCGATCAGCGCGAGGCTGCTCGGGGAGGGGACGATCGTGTAGGCCAGGAAGCCACCGGCGACCGACTGGGTGGCCCAGTTGTCGGTCGCGTAGTCGTTGCGGGAGAGATGATCCACGCCGGGGTCGAAGCCGCCGCCGGTGGAGATCACATCGAACGAGATGACATCGCCGATACCGACGCCGAGGTCGGCCAGTGCCACTGAAAAGATCTGGTGACCAGAGGCGTGCTGCGAATCATCGCTGCCGCTCAGACCGCCGGTCTGATTCCACGACCCGCCGTCCCAGCTCCAGACCTGCCCACCGATGCCTGTCCCGCCGTCGTCGGCCCAGGTCGCGACCCAGTGGGTGATGGTCTGCCCGCCCCAGTCGATGTTGCGGCCCCAGCCGTTGCCGGTGTCGCCAGCATTGGCGCCGGTGTTGATGCCCAGGGCATACTTGCCCCAGTTGGTCGCGTCCAGGTCGCCGTTGAGCTGGATATCGACATAAAGGTTGTTGGCATCGTTGGTGAGGGTCACGGAGACGATGTCGAGGTGATCGAAGCTCTGGCTGGCGAAGAAGTCGTGCAGGTCACCGCCGTCGAGGTGGTTGCCGACATTGTCACCAAACAGATCCGCCTGAGCGACGCCCGCCAGCGAGGCGACCACGGCAGCCATAAGAACCTTGCGCATTTCGTATCTCCCTCTCGATAACTCTCTGGGACTCCGGCCCGGCGGACGACAATCGCCAACTTGGGCCGGTGGTTTCCTTGATTCCCAAGTCTACACGAAAGATCTTTCCGGCACAATCCGTTTTTGCCTGACATGGGCGGTCGAACGGAGGATTTCAAAGCCCGCAGCGATCTTTGTTGGGGTTTTGCAAGGAAACGAGGCTCAGGCAGGCCCGGGTTGCAAGGCCTCAGGGGGGGAGAACGGAACCCCGAGGTAGGGGAGCACCTTCTCGACGATGCGCCGAACCACCGGGCCGGCGGTGATCGAGCCGAAGTGCAGCCGCTTCGGGGCCAGAGCAGGGTCCGGGTCGTCGATCACGACCAGGACGACGATCTCGGGGTTCTCAGCCGGGGCTGCGACGAGGAAGCTCGAGTTGTACTGCATGTAGTACCCCCCGGCGCCCCGCGGGCGACGCATGCCGGGCGGAGGCGTGCAGGCGATGTACGCGGTGCCGGACTTGCCGAACATGCTGTAACGGACGGGCACATCGGTCTTGTCTCGCCGCAGGCGGGACTCATCCATGCGCTCGACCACCGCCTTGAGGGGCTGGCGTACCGCGACCGCGGTCTCGGGGCTGAACACCCGCTCGACGAAGACCTCGTCGCCGATGACACCCGGGCGGGAGTCTTCCGGGCCGGACGCCGTGATGCGAACACCGGGCAGCGTCCCTGCCATTTCGCCGCGTCGGGCGAACACCGAGAACGCCCGGACCATCTGCACCGGCGTCACGCCGACGGCGTAGCCCATGCCCACGGAGGTCTGCGTGTACTTGTTCCAGTCGCGGCGAGAGAGCACAAGCCCGGGCGCCTCGCCGGGCAAACCCAGCCCGCTGCGAGACCCAAAGCCGAGTTGGAGAACCAGGTTACGCAGGTCGTCCTGGGTGAGCCGCTCTGTGGCGTGGTACATGCCGATGTTCGATGAGAATCGCAGCACATCGTCCCAGGTCAGTTCGTCCCGGGCGGTGACATCTTCGATGCGGCGTCCGTACCAGGTGCGGATGGATTTACCCCCGGTCTTGATCTTCTCGTTCGGGTCGAGCTTGCCCTGCTCATAGGCGAGCGCCCACGCGAAGGGCTTGAAGGTCGAGCCAGGCTCGTAAATGTCTTCGATGCAGCGGTTTCGGGCCAGTGCCGGTTCGATCGATCTTCCGGGGTCGGGTCGCAGCACGCGGAATCTCGCTCCGACGGGAGCGGTCGGTCGTTCCTGCCCGCTGGCCGGGTCCCACCAGGGCATATCCACAAGCCCGGGGACATCGCGCATGAGATCGACCATGGCGAGAATTTCGCCGGAGTGCGGATCGAACACGATCGCGCGTCCGCCGGCCGCGTTCGCGTCTTCGACGCCGCGGGCGAGTTCCTCGGCGGTAACATTCTGGATATGCGCGTCGAGGCTTAGGCGGACATCGTCACCGGGGATCGCTTCGCTCCAGGCACCCCGTTCGACCCACAACGGCTTCCCGAGGGCATCTCGCGAGTAGTTCAACCGTCCGTCGGTTCCTTCAAGCCGGTCCTGGAACAGTTTCTCTGTGCCGAGCTTGCCCTCACGGTCATTGCTCCAGTCTCGGTACCCGACCTTCCCGATCAGGGGTGCTACGGAGTCACCGCCGACGATTTCCCGCACCGAGCGACGCTCGATGACGACTCCGGGGAGTCGGATCTCCCGGTTTCCCCGGGTGAGACGCAACGCAGCAACCGCGTCTGCCTCATCGCGGGTCAGCACCCCGGAAACAGGGACATAACGGATCAGGCCCTTGTCTCGGGATAATTCGGAGCGTGCGGACTTCAAACCCAGCCCGGCCAGCCAACCCTTTCGGGTACTGTCGTCGGTCTCTGACGGGGTGTTGGCGGCCCTGCGACGGGCGTTTTCGGCCGCAGCACGCATCACGGGGCGGCCGATGATGTCCGGACGCACACCGAGTTGCTCGGCGAGCGCCACGATCACGCGGTCGATCTCGTCGCCGGCAGCCACGGGATCGACCACGACGCGGTAGCCGATGCGGGTCGAGGCCAGCAGACGCCCGCGGCGGTCGAGCAGGTCGCCCCGAACGGCATCGATGGGTGAACCCGTGACACGGGCGTCGACCGCGGCGCGGAGCTGGTCGCTGGGAAACGCTTGGAGTTGGACGACCCGAGCCACGACCACGCCGAACAGGAGCAGCCCGAACACGCGTAGGCCGATCGCGGCACGCCGGGCGGCCCGATCAGCAGCGACTCGGCTGGGAAGCGCGATATTCACGGCTTGAGGCCCCGCTCGGGATCGACGATGAGCGCGTTGTCCTCGGGCGGCCGGGCTGCGATCGCCGGCACCATGTCCGCCTGGACCGCATAGATGGCGAGTGCCTCCGGCGACACCCACGCCGCGATCTGATTGCGGAGCTCCATGGTGCGTTCGGCGTGCTGACGCATGTTCAGCCGGGCCTGGGCCGCCTCGTGGGCCGCCTGTAGACGGGACTGGCGCAGCGCGAGTACCCCCACGGCCGTGCTGCCAACGGAGAGAACCATCACCACCATCTTGGCGAACAGCGCCGAACTCATGACTCCCCCGGTCACTTGTGCGGGATCTTCAGGCTCTGCCCGACCCGGATGTCGTCGGGGTCTTTGAGCCCGTTGAGCTCGACAATCTCACGCATGCGCTTCGATGAGCCCAGCAGCTTCTGGGCGATTGTGCCGAGGTTGTCGCCCTTGAGTACGACATATTCGCGCAGGGGCTTGTCGGAGGACGAGCGGGGCCGCGTGCGAGGGGCGGGTTCGGCCGTGGTGCGGCGGTCGATTTTGAGCACCATGCCAACCTTGAGCGTCTCACCGCCGCCGAGGACATCGGCGTTGAGCTTCTGCAGTTCGGTCCAGCGGTTGCCGTCGCCGAGGTAAGTCCGGGCGAGCGCGTAGAGGCTATCGCCGGCGACCACCGTATGGGTGCGGTAGGACGGCATGGGCTCCGCGGCGGGCGGGAACGACGGGACGCGCGAACCCTCATCTGGAACGGGCTTGAGGGGCTGACCGGTCGAGCGGCTCCCGGGCGGAACTGTCCTGGCCCGATCGTCGACACGCTCGAATCCTTCAGGAATCTCGATGCGCAGCTCGGGCATGTCCATGCCGCGAAGCCGGTCGAACGCGTTCTCAAGGATGCCCGATCCCTGCGAGATCTCGACCGGGCGGTCGTCCGTGATCGGAGCGTTGGCGATCGCATCCTCCGATGCCCAGACGGAAGACGCGACCGGCTCGGTTGTCATCGGCGCGGGACGGGGTTGAAGACTGGCGAAATCATCGGCCAGCGGTGCGAGCGGCTGCTTGGCCGCCGCCACGGGCTGTGCCGGTGCGTCAAACTGTGCACCGGTCGCGCCGGACAAGTGATCTGAGATCAACACCCCGACCAGAAGGACCAGGGTGATGCCGATGACGAGCGCCAGCTTGCTTTCGCGGGTCACGGTCGCGTCCTGTCGTTGAACCCATCCCGCCGAGTCCGTGGCGGGGCGAACAGAAAAGATCAATCGGTCGCGCCGGCGTCTCCGCCGACCAGCCGGATGACCCGCAGTTTCGCCGAGCGAGACCGCGGGTTGCGCCGCTGCTCGTCCTCGGTCGGGACAACGGGGCGACGCGTGACCGGCTCGGCGTGCCCGCTCTGGGTCAACGCCGTGAAGGCACGCTTGACCGGGCGGTCCTCCAGGGAGTGGAAGCTGATGATCCCGACGCGTGCGCCCGGGACCAGCCAGCCCTGCTCCCCGGTTGGCCGCGTGGTCACACGCTCGATCGATCCGAGCAGCGCCTCGAGTGCCCCGATCTCGTCGTTGGTCGCGATCCGCAGGGCCTGGAAGGTGCGGGTCGCGCCGTCGATGGATCCGGGCGTCCTCGGGACGACCGAGCGGACGATCGATGCCAGCCGATCGGTGGTTGTGATCGGCGCTTCGCGTCGCTCGGCTGCAAGTTTGGCCGCGATCCGTCGGGCGTGCCGCTCTTCCCCGAAACGGGCGATCAGATCGCCCAGCTCTCGCTCTGGCAGCGTGTTGACCAGTTCGGCCGCCGAGATCGGCGCATCCGGGTCCAGACGCATGTCCAAGGGGCCGGGCTTGCGGAAACTCAGCCCGCGTTCGGGATCGTCAACCTGGGTGCTGGCGAAGCCGAGATCGGCCAGCAGCATGTCGGCCCGGACGCCATGGCGGTCGGCCCAGGCCGGGGCCTGCACGAAGTTCGCCCGGACGGCGTCCACCCGGGCGGAGGCGGGGTCGGCAGGATTCAGGGCGGCCCGCACGCGGGCCTCAGCCCGGCGGAGATTGTTGGGATCGAGGTCGAAGAGCACCACCCGTCCGGAAGGGCCCAGACGGGCGGCGATGGCCCCGGCATGTCCGCCAAGCCCGGCGGTGCAATCGATCAGGGTTTCGCCTGCCCGGGGGGCAAGAAGTTCGAGCACCTCGGCGTGCAGGACTGGGATGTGGTCCGGATCGAAGTCCATGGGGGACGAGAGGATACGCCGGTCCATGCCCGGCCCTATTCTGGGTCCGTGGACGAGTCGCTGGTGGTTGTGGCCCGAGTCCGTGGGGACGCCGAGGCGAACGAGGTGCTCTACGGGCTGTCGCTGCGGGGTATCCGAGCGCAACTCCGCCCTTCGGTCCGCGGCGGGCCGGACCCGTGGGAAGTCGTGGTGCCGAGCCACTCCGCCCAGCAGGCCAGGATGTCGCTCGCCGTCATCTGGGACGCGGTGTTGAACTTCGACCGGGCGCTGACCCCGGACGGGCAATGCCCGTTCTGCGGGTACGACCAGCGGGGTGTGCCCAGGGATCGGCCGTGCCCGGAATGCGGGGTCGATCTGCGCTCGGTGGAGGCCCGGCGAGCCTATCGAGATGGGAGACGACCTGAGGAAGGGTGAAACCGCCCTATTCGGGCGGGCGTATGGCCGATTGGCCCGTTCGGGCTTCGGTCCGGTTCTCGGACTTTGGTCTCTGCCAGAAAAGCCAAGAGCTCCGCCGCCCTGACTCGTGACAGACGGTCGCGCTCGATTCGTGAGAGGTATTGCCATGTTGAACATCGCCCTGATTGCGGCCGCCGCCATTGGTCCGGCCGCCCCCCACGACCACAATCACCTCCCGGTCGAGCCGCCCCGTAGTTTCCAGGTGATCTCGGACACGGAGATCATCGCCGATGGCATGACCTTCAACTCGTGGCAGGCTCTCGCCGAATCGGGGTACTTCCATCAGATGGATACCCGGTGCGCGACTTCGTTCTGGGATCTGCCGGATGACCCGGCCCGTGGCATCCCCGCGGACTGCTCGTTGAACAATACGAACCCCGCCCCGGCATATGCGCCGAGCGTTTCGAAGCTCCGCATTCCGGTGGTCGTCCATGTCATCCAGAACTCCTCGGGCACGGGCTTCATCCCTGAGTCGCGTGTGCGTTCGCAGATCGACATCCTCAATGAGGATTTTCTCGCGTTGAGCGGTACGAACGGAGCGCTGGGATTCGACACGCAGATCGAGTTCTACCTCGCGACGGAGGACCCCAACGGCAATCCGACCACTGGCATCACATACACCACGAACAACACCTGGTTCAATGACTCCGGCACTTACTACAACACGCTGGCGTGGGACACGGATCGCTATCTGAACATCTACACAAACTCCGCCTCGGGTGCGCTCGGCTATGTGCCGGCGCTGCCGCAGGAAGGCATCGTCGGGTCCAACGCCGACCGAGTGGTCTGCCTGTATTCGGCGTTCGGACGCAACGCCCCGCTTGCGCCCTACAACCAGGGCCGCACGGCGACCCATGAGGTCGGTCACTACCTCGGGCTGTTCCATACCTTCAACGGCGGATGTGCTTCGGCTTCGGGCTGCTCGGGCAACGGTGATCGGATTTGCGATACGAACCCCGAGGCCCAGCCTCGGTATGGCTGCCCGGGTTCGGCTTCTTCCTGCGGCAACAGCGACCCGTATCGCAACTACATGGACTATACCGACGACCTCTGCATGACGAACTTCACCGAGGATCAGGGCTACCGCATGCGTTGCACGCTGATCAACTATCGCCCCGATGTGTTCTCGGTGGATAATCCCGCCGAGCCCTGCCCGGCCGACCTGTCACCCCCGATCGGTTCGCTGGACATCTTCGACATTCTCGTGTATCTCGAGCAGTACAACTCCCAAGACCCGGCTGCGGACCTGGACAACAACGGTAGCTTCAGCATCTTTGACATCCTGGCGTTCATCGAGCTGTATAACGCCGGCTGCCCCTGATCGATCGCTTTTAGAATCATCCCAACCGGCCGCGGGCGACTGGAGAGCGTCCGCGGTCGGTTGTCGTTTTTGTAGTATTCAAGGGACGCGACCGCGATGACTCTGACTCCAACAATCCGGCCATGATGCTGGGCATGACCGAACCTGCGGCCACCGCGACCATGCTCGCCATTCTCGGCGTGTTGCTGGCGGGCTGCGCGGTCTTTGCACGGTACCTCGATCGGCTGGGCGTACCGGTCGTGCTGATCTTCCTGCTTTTCGGGATGCTTGGAGGCTCCGAGGGCGTCGGCGGGTTGGCGTTCGAGGACGATGAACTCGCCTTCCGGCTCGGCACGATCGCGCTGGTGCTGATCCTGTTCGACGGCGGGCTGAACACTTCCAAGCGGGCGCTTCGGAGTACCTGGAGACCTGCGGGGATTCTGGCTACGGCGGGGGTGCTGATAACGGCCGCCCTGCTGGCAGTGGCGGGGCGACTGCTCGGGCTGCCGTGGGACCAGGCGGTTCTGATCGGCGCGATCGTATCCTCCACGGACGCGGCGGCGGTGTTCGCGGTGATCCGCGGGGGGAGCGTGAAGCTGAAGGACCGCGTTCGTGACACGATTGAGATCGAATCGTGTCTCAACGATCCGATGGCCGTGATCCTGACCATCGGGACGATCGAGTTCCTGTTGCAGTCCGGAGGCGGTGGTGGCGTGGCCGGGGTTCTGCGGCTGGCGTTTCTGGTGCCGGTGCAACTCGGCGTCGGTGTCGGAGTGGGTCTGATCGTCGGTCTGCTTGTGCGGCTGATTCTCATCCACGCGAGGTTGGGCAACGGCGGGCTGTTCCCGGTCGTGACCCTCGGTGGCGCGTTCTCGGCGTTCGGGCTGGCCACTGTGTTGTTCGGGAGTGGTTTCCTGGCGGTGTTTGTGTGTGCTGCCGTGGTGGGCAATGGTTCGCTTCCATACAAACCGGGTCTGCGTCGGATCCACGACGGAATCGCATGGATCAGCCAGGTATCGATGTTCCTGATGCTCGGCTTCCTGGTGTTCCCGTCCAAGCTGCTGCCTGTGGCTGCCATCGGGCTTGTGCTTGGGCTGATCCTGGCGGTTGTGGCCCGACCGTTGGCTGTGGCGGCATGTCTGTTACCGTTCCGCTATCCGCGGGCGGAGATCGGTTACATCGGATGGGTCGGACTGCGTGGCGCGGTGCCCATCGTGCTGGCGACGATTCCACAGATGTCAGGGCTGCCCGGATCGGACAGGGTGTTTCATATCGTCTTCTTCATTGTGGTGGTCAGCGCCATCATTCCGGGAGCATCAATCGTCCCGCTCGCGAGGAAGCTGGGGCTGGCTAGAGCGGGAGGGTCCGAGCCTGCGGCGGTGGTCGAGCTCAACTCGCTTCAGCGGCTGGCCGGAACCATCCGGGTTTATCACATCACGCCGGATGTGGTTGTTTGCGGCGCCAGACTGGCGGAGGTCGCATTTCCGGCGGGTGCATCGGCCGTGCTCGTGGTCAGGGGACGAGAGCTCATCGCGGCCCGTGGGCAGACGGTGCTCGAGCCGGGCGACCATGTGCACATCTTCTGTACTGATAAGGATGAGCCACTCATCGGGCTGCTGTTTGGCAGCCGGGTCGGCGAGTCATGAATGGGGTCAGGATGGAGAGGGCCAGCCTTCACCGGTGAATCGGCCGTCGCGGCTGAAAACTTCGCCGTCCGCCTCGATGGTGCCCCCTCGGCGCAGGTCGCAGACCATGTCCCAGTGGAGCGCCGACTCGTTGGAGTTGCCCGACTCGGGGTATCCGGCCCCCACCGCCGCATGGAAGGTTCCGCCGATCTTTTCGTCGAAGAGCGTGTTGCGTGTGAAATCGGTGATGGCGTAGTTGGTGCCGACGGCGATCTCGCCCATGGTGCGGGCGCCGTCGTCCTGATCGAGCATGGCAAACAGGAACGCCTCGTTCTTCTTGGCGCTGGCATCCACCACACGCCCGTCACGAAACTGCAATCGAACCCCCTCGACCTCACGCCCGTTATAGACCGCGGGGAAGGTGTAGTTGACATGCCCGTTGGCGGATTGTGGCCCGCAGAAGACCTCGCCATCCGGGAAGTTTTCGGTGCCTGCGCAGTTGATCCATACTGATTTGGCAGGATCGACATCGACGGTGAGATCCGTGCCGTCGTGGCCGTGCTCGCCTGGCGCGCGGAACCGGATGACGGAACGGCTCTGCAGGTATTCGCGGACACGCTCCTGCCGTTCGTGGATCTGCCGCCACGCGGCGACCGGGTCCGGCAGGTGCAGCAGGCCTGCTCCGAAGACAAACTTCTCGTAGTCACGGAGTGACATCTCCGCGTCCTGGGCCGAGGCCGCGGTTGGATACAGGGTCCCGCACCATCGCAGTTCGCCCGCCGCGGCTCGCTCAAAAAAACGCTTGGTGATGGGCTTGCGGGCGACACGGACCGCCGCGACTCGCTCGGGATCCACACCGGTCAGGCTCTTGGTGTTGGTCTCCGCCCAGAAGACGATCCTTGCGTCGATGGTCTCCGTGGCGTGCAGATCGAGCGGTGAGCAGTATTCCAACTGCCGCTGTTCGGCGATTTCCATGAAAATGTCGGTTAGGCTGTCGCAGGTTGCCTTCCAGAACGGGTGTCCGCCAGCCCGCAGGACACGCTCATAGACCGCCTCGACGAGCGGGAGCCCGATGGGATCGGACTCGATCATGACCAGATCGCCCGGTCTTATGCGGGTGGAGTAGACGACCAGCACATCAGCCAGCCGGTCGAGTCGGGGGTCGCGCATCACAGGCTCCAGAATCGGTCCGTTCGGGCTCGCCCTCGCCGGGCGGTCTGGGTCCGTAGAGTACGCCCCCGGCGGGGCGGAGCGCCCGGGCCGGAATCCATCCATGAATTCACCGAGGAGGTTTTGAGATGTCCCGCACGATGCAGAGCATGACCCTGGGGCTGGCGCTGGCGGCCGCGGGCTTCGCCGGAGCCGCGTTGGTCCACAATGCCGATGCCGACCGGGCCGTTGCCCCTTTCGAGCAAGGCATCGCCTTTGTGGATGTGTTCGGGCTGATCGACGAGATTCTCAAGGGGCCGGAGCCGGAGGCCGTGCGGCTCGCCTTCGATGAGGGCAAGCAGGCCGAGCTGGCCGGGATGCAGAGCCGGATGCAAGAGATCCAGGCACAAGTCCAGGCCATGGATGCCAACGACCCCGAGTTAGGTGCGCTGTATGGCGAGGCCCAGCAGCTCCAGCAGAACATGCAGCAGTTCTATCAGAACTACCAGTTCGAAATGCAGAGCATGATCGCCGAACAGATCGGCGCCGCGTACAAGCAGGTCTTCGCTGCGGCGAAGGCGCAGGCAGCGGAAGAGGGCGTTCACTTCCTCTTCGCCACCCGCCCCTCCGACGACCTGATCGTTGACTCGTTGACCGGGGTGGCCCAGGAGATCCTGGCCCGTCCGATGATCGCACCGGCCGAAAGCATCGATCTGACCGCGGCGGTGCGTGTACGGCTCGGGCTGCCCGATCCCGCTGACGCCACCCCCGAGGATGGCACGGACGCGGGCAGTCCGGACACCGGCATCCCCGGATCTGGCGAGCCCTCCGCCCCGCCGTCCGACGACGGCGAGTGATCAGCCCATCGGTCTGAGCACCCGCCCGAGTTCCTCAACAAGCAAGCCGGCGACCTGGTCCATCGACGGGCAGGCCTCGCCGGCGATTTCTTTCATGGAGATCACAGGCCGGCCGGCGAGCCCGCACGGAACGATCAGCCCGAAGTGGCTCATGTCCGGATCGATATTGATCGCCAGGCCGTGCATCGAAACCCATCGTCGCACCCGCACGCCCATGGCGCAGATCTTGGCGTCTTGACCGTCGCCCCGGGGCACCCAGACACCGGTCGCTTCGGGATCGCGACGGGACTCGATCCCGAAGCGGGAGAGCACACCGATCACGGCCTCCTCGAGCGCCCGCATGTACTCGTGGATGCGCAGCCCCGCCCGGTTCAGATCGATGATCGGGTAGCAGACCAGCTGCCCTGGGCCGTGGTAGGTAACATCACCTCCCCGGTCGGTCTCGCAGACCTCGATTCCCCGAGCGGCAAGCGCAGCCTGCGAGAATAGGACATGGCTCTGGGCACCCGGGCGTCGGGTCACGGTGATGACCGGCTCGTGCTCGGTGAGAATGATCCGTCCGAGTTCGGGCGAACCGCTTTCGCGGGATGCCAGCACGGCCTCGAGGTGTGTCCGCTGCAGCTCCACTGCGTCGCGGTAGCGAGTCCGGCCGGCTCGAATCACGGCCAATGGGGTTGGGTCTGGCACACCCGATCGTAAGCCCCCGGACCTAGACTCGGCTCTATGCCCACCGTCCACCCGACCGCCGTTGTCGATGCTCAGGCCCAACTCGCCGACGATGTCCATATCGGCCCCTATTGCGTGCTCTCCGGCCCCGTGACACTCGGTGCCGGCGTCCGCCTGATCGCGCATGTCAGTATTCAGGGCCCTTGCACGATCGGCGATGCGACCATCGTCTATCCGAACGCTTCGCTGGGATTCGAGCCTCAGGACTTCAAGTTCAAGCCCGGTGCCCCCACCGCGGGCGTGACCATCGGTCGCAACTGTCTCATCCGTGAGCATGCCACCGTGCACGCGGCCACCAAGCCCGACCGCCCGACCTCGGTAGGTGATCGGGTGCTGATGATGGTCAACAGCCACCTCGGGCACGACGCCTGGGTCGGCGATGATGTCATCCTGGTGAACAACTGCATGCTGGCGGGTCACAGCGAGGTGCAGTCCAGAGCGATCCTTTCAGGCGGTGTGATGGTCCACCAGTTCGGGCTGGTCGGGCGGATGGCGATGTGCTCAGGGGGTTCGGTCCTGAGCAACGATGTGCCGCCCTTCTGCATGACGGCAAACCGCAACATGCTGGTGGGTCTCAATCTGGTTGGGCTGAGGCGTTCGGGCATGCCGCCCGAGGAGATCAACGCGATCAAGCGAGCCTATTCGCAGGTGTTTCGGAACAATCCGCCGCGTGCGGAACTGCTCGAGATGCTCGATGAGCGGGCGAAGTCGAGCCCGGCGGTCGCCGAGATAGCCGCGTTCATCCGCGCCTCAAAGCGACCGATCTGCCCGGTCGGAGGTCGCCGCACGCACCGTGTTTCCAACGCTCCCGAGGAGGGGGGCTTGTGACTGCGTTGGGCGTGACGCCGCCCCCGGCGACCGGGCTGTCCCTGTGTGTGCTGGCCAGTGGGTCGTCCGGCAATTGCTCGGTGCTGGTAAGCAGACCGGACGAGACCGGTCCGCGCCGGGTCGTGCTGCTGGACGCCGGGCTCTCACCCCGCAGGACGCAACGCTTGCTGGCCGAACGCGGCATCCGCCCCGACGAGGTCGACGACATCCTTTTTACGCACCTCGACACGGATCACTGCCACTCGGGCTGGACCTCAGCGTTCCGGCCGGGCGGCTGGCGGGCTAGGCTGAGGATCCACCGTCGGCATCTCGGGCGGGCCGAGCGTGCAGGGCTGCTGTTCCGGCACACCGAGGTTTTCGAAGATACGCTGGATCTCGGCACCGGGCTGGACGCGCGGGCCATGCTGATGTCGCACGATGACCTCGGCGTCGCTGTCTTCCGCCTGAGGGCCGATACCCCGGCCGGGGACGCCCATCTGGGGTTCGCCACAGACCTCGGGCACACCACAGACGAGTTGATCGCCTCGCTCCGCGGGGTGGATGCCTTGGCCATCGAGTCGAACTATTGCCCCATCATGCAGCATGAGTCCGACCGACCCGCCTTCCTCAAGCAGCGAATCACCGGGGGAGCCGGGCATCTGAGCAACACCGAGTCCGCCCAGGCCGCGCGGCGGATCGGTCCGCGCGAGTGTCTGATATTGCTCCATCTCTCGCGTCAATGCAATACGCCCGTCCGGGCATTACGGGAGCACGCGGGCTGCGGCTGCGAGGTGCATGTCACCAACCAGCATCGTCCGACCCCCTGGTTCACGATCCGAGGTGGTGCGCCGCGGTGCGCGGTACCCGCGCCACCCCGCTGCCCGCGTACGCTATTCGACCTTGTGTCCGAACCGCCTACGCGTACCGTTGCACCATGAGTCACGATCGCTCCGATCCGGGGGCAACGCGTCTCGAGCGATGGCTTGACCGACTAACGGGTGTCGGTTCCGGCAAGCTGCGCATCATCGACGGCGTGCGATACAAGGAACGACGGCCCGGCACATTCTCAGGCGTATTCACCAGCACGGAACACGGCGTGCGGGAGTATGAGGTCCGATTCCCGAACTCGGACGCACGCGCCCGCCCGATGAGGATCCGAGCCACCCCGACCAGGATCTTCGACGATCTGACACCCGATCCACGAAGGACCCTGGTCAAGTCGCTCGATGCCGTGGTTCGCCCGGGTGACCGGGTGCTCGATCTGGGCTGTGGCACCGGTGCTGCCTCGCACCACCTGGCGTACCTCGTCGGTCCATCGGGCGGTGTGGTCGCCTTGGACCGGGACGGCGAATCGATCCGGTTCGCTCGCCAGCGGTACGCATCCCCGCAGCTTGGGTACGAGTTGGGATGGATAGAAACCCTCGCCGGCGAACTCGACGGCGCCTTCGACACGGTCGTCGCCGTTGATCCGCTGCGCGACACCCCCAACGAACCGGAACGCGACAGACGCGTCGAAGAGCTGCTCCGCGTCCTGCGGGCCGGCGGTCACCTCTTCTGCATCGGTTCCTCCGCCGAGTCGGGCGAACAGACACGCCGGACGCTCGTACGCCACGCGGTCGAGCAGGTCGGCCAACCGGTCCATTGCGGCGACTGGCGTGCGACACTGTGGAAGCGGGAGATCCCAGGCCGGACCGCGCCAGACGGAGACACGATCCGCCCCTAGGGTTGGCCATGCCAGAAGGCCATAGAAACCGACAGCACGCCCGATCCGGCGCCACCACCTCCGACCAACCCGCCGCCTTCGATCGCGAAGGTGCTCGGGCATTTGCCAAGTCGCTCGCCCGATCGCTGCTCGATGATCGGTGCGAGGATGTCGTCATCCTGGATGTTGCCGATCAGACTACGGTCACGGGCTGCATCGTGATCGCCTCGGGCACATCCGACCGGCAGATGCGCGCCGCGCTCGACCACCTGGATGATGTAGCCAGGGAGCACGGCACAAAGGTTGCGCGTGTTTCCAAAGACGACAACACCACATGGCTGCTGGCAGACTTCGTCGATGTGGTCGTCCATCTCTTCGAGCCCAACGCCCGTGCGTTCTATGACCTCGAGAGCATGTGGCTGGACGCGCCGCGGATCGATCCGCCGGAACCGTCTCGGCGTCCCGGCAAGGACAGCCCGGCATGAACGCCCGGGAGGTCAGAGTTGAACTGGGTGAGCGTGCCTACACCGTGCACATCGGCCCGGGCGCACTGCTCAGCGTGCCGGCAGAGATACGCAAGCGGCTCGGCACGACTCCCCGCCGCGCCTTCGTCGTGCGAGATTCTGGCGTGCCCGCCGTGTTCTTCGATGAACTCGCGGCGCTTCTCTCCGACGCGGAACTTGCCGTGTCATCGATCGAACTGGTGCCAACAGAGCAATCCAAGAGTATCGCAACGCTCGAGCGCGTCCTCGCCGCCATGGCCTCATCCGGACACTCAAGGGCCGACCCCGTGGTCGCGCTTGGCGGCGGCATCGTCGGTGATCTCGCGGGGTTTGCCGCAGCCAGTTATCAACGGGGCGTGCCCGTGGTGCAGTGCCCGACCACGCTCCTCGCGATGGTGGACGCGTCCGTGGGCGGAAAAACCGGTGTCAATCTACGGGTCGCGAACGATACCGGCGATCGCCTGCTGAAGAACTTCGTCGGCGCCTTCCACCAACCGTTGACGGTCGCGGCGGACACGAGGGTGCTGATGTCTCTCCCCGACCGTCACCGTCGCGCCGGGCTTGCCGAGTGCGTCAAGCATGCGATGATCGCCTTGGGCATCACCGGAGCCGACCTGATGTCGGAGACGCGGGCCGCCATGCCGGGTGTGCTCGCGGGCGAAGAAGACGCTTACGGTCGTCTCATCGAACGGTCCGTGGCCCTGAAAGGCGAGGTCGTCCGCAGGGACGAGCGTGAGTCCATCGCGGGTCTCGGCGGGGTGCGCATGCTCCTCAACCTTGGGCACACCTTCGGACACGCGATCGAGACGATCCCGAATCTCTCACCGAACCCCGCGTATCCCGAACTGGCGCCGCTGCATCACGGCGAGGCGGTCGGACTAGGACTGCTGGCCGCGTGCCGGTGTGCCGAGCGCCTCGGCATGTGTGAACCCGGTGTCGGCGACGAGGTGCTCGGCATTCTCGACATGATCGGGCTGCCCAGCACCGTCCGGGACCTTCCCGACACGGACGAGGTGCGTTCCCGCATGGGCGCCGACAAGAAGGCGGCCGGGGGCAAACTGCGTTTGGTGCTCCCCGAAGGCAGAGGGCGGTGCCGGGTCGTTACCAATCCGGATGAAACAGCAGTAGCGGCCGGCATCGACGCGATCCGTGGCTGATCCCATAGGATGACCGCGACATGAGCCTCGCCGTGACCAGTACGACATCGCTCCTCATCTGGGTCGGGGCCTTGATCGTGGTCGCATTGTTTGGGGGTCTGGTCATGCTGGCGGTGCGTCGGCGGATGTTCAACGAGCCGGATGCCGCCGCGGATGCGGGTCTCATGGAGCAGCTCAGACGCATGCTCGAGCGCGGAGAAATGACCCAGGACGAGTACGACCTTGCCCGACGCAAGATCGTGGAACGGGCCCGCGGAAATCCCGCACCCCGATCAAAATCCGACCAGTGACCACCCTTGGATGACGCCGGAAGGGTTGGACTGTAGCAGTATGGTTGGGTTCTGGTAGTTACGACTTTCCCTTTGGAGACTGGAGCCGGCCCACCGGACGGGGATACGCTCTGAACTAGGGAGCGCAGGCGCCGGAACCGGCGGTTCGGATTGAGCCGGCCCGCCCGATCGGCCGATACCCCCGACGGAACCACGCTTTCGGAAGCGTGGCTCACAAGCCCCGACGAACCCACGAGGCCGCGATGACCCAATACCGCAAAGGCGCTTCTGTTCCGCCCGTCCCTGTCAGCGCGACCCGATCCGGATCGGTCGGCTCGTCAGAGTCCGGCTCTGGTTCCGAGAGCGGGACCGGCGGCGGCTCCGGAGGCGGAGGATCCGGGTCCGGCGGAGGCGGCGGCTTTCGCGGCCGCAAGGTCACTACCTGCTCGTTCTGCGGCAAGACCAGCCGCGAAGTCGGCCCGATGGTCGAAGGCCCGGGCGAGGTCTACATCTGCAACAACTGCGTCGACCTGTGCCAGAACATATTCCGCCAAGAGCGCCGGCGCGTCTCATCTGTCTCGGCCCAGCTCAGCGAGATCCCCTCGCCCCGCGAGATCGTTGAGTTCATGAGCCAGTATGTCATCGGGCAGGAGATCGCCAAACGGTCCCTCGCCGTCGCGGTTCATAACCACTACAAACGACTGCTCCACGCCGAGAGCGAAGACGCCAATACGATCGAACTCGACAAGTCCAACATCCTTCTGATCGGGCCGACCGGATCTGGCAAGACGCTCCTCGCCCGCACCATGGCGCGTCTGCTCAAGGTCCCCTTTGCCATCGGCGACGCGACGACGCTGACCGAAGCGGGCTATGTCGGCGAGGATGTCGAGAACCTTCTGCTCAAGCTGCTCCAAGCGGCTGACTTCGACATCGAGGCTGCCCAGCGCGGCATCATCTATATCGACGAAGTCGACAAGGTCGGCAAAACCTCCAACAATGTCTCGATCACCCGCGATGTGTCCGGCGAGGGCGTCCAGCAGTCTCTGCTCAAGATGCTCGAGGGCACCGTCGCCAATGTGCCCCCACAAGGCGGGCGCAAGCACCCCGAGCAGCAGTACATCCAGTTCGACACCCGCAATGTGCTGTTCATCTGCGGCGGCACATTCGTCGGGCTTGAGGACATCATCCGCCGGCGTCTGGGCAAAACCAAGATCGGCTTCACCAGCCATGAGTCCGACCCCGCCCGCCCGGTGGGCAACGAGAAGCTCGAGCGTGAGTGGCTGCTCAAGCAGGTCACGAACGCCGATGTCGTCGAGTTCGGGCTGATCCCCGAGCTGGTCGGGCGTCTGCCGGTCATCACCCCACTGATGCCGCTCACCAACGACGCGCTGGTCCAGATCCTGACCGAGCCGAAGAATGCCATCGTGCGTCAGTATCAGCACATGTTCGCACTCGAGGGTGCGAAACTGACCTTCACCGATGAGGCACTGCTGGCTATCGCCAAGCTCGCGTCCAAGCGGTCGACCGGCGCCCGCGCCCTCCGCGCGGTCATGGAAGAAGTCATGATCGATCTGATGTATGACCTGCCGGACATGGACAACACCAACGCCGAGTATGTGATCGACAAGGACCATGTAGAGCACCCGCGCAAGCTCAAGGAACTGCGCGTGCCCAAAGTCCACACGGCCTGATCGTTCTCAACATCAGAAAACAACGCGGGCGTCCCTCGGGACGCCCGCTTTTAATTGTGAGATCGATCGTCGTGTGCTCAGGTATTGATGGGCGTAGCAACCATGATTTCCTCGCCGTCCACTTCTACCGAAGCCAATGCATACAGCCGGATGTCGGTGTCCAGCACCGCCCGATGACGAGCGGGCGAGCGGGCGAGTAGATGCAGCGTGACGCCACAGTCGGCCATCGGATCGGAAGCCGGCAGGCGGACCGATGTCTCTGCCCGGATCAGCAGAGGAAGATTATCCATGGCCCACGCGCCCGCCGCGAGCAACCTGGCGACGGCGTCCGGGCCATCATCGGTTGTAACCGCGTGCAGATCGCCTTCCGCATCGCAGGCTAATTCTACGCCGGGTGCGTACGGACACCGAGCCTGGATCGTGCTGAGCCCTTCGATCAGCTCCGGCAGCGGCTCGCGCAGACGACGGTTCGTCGGCTTCGGTTCGACCAGCGGCAGCGAATCTCCCCGCGTGACCGCGGGGGTCGGATCGGAGCGCGGCGCACCGATCGGACGCACGACGACCTCGGGCATCGCCGGGCGATCGGCCTCTTCGTCCGTGAGCCGCAGCGACACCGGAGCGAACGGGGCCTCACTCTGTGTGTCGAGCAATGCTTCGATCGCACGGTCCGCCGCGTGATCTTCATCGATACGACAGATCGTCGTGGTCCCTGTTGCGTCGATGCGACCGGATGCGTCGAGCACCTCGACCGGTCGGTCGAGGAACGCCTTACACGCGCGCTCGATCTTCTTGCACGCCTGCGCGATGACCTCGCCCGATCCACCCATCACGGCGACCCGCAATCGCGGGGGCTCATCCGAGTCCAGCCGATCATCGAGCGACGCGGCGAGCGATTTGATCAGACGGTAAGACGCAACAACCGCGGCCTCGTCCGCCCCGGTTAGGATTGTCACCTCGTCGATCCCGCCACGCTCAAGCAGTTCCGGCTCGGCCGTCTCATCCACACGCAGAATGACCCGCGATGCGGCAGCCATAGCGACCGCGATGGCATCCTCGATCGACTCGACCGGCTCGACCTCCGCGCGCTGCACGCCTGTGATCACATCAACCGCCACCGATCCGCCCGAGGTACGAACCAGAGAGACGGTCTCGCCACGCTTCCGGGCCGCTTGGCACGCATACTGCCTCACCCAGAGCGAGGCTCGCACAGGTAAGTGTCCGAGTACCACAAGTTCTATCTGAGGACGCTCAGCCCGATGGTCCGAGTCCGAATCGGCCCGCACCGATCGCACCGCTGAACCCTCGTACCGCGAGGACGGTGGCGCACTCGTCGGCTTGGGCTGGGGCTCGTCGGCGGGAGACATCGGGCGGGGAGCGAACGCCGCATCGCCGAGGAACAGCTCGGCCAGCGCGTCATGTTCTTCCTGCTCGGTGCCGGTCAGACGGATGCCCGGACGGGCAGGTGGGCGATTCTGATCCATCGGCGAGCCTCCGCTCCAGTTTGCCCGCCGATCCATCCGGCGGGGCGTGCGGCCTTAGGCCGACGCGACATTGTTCTCACCCCCCAGACCGTTGGGCGTCCGGGCGGGGTTGTACGGATCGCAGCACCACTGCCCGTCCACCACCAGCCGGTATTCGTGCCGCCCGCTGGGGCATTCAACCCGGCACTCGAAGATACCCAGGTCGGTTCGTTTCGTCATCTGTCCCCGTTCCGGGTTCCACCCATTGAACCCCCCCACCACCGATACAGACCCACCAGCCGTTATAGGCTGAACAAACAGCAGCCCTCCGGCGACCGCCCGGACCCCCCACAAATGGCGGAGAGCCTCGGGATCGGGGGGCGGTGGAGCCTCTGCGGGTGTGGGGTCCGGCACGATCTCGATCGCCACCGGCTTGTGGGGCATCAACGAACGGCGCAACGGGACGGATCTGGTCATGGAAGCCGCCTTGAGCGCCATTTCCTGGGCCCGGCTCAGCGTGGCCCCACTCCCGGGCGTGACGAGCGTGGCCTCTAGGAGGCGAGGTTCGACGATGCGATCGGTATCTCCCCCCGGTTCAGGGCGGTCAAGGTCGGCGTGCTCGATCAGCCATTCGCATAGCGAGCCGTAGTCGTCCGCACCCATGGACCCCGGGGCATGCTCCTCGACGGGGCGTCCGAACGAAGCCGCCTCCTTCACCTCGGGGTCCAAACGAATGATCGTGGGGATCACCGCCGATCCGAAGCGATCCCGGAGATCGTCCAACAGATCGCGAGCAAGGGGCAGTGTGGGGTCGTACATGGTCGCTAGGAGACGGACACGCGGCTCGACCCCGATATGACGGGTGACGGAGCGTGCGGTCTGGATCTGCTTACCGGCGCCGCGGAGCGAGAAATAGCTGGTTTCGACCGGGATGATGATCTCCGAAGCGGCAGCTAGGGCGTTGTAGCTGAGCAGCCCGATCGACGGTGGGCAGTCGATGACCACGACATCGTACTTTGTCCCCGAGGCGCCCTGCTGACCGGCTGGGCTGTCGTCGACAGGCGGCGTGGCGACGAGGCGTTTGATGACGGAAGCAAGCCGGTTTTGGGGCTGATCCATGTCGGCCAGCCCCCCGCGGGCAGACTCGAGCCCCGCGAGTCTCATGCGGCTGGGCAGCAGGTCGAGACCGCGACCGACACGCCACAGGAACCGGTCGCGATCGAGCGGGGCCCCGGTCGGGAGGCGGAGCGCGTCGCCGACATCGAGATCGAGCCGATCCTCGGGAACGCCCAGCCCGGCGGCACAATGGGATTGGGGGTCCAGATCGATGAGCAAGGTGCGGAAACCGCGTCTGGCCAAACCGGCCGAGACATTGATGGCGGTGGTCGTCTTGCCGCACCCGCCTTTCTGATTGATGACCGCGATCGTGCGCATGGGAACGGCCCCTCGAGAGGTCTCCCCCGCCCCGACCCTCTTTCGGCTCGTGCGGCGGGAATGCTCCAAACTTGCCAGCCCGCACGACTTGGGCGCAGATTCGGTTGTCATAGGCCGGGGGACGATTCCCCCCCTGCCGCGGATGGATCGGGGAAGGTCGGCCGATCAGAAACTGGCCGAGGCGATCTCTTCCCGGAGGGGGATGAGCAGGGCCGGCACGGCGAGGGTGTCGACGAGCTCGCGACCGCGGGCCGCGAGCATGTCCATCCGGGCGGGGAGGTGCTTGAGATCGGTGACCGGCTCCGTCGATCGGACCGTTACATAGAGTGAGATCGGATCGGGGCGTTCCGCCCCCGCCTTGGCCGAACGGGTCTTGACCTCGACAGATGCATGCAAGCCATGATCCAGCGTGAGCCCGACCAGCGGCTGGCACTCGCGGACGGTCGCGTTGGGCAGGTCAAACAGTGCGGCTAGAGGGGATCCATCGAGCAGCGCCGACGCGACGATGGTGTCGTGGTTTGATCGTGCGGCGAGATCGAAACCGAACAGGATCTCGACCGACTCAACATCGAGAGGTGAGATGGAAAGGTAGTATGGGCAAACCTCGGCCGCGGAACGGTGGAGATCATGGATCTGATCTTCCGTCTCGGGGTTGACGATGCCGGTGCGGACCGAGTGGCTTCGGATGGCCATCCATCGGTGCGGGACATCGTCCTGGCCCGACTCGAGGGCGAGTTCGTCCTTGTAGCGACGGAAGGCGGCCATCTTGGGATATTCGCGCTTGATGCGCTCGAAGAGTTCGAGCACTGGTTCGCGTGACCGTGGCAGTTCCATCCGCGAGGTCAGCTTGGCGTTGACATAGAAGTCAGAACACAACGCCGCATAGCTCATCGTCATGTGTTGGGCCTCCGATGCCTCTGGGGAGCAGTGTACCGATGCGCATGGGTTGCGCGGGGTTGTTGACAGGTTGTGCACAGCATCTTGACCGAATTATCACACGGTGCGGATCCCGAGATAGGTGATCTGCCGCCAGAGCCACTCGAACGGGCCGTAGGGAAACCACCTTAGCCAGAGAGCGCTGAACGCCAGATTGAAGATCCATACGGCGAGCACGATCCCGTACAACGCCGGGAAGTCGATCGTACCGAAACGCCCCAGACCGTAGCCGTAGAAAATCGTGGTGCAGATCAGGGTTTGGCTGAGGTAGTTCGTCAAGGCCATGCGTCCGACATTGGCCAGTCCCTTCACCGGTCCGCGCATCGCACGCGACCGGCAGGCGAGCACGACGAGTTGGCTGTACCCCAGAGAAAGCGGGATGCCGAGGAACTGGGCGAAGGCCTGCCAGACGAACGCGGGCGGTGTGACAAGGTCGAGCGAATAGCAGGCGAGGTATCCAATGACGGTGAGGACCGAACCAAGAAGGAGCATTGAAAGCCCGAAGGTGACATGGAATCGGGTCGAGCGCTCTCCTGTCAGGATTCCGGATCGTGTCAGCCCCATTCCCAACGCCATCGTGCCCCATAGGGCGGGAAGAAAGAGCGGGCCGTATTGGAGCTGGAACTTGGCGGTCTGAAAGAACCGCGTGCGGAAGGCGTCAGCGAAGGAGCCTCGGTATCCGGCGAGCTCGCTCGCCGGATCTCCCAGAAGCTGCTCGAGGGGCATTTTTCCGGTTTCGACGAAGTACAGCCCGGCGGCCATGAAGAGGCCCATCAGCACGAAGCCGAGGGTGTAGGCGGCGAGTCCGCCCCAGATCTGGACACCGATCGGCAGACGCCTGATCCACCAGACGAGGGTGAGCCCCGCGAAGGCGTACCAAGTCAGGATGTCGCCATACCAGAACAGGTAGGCATGGATCAGTCCGAAGCCTAAAAGGACCGCGCAACGCCGATGCCAGAGGGCCCATCCGTCCGTCAGTTTCGATCGCCCCGACGAACGGGTTTTGCGATCGAACTACACCACCCCTGCCCCGAAGAGCATCGCGAAGAGAAACATGAACTTACCGAGGAACACCGTCTGCATCACGGTGAGGGCGAAGGCGTTCCATGCGCTATCGCCCATCGTCGTGTGGTCGAACATCGATGCGACCGGCCAAGAGAAGGTATAAATATTGGGTACCAGAATGCCCAGCAGCGCGAAGCCGCGAAGAGCGTCGAGCGTGATCAGGCGATCGCGTTCGGGCGTGTGGGTTCGGTCAGCCATGCCAGAATGTCCCCCGTGCGTGAAAGATCTTTGACGACTCGGTGCGCGCCCGCCGCGGCCAGCTCGGCGGCGGAGTTGTGACCGGTCGCGACCGCGAGCACCCGGCAGCCGTGGGCCAAGGCACAGGATACATCATGGATGGTGTCGCCGATGATGACGACCTGATCGGGAGACAGTCTGACGCCTTTCAGTGCTGCATGGCGTTCGATGCCGATGGGGGGCAGGTGATCGCGGACTGGCGGGAAGTGCGGCGAATCGTCGCCCCACACCCGGACCGGGAACCGCTCGATATCAAATCCGGCAGCGCCGAGCTTGAGCCGCCCGGTTTCCTCGAAGTTTCCGGTGAGCAGCCCCAGCGTGACCTCGGCCATGTCCCCGAGAGCATCGACGAGTTGGTGTGTACCAGCAAGCGCGGTGCTGGTCGCTCCAGAATCGAGGGCGAGCGCGAGTCGCTCGGCGTACGCCGCCCGCATGGCCCGAATGTTCTCGGGGGACGGGATGACCCCCGCCCGCTCGAGTATGTCGCCGATGATGAGGAGATCCAGTCGACCCCCGAACTCGATACCCTCGACGGAGAGATGGTCGCCGAAGAGTGAGCGGCCCGCGTCCTGCAGGCAGACCATGCCTACACCGCGGGTTTCGAGCAGTGTGCGGTCGATGTCAAAGAGGATCAGCATGGGCGAGCGTATCCGTGGGTCGACACAGCCGTTTATGCGTATCGGATGCGGAATCCCGATTCGTCGCGTTCCGGATTGACCTGGACGGTCAGCTCCCGAACTACCAGGCCCGAGACACGGCGGCGGAGGTCGCCCAGATATCGCTCCACCGCGTCCTCGTCGCCCTGCACTTCGAGCAAGACTGTGCCGTCGGGCTCGTTGCGGACCCATCCGGTCACGGGGTGCCGTGACGCGGTATCGCGGGCGCGGGCTCGGAAGCCCACCCCCTGCACCCGGCCCTGGAACAGCACGCGGCGACGGATCATGGCGGAATTGTCGGCGGGCTTTCGGATGGGAGCAAGTGTTCCCGAGGACTGTGGCGTGCCGTTTCGGGAAAAATCGTTCGCGTCTCTAGGATCCGGCGGGGGTAATGCCCTACTGCGTTGGCTGATCTTCGGGGCTGTGCTACCCTCACGCGTGGATCTTGGGACCGCACGGATGGATCTGTACCATCGACAGGACGACGACCGTCAACGCGTGAAAGACGCGTCGGACATCGTCCGGGTGGTGGGCGAACACCTGACGCTCAAGCCCAAGGGGCGGGAGTTCGTCGGACTGTGCCCGTTCCACGACGATCGCAACCCTTCGATGTGCGTGGTGCCCGCCAAGCAGATTTTTCACTGCTTCGTGTGCGGGACGGGTGGCGATGTGTTTTCGTTTGTTCAGAAGTACCACTCGATGGACTTCCGTGAGGCGCTCGAGTTTCTGGCCCAGCGAGCGGGGATCGAGCTGACACGGCGACAGCCGCAACGCGAAGACGGTGCCGCGGAAAGGACTGGCGCGTCTGTCGTCACGAAGGCGGACATTCTCAAAGCCAATGACATCGCGCAGGCTTTCTTTCGTGCCATTTTGAGTCATCCCGAGCACGGCCGCTCCGCACGCGAACTGATCGCCCGGCGTGGCATTTCGCCGGAGATGGTCGAGCGGTTCGGTATCGGCGCCGCGCCGGACCGTTGGGACGGGCTGCTGGTCACGATCGAGAAAAAGGGGCTGAACCCTCGGGCCTTCGAAGCGGCCGGACTTCTCAAGACCAGGGAGTCCGGCGGGAAGTACGACGCGCTGCGGAACCGTCTGATATTCCCGATTCAGGATCAGCTCGGACGCGTGATCGCGTTCGGCGGGCGGCGGATCAACGACGAGGATGACCCGAAGTATCTGAACAGTCCCGAGACACTGGCGTTCCGGAAGAACACAACGCTGTATGGGCTCACGCATGCTTCGCGTGCGATCCAACAGCGACGCACCGCGGTGGTTGTCGAGGGGTATACGGATGTCGTCGCTTGCCATCAGCACGGGATCGAGCATGTGGTTGGTACGCTCGGGACCGCGCTCACAACGGGGCACGCCGCTGTGCTTCGACGGTTGTGCGACTCGGTCGTTCTGCTTTTCGACGGTGATGCGGCCGGTGAAAAGGCAGCCGACCGTGCGGTGGAGGTGCTCTTTACCGAGCAGCTTGATATCCGCGTGGCCACACTGGCCGGTGTAACCGACGCGAAGGACCCGGACGAGTTGCTCAAACGGGCAGATGGCCGTGCGACTTTCGAGCGTGCGATCGCCGATGCTCCGGACCTTCTCGCTTGGAAGTTCGAACGATTGCGGGCATCCCTAAGCGACAAGGGGCCCGCGGCCATCGCCAACGCGGTCGAAGAGGAGTTTGAGCGGTTCGCTCGGCTCGGCATGTCGCGGCTGGGGCCGGTCCGTCGGCGACAGCTGGTGCGGCTGATCAGCGAAGCCACCGGCATCGACGAACGGACGATCCAGAATCAGATGCGGACGGGGCGTGGACCGGGCCAGCGGAACGGTGGCACGGACGACGCTGTCGGTGCGACCCGCAAAGCGTGTCCGACGGGGCGGGAACTCGTACTCGGCTGTCTGCTGAATGACGGGCGGCTTTGGAACACCATGACCCACGACGAGCGGGATCGCATCCGGGTGGATGCGTTCGTGAACCCGCTTTCACGCCTGGTGGCCGACGCGGTGCAGAGGTGTGGCTGGGACGGCATCGGGCCGGGCCTGGACGCGACTCTGAGCGAGATCGACGCGGAGAGCGAGCTGGCAGCGGACGCGGCGGCGTGGGCGGTAACGCTGGCCCGCAGCGTCGAGCAGCAAAGCCAGGGCGACCCGGAGCGGCTCCGCCGGCTGCTGGACGAGTGCCTGCGATCGGCGGGGCTCGAGGACGAGTTGGGACGCACCGGCGGCACGGACGCGGGGGCGCAACAATCAGTGTCCGACCCCGGTCCTCAGGGCGGCGTTCGAGCGGAGGGCGAATCGCTGGAGGCTTTTATCCAGCGGCAGCGTGCCCTTCGGGAGAGGTTCGGTCGCCCAGGCGTGACACGCCTGGCGGGAGAGTGACTTGCGGCGCTGCGGAGGACTGGCGGCGTCGATTCGTGGGCAGGGCCGCACGGAAGGGCAGAACGCCCATAGCGGCCCGAAGGATGTACGCAGGAGCACGCCGTGATCTCGATGCTGCACCCGCCACTTGAAGACCTGCTCGCCATCGGCGCTGAGCGGGGCTGGCTGAGTTACGAGGAACTGAACAACATCCTGCCCGACGAGATGGTCGAGTGGCGAGCGGTGCATGATCTGCTGACGCGGATAGACGCCGCGGGCATCGAGTTGATCGACGAGATGGAGTTCCGGGCCCGTTCGTTCCGGGCGTCCAAACGGGGCGAGCCCTTCTTGCCGGTCGGTCCGCTGGGCGGCGGGTTCCGTGCGATGTCGGTAACCGGGGGTGAGCACCGGGGTGAACACGAACGACTGCGCGTTCAGATCAACTCTCCCCACTACGAGAACGGGCAAACGATCAAGCCGAATGAGCTGAGGCGGCTGGCGGGCGAGGCGGCTGACTCGTTCGACCGTGACGAGGCCGAGCGGGATGTGGCGGAAGCCCGGGATCTCGACGCAGACTCCCTGCAGCGTGACATCGACGACAACAACTCCGAGCCTAGCAGCAAGCGGATCGATGATCCGGTGCGTATGTACTTGAGCCAGATGGGCTCGATCCCTCTGCTGACACGGGACGAGGAGATCCGGCTCGCCAAGAAGATCGAGACAACCCGAATGGTGTTCCGGCGTCGTTGCCTGCAATCGGACTACATCGTGGCCCAAGCGGTAGCCACGCTTCGTCAGGTGTCCAATGGTGAGCTTCCATTCGATCGAACTCTGCGTATCTCGACACTCGACGAGAACGCCAAGGACAAGCTGTCCTTGCGGATCCCCGCCAATCTGCCGACCATCGAGAAGATTCTCGAACTGAATCGGGAAGACTGGCATACGCTCGAATCTCTGCGGGGCGACGACGGCAAGTTCAAGAACGCGAAACAGGCACGGGAGCTGGCGGACCGGCTGGAGGCACGGCGTCGCCGCATGGCAGCCCTGATGGAAGAACTTTGCCTGCGGACGGGACGAATCGTTCCTTTGATGCGCAAGCTGCGGTCGATCAGCGAGAAGATGGAGCGTCTGCAGAGCGAGATGCTGCAAGCGGCCCGCTATCCCAAGAGCCACGACGCCGAAGATCTCGAAGTCATGCGTGAGGAGCTCGACGGGCTCCGTGCCCTTGTGCTGAGCGAGCCCGAGGAACTCTCCGCACGCGTCCGGGACATCACCACGGTGTTCTGGGAGTATGAGCAGGCCAAACGCGACCTTTCGGGCGGCAACCTCCGTCTGGTGGTATCGATCGCCAAGAAGTACCGCAACCGTGGGCTGGGCTTCTTGGATGTGATTCAAGAGGGCAACACGGGCCTGATGCGCGCGGTGGACAAGTATGAGTACAAACGCGGATACAAGTTCTCGACCTACGCGACATGGTGGATCCGCCAAGCGATCACCCGGGCCATCGCGGATCACGCGCGGACCATCCGCATTCCGGTCCACATGATCGAGACGATGACCAAGCTGCGGAACATCCAGAAGGAGATCACGCAGCGGACGGGGGTTGAGCCGACGCTGGAAGAACTGGCCGAGCACGCGGGCATGCCCGAGCACGAGGTGCGGCGCATCATGCGGATCGGGCGGCACCCGGTGTCCTTGGACCGCCCGGTCGGCGAAAGCGAGGACTCGAACTTCGGAGACTTCATCGAGGACACGAACCAGTCCAGCCCGTCGGACACCGCCAGCCAAGAGATGCTCCGCCAGCGGCTCGAGCAGGTGCTCAAAACCCTGACCTACCGCGAACGGGAGATCATCAAGCTCCGCTACGGCATCGGCGACGGGTACACCTATACGCTGGAAGAGGTCGGGCGGATCTTCAAAGTGACCCGCGAGCGGGTCCGTCAGGTGGAAGCCAAGGCCATCCGCAAGCTCCAACATCCGGTCCGCAGCCGCAAGCTCAAGGGCTTCGTGGACGGGGAACAGGCGGGGGCCTGAGAGGTCCGATCACGCACCGCAGCGGCCGCGGAACCGGCACCAGAGCAGGAAAACCCCGATTTTCGGCGTGCGAGCGGAAAAATGCCGGGGTATCGTCTGAGCATGCTTTTTTCCGTATATCGATGTGTTGCTGCCTTGGCGGCGGTTGCCGGATCCGCTATTGCCGGGTCGCCGAGCCTCGTGATCGTCGGTGAGAACGGCGCCGACACACCCCACTCATTCGCATATTGCGTCTCGGGCGACGGATCGACGATGGGCGGATTCACCCGGATGGGGACCGGGATCCGCGGGTTCCGATGGAGGGCCGATTCCGGGCTCGTGCTGCTCGATCCGGTCACGGCCGAGCCGAGCGAGTTGGATATTCCCTTCGCACTCAGCCACGACGGATCGGTGGTGTTCGGCTATTCGCAGATCGGCGTCGAGCCAGTTGCAACACGATGGGATGCCAGCGGATCGCCGCAGACGCTCGGAACGATCGGCACGGACCCTCTTTCCGGATTCAGCTACTCGAACGCGGTAGGTTGCTCGCCGGACGGTTCGGTGGCGGTTGGGTTTTCGACTTCCTCGTCCGGCAAGGAAGCAATGCGGTGGACGCTCGATGGACTCCAGGGGCTCGGAGGGCTGCGGACCTCGGGCTTGCAAGATGCCCAGGCTTTCGCCATCGATTCGGCTGGTGTGATCCGTGGACACGCGAAAGATGACTTGAACCGCCTTCGTTTATTCCGCTGGGCGGAGAATGATGGGATCGAAGAGATCCCGCAATCGCTGTTTACACAGCAGATTGTGGTTGATGCGTCGCCTGACGGGCGGGCGCTGACCGGCGGCGCACTCCGCGAGGGGATCACCGTTGGCGTGCCCTATGTGTGGACCGAGTCGGGAGGCTCGGTGGAGCTGCCGATGCCGGCGGGATCGAACGCCGCGTTCGGTTACGCGGTTTCGGATGGCGGCACAGTCGTCGCAGGTCGGTACGAGCCAGCCCCGACCAGCCCGGGCACCTCGGGTTGGCTCTGGACGCCGCAGGGCGGCGTCGTGGATCTGCTGGATTACTGTCGCGACACCCTGGCAATCGATCCGGGCGACTGGGTGCTCTACCCCGAAGACATCGATGCTGCCGGGCGGTTCCTGGTGGGTGTCGCGAGCTATCACCCTGACGGCTCGGCGATCGGGCTGGCGGAGGCCGCGTTCATCCTGGACCTCAGACCCCCGTGCACAGCGGATTTGGCCGAGCCGTTCGGGAGTCTGAATGTCTTTGACATTCTTGAATACATCGCCCGGTACAACCTGCAAGATCCTTCTGCGGATCTTGCCGAACCGTACGGGGCGTTCAACATCTTCGACATTCTCGCGTATATGGACAGCTACAATGCGGGCTGCCCCTGACCAAGATCACCGCGGGCGTCGCGCCGCCGAAGCAGAGTCGAACGACATCACCAGCGTCGTCGGAACCGGCGGGTAGGGCATCCGTACGCGGAACACATCGAACGACTCGGGCGCCCAACCCAGCGTGCCCAACGCCTCGTCCACCGCGTCGGCGAAGCGAGGGAATGCTTCGACGGCCAGCTCGGTCGGATGGGCCCTGAGAACCTCGAGCTCCGGCGGACCGGGCAGTTCATCATCGACGGGCACGCTGGGGCCGGCAATCCCCGCAAAGAGATCAGACACGATCGAGACGCGCGGGCGTGCCCTGGAGAACAGGTCGCGGTGCATGAACACATCGAACACGGCCTGCTGAGCGGGGATGCGTAGCGCGAAGCGGGTCCGAAGCGGATCCTCGCCGTCTTCCACATAGCGTGACTTGAGCGAGCGGCTGACCTCGCCCATGACCAGATCGAACCGACCCAGCTTGCCCACGGGCCCAGGACCGAGCATGTATTCGACCGCGCCGAGCGTGGAAGGGGCACGCTCGATGACCGGGAGCGGGTGGGAGCAATACGCCTTGAGCAGCGGGATCTCTTCGCCGGGGTCGGTGCCGCGGAGCGACGGGTCCACGGCCTCGCGCCGGAAGCCGGACTCGACACCCTCGCTCTTGCGGACGGTCATGCGGGCGACGCGCCACGGCACATCCCGACGCAATCGCTGGCAACCGATGATGCCGCGGAGCAAGGCGACATCGATCTCATCGCCCGATGCCGAGGGATGCAGGATGTAGGTCATCAGGTTGGCGACGCACTCGATGCCCCAGACCGAGCGGATGCCTTGGAAGGCGAGCTTCCGGTGTTCAATGGTCGACCGCTCTTCGGTCGATTGAGCGCTGAGTAAGACATCGAACCCGGCCCGATTATCGGCGTGGCGGGTGACACAGGCGTGGAACGCCTCGCCTGCTTTACGGACGGCATCGACCGATTTGCGGTCTGCCCCTGCACGCTCCAATCCCTCGGCGATCAGCCCGATGCCGGCCCGACCCGGGACGAAGAGGGCCGCCGCGAAGGGATCTTCATTGGAGAGCATCCAGTGGAGCTTCCACCCGAGCTTCGTGTCCAGTCCCAGATCACGGGACAGCTCGGCCGGGGCGCGGACCGAGCCGTCCGGATCGTCACCGAGGGCGTGGAGAATCGCCCCGCGGAGGTCGGCGATGACGGAGCGGACCTCTGTCTCGAAGGAAGACTCGGAGGGGCCGGCCAGGGTGTTGACTGATTTCTTCATCCGGTTCGCTGCCTCACGGGTCAAAGGGAGCTCAGCATCGATCGGCCTAGAGCTCGGGCGCGAAGCCGCGGCGCATGGTGTTCTCACAGCACGCCCGCGGCTCGACGAACTGGTACAGATAATCCGACCCACCCGCCTTGCTGCCAACGCCGGACAAGCCAAAGCCGCCAAAGGGCTGCCGCCCGACGAGGGCACCGGTGATGCCCCGGTTCACATAGAGATTGCCTACGCGGAACTCGCGCTTGGTCTTCTCGATGTGGCTGGGCTTTCGGGTGAAGACGCCTCCGGTGAGCTTGTAGGCATGGCCGTTGGCGAGGCGGAGGGCCTCGTCGAAGTCCTTCGCGTGCACGATTGCCAAGACCGGGCCGAAGATCTCATCGCGGTAGATCGTGTGCTCCGGCGTGACGCCCGTGAAGATGTGCGGCGGAATGAGGTTCGGGAGGCCCTCGGGCACCTTGAAGTCCTTGGCGCCGACGACCTCGGTCAGCCCCTCGTCGCGGGCGATCTGGATGTACCTGCGGATTCTGTCGGCGGCCTCGGAATCGATGACGGGTGCGACATCGGTGCTTGGCTCAGAGGCATCGCCGAGCACGAGTGTCTTGGTCGCCTCGGCCAAGCGTTCGACGAATGTGCGGGTGTGCACCCCGTTCGGTCCGCCCGGATCGACGACGATGCACCGCGAGCAGGCGGAGCACTTCTGGCCTTGGAAGCCAAACGCGGAGTAGCGGATGCCGAGAACGGCCTCGTCGAGATCGGCGGAGATATCGATGATGGCTGCGTTTTTGCCGCCCATCTCGCAAACGACCCGCTTGACATGCATCTGCTCATCGGGCGTGACGCCCGCGGCTTTGATAATGTCCAGCCCGACCGCCTTTGAGCCGGTAAAAGCGATCACCGCGACGCGGGGATCACGAACGAGCGCGGCACCGACCGTCTCCCCCGGTGCTGGGATGAAGTGGAGCACATCGGGCGGGGCGTCAACGCTTCGCAGGGCGTCAGTCAGGATTTCGTACATGACTTTCGCGGTGCCCGGGGTCTGCTCGGCGGGCTTGACGACCACGGTGTTGCCCGTGACCAGCGCTGCAACCGTCATACCGCAGCAGATGGCCAGCGGGAAGTTCCAAGGAGAGATCACCACGCACACGCCGCGGGGCTGGTACCACACCTGATCCAACTCGCCAATGAAGCGTCCGAGCCGCTTGCGTTCGAAGAGCTGAGGGGCGCATCGGGCGTAATAGGCGCAGAAATCGATCGCCTCACAAACATCCGCGTCCGCTTCTTTCCAGGTCTTGTTCGACTCTTTGCAGACGATGCCGGAAAGCTCATCACGCCGGGCACGCATGATCTCCGCGGCGCGTACCAGCGCCCGCGATCGTTGGATCGGGTCGAAGTCTCTCCATGCGTCGAACGCCTTGTGGGCACGAGCGACCATGTCGGCTGCCATTTCAACGGTGCCGTCGTTCGCGACCTGAGGGACCACCGCCCGTTTGAGCACCTCGCCGAAAGCATCCCGCTGGCGGGCGTCCGAAAAATCACGCATCGGCTCGGTGTAGAACGGGCGACCGTCGCCAACCCCCACGACCGCCGGCGACAGCTCATGGCGTTCCTTGGCAACCTCTGCAAGATCGCGAAGTCGCTCGGTCGCCGGGGTCGGATGGGGAGCGGCCAGCAGAATGGCGGGGTCGGCATTATCGAGGAAACCGGCCTTCAGCCATGACTCGTTGCTGGTGTTCTCGAGCAGCCGACGAACGAGGTACGCCATGCCGGGGATCATCTCGCCGACGGGCACATATTCACGCACACGCAGCCCCAAATCAACTCCGGCGTGCTTGAGCTGGTCGGCCATGCCGTGCAGCATCTGGAGCTCGATGGCCTCCCTCGGCAGCCCGCGGCGTTCCATCCCGGCGAGCGCGGCCGCGATCGAACGCACATTGTGCGAGCCGAGCGCCAGCTTCACGCCGCCCTCGCCCGGCTTGGTCGGGCAAGCGTCAAGGAAAACCTCAACCATCTGCTCGAAGCAGCGGTCGGTCTCCCATTTCTCGTTCCAAACCGGGCAGGGCCAGCCCATCTGCTCGGCGTGGATGGTCTCGTAGTCCCAGTAGGCACCCTTCACCAACCGGATGGTTACCACCCGTCCTGTTCGCTTGGCCCACTCGGCGATGCGTCGGGCGTCGTCCACTCCGGATTTGAGATAGGCCTGCATGGCCATCCCGGCGTGGAAGTCGTAGGTCTCGCACGCATGCATGAATGCCTCGATGGTGAGATCCTTCAGGCTGTGCTGCTCCATATCGAAGTTGATCAGCACGCCGTTGCGCTTTGCTGCCTCGAGCACGGGGGCCAGACGCGTCATCAGATCGTTGATGGCGGCATGCGGCGCGATCGGGTCGAACTGGGCGCTCAGGCTGGAGACCTTGATGGACACATTGACCCGCGGCACAGTGCCGAGGTGGTCCTTCTCAAGCCGCGGGTTGGGCTTCCAACTCGATGCCTCCCCGACGAGGTTCTCGACGAGATCGAGGTACTTGCCCTTGTACATCTCGGCCTCGGTGTTGGACACACAAGCCTCGCCGAGCAAATCGACCGAGAACGCGATCCCTTCGTTCCAGAGCTTGCGAAGGGTGGGGAGCGCGTCTGCGGCGTCGGTGCCGGCGATAAAGTTGCCCGCCATCCCCTTGATCTGGCCGCTGATGGTCTTGGTCATCAGCCCCTTAGCCACCCCGCCTGCCTTGAGCCCGAGGTCCATGCCCGGGGGGAGCTTGACACCCGGCTGGGTCAGATAGTCCACGAGGTGGTCATGCACCAGATCAGGCGTTGTCAGCGCCGGGAACGCATCGACGAATCGGAACAACTGGACCTTGAAGTTTTTGTCCTTCATGGACCAGTCCATCAACTTGTCCTGATAGAACTTCGCGCTGAGCAGACCGGCCTTGTGCTCGCGAGCCTTTTCGAGCATCTCCCGACCGATCTCCATGACGCGGGCGTCGTCAGCGTGCGGATACTGAGCCGGCGTATACACCGGCTCGCGGGCGGGGGCGGGCTTGACCTTCTTTGTGAACAGACCCATATAGGCAGCGCTCCGGACAACAAAGCCGCCGCGGCCGATCGGGCATCCCTCACGCCCGGGCCGCGGGGTGACGCGGGATGCTACGCACCGACCAGCCCCCTACCCTTCTTTCCAGCTATGCCGACGGCCGTGACCATCGGAAACTTTGACGGGGTGCATGCCGGGCATCGGGCGTTGATCGCACGCGCCCGGGACCTCGCCGGGCCGGGCGGAAAGGTCATCGCCCTCGCTTTCGATCCGCACCCCCTGGCCGTCCTCCGTCCGGAGGTCGCGCCGCCCCCGATCGAACCATGGACCGACCGGGTCCGACGGTTGGAAGAAGCCGGGGCGGACCGTGTGGAGCGGCTCCGGCCCACGCCCGATCTGCTTGGGCTCTCACCGGCTCAGTTTCTCGATTCCCTCTCGGCACAGCACACCCCGACCCACATTGTGGAGGGTCCCGACTTCCGTTTCGGATCCGGTCGGTCCGGGACGATCGAAACCCTGCGTGCCCTCGCCCCGGCGCGAGGGATGGCGGTCGAGATCGTGCCGCCGGCGGTTGTCACGCTACGGGATCAGTCCGAGGTCGTGGCATCATCCTCATTGGTCCGCTGGCTGCTCAGACAGGGACGGGTCCGCGACGCGGCGTACGCCCTCACCCGCCCGCACGAGCTGTCCGGCACCGTCATCCGGGGTGACCGGCTCGGGCGGTCGATCGGATTCCCAACAATTAACCTCGCGACCGAATGCCTGATCCCGGGCGAGGGGGTCTACGCGGGTATCGCCGACCTGCTGGATGGGTCGAGGGCCATCGCCGCGATCCACCTCGGCGGTCGCCCCGCGGTGGGTGATGACACTCCCCGGGTCGAGGCCCACCTGCTCGACCTCGCCGGTGGCCCTTGGACCCCGCCACCCGGCCTCCCCGAATATGGCTGGTCGTGTACGCTCCGTCTGATCGGGCGCATCCGCGACATCGCCGGATTCGACGGGCTCGACGCCCTGACCGCCCAGATCGCCCGGGACTGCGACCGGGCGCGAGCCATCGTGACCCCCGTGCTGAACCCGCCGGGAGACACCTCATCCCCCCCCCTGCCGCCGCGGCCGCGACGGAGCCCGCATGAGCATGACCGACTTTGGATCTTGGACCTCAACCGTCACCGTCGCCGAAATGGCCGACTGGATCGGTTCGAAGCGAACCTGCGTACTGCTGACCCATGTCAAGCCCGACGGCGATGCGCTGGGCTCCACCCTCGCCCTCGCACGCACCATCAACAAGGTCCACCGCACCACCGGCGCGATCTCCGCGGCCGAGTGCTGGTACGGTGCCCCCATGCCCGAGTGGACCCCCACAGTGACGGGCTCGACCAAGATACGCACGATCGAGCCGGGCCAACCCGTGCCCGGTGCCTTCGATCCCGAGGCCGTCATCATCTGCGATACCGGCTCGTGGGCCCAGCTCGACCCGTTCCGCGAGTTCATCGAGGAGCGTCTGGAGCGCACCGCGATCATCGACCACCACCTCCAGGGCGACGCTGAGATCGCCGACCACCGGCTGCTTGACACATCGGCAGCGGCCGTGGTCCAGCCGGTGGCGGAGGTCTGCTGCCGCCTGCTCGGGCTCAGCTCACCCGGCCAGCTGCCCGTGGACATCGCATCCGCGCTCTACATGGGGCTGGCGACCGATACCGGCTGGTTCCGCCACTCAAATGTCGATGCCCGTGTGATGAGGCTGGCTGCGGACCTGCTAGAGGCGGGCGTGGACCACGCCGGGCTGATGGAGCTGATCGAGCAGAATGACCGCCCCAGCCGCCTGCGACTCATGCAACGGGCGCTGGCCAACCTCGAACTGATCGAGGAGAAGCACGCGGCCATCATGACGCTCACCACAGCCGACTTCCGCGAAGCCGGTGCCGCCCCTGGCGAATCCGGCGGCTTCGTCGACATCCCACGCACCGTGCCGAGCATCCGCGTCGTTGCCTTGCTGACCGAGCAGACCGACGCTCAGGGCGTCTTCACCAAGGTCTCGATGCGTTCCAAGGCCACCGGTTGGGACGGGCAGGACCCAGTCGATGTCAACGAGGTCTGCAAGAAGCTCGGCGGCGGCGGGCACGCCCGCGCTGCCGGGGCGCGGATCAGGGCACCGCTGGCGGAAGCGAAGAAGCTCTTGATCGAGGCCCTGCCGTGAGCAAACCGAACCCCAAGTCGCTCCGTCAGCGGATCGAACGCGCAGCCAACGACCCAACTGCCGGACGCCACGACCGGCCCCGCGGCCCGCGCCCAGGCCAGCGTCCGCCCCTGCGCGTTTTCACCACTACGCTCTGGGAATACCCCAGCCAGCACTACGACGGACGCGAGTCGCGCTTCCAAGGCAGCAAGGACTACGCCGGGGCCACACCGAGCTGGGTGATCTGGCAGCTCCTCCAGCGGTATACACGCAAGGGCGACACAGTGCTCGACCCGATGTGCGGTTCGGGCACCACGCTCGATGTCTGCGCCGACCTCGACCGCAAGGGCCTCGGATTCGACCTCAATCCCCAACGACCCGAGATCGCCTACGCCGATGCCCGCGAGCTGCCGGTCGACGATCAGTCCGTCGACTTCTGCTTTGTCGACCCGCCCTACTCCACCCACATCGACTATTCCGACGACCCGAAGTGCATCGGTAAGCTCGACGCGGGCGCCCCGCCCGGGCCGGGAGATGACATCGTCGGGCAGGCCTATTACGAGGCAATGGAAGAAGTCATCGCCGAACTCCACCGCGCACTCCGACCCAACCGCTACATGGGGCTCTATGTCTCCGACTCATGGCGCAAAGTGAAGGGTGTCAAGGGTGGACTGTTCATGCCCATCGGCTTCGAACTCTTCTCGATCATGCGGGACTACTTCCGCCCCGTCGACATCATCGCGGTAGTCCGAGGCAACACCAAGCTGCAGCGCGGCAACTGGCACAAGTCGGCGGAGGAGGAAAACTTCTTCTTGCGGGGATTCAACTACCTGTTCATTATGAAAAAAGATGACTAACCGAAGCGGGTCTCAGATCCCCGGCCCGTCGATCTTGCCACCCTGCCAGCCGCCCGGCCCGGTACGGTGATCGTCGATCTGGACGCGGATCATGGGCAGGTTGGCGATCAGGCGCTGCATCTCGGCCTCACCGAGCTGCTTAGCCACCTCGATCATGCCCTCGATGGTCAGCTGTTTGCGCTGGACGCTGCCGTCCGGCAGGCGGCGCACGGCCGCCCCGGCACGGTCGCTGAGGAATGTCGGCTCCCGCTCGAGCATGTCGGCCATCTTGCGGAGCATTGTCGCCGCCGTCTGGGCCGACACTCCATGCCCGACCCGCACCCGCACCGGAACGATCGATCCGGGATCCTCCGGCCGCTTGATGATCGTACCAGTGATCACATGCCCGTCCTCGTCAACGCCCGGGTCATCGCCGCGGTCGTGGGTCTCCGCGTTGAGCCCGGAGAGATAGATCGCGAGGTGGTTGGTATCGGGCTGATCGGCGAAATCGGGGGTCGGTTCGGTCATCACGCAATCGTAGGGGCGCGGCTCACGCGCCGACACGCGCGATCCACCCGCCGCCGAGAACGAGGGTGGGATCGTTCTCGTCATAGAGAACGATGGCCTGCCCCGGCGTCACCGCCCGTTCGGGAGCCCCGAACTCGACCGCGAACGCGCCGGCACGACCCGACGGACCCGTTGTGTCTGTGGCCTGACCGATCACCCGCACGCGAGCCGGCACCGCAGACGCGTTGTAGCGGTGCTGAGCGAGAACGCCGATCCATTCGCCCTCCGTAGGCGGATCGACGAGCCAGTTCGGCTCGTGCACCACGCACGAAGACGCCAACAGATCGGTGTTCTCCCCCACCACCACCTCGTTGGTCTCGGGCCGCTTCTCGATCACATAGATGGGATGCCCGAGCGCGACCCCCACACCGCGCCGCTGCCCGATCGTGAAGCGGTGCTGCCCGGCGTGCGTGCCGAGCTGATTCCCTTCGCGATCGATGATGCGCCCCTCGACGCTCAAGTCTGGACGGCGACGCTCAACCAGGCCCGCATAGTCGTTGTCTGGGACGAAGCAGATTTCCTGCGAGTCCGGTTTGTCGAACACCGGCAGCCCCATCCGCTCGGCGATCGCCCTGACCTCGGCCTTGGTCTCGTACTCGCCGATCGGCAGCACCATCTCCGAAAGCCGCTGCCGCGACGCGCCGAAGAGCACATAACTCTGATCTTTCGAGAGATCCAGCCCACGCCGCATGACCGGGCTCGGGCCGGACCGGTCCACGCGGGCGTAGTGCCCGCTGGCAACGAACTCGGCGCCGATCTGTCGGGCGTACTCGTGCAGCTTTCCGAACTTCAGCCAGTCGTTGCAACGGACGCACGGATTGGGCGTCCGCCCGCGGGCGTATTCGTCCACGAAGTAGTCGATGATCCGCCCGAAGTCTTTCTTGAAGTTGCAGACATAGAGCGGAATGTCGAGGGCGGCCGCCACATGCCGGGCATCGGCGGCGTCGTTGATCGAGCAACAGCCCTGATGCCCGATCTTGACCTTGGCCGGGTCGCAACTGACCTGAGCGGTGTCATACGGCACTAGCTCGTCAAGGGTCTCCCCGGGCGACCCAAGGCGCATGAAGCACCCGACCACCTCGGCCCCCTGCTCCTTGAGCAGCCCGGCCGCGACGGAAGAGTCCACGCCGCCCGACATGGCGACGAGCACCTTGCGACCCTTCCAAGGCCGCTCAGAATGACCCGAAGTCCTTACCACAGTGGATCATACGCTCAGCCTCGCCCTGCTTCGTCTCCGTCCTCAGCGAGTGGGATCGAGTCGTCGTCGTCACCCCTCCCGGACGCCGGATCGGGCATGGGACGAGGCTCTGGGAGATCCCGAAGGTCCTCGGGCCTGTCCTCGTCGTCGCCGCTGAGAGGAATTGGCGACTCATCCGGCTCGCGAGCGAGCGGGCCGAACGATGGCCGGCGCGGCACGATCTTCTGGGGCGTTCCCGACTCATCGATATCCAGCGGGAGCTCGTCCTCGGGATGGCGCGGCCGATCGTTGAAAATCGGGAACGGCGTGATATCCGCGTAGGACTCGCCGCACTCCGGACAACGCCCCCCGTTGGGAAGTCCTCGCAGGCTGTACCCGCACCGCCTGCAGTAGGTATCCCCGGTGACCTTCCCTCCGTGCTCCACCCGCTCACGCAGCCGTTCCGTGATCCGCTCGGCACGCCCCTCGACCTGATCCTGGTACCGCAACACCCAGCTCGCCAGCGTAGCGCACTGCACGACGGACCAGGCGAACGAAATCGCACCCACCACGACCACGATCGAGATCCAGAACGCCAACCACGCCACGATCGTCACACCGATCGCTGTCAATCCCACACACAGCATCAGGAGCGTACCAAACACCGCCATCGCCCACGCCGCGGCCCGCAGCCTCCATCCACCGGTATCGTCGGACATCCAGAACGCCAGTTCGCCGATGAAGATGCACAGCGGGATCAGGCTGAGATATGCCCCGAGTCCGCCCAAGACGCGGAAAAAAGCCGCCACCCCCTGCAGCATGCCGTTCCCACCACCGTTCGCCGCTGCCTCGATGAGCGCGATATGCGCCACCGACGCGAGTGTGTACAACACCCACACACCGCCACAAATCCGCACCAGGAGACGAACCCTGGGATTGTCGAGAATCGGCTCATCGAGCGAGTTGAACGGCTCGGGGCGGGGACGGGAGACGATAAAGACGCCCCCGCACCAGGCGAACGACGCGATCACGCTGATGCCGCTGCCGACCCAATACCAGACCGGGCCGCCGAAGTACGCGAAGAACCGGACAATCATGCCGAAAAGCGAGGCCATGATCGCCATGCTCATCAGCACGAATCCCCAGCGCAGCATGGCGACATAGCCTGGGTCCGCATCGGCCATGGTGCCCTCGCGGGCACCCTTGGACTTGGGACGAGACTTGATCGGCTCGCCGCATTCCGGGCAGTTGAGCCCGATGCGCAGCCCCTTGAGCTCGTAGCCGCACTTCCGGCAAGGCCGGTTCTCGGTGATCACTGTGTCGCCGGGCACTGGCGGGCTCCTGTGTGTGCGTCCCGAGCAATGTACCGCCGAACCACCCGACCGGTTGTAGGGATACGCTCAGACGGACTGAGTCCGAACCGCCTCGACCGCCCCGGCAAACATCGCCAACCCCGGGGTCCGTCCGGCCCGCACGCCCGTGTCGAGCCGGGTCCAGAACGGATGACGCGTCCAGTCGAGGTACCGCTCCGGGTGCGGCATCAACCCGAATATCCGGCCCGTCGCGTCGCAGATACCCGCGACATCCCCGGCCGAACCGTTCGGGTTGTCGGTGTACCGCAGCGCGATCTGCCCGTTGGACGCCAGTGAACGCAGCGTGGCGTCGTCCCGGGGAACGAACCTTCCTTCGCCGTGAGCGATCGGCAGCATCATGAGCTCCGGCGTCGAGAACCCATGCAACCCCCGCGTCCACACACAGGGCGAGTTCGCGTCGGCCGTCACCCCGACCCACCGGTCGACAAATCGGGGCGGCTCATTGTCCACCAGAGCCACCCGTTGCTCTGGCGCCGCGTGTTCAGGCCATCCCTCGCCGGCATCCGGCCCCGGCAGCAGGCCCACCTGGACCAGCACCTGGAAGCCATTGCAAACACCGATCATCGCCGCCCCGCGTTCCGCGGCCGACCGCAAAGCCGGATACAGCCGCTCCCGGAGCTGCATCGCCAGGACCCGCCCAGAAGCGATGTCGTCGCCATACGAAAATCCGCCCGGAAACCCGAAGAGGTCAAAGGCGTCCATCCGGGAAGGATCCTCGATCAACGCCCGGATGTGCACCAACTCGGGCTCGGCCCCGGCCAGCTTGAACGCTCTGCAGAGCTCGGCGTCGCAGTTGGTCCCCGCGGTGCGGACGATCAGGGCTCGGGCGGTGTCGGGCATGCCGGATCGTACGCCGCGGCGCGGTATGATCCCGCGCCCGGGCGGGACCCCCGGGCGATCTGCCCAGACTTCCAAAGGGGATCGGCCATGCCAGGCGTCTATCCGTTCAGAGCGATCCAGTACCGAGCCGGTTCCGGCGATGTCTCCGACCTCGTGGCCCCCCCATACGATGTGCTCGACGCCGACGCGAAAGCCAGGCTCCTCGATCGGAACCCCTCCAACATCGTCGGGATCGACCTCCCTCATGTCCCGGCCAAGCAACTGGGTCCCAAGGAGGCCTATGAGTCGGCGGCCTCCTCCTATCAGAACATGCTCGCCACCGGAACCCTCGCTCAACGCGATACCCCGGCGATGTTCGCCTACCGACAGACATTCACCTTCGAGGGCAAGTCCTACCAGCGATGCGGCATGGCCTGCACGATCGACACCGTGCCCTTTGGGGCCAGGGAAGGCGGAGGCGTGCTCCCACATGAGCAGACCTTCGGGGGCCCGAAGGAAGACCGGCTCGCGCTCATGCGCGCGACACGGTGCCAGCTCTCGCCCATCTTCGGGCTGTACGCCGATGACGATGGCGAGGGAGCACGCGTGGTTCGGGACGCCATGGAATCACGCCAGCCCGATATGACCGCCGATCTGGGCGACGGCGTGACCCATGAGGTCTGGACCATCGAGGAAGGCCCCGTCACGGAAGCATTCCAGAAAGCTCTCGCGGGGCAGGATGTCTTCGTCGCCGACGGACACCATCGGTACAACACCGCGCTCAACTATCTGAACGATCTCCAGAAGTCCGGGCCGCTGCCGCAGGATCATCCCGCCCGTCGAACTATGTTCGTCATGGTGTCGATGGCGGACCCGGGGCTCGCGATCGGACCGACCCACCGCGTGCTCGGCGGCATGGCCAACTACTCGATGGACCGATTCATCGAGGCATCTGCTGGATTGCTCCATGTCGAAGCGATCGACAACGACCCCAAAGCCTTCGAGAAACAGATCGAGTTCCTGGCCGACCGGGAAGACACCAATGTGTTCGGGCTGTACGACTATGCCACCGGGCTGTGCTTCGCAGGCTGGCCCGCCATCCCGGACCCGCTCGAAGACCAGTTCCCGGATAAGCCGGCGGCCTGGCGCTTGCTGGATGTGGCGATCGTACAGCATCTGATCGTGGAGCAGATCTGCCAGCCAGAGCTGAACAACGGCGACCCAGTCCGCTGGGCCTTCCCGCACACCATCGACGAGATGCTCGCGCTCGGCCGGGGCGTCGAAACCGGCAGCTCGATCGAGGGCGGCGGACGCCCGCAACTGGCGGTCATCGTCCGCCCGACACCGCTCGACGCCGTACGCGACATCTCCCGCGCGGGCGAACTGATGCCCCAGAAGTCAACATTCTTCTATCCGAAACTCGCCACAGGCTTTTTTCTCAACCCGCTGGCCTGACGGTCATTCCGGCTCTCCGAGCGACTTCCGGATCATCCGGAGGTACTCGGCCGGGCCCGCCCCGCCCTCGATGACGCCGATGGTCTCGTCGCCGCGCATCAGCAGCGTGGTGGGATACGCCCTCACGCCGAGCGATCGGATCTCCGCGAGATTCGGCCCCTCCTCGAGATAGACGGAAACGGTACGATCGCGCAGATACGCGACAACCTCCGCGTCCGTCAGCGCCCCGCGTTTGAGCGCCTGGCACGGGCCGCACCAGTCCGCGGTCGCAAGAATGAACAGCGGCTTGCCCGTTTCGGCAGAAACCGAACGCGCGGCCTCAAGCGTGTAGCCATCCGCGAAGACCTCGGGCGTTTGGGCCTTGCGACCGAGCCCGCGGGCCATCAGCAACGCGGAGAGCGCCGCCACGATCACGAACAGCACAACCGTGTCCTTCTTCATGCCCCGCAAACCCAGCTTGCCGCGGTCTTATTCCCAGCCCAGGCATCACCACGCCCGCAGATCGCCGATAAGCGGCTCAACCAGATCTTTCTGCGTCACAATTCCGACCGCCTGCCCGCCCCGCTCGACGATACCCATCTGCGCCCCCCGATCCCGGAGGGTCCCCAAAGCATCCCACGCCGTCGCATCGAAAGCAACCATCGTCGCGGGCTCCGCGAGGACACCGACCGATGCCCAGCCGCCCCGCGCGATCGCCAGCATCGATGCGATGCCCACCACACGCCCCTGATCGTCCAGCACCGGGTACAGCGAGTGAGGCCTCTTCGCCACGAACGCGCGAACACGCGGAAATGTCCACCCTGCCCGCAGGCACGCCGCCGCCTGAATCGGCACCATTTCCTCACGCACCCGAGTCGTTTCGACCGCCAGAGCTCGATCAACCAGGCCTGCCTGGGCCTCGGACAGCGCGGGCGAACCATGCTTGATCATCTCGGCGCTCCGGGCTCTGGGCGTGCTGAGCGCACCGGCGGCATCCGCCCCGAGCACCCGGCCGAGCAACCTCGACAACAGCACAATGCCCGGAACCACGCCCGTCACCAGCCCCAGCAGCATCATCCCGTGCAGAGCAGGCGCGAACGCCCGAACGGCGCGATCGGCATTCGCACGGAAGAGTTCCTTGGGAAGCGACTCGGCAAAGACAAGCAGGACCGGGGTCAGCACCGCTGCCTGCAGCAGTACCATGGCGGCTTCGGAAAGCCCGAGCGTCGCAAGCAGCGCTGTCACCGCCAGAGTCCCGAGATAGTTGAATGCATTGTTGAAAAGCAGCAGCGTAGTCAGGCTACGCTCGGGATGATCGAGCGCCGAAGCCACCACACGGTCGCCAAACCCCGCAACCGCCGACCGTGCACGGATGAACGCCCGAACAGAACTCGTCGCATACAGCCCGGTCTCCATACCCGAGCACAACATCGAGCCCCCTAGCCCGATGGCCGCGACGAGCCACCACATCGCCAACTCCACGCCGCTCATGACCGCCGCTCCCGCAAGGCGACCCCCACACGCAGAATGGCCCGGTCTTCCACCTGTATCGCGGTGAGGCGCAGATCACCCAGCTCGACCGAATCACCCTCGACCGGCATCGTTCCGAGTTGGGCCATCAGCAATCCCGCGATGGTCGTCGCCCGCCCGGCCTTTGCAATCGCCGCCCGCTCGCCGAACGCCTCGATCATGTGCCGAACCGTGAGCCGCCCCGGCACGACCCATGCCCGCTCGCCGACCCGCTCGATGCCCAAATCGGAACCCTGCTCCGAGGTTTCCGCCCCAGAGACGAGCACTTCCACGACATCGGCCACCGTGATCAAGCCCGAGACGCCGCCGTGCTCATCCACACACACCGCGACACTCACGCCCTCATCCCGAAACCTCGAAAGCAGCGTGTCCAACCGTGCCAGCTCCGGCACGAACCGGACCGGCTCGACCGACCGCTCCATCGACCAGCCCGCGAGCATGCGATTGGCGTGGAGCATGGAAACCACACGCCCGTCGAGTCCGCCCACGCACACCGGGTAATGATCATGCCCCGTGTCCAGCACGGTTCGGAGGACAACTTCCTTCGACGCCCCCCGCTCGATCGCCACGAGATCGACACGCGGGCGCATGACCTCACGCACACGCATCCCGCCCAACGAGACGATCGAACGCAGCAGCCCCTGCTCCGTGCCGCGGAACGCTCCCTCGGCGGCACTCAACTCGATGAGCGCCCCCAGCTCATCCGGAGTCACCGGCTGGGGATCCCCGGATCCCGGCGCCACCAATCTCGCCAGCGGCGCGATCACGAACCGGTCGAAACCGGCCAGAAACGGAGAAATCACAGCGCCCACACCCGCATGGAACGGCGCTGCGAACCGTAGAAAGAAGACGCGGGCCGATGTCGCAAACAACTTTGCGAAAACCTCGCCGAGCAGCACGATCGCGAGCACAGACCCCACCGAGATCAGCACCCGCTCGGTCGTCGTCTCCGCCCGCACCGTCAGCACGCTGGTGGCTACGAAATAGGCCACATTCGCCACCATGTTCAGCAGCAGAACCTGCCCGAGCAGCCTGCGAGGATGGGCACGCAACCGCTCGATGATGCGCAGCACGCCCGGCGATGTCCGACGCAACCGAGCCAACTCGCCCGGCGTGACACCAAACAACGCCGTCTCGGAAGCCGACGCAAACGCCGAAAACACGAGCAGCACCGGCAGCGACAGCAGCAGCGCAAGCCCGGTCGGGTCCATGGTGTTCAGCCCGAGAAGTCCGCGTGCCGCGGGTCGTACCCAGGATCGAGCTGCTCGATGAGCCGCTCGGTGTACCGCCAAGCATTCAACTCCGTCCGGATCCTGCGCAAGAGTTCGTGGTCGGGGCTTCCACCCGCCTCTCGGAACAATGCCGCCGCACGCCCGATGTGCGCTGCTCGCCTTTCCGCGGCGAACGATTCCCATTTCGAACGCGCGTGCTCCCCCTCCGCCAACTCATCCTCGATCGTGCTGCGCAGCTCCATCATCTCCATCAGGAACCCGTCAGGCAGGCTCTTCTCTTCGCTCGCGGCCGGCCCGCCCAGCAGCGACAGCAACACATTCGCCCGCGACTCCGGATCCGCCAACACCGATCGCGCCTCCGTCAGGAACGCCGCATCCAACGCCCCACCCTCACCGACCACATCGGGATGAACCCCCCCCAACCGGGCAAGGAAAGCTGCCTCAATTTCCGCGTCCGAAAGATCGAACCGCCGTGGCAATCCCAAGGCCCCGAAGGGGTCAAAACCGACTTTCTGGCTGGATGAAGAGCCCGAATGCATCACAGACCAACCTTACGCAGCTTGTACCCACAAACACGGCATTGACCGACCGCCCCTTTTCGAGGAACATGGGGTGTCACGAAACCCGTAGGGAAAGGACTCCGCTTGCCCAGGCATTTCGGCATCGTCGGCGTGAGCCCCGAAGGGGCGGCCATCTGCTTCCGGCAGGTCCATCGCCACGCCTCCCTGCTGCTCGATTCCCACCTGCACCCCACAGTCTCCGTCCACAACCTCCCGTTCGCCGACTATCTCGACGCCATCCACCGCGACGATTGGCTCGCCGTCGGCTCGATGCTCCGCGAGTCTGCCAACAAACTCGCGTCGATCGGCGCCGAGTTCTGCTTCTGCCCCGACAACGCCGTTCAGCAGGCTGTTCAGATCGCCGAGGTCGGATGCAACATCCCCTGGCTCCGCATGACCGACGCAGTCGGGGAAGCCCTCGCCCGCGACGGACGGCGCACAGTCGGTGTCATCGGAACCAAGGTGGTCACCTGCGGCAGCGTCTATCAGACCGATCTGGGTCTACGGGGCATCAAAATCGTCCGCCCCGACGATGATGACGCCGACACGCTTGATTCGATCGTCTTCGACGAACTGGTCTACGGCTCGATCAAGCCCGAGTCACGCGATTCGATGATCAGGATCGTCCGCCGCCTCGGGGCAAAGGGCTGCGAAGGCGTGATCCTCGGCTGTTCGGAAGCGCCACTCGCCATCACACCGGAAAACAGCCCGCTGCCCGTCTACAACGCCAGCGAAATCATGTCCGAGCAGGCGGTGCGACACGCCATGGCAGGACTGGCAGCCAAAGCAGCCCAATAGCGCCTACGGAGCGGCATCGCCCGCCGGCTCGGTGACCGGCAATCCCGTCGCGAGCCACTCGTCGTACCCACCCGGGTAGAACTTCACCCGGCTCTTGAACATGCTGTTGTAGCCGGCCTGAAGTAAACGCTTGACCATGGCCCGAGCAACCCCAGAACTGGGGTTCTGCCCGAAGACCACCAGAGCTTCCTTGGATTCGAGATTCGGGTCCAGGCGAGCCCGCAGATCTACATCGTTTGGGCGAAGATTGATCGCACCCTCGATCGTGCCCTGCTCGAAAATCGAGGACCGCCGGGCATCAATGAACACCGCCTCCGCGTCGGCGCCCTTCGACTTCTCGTGCAACTTTACCGCCTCGGCAAGCGTGACAATCTGGATCCTTTTGTCGGAAACTTGGCGCTGGCACCCGCCGAGGTGGAGCCCCGCCAAAACCACGCCCAACACCACCCAGATCCGGGGTGACATCCATGACCAGCGTCGCATCTCATCGTGCATGCGGAGAGAATAACACCCGCAGCCGGTGCGTTCTCCTCGGACACCAAGGCTTGGGAGAATAGGTCGTTGAAACGGAAGTCACCCCAAATGAGTGCACTCGCCGTTGTCACCTTGGTCGCGTCGGGTGCTCTGGCGTCCCAACCGGCCGCCGAGCACACCGAGGATCCGCTCGTCCGCGTCCGAGCGATCTCGATGTCCCCTTCCGCCATGCCCGGTCAGCGGGTCGAGGTCGGCATCCACTTCGAAATCGCGGATGGCTGGCACACCTATTGGCCCGGACAGAACGACACCGGATTCGGGACCACCATCGAGGTGAAAGCACCGGAGGGCGTTCAAGTTTCCGGCCCCCACTGGCCGGCTCCGAAGCGGCATGTGGCCCCGGGAGACATCCTCGACCATGTCCATGAGGGCTCGGTGACCCCAATCTTCTATCTCAACCTGCCGCAGGGCCTTGAGATCGGCTCTACGATCACCATCGACTTTGATCTGGCCTGGCTGGTGTGCAAAGAAATGTGCATACCGGGCTGGGAAAGCCTTTCGTTGTCCATCCCCGTGACTCAGACAGACGCGCCGCCCCAGACTGAAGGTCGGATCCTTGCCGAAGCCAGGGCCCGCATCCCCGATTGGCGGCGCCCCACCCGCATTCAGCTCGATGGAAGCACGGCCAGCATCACCCGACCCGGCGCGACCGCCATCGCCTTCTATCCCGACGAAGCCTCGGGCCATGTCCGAGACCTGCTCAACGCCGGCTACGCCGAGGGCGACACCTTGACGCTGACCGTCGAGGGAGACGATCCGCGGCTTTCGGGCGTGCTGGAGGTCTGGCGAGGCCCGGACCAGCCTTCCACCTTGGAGCAGATCACATCCGGAGCGATCGCCGCACCGGAATCACCCTTTGAATAAAACCTGATCCGGCGACGCGCCGGAATCCACACCCCCGCCCCAGAGCGGGCGAGAAGGAGGAACCCATGTTCGGATCTATGAAGCGTGCCCTGTTCGCCACCGCCGCCATCGCCGTCGGCGGTGCCATGATCGCCGCGGGAGCGGCCGCACCGCAGGCCGAGGTCGGCAAGCCCGCCCCGGACTTCACACTGGTTGATATGGACGGCAAGGAGCACAGCCTGAGTTCCTACACCGCCCAGGGCAAGATCGTCGTTCTTGAGTGGTTCAACTACGAGTGTCCCTTCGTCAAGAAGCACTACAACAGCGAGAAGGACACCATGAACGCGCTGGTCAAGGCCTGGGAAGCCCAGCCGGTCGTCTGGCTGCGTGTCAACTCCGCCGATCCCAAGAACCCCGTCGGCAAAGCCGAGAATGTCCGCGAAGCCATCAAAGAATGGAACATCACGACCCCCGTCCTCGTCGATGCGGACGGCAAGGTCGGCAAGATGTACGGCGCCAAGCGCACCCCCGAGATGTATGTCATCAACGCCGACGGCGTACTGGTCTATCACGGCGCGATCGATAACGACCGCACCGCACGCGGCCCCGGGGATGTGAACTATGTCGAGCAGGCCGTCAACGCGACCCTCGCCGGCGAGCCGGTGACCACCCCCACTACCCAGGCCTACGGGTGCTCGATCAAATACGCCAACTGATCCAACAAACCGAGGCCTCCCGACCCCGGTCCGGGACCATCTCCTCGCACGCCCCCGGCCATACCGCCGGGGGCGTGTTTTCTCCACGATCCCCACCGCTCCCGCGTCGATACAGTTGACGGAAGGGAACCCCCGACATGCTCGATCTCCCGGGCCCGCTGGGCACCATCTTCAATCTGCTGCTCGTCGTCCTCGGATTCGGCGCGATCATCTTCGTCCATGAGCTCGGCCACTTCCTTGCCGCCAAATGGGCAGGCATCCGCGTGCTCGCCTTCTCGATGGGCATGGGACCCGTCGTCCTCAGTTACCGAAAGGGCATCGGATGGCGGAAAGGCTCGAGCGAATCGGATTATCGTGCTCTGGTCCAGACCGGACGGGACAAGCAACTCGGCGTGAGCCCAACCGAGTATCGCCTCAGCGCCCTGCCCCTCGGCGGCTATGTCAAGATGCTGGGTCAGGAGGACCTCAACCCCGGCGCGATCTCCGATGCCCCGGACAGTTACCAGAACCGTCCGGTCTGGAAGCGCATGGTGGTGATCTCCGCAGGTGTCGTGATGAACCTCATCACGGCGGCCCTGCTGTTCATCGTGGTGTTCATGGCCGGGCTGCAAGTGCAGCCGCCCGTGATCGGCGCGGTGGCCGAGAACTCGCCCGCCACCACCGCGACACCGATCGGGCGCGACGACATCCCCCCCGGCCTGCAGCCCGAGGACCGCATCCTCGAAGTGAACGGACACCGCACCCGGGCGTTCACGGATGTCACTACCGAAATCGCGATGAGCGGGCGACACGACACCGTGCGTATCCTGGTCGATCGCCCCGGCGAGGGCACGATCCAGTTCCAGGTCAAGCCCGAGCGTGACAAGTCCACCGGCTTTCTCGATCTCGGGATCTTCGCGGCCCAGGCGCCCAGGGTCATCAACCCTCGCTCGCAGCCCGACAGGGAGTCGGTCGAACGCTTCGCCTCCTTGCGGGGCTTGAGCGGGATGCCGCTTGGAGGCGTGCTCATAGAGATCGACGGGAACCCCGTCACCCGTCCCGACGCGCTGGCCGAGGCCGCCGAAGCGTCGAACGGCGGGCCGTTCACCGCGAGCTTCGCCCAGGCTGATGCCGCCACGATCACACTGGAAGTGCAGCCCGTGCGGGCGCTCCAGCGCGGACTCATCGCGGCCGGGGATCAGTTCGCCGGCGTCGAGCACGTGCTCGGGCTGCGCCCGCTGCTCCGGGTCGACCCGAGCAGCGCACCGGCACAGGTCCAGCAAGGACTCAAGCCCGGCGACGTGTTCGTGCGCATCGCCGATGCCGAGTATCCCGCGTACGACGCCGCCCTGGTGCTGATCCCGGCGCTCAAGGGGCAGGACATCGAGGTCGAAATACTCCGCGACGGCGAGCGCCTCACGCTGCCGGTCACGGTCAGCCGCAAGGGGACCATCGGCTTCCTCCCGGACAGCACGGTCAACACCGACGCGATCACCGCGCGCCCCGTGCGGATCGCACCGCCCTCGGACGACCCCGCCCCGGCGCCCACGCCCGCGGCGGCCCTGATCGAACGGGCGGGCACCCGGATCCTCTCGATCGGAGATCAGCCCATCGGCACGCTACGCGACATCCCGGGCGCCATCGCAAGGGCGACCGACGACGCTTTCGCCAGCGGCACGGTGCCCGACACCTTCACGCTGTCCGTCCGCGTCGAGTTGCCGCTTCCCGTACAGCCCGACGGCGTTCGCCCGATCGAGTCACGCTCGTGGACCCTGTCCCGCGCCGATGTGGAAGCCGTGCGGAGTCTCGGGTGGGAGCTGCCCGGAGGCATGGCCTACCTTGCCCTGTTCGAGCCGGACATGGTGATCGACAAAGCCGATTCACCCTGGGGCGCGGTCGTCATGGGGCTGGCCAAGTCCCGCCAGACCATGAACCAGACCTATCTGACCTTCCTCCGCCTGTTCCAGGGCACCGTGCGGATCGAGCACCTTAAGGGCCCCGTCGGCATCGCCCACCTCGGCACGCAGGTCGCCGACCGTGGCTTCGTATGGCTGCTCTTTTTCCTCGCGCTGGTCAGCGTCAACCTCGCGGTGATCAACTTCCTCCCCCTGCCCATCGTCGACGGCGGGCAGTTCCTGATGCTCGCCTACGAGGGCATCCGGCGTCGCCCTGTGCCGATCGGGTTTCAGAACGCGGTGACGCTGGCCGGGCTGCTCCTGATCGGCGCGGTCTTTCTCATCGTCACCTTCCACGACATCAAGTCGCTGCTGGGGCTCTGATCCGTGCCCGCCTGGCTCGGCCTGATCAACCTGCTCGGCGTGGGGCTGATCGTCGCGATCACTTTGGCCGCTTTCCACACGGCGTGGTCGCTGACCCACCCGCCACGACGCACCTACGCCTGGGCCGTCGCCCGACGCGTCCCGGGCGATCCCGGCGAACTCGACCCGCCCCGCTCCTACGAGGCCTTTACCTTCCGAGGCTGCCGCACCGACCTCCCCGCCTGGCGCGTGCCCGGCGACAACCCGGACGGCCCGACCGTGGTCCTGACCCACGGCTGGGGAAGCTCCCGTGTCGGCGGGCTCAAGCGCCTCGACCCCGTCCTGCCGCACGCGAAGCAGGCGATCCTGTGGGACCTGCCGGGACACGGCGAATCCCCCGGCTCAGCCCGCATGGGCACCGACGAACACCGCGACCTGCTCGCCCTGCTCGACACGCTCGGGAACGGCCCCATCGTCCTGTTCGGCTGGTCCCTCGGCGCTGGCGTATCGATCCGAGCCGCCGCGGAGGATGCCGGCGAACACGACATCCGCGCCGTCGTCTGCGAAGCGCCGTATATCTACCCACTCACCCCCGCCCGCAATGTCATCCGCCTGCGAGGCATGCCCTACCGCGTCAACCTGCCGCTCGCGATGGGCGGCATCGGCGTGCGCCTGGGCGTCGGTCCCCACTGGGCCGGTTTCGCCCGCGACAGGCACGCCGCGAAACTCGGCCAGATACCGCTGACAGTCATCCACGGCGACGCCGACCCCGTCTGCCCGATCGCCGACGGACAGGCCATCGCCGACGCCGCGCCCAACGGGCGCCTGATCGTCATCCCCGGCGGCGGACACAACAACCTCTGGACCGACCCGCAGTTCCGCGAGCCCGCGGCGAAGGCGATCGCCGACGCCGTCCGCGCCGCGTCCGCCGCTCCCTATCATCCGGCATGACAGGCGCTTCCGTCTCCAACCTCCCCCACTCCCCCACCGTCGACGCCATCGCCGTCGATCGGCGGGCCGCGTCGTTCACCACGCGCTCGATCAAGAACGAGAGCAAGATCAACGCCCTGCGCCTGGCCTTGACCATGGTCGATCTGACCACGCTGGAGGGCAAGGACTCGCCGGAGAAGGTGCGGAGTCTGTGCCGCAAGGCCGTCCGCCCTTGGGAGCGGGACGAGGAACTGCTGGGCGAGCGCCTGCCCCCGGTGGCCGCGGTGTGCGTGTACCCGAGCATGGTCCCGGTCGCGGCGGAGCTGCTGGCGGGCACGAGCGTCAAGGTCGCCTCGGTCGCCACCGGTTTCCCCAGCGGACAGTACCCCCTCGACATCCGGCTCAACGATGTCCGCCAGGCCGTCCGCGACGGGGCCGACGAGATCGACATGGTCATCAACCGCGGCGCGTTCCTCTCGGGGCGCTATCAAGAAGTCGCCAACGAGATCCGGGCCGTGTGCGAGGCCTGCGGCGACGCCCACCTCAAGGTCATCCTCGAGACCGGCGAGCTCGTCACCTACGACAACGTCCGGCGCGCCAGCGACATCGCGATCGCCTGCATCCGCCCGGGCGACTTCATCAAGACCAGCACCGGCAAGGTCAGCCCCGCGGCCACCATGCCCGTCACGCTGGTCATGCTCGAAGCCATCCGCGACGCGTACCTCGACACCGGCGTCAAAATCGGCATGAAGCCCGCCGGCGGCATCCGCACCGCCAAGCAGTCGTGGCACTATCTGTGCATGGTCAACGAGACATTGGGTGATGGCTGGCTGAGCCCGGACTGGTTCCGCTTCGGGGCGAGTTCACTGCTCAACGACCTGCTGCGATCGATGCAGAAGCTCAAGACCGGGTCGTACGCGGCGGAGTATGACTTCTCGGATGCGTGACACCGCGAAATCTCGACGACGCAAGCACGTTTGGCGGGGCGTGCGTGCGGTCTTTATGGGTGTACTCACCACCATCGTGGTACAACTGACGATCGCGAGCGGGACTCAGCAGGTTTCGTTCCGTGGGCTGGGCCAAACGTCGTCATATCGGGGGCCCGCGCCGAGCTATCTCGCTGATTTCGCACCTCCGTACCAACACGCAAATACATCAACCCCAACCGACAACGGACGAGATGTGAAGTTGTTTTTCTTGAAACCGGCATTCGGCGTCAAGAACGTCGAGTTCGTGTACTTCGATGACTCTTACACTGGCGCCGAGATCTGGAACAATGACACAGGCGGCCTGCGTCCACCATACCTACAGATCACGAGAATCTATATTGGTTGGCCATTCTGCTCGACCTTCGTCGACAGGCCGGCAGTAAGCCACACCCCAGACGAGCAGCTGCTCGAAGAGTTTTGGCCCATTTACAGCGCCGCCGCCGGCTTGCGTCAGGGAGTCAAGGCACCGGACTGGTGGCCGAAGGCCGAAGGCGTCTACAGGTTGCCAGTCACACCCCTCTGGGGCGGATTGGTGACAAACTCCATGATCTTTGCGGCTTTCTATTTTCTGCCCGGGACGCTGTTCCGCATCGCACGCCAGCGCCACAGGCGCAAGCGCAACGCGTGTCTCAACTGCGGTTACGACTTTGGCACCTTGTCGCCGTGCCCGGAATGCGGAAGCACACCCTAAGTCACGCCGCCCGGCGCTGCTCCGCCGCCAGCCGCTCGTCGTACCGCGACCGCAGCTCCCGATCCCGCAGGATCGAGTACGCCTTCTGCAGCTCCGCGAAGCGGGTCGGGGCGTCGGGGTCCTGCGAGCGGTCAGGGTGACAGTACTTGGCCAGCTTGTGGTACGCCCGCCGGATGTCCTCCTGCGAGGCGTAGGGGGACAGCCCGAAGAGCTTGTACAGATCGGGATACTCAACGCGGACCCGCTCGGTCTCGTCGCCCAGCCCGGACGCAACGCCGGTGGCCGCGAAACGACGGAGGGCGTCGCGCTTGGGCGGGGTGATGCCGACGAACTCGACGCCCACCTCGGCCCGCTTGTGCATCCGCCCGGCCGGGCGGACCCAGCGGACGGTGGCCAGGAGCTGGATCTCCTCGGGGCCCTCGCCGAAAACATAGGTCTCGACATCCCCGACTCTGGGGGCGGTCTTCCACGGCACCAGCACCCGCATGCCCGAGCCGGACATGTCCAGCACCCGACCGGCGTGGCAGCTCATGCCGGTGGTCTCGAGCCGGGGCTCGACGCGGCTGTGGATCTGGTCGGGCGATTCGTGCGTCATGCCGGTCGCATCGGGCCGGGGCGGCGGCCGGTCGAGCCGCAAGGGTGGATCCCCCCCCGATGCCGGATTCACACCGGGATCGACCCGCATTCGCCCTACAATGCGTCGATGAGCACGGCCGCCGGCAGCACGAACAGGTCCCAGAACGCAGCAGGCGTCCAGGCCCCGCCGCGGCTCGACCTCCGGGCGGCCACGGGCGGCGGGCTGTTCGAATACGCCCCGGCCCCCGAGTCGGTCCGCCCCGCCATCGCCGACCGGTACGGGCTCTTCATCAACGGGCGGTTCACCGACCCGACCAGCAGCAAGCGGTTCACCACGATCAACCCGGCCACCGAGGCCACCCTGAGCGAGGTGGCCGAGGCGAATGAGGCCGATGTCGACGCCGCCGTCCGGGCCGCCCGCGACGCCCTGCCCGCCTGGGCCGGTCTTCCCGGCAAGGAACGCGGCAAGTTCCTCTACCGCATCGCCCGGCGCCTCCAAGAGCGGGCCCGCGAGCTGGCGGTGCTCGAGACGATGGACGGCGGCAAGCCGATCAAGGAATCCCGCGATGTCGACATCCCGCTCGCGGCGGCCCACTTCTTCCACCATGCGGGCTGGGCGGACAAGCTGCAATACGCCTTCCCCGGGCGGGAACCCCGTCCCGTGGGCGTGTGCGGCCAGATCATCCCGTGGAACTTCCCGCTGCTGATGGCCGCGTGGAAGATCGCACCGGCTTTGGCGTGCGGTAATACGGTGGTGCTCAAGCCCGCCGAGACCACGCCGCTGACGGCCCTGCGTCTGGCCGAGATCTGCGACGAGATCGGTTTGCCCCCCGGTGTCGTCAATATCGTCACTGGCGCGGGCGCGACCGGGGCCGCGATCGTCAACCACCCGGGCATCGACAAGATCGCCTTCACCGGCTCGACCGAGGTCGGCAAGATCATCGCCAAGGCCGTGGCCCCCACTCACAAGCGACTGACCCTCGAACTCGGCGGCAAGAGCGCGAACATCATCTTTGAGGACGCGAGCATCGACCAGGCGGTCGAGGGCATCATCGAGGGGATCTACTTCAACCAGGGCCATGTTTGCTGCGCGGGGTCACGCCTGTTCGTGCAGGAGTCGGTACTCGACCGCGTGATCGGCAAGCTCAAGGACCGCATGAGCACGCTGCGCGTGGGCGATCCGCTCGACAAGAACACCGATGTGGGCGCGATCAACTCCAAGGCGCAGCTCGCGACCATCGGGAAGTATCTCGAGATCGGCTCCAAAGAAGGAGCCGAGCGGCACGACTGCGGCACGGCCGACCTGCCCGGCAAGGGCTACTTCTGCCGCCCCTGCTTCTTCACCGGCGTGCAGCCGAGCCACACCATCGCCCGGGAGGAGATCTTCGGACCGGTGCTGGCTGTGATGAGCTTCCGCACGCCCGAGGAGGCGATCAGCAGGGCGAACAACACGCCGTACGGGCTGGCCGCGGGTGTGTGGACGGACAAGGGCAGCAAGATCTTCGACACGGCCCGCCGGCTGGACGCCGGGGTGGTCTGGCTGAACACCTACAACAAGTTCGACCCGACGAGCCCGTTCGGTGGGTTCAAGGAATCGGGCTTCGGCCGCGAGGGCGGGCGGCACGGGCTGCTGGCTTATCTGGCGTAAACCACAAACCCCGGAGGGAGGTCGCATGTCTTCCATGGATCACGGATCGAGTGTCATGCCGCCCGAGTACAAGGGCGAGTTCGTGGTCCGCGAGCTGACGCCAGAAGACAGGCCTTGGGTGCAGGGCGTGCTGCGCCGTTACTGGGCCTCTCTGGTGCAGGTCACACGCGGACGGAAGATCCAGGCCGATGAGCTGCCGGGCTTCGTCGCCATGCGCGACGGTGAAGAAGTCGGGCTGATCACCTACGAGATCGTGGGCGATCAGTGCGAGGTCGTGACCCACAACTCGCTCGCCGGGCACGGCGGCATCGGCTCTTGTCTGCTCGCGGCCGTCCGCACCAAGGCTCGCGAGGCGGGCTGCAAACGGATGTGGCTGGTCACCACCAACGACAACACCCCCGCGCTGCGGTTCTACCAACGCCGGGATTTCGATCTCGTGGCCATCCACCGCAACGCCGTGCAAGAAGCCCGGAAACTCAAACCAGAAATCCCTGATATCGGGCTTGACGGCATCCCGATCCGGCACGAGATCGAGATGGAGTACCGCCTCTGAGCACCCGGACAGGACCGACATGAGCGAACGACTCTCTATTACAAAGACATACAAGCTCTATATCGGAGGCAAGTTCCCGCGCACCGAGTCCGGGCGGACCACCGCGGTGACAGACGCCTCGAACACCCTCATCGCCCATGTGTGCCACGCGTCGCGCAAGGACATCCGCGACGCCGTCGAAGCCGCCCAAAAGGCCCAGGAAGGCTGGGCCAACACGACGGCCTACCTCCGCGGCCAAATCCTGTACCGTCTCGCCGAGATGATGGAGGGCAAGCGGGCCGAGCTCGCGTCCGCGATCGTTGAGTGCGGCGAAGACGAGGTCGCCCGCGCCATCGACCGCGTGGTCCATTTCGCGGGCTGGACCGACAAGTTCCCGATGATCGCCGGCGGCGCCAACCCCGTGGCGGGTCCCTATCACAACTTCACCGTTCCGTTCCCGGTCGGCGTCACCGGCGTGGTGTGCCCGGATGAACCGTCGCTGCTCGGTCTGATCACGCTCGTCGCCCCGGTGATCGCGATGGGCAACGCGTGCGTTGTGCTGGCGAGCGAGACCAACCCCATCCCCGCGATGGTTCTGGCCGAGGCGCTGGCGACCAGCGACCTGCCCGGCGGCGTGGTGAACATCCTCACCGGCTTCCGCGACGAGCTGTGTCCTCACCTTGCCGAGCACCGCGGGGTGATCGCCATCCACGCGGGCGGACTGACCGACGCCCAGCGGACCACGCTGCGCTTGGGCAGCGCGAACAACATGAAGCGGGTCACGATCCGCGAGCATCTGGACTACAAAAACGACGATGCGTGCGAGGGCCCGCGCTGGCTCGAGCCGTTCGTCGAGTTCAAGACGATCTGGCACCCCAGCGCGGTCTGACGATGCGGGGCATCAGGCCGGACCGGTCTTCTTCTGCAGCCCCTCGTCCATGACCAGCCGTGGCTGCCCGCCGGCGGGCTGATTCCTCCATGCGACCTCGAGCGAGATATCAAAGAGACGGGCGATCGACTGGAGCTGCCGCTCGATGGAGTCCCGGGCCTGGGCGATGTAGCGAGGATCGTTTTTCTCGAACAGCTGGGCCGCCTGCGTCTGGGCGGTGCGCATGAGCTCGCCCTGCCGCTCTGCGTTCATGTTGATCACATCCAGCAGCCCCAGCACGCGCCCCTGCTGGATGTCATAGGGCTCGACATCCATCAGACGCAGCGATCCGACGATCGGGGGCAACTCGACGCGGAACCGCCCGTTGCCCAACTCGGTGACATCGCCCGGGCCGAGCGTGCCGAGATCGACCGAATACTGCTTCTCGAACTGGAAAATCATGGCCATCTTGGCCTGGCTGAGCAGGATCGGGGGCAGCCAGTTCCAGCCCTTGGTCGCGGTAGCGATCTCTTTGGCGTGGACCTCCAGCCCGATCAGCCGCCCCACCGCCCGCACCCGCTCGGTGAGCATGCGGATCTCGATCCGGTCGACATCCCCGCTCCGCCGACCCCGTCGGATCGCAAGGATGACCCAAGCCGTCACCGCGGCGCCGAGCACCCCGGCCAAACCGAGCACGATGATGAGCAGGACGAGTTCGTTCACGCGTGATTCTTGGCGACCGGCGGACCGGGGTTTCGGGGGGACCGGACAGGTCCGAAAATATCGGCCTTAGGAGGCATCCCCGTCGATGTTCTCGGGCCGGCCGAGTTCGTACGAGCGAATCAGCAGATGCCCCCCCGCCGACACAAGCCCGATGCCGATAACGCCGGCGAGCAGCCAGACGGCGATTCGCACCGCCTCGGCCCCGGGTGTTTCTCTGGGTGTGGACATCGGCAGCCCGGTCCCGAGCCTGGCAAGCCCTACCACCGCAACAACCGGCAGGAGCATCGCGACGCCGACGAACACCAGACGCCAAGACCGGGGATTCCGAGCCCAGACCGCGACGGACGCGAGCAGCCCGATCAGGACCGCAGCCGCCAGCCTGGCAGCGAGCATGGGCTTGAGCAGGGGGGCGATATCCGCATTGGTGCCGAAGTTCGCCCGAATCTCAACGAACGCGAATACGCCGCAGACAAGCACGGTGCCCCCGGCGCAGGCGAGCGCGAGCGCCCAGCCCTCACGGAAGCGGCCGAAGCCGGCCAGCACCCCTATCGCGCAGGCCCCGAGAACCAGCAGTTCGAACATGGTGGAGAACCACAGCGTCCGGTCGGCCCCCAGGACAGTCAGGTACAGAACCGGCAGGCAGGACAGCCCCACGATCAGGGACACCCCCACAGCCGCAAGCCGAAGAAATGCAGGCGGGGTCGGGAGGTGGATGGGTCGTTCGTTGCTCACGGGGGGCCCTTTCGACCGCTCTTTCGTCTGATTCTTGGCTCGGGTTCACGCGGTCGTCGAAGGAAGGCCCGAAAACCGGACCGGGCGGGGTCCGGCCAGCCCCCCGCTTCCGGGCACCAGCCCCCCCCATTTCCGGGCATATGAAGGTCGAGTGCGGAAGGTGTCAGCGCGGTTGATGCGCTTTGGGCGCGGATCCCGCCGAATCGAGCGGCCGATCCCGCCGATCCTCGGAAGCCACGGCCCGGTGCTTTCGCTATGCATCGACGGAGGGGAGCCGTCCGGCCGATAGAAGAACCGGGATCAGACTCCCCGCGGAGGTAGCCATGGGCGGCATTACCACAGGCGTTGGACTGTTCAGCGGCATCGACACCGGCTCGTTGATCGAGCAGCTGATCGCGTCGCAATCTCGACCGCAGATCCTGGCCAGCCAGCGGCTGGTGCAGCTGCAGAGCCAGAAGTCCGCCTATCTGGACCTCAACTCACGCCTGAACGCACTCAAGACCGCGGCAGCGGCGTTCCGCACAGGCAATGCGTTCGATGTCAAGAAGGCTGTGTCGTCCAACGAGGATGTGCTGACCGCGACCGCAAGCGGCTCTGCGATCAACGGGACCTACAACTTCATCGTCGACCGGCTTACCACGACCCAGCAGTTGCTCAGCCGCGGCTTTGCCGATCGTGACTCCACGGCGGTCGGGCTTTCGGCGCTGACCTTCGAGGGGGTCGAGGCCCGAATCGACCGGGATACGGCGCTGGCCGACCTCAACAACGGTGACGGGATCAACCGCGGCAAGATCAAACTCAACAATGTCGAAGTCGATTTATCGCGCGTCGAGACCGTGGGCGAACTGCTCGACGCGATCAACAACGCAGGCACCGGTGCCACCGCCTCTGTCAGCAACGGCTCGATCAAGCTCGAGGGCGTGACCAGCCTGAGCAATGTCACCGGTTACAATGTGCTCTCGTCCATTGGGCTGGACGGAACCGTCAGCTCCACCATGATCGGCTCGGTGATCTACGGGCTTGGGACAAACACGGCGCTCTCGACTCTGAACGATGGACGAGGGGTCGGCGTGCGGGATGTGACCGGCGAAGGCGTCTTCGACTTCAATATCACGGTTGACGGGACCGTCGTGGGCGTTCGCATCGGCGAGATCCAGGAAATCAATGACGACGATGATCTGGTTACCATCGAGGGCGCGGCTTCGAGCACCGGGCAGGTCATCGAGCGGATCAATGACGCGCTGGCTGCCGCCGGTTTCACAGATGTCACCGCTTCGATCGACGAGGCGAACGGCCGAATCGTGATCAACAATGCGGCAGGTCGATCGATCGAGATCACTGACATCACGACCGGTTCGACCACAGCCCGCACCGCGACCGATCTCGGCATCGCGACTTCCGGGCCGGTGACCGATACGGCCATCAACGGGCGCCGCGTGCTCGCCGGGCTCAACACGACGCTGCTCTCGAGCATCAACGGCGGTCGCGGCCTGGACGGTGCGGTTGACCCCATCACCTTCGAGACCGCCAGCGGCGCCTCGATCGCGATCGATATCAGTTCCGCCACCACCCTCAGCGAGGTGATCGACCTGATCAACAACGATCCCGCCAATGATGACGGGCTCGGCAACCGGCTTGTTACCGCCACGCTGAACAGCAAGGGCAACGGCATCTCGATATCGGACAACACCACCGGCGTCAACGATCTGGTGATCTCGGGGGATACCGCCGCGGCGCTCGGGATTGATGGCACCTTTGCGGACAACGCCACCGACGGGTCGAATCTGCAACTGGCCTACATCGGTACCGCGACGCTGCTGGCGAACCTCAACAACGGCGAGGGCATCGGCACGGGCACATTCCGCATCACCGACTCGTTTTCAGAGTCCGCCGAGATCACAATAAACGAGAACGACAAGACCCTTGGGGATGTGATCCGCAAGATCAACTCCGCGGGTCTTTCGATCCAGGCACGCCTGAACGATACAGGCGACGGCCTGCTGATCGAGGAGGTCGGGGCCACCCCGGGCGGTGCGAAGATCAAAATCGAAGACACTTCCGGCGGCGTCGCGAAGAACCTCCGCATCGCCGGCGAGGCTTCGGGAACCGACGCCGAAAACTTCATCGACGGCTCCTATGAGATCACGGTTGAGTTTGACCCGACCGACACGCTCCAAGATATCGTGCGGGCGATCAATGATGCCGCCCCGGGCGTCCGGGCGTCGATCATCAACGACGGTGCCGGAGCCAATCCCTTCCGAATGAGCATCGTCTCGGCCCAGTCCGGGCGGGACGGCCGGTTCATCATCGACACCGGCGGCTTCGATCTCGGCCTGAACACGCTCGAGGAGGGTCAGAACGCCCGGATTTTCTACGGCTCGACCGACCCCGCCAGGGGGGTGCTCCTCTCGAACAACACCAACTCGTTCGACGGTGTAATCGAGGGTGTCTCTCTTGATATCAACCGTGTGTCGGATGATCCCGTTACGATCTCGATCACGACCGACAGCGAATCGATCGAGAAGAAGATCGAGGCGTTCGTCTCCGCCTTCAACACGGTGATCGACCGGATCGACTTCCAAACCCGCTACAACGATGAAACCAAGGAACGCGGCCCGCTGCTGGGTGACGGCACCGCGATCGCGATCCGGTCGCGTCTGTTCGAGGCGATCCGGGCTTCGAACGATGGCTTCAACGACACCTTCGATCGTCTGGCACAAGTCGGCATCACAGTCGGCGAGGGAAGCAAGCTTGAGTTCGACAGCGAGAAGTTCGCCGCGGCCTACGCCCAGGACCCCGGCGCGGTCGAGGACCTGTTCACCCGTCGCGACATCGCGGAGCGAAACGACGACCCGGACGGCGACGGAATCATCATCAATGACCCGGACGCGGAGCTTGAGTTCTCGGCACTCGGTGTGATCCCGCAACTCGAGGAGCTGATTGACGACTATACCTCCACGATCAACGGCACCCTGCAGAACCGGTCGAACGCCATCGATAACCAGATCGAGCTGCAGCGGGCTCGGATCGATTCGCTCCAGAAGAGCCTCGATGCCAAGCGGGCGATCCTGGAGCGGCAGTTTCTGGCCATGGAGCAGGCGATCGCCCAGTTCCAGACGCAGGGGTCGGCCCTGTCGCAAATTCAACTCATCGGCTGAGCACCGGCTGAAGTCGCCCCCCACACGGACCGATAGCTCTGGCGATGACTCCCAACGAGACCACCACCGCGTATCTCCGTTCCAAGGTCATGAGCGCCTCGCCAGAGGAGCTTCGGCTGATGCTGCTCGATGGGGCGATCCGGTTCGCCCGCCAGGCCGAGGACGGCCTGCAGAATCGCAACTTCGAGCACACCTACGCCGGGTTCACCCAGTGCCGGGCCATCGTGCTCGAGCTGGCCAACAGCATCCGCACCGAGCAGATCCCCGAGTTCGGCAGCAAGCTGCAGAGCCTGTACCACTTCATGTACTCCGAGCTCGTCGCCGCCAGCCACGAGAAGGATGTCCAGCGGCTGCGTCAGGTGATCGAACTGCTCGAGTATGAACGGGAGACTTGGGTACTCGCGATGGATCGCGCCGCGCAGGAGCGGGCCGGGGCTGAGCCCAAGCCGGCCGCCCGTGCCATCAGCTGCCAGGCCTGATACGCCGAATCAGTAGATCGCCTCGCGGGAGGACAACCCCGCGACCAGGTGCTCGAACACGAACTTCATCTGAACATTGCTGTCCAGCTCGCGTTGTGCTCTTGCCACCGCGTCAATCGCCTGCATGGCCGTGTCTCTTCGCCGGGGATCGACCAGCCCGGGCCGTGCCCGATCGGCAACCAACGAGAGCATGCGTCGCACTCCGACGCGGTTGGCCGCATCCTTGGACCGGTTCTCGCCCTGCTTTTCGCCTTCCTTGACCCACGCGGAAGCCCAGTCCTCGACCAGTTTGCTCATCGTTGAGCCGAGCGTCAAGGGCAGGACGCCGCGCTCGGCTTCCGCCAGCATCGAATCGATGGCTGTGTACCAGGCGTAGGCGCCGCTCTCACGCAGCGACAACACCCGACCCGGCGAGCCCTGCCCCATACGCAGCAGCCAGTCCCGTTCGGCCCCATCCGCTTCGAGCCCCGCATGGCTCATCCAAACCCGCATCGCTTCGTCGGACAATGGCGCGAAGGCGACCCGCTGGCATCGGCTGCGGATCGTCGGGAGCAGCCGGTCTTCGCTGCTGGTCACAAGGATGATGATCGTTCCTGGTGCCGGCTCCTCGAGCGTCTTCAGGATGGCGTTCTGAGTCGGCGCGTTCGACGGCGAACGATCGAGCAACTCGGCCTCATCAACAATGAACACCTTGCCCGCACGGGACTCGGACCGCATCACCGGGGCACGCGACGCCGGGACAATCAAGTGCTCCTCGACCACGGCCTTCGGAATGGTCGCCAGCTTCGCATCACGCACCTTCGAATCGTCGCTGAACCTTGCAAGTTCCTTGCACACCACATGCAGATCCGGGTGCATCCCGGCGGCCAACAGACGCTGGGTCGGCGAATCCGGCTCCGGAGCGATCTCGCCGGTCAGGCCCGGCCTGGATGTCGGATCGAGCAGCACGGCCGCCCACGCCAGCGCGGTGGTGAACTTCCCGACCCCTTCAGGACCATGAAAAATCCACGCATGATGAAGCCGCCCCGACCCCATCGCGGCACGGAGCTGACAGAGCGCCCGCTCATGCCCGATCACCGAATCAAGGGGCACGGGCGCGGGGACCTTCAGCGTCTGCCGCTCGCTGGGGCCTTCGATCGTGCGGACGCGCTTGGTGCCGGACTTCTTGGTGGTTTTCTTGGCCATGCGTCCCGGGAGGATACCCGTGCGCACGGGGGCACGCGGCATCACCGACGCCGTCGGGCCGCCGCCATCAAAGCGGTGCCGAACAACGCCACGCCTCCGGGCGTGGGCACACCCGTTACCGAGTAGATCCACGGCGTATAGGCAGAAACCCTGGTGTAGACCGAGATGTCCCCGTAGTCGGCGTCCGGATTGCCGTCGACCGATGAGATGAACGAGGTGATCCCCGCGATGGCGTAGCCGTTGGCGGTCTGCACAAACATCGGTCCGCCCGAGTCGCCGGGCGCGACCTGGATCTCCAGATCCAGCGGGGCCGAGTCTCCCCAGATCGAATCGTTCGTATTCAGCGGGTTGTCGAAATCCGTAAGCAGCAGATTCTCGCTCCAACCCCGCGCGGTCCCGAGCACATCGAGCACATTGTTTCCGGCCCTCTTGACCCCCTGCGTCCCGGCGATGTCACCCGTCAGCCCGGTCCCGCTGCGTCCATAGCCCACGGAAGTGCCGACCACGCCCAGCTCCTCGGACCCCGTGTAAACGGCTGCCGGATCCACATTCGTCACCGCGGAGCTCAGACGAACCAGCGCGATGTCGTTGCCGCCAAAGAAGTCGTTCGGATCCCAGTCCGGGTGCAGCACAATCTCCTCGACAATGCCGAACGCCGTGTCGGTGCCCCAGAGCACGCTGGTGGTGTTGCCGTCCACGCAGTGCGCGGCCGTCAGCACCCACCGATCGCTGATCAGCGTCCCTGTACAGATCGTCGACCCTCCGTTGATCAGCAACTGCCCGACCGCGGCGAACTGCGGCTCCTGCGCCAACGCCAGATACAGCGAGTCGTCCACATCGTGCCGACGCACGCCGGCGCTCGCGGGCCACACGACCCCGCCCGCCACGCCCGCCCCGACGAGAACCCGGCCGACAGACCTGAACCACAACTCGCGGGCAGAACGCATCCGATCTCTCCTTGCCGCTGCGTCGCAACACGGGACCATCCGCCCGATCGGGCGGTGCACGCCATCACCATGCCCCCACTCCCGCTCTCCGGCCACCCGCTTGCCCGATCGGACCCCTGTTTTCGGGCCTCCGCATCGGTCCAACCCGACACCGGATCGACGGAAACCCCGCCCCGCCCGCGTAGGATCATGCCGCAAGGGCGTCCCCGCATGTTCTCGGACGCTCCAACAACCACTTCCGTCCCCGCCAGGAACGCCGCAGCATGTCCCAGACCCAGATCAAGACCTCCGCCAGCGCCCCGATCCCCCCCGGGCGGTCCGCCGCCGAGGTCCGGGCGGCGTTCATCAAGTTCTTCGAGGAACGCGGGCATACCTTCGTCCCCTCCTCGACCTCCTGCCCGATGAACGATCCCTCGTTGCGCGACACCTTCGCCAACGCGGGCATGAACCAGTTCAAGCCGATCTTCCAGGGGGTGCTGCCCCCGGACTCGCCCCTCGCCGGGCTCAAGCGGGCCGTGAACAGCCAGAAATGCATCCGCGCCGGCGGCAAGCACAATGACCTCGACGATGTCGGACGCGACACCTATCACCACACCTTCTTCGAGATGCTCGGCAACTGGTCCTTCGGCGACTACTTCAAGAAAGAAGCCATCGCCTGGTCCTTCGAGCTCCTGACCAAGGTATGGGGGATCGACCCCGACCGGCTGTACGCCACCTACTTCGAGGGTGCCCCAGAACAGGGCGTGCCCACCGACACCGAGACCCGAGACCTGTGGCGACAGTACCTGCCCGACGACCACATCCTCCCGGGCAACATGAAGGACAACTTCTGGGAGATGGGCGACACCGGCCCCTGCGGCCCGTGCACCGAGATCCACTACGACCGCATCGGCGGACGCAACGCACGCCACCTGGTCAATCAGGACGACCCGGATGTGCTGGAGATCTGGAACAATGTCTTCATCCAGTTCGACCGCATCGAGGGCGGCGAGCTCAAGCCCCTACCCGACAAGCATGTCGATACCGGCATGGGGCTGGAGCGCATTGTCTCGGTCTTGCAGGACAAGCGGAGCAACTACGACACCGATGTGTTCATGCCGCTCTTCGACTCGATCCGCAAGATCACCGGCTGCCGCCCCTACACCGGCAAGCTCGGCACCGAGGACGCCGACGGCGTGGACGAGGCGTATCGCGTCATCGCCGACCACATCCGCACGCTGACCGTCGCCATCACAGACGGACAGATGCCCGGCAACGAGAGCCGCGGCTATGTCCTCCGCCGCATCCTTCGCCGGGCCGTCCGCTACGGGCGCCAGAAGCTCAACGCGCCCGAAGGCTTCCTCGCCGGGCTGGTGCCCACCGTGGTCGCATCGCTGGGTGACGCGTTCCCCGAGCTGAAGAAGGACCCGGAGAAGGTCCGCGCCGTGATCGCCGAGGAAGAGGAGAGCTTCGGAAGGACGCTCGACCGCGGGATCAAGATGTTCGATGACCTCGCCACAGGGTCGAAGTCCATCTCCGGCGAGGACGCCTTCAAGCTTTACGACACCTACGGCTTCCCCTTCGACCTCACGGAGATCATGGCCCGCGAGCGCGAGCTGACCGTCGACAAAGCCGGCTTCGAGAAGGCGATGGCCGAGCAGAAAGAACGCTCCCGCCAGGGCGGGCGCAAGGACGAGGGCGAACGCTTCGAGTTGCGGGCCGAGCACACCGCAGCCCTCCAGCGTCTGAATGTCAAGCCCACCGACGACTCGCTCAAGTTCGCCGCCCGCGAGATCAAGGCCACCGTCAGGGCGATCTTCAACGGGCACAACTTTGACCAGCACACCGGCGCCACCGGCACCAAACGCCGCGTCGGCATCATCCTCGACAAGACCAACTTCTACGCAGAGATGGGCGGCCAGGTCGGCGACCACGGCGAGCTGACCGTCACCCGCGACCTCGGCAAGGGCGGCGGCGGGCACTTCCGCGTCGAGGACACCCAGGTCTTCGGCGGCTATGTCGTCCACATCGGCCATGTCACCAAGGGCGAGATCCGCGTCGGCGAAGATGTCGCCTGCCTCGTCGATCACGCTCGACGCGACCGCATCGCGGCCAACCACACCGCCACCCACCTGCTCAACCTGGCGCTCAGGCAGACCCTGGGCGACGGAGTTGACCAGCGCGGCTCACTGGTCGATCCCGACCGGCTCCGCTTCGATTTCTCCTACAACCAGGGCGTCGAACCCGACCAACTCGCCGCGATCGAGTCCTCGGTCCGCGAGCTGATCGCAGCAGACCTGCCCGTTCACGCCGAGGTTGCACCGCTGGCTCAAGCCCAGCACATCAACGGGCTCCGCGCCGTCTTCGGCGAGGCCTACCCCGACCCCGTCCGCGTTGTCTCGATCGGTGCCCCGGTCGCCGACCTGCTCGCCAATCCCGCCGACGGACGCTGGGCGTCCCAGTCCACCGAGTTCTGCGGCGGGACCCACCTGCCCAGCACCGGGCGGGCCAAGGCCTTCGCCCTGACCAGTGAGGAAGGCATCGCCAAGGGCGTACGACGCATCTTCGCCCTGACCGGCGTGCCCGCCCAGGCCGCGATCGAGGCGGCCGACGCCCTCGACCGCGATGCCGCCAACCTCGCCAAGCTGCCCGACAGCGAGCTCGCCAAAGGCGTGCAGCAGCTCAACGCCCGGATCGACCAGATGACCATCCCCGCGGTCCGCAAGGCGATGCTCCGCGCCACCCTCGCCGGATATCAAGAGCGGGTCAAGCAAGCCAGCAAAGCCGCTGCCGCCGCCAAGGCCGCCGAGGCCCAGAAGCTCGCTCGGGGCATCGCAGCCTCAGCCGCCGGCTCGCCCGACGAGGTGGTCATCGCCTCGCTCGACCTGGGGTCGGACAAGGCGTCCCTCGAAGCGGCTATGAAGGTCATCCGCGACGCGAATCCGAACAAAGCAGTCCTGATCCTCTCCCCGGACGAGGACGCCGGGCGGGTCTCCGTCGTCGCCAGCGTGCCCAAGTGCATGACCGACCGAGGCCTGAAAGCCGGCGATTGGGTCCGCGAGGTCACCGGGGTCATGGGCGGCAAGGGCGGCGGACGCCCCGACACCGCCCAGGGCTCCGGTCCCGATCTCACGAAGGTACGCGAGGCCGTCGCCGCCGCCCGAGTGTTCGCCGCCCGGGCCACATCATGATGACCGGCAACGCCCCAGCGCCGCAACCCCATGACACACCGCAGGATGGGTCTCAGCCCCGGGATCCGCGGCTCGAGATCCCCCCCGTAC
>RFGH01000118.1 GCA_003696675.1 Planctomycetota bacterium
CCTCGCCTCCCTCGGCCTGCTCCCCGTCGCCATCTGGAACGCCAACCACGACTGGGCCACCGTCCGCCACCTCATGGGCCACCTCTCCCTCCCCGGCGGCGACACCGAGAACACCATCGCCCACAACCCACCCTGGACCATCGCCTGGTTCTTCGAATACCTCGTCGTACAGGCCTTTGTCTGCGGCCCCGTCCTCGCGCTCGCCGCACTCGCGTGGACACGCTCACGCACCAACCCCGACGCGCACACCCCCATCCGCGCCCTCATCGCCATGGGCATACCCATCTTCCTCTTCTACGCCGCCGTCGCTCTCAAAACCCAGGCCGAAGGCAACTGGGCCATGGCCGGCGCCTGCACCCTCGTCGTCCCCGCCGCGTGGGTCGTCGTCGAAGGCGTCCGCGCCCACGCCCACACCGTCCGCTTCTTCTGGGGAGCCGCCCTGGTCATGGGCATCGGCTGCGCCCTCGCACTCCCCGCCGCACGCTTCCTCCGCGACCGCCCCGTCATCGGCGAACACATCCCCCTCCACCGATTCACCGGCATGCGCGAGCACGCCGCCGCCGTTCAATCCACCCTCGACACGATCCGACGCGACACCGGACGCGAACCCTTCGTCATGACCGACCACTACGGCCGGGCATCCCAACTCGCCTTCTACCTCAAGGACCACCCCACCGTCTACGCCGCTAGCTCCATGATCGGCGGCCGGCGCACCCAGTACGACCTCTGGCCCGAGACCGACCTGACCAACCCCGATACCATCGCCCGCCTCACCGGCCGACCCGCCCTGCTCCTCGGCAGCATCGGCGCCAAACGCTGGTCGCTCGGCTTCGACGGACTCACCGAACTCGGCCCGCTCCCCGGCGAACCCAAACCCGCCGACCGAACCGCCTTCACCGCCGACGCCTTCCGCGGCTTCGATCCCCTCCCACCCACCGATCCCGCCAACTCCCCCGACCAGCCATGACCTACCGCAGCCCGCTCGAACGCAAACGCCACCGCCGCCGGTGGCTCATCCTGCTCACCACCGCCGCCGCGGTGCTGCTCGCCGTCTCGCTCGCCGACTTCTGGATCGCCAAAACCATCCGGACCGACGATCTCGTGAAACTCAACAGCCGAGACTGGTACCGCACCGTCCGCGTCGTCGGCTCCCTGTGGTGCTGGCTGCTCGTGATGATCGTCCTCGCCCTCCAGGACCGCGGCTGGCACCGCGCCCTGCCAACCATCCTCGCGCCCGTGCTCGCCGGCCTGCTCGCCGAACTCATGAAGCGCGTCCTGCCGCGCAGCCGCCCCTTCGACGCCCACGGCTGCCTCCTGCCGACCTACGACTGGCGCCCCCCCTTCAGTGGATTCATCAACGACTCCTCGCTCGGCATGCCCTCCAGCCACGCCGCCGTCGCTTTCGCCGGATGCATCATGCTCGCCCACTGGATGCCCCGCGCCCGCTGGGTCTTCTACATCCTCGCCATCTGCTGCGGCCTTTCCCGCATGGTCGCCGGTGCCCACTACGCCTCCGATGTCCTCGTCGGTGCCTTCCTCGGCTACCTCGGCGCCCGCATCGTC
>RFGH01000119.1 GCA_003696675.1 Planctomycetota bacterium
CCTGCCCCGGATCCGCCCCCGTCGCGCACGCCTCCAACGCCCGGGCCGCATCCACATTCCGCGCCGTCGGCAGCGGATGGTCCGCCGCATACACCACCACCCGCGGATCGTTCAGCCGTCCAACCCACTCCGGCGGCGCAATCACCACGCCCTCATCCAGCCGCGCCCCCAGCCGACGCACCGCCTCCGCCGCCATCGGCACCGATGCCTTGCCGAACGCCAGCAGCCGCACCGAGTCCGCGTTGTCCAACTCCGCCGGCCACACCCGCCCCACCGCCGCCCCCGCGTCGCAAGCCGACAGCACGCCACCGACCAACGCCGATGCCAGCCCACGGACATCCTCCGGCAGCCCCGGCGGGATGGCCGCATCCGCATTCATCCCAGCGCCTTCCGCAGCCGCGCGATCGCCTCGCGGATCGTCGCCTCCCGCTTGCAGAACGCGAACCGCAGGAACGGCGCCCCCTCGTGCCCGTGCTCGTAGAACACGCTCGGCGGGATCGTCGCCACCCCCGCGTGCTCGGTCAGCCACCGGCACAACACCACATCCGCCGACCCATCACCCGTCAGCCCCAGCCGCTCCGAGACCGCCCGGTGATCCGCCATCACGAAGTAGGTCCCCTCGGGGTCGTACACCCCGAAACCCAGCTCCGCCAGCGCCGGCACCAGCAGCCGCCGCATCGCGTCATGCTGCGCCGCGATCGCATCCGCGTCGTCCCGCCCCTCCGTCAGCAACTCCGCCGCCGCGTGCTGGAACGGGTGTGCCACCGCGAAGGTCAGGAACTGATGCGCGCTGCGCACCCCCGCCGTCAACGCCGGGCACGCCACCGCCCAGCCGATCTTCCACCCCGTCAAGGAGAACGACTTGCCGATCGACGAGATCGTCACCGTCCGCTCCCGCATCCCCGGCAACGCCCCGATCGATCGATGGGGCCGCTCCTCCCGGAACGCCAGCGTCTCGTACACCTCGTCCGACAACGCGATGACATCATGCTCGACGCACAACGCCGCCACCAGCCGCAACTCGTCCTCCGTGAACACCATCCCCGTCGGGTTGTGCGGCGTGTTCACCAGCACCATCCGCGTCCGCCCGTTGAACGCCGCCCGCAACTCGCCCGGATCGAACCCGAACCGCGTCCCGGACTCGTCCGGCCGCAGGGTGACAAACCGGGGCGTCGCCCCCGCCATCGCCACCGCCGCCCGGTACGAGTCGAAGTACGGCTCGAACAGCACCACCTCATCGCCCGGGTTCACCAGCCCGATCAGCGTCGCCGCGATCGCCTCGGTCGCCCCGGAGGTCACGGTGATCTCGGTGTCCGGATCGGCCTCGAACCCCAGCCCCGGCGCCGACCACGCCGAGATCGCCCGCCGCAGCGCCGCCACCCCCGGCATCGGGGCATACTGGTTGTGCCCCTCCCGCATCGCCCGCGCCGCGGCCTCATGCGCCCGCGCCGGGCCCCCGTCATCCGGGAAACCCTGCGACAGGTTCACCGCCCCGTGCCGGTTCGCCAACGCGGTCATCTCGGTGAAGATCGTCGTCCCGAACGGGCTGAGTCGCTGCGCAATCTGCGGTGCCTGCATGCCCACAGCCTATCGGGGTTCAAGGCCGCCCGAAGCCCAGCCGCTCCGCCGCCTCCCACGCCGGCTCCGACCAGGGCGCCAGCCGCGTCACCTCGATCAGCGTCGCCCGCGCGTCCGGATCCGACGGATCGACCGACGCCAGCACCCGCCGGGCCTCCGCAAGCCCCTCGTCCCGCGCCGCCTTGCTCGGCTCGTCCACCCACCGCAGGGCGGTGGCGAACTGCTCGGCCGTCGGCATCGTGTGCCCCATCCCGGGATACACGTCCAGCAGGATCTCCAGCCCGTCCCGCTCCATCATCTCGGTCCGGACCGTCATCTCCGGCTCGTTGAAGTCCTGATCCCCAGTGATGGCCCGGATCCGCCGAGACTTCAGCAGCGCGAACGACGCAGCGTCCGGCTTCGCGAACCGCGCCGGCCATCGCAGGTTGCCCGAACCGGTCGGCGCATTGTGATAGGAGTCGATCCCCACGATGGGAACAGCCCCCGTGAACACCTCCGGCAGGCAGCACTGCAGGATCATGCTGCACCGCCCGCCGCCGGACATGCCCGTCACATAGATCCGCGCATCATCGACCAGGAACCGCGACCGTGCCGTCTCCACCGCGTCCAGACACAACTGCAGCCGATCGGTCAACGCCCGCTCGTTGTGCGCCCGGTCCGCCGACACCGCGATCAGATTCAACTCATCCAGCGCCGGCTCAAACACCTGCGGGCACCGCCCGTCCTCAACCGGGCTCACCCACAGCAGCACGCCGCTGGGCCGATCCGGACGCCAGCCGCGCGGCAGACGGACATGGATCGTCTCCTCGCCCAAGTCCCGAGTCAGTTCGGGGTAGTTGGCCCGAAAGATCCGACGGCGCGACGGCCCGTCCAGCACGATCGGGGAAGGGGTCGGCTCCGCGCCCGTCAGACGCAGCCTCGCTGCAGGGGCGGCATCCGCCGGCGGCTCGCGGTGCCGGCGGATCGGCAACGCGGCGACGGCGTCAGCCCCGACCTCCCTCGGCGGGACATCGGTCCTGTCCAAAGGCACCGCCACGAACCGCCCGTCCGGACCACGCCGAATCTCAACCCGCTCGGAGGCATCACCGCGGCCGAGGTGAAGCACAAACCCGTCACCGCCACCCTCCGGGACGGTTTCGGCCACCCGGCCCAGAGCACGGCGCAGGTGGACCAGGTCTCGCGGGGCCAGTTCCCCCAGATGCCCCGCGAGCCGGGCCAGCATGGGGGACGCCGCCAGATCAGGATCCATCGGGTCCGGCCCGACCGTGGCCTCCACCCGCGTCGGCGCCTGCCCGCCCACCCGGAAGGGATCGAGCGAGCCCGGCTGGGCCATTCCGAGCATCGCTCCCAAGGCCGCGGCAAGGGTCAGTCGGAGGGTCATGGGTATCCGATACGGATGCGGGCCTGGAGGGTTGAAGGAACCGGGCAAGAACGGCCCCGGCTTGACCGATGGAGGCTCTGCGCTAGTGTTGTGGCCCTGCCCGGGAACGGGCAGGCCGGCCCCGATAGCTCAATGGTAGAGCGAGCGGCTGTTAACCGCTAGGTTCCAGGTTCGAGCCCTGGTCGGGGCGCTTTCCGCCCGTATCGAGCACGATGCGGGCTTTTTTTGTGCTCCGATAGGGGAACCGCAGCCTCGCGTATATCTCGTTGGCACAAAGGGTTTTGCGAGCCCCGGACGCCACGCCCCGGAGGCCGATCCTCTCGACCTGTTCACCGCCGTGAACTGCCCCGGGCGTGTTTCGGCCAGAACTCTCAAACTCTCATCGCCGAGAGGGGGTACGGGTTAACAAGGTCGATTGGAAAGGGGTCGGCGCGCGGCAGTTCACCGCTCGGTGCGGGGATAGATGGCAACGACCCACTGCCATCACGCACCG
>RFGH01000120.1 GCA_003696675.1 Planctomycetota bacterium
CGGGGCCAGCGATCGGGGGCATCGGCAAGATGTTCCCATGGCAGAACGCCAGGGCGAACCGGCCGTTCACTGTCGACGAGCAAGATGCAACAAGCTTCTCGATGGGTTTTTAGTGCAAACGTGAAGCTGGACAAAGCATGCGTCCGGCTGCCGCAGGCGATGACCTTCGGCCGCGGCCGGTCGGCCAAGGCCTTGGCAAGAAGCTGCGCGAATGCCCGCCGGCACGAGGCGCGAGCAGCCTTTCCGAGAGCACCTCCTTCAACGTAGATGCGTACCGCTACCAACGGCCGCCCCCGAGCTCGCCTTTCAGCCACAACTCGCCTAGGCCATACCGCTCGAGCCACTCGCGCAGAGGTTCTTTTTCGAGTCGCCGCATGCGGGTGGAGCCATGATCCTTCTCACACACAAGGACCGCCTCGGGGCTGTCGGTGAACGCGTCGACCAATACGTCGGAGTGGGTGGTTACGATCAGCTGGCAGCGCTCCGACGCTTCCTGCAGCAGCGCAGCCAGGTTCGGCAGCGCTTCGGGGTGAAGACCGAGCTCAGGCTCTTCGATGCAGACCAATGGCGGAGGCGAAGGGTGGCAGAGGATGGCGAGTAAGCTCAGGTAGCGCAGGGTGCCGTCCGACAGGCGCGTCGCGGGTACGGTAATCCCGTCTTCTTGCATGAAGACTTGAACCGTGCCTCCTTCGATAATGACGTCGAAGTCCTCGATGCCATCGTAGAGCTTCTGGATTTCTTTCAAGATCTTTTGCTTCGTCGAAGCGTCTCGACGCAAGCGATTGAGCACCAATCCGAGGTTCTGACAGCCTTCTTCCAAAAAATCATTTCGGCTATCCGCCGGCTGCGGCAGTCGGGGCGGCGTATAGCGGCCGAAGGACCAATTGCGGTAGACCCGAATCGTCGCCAACGTCTCGCCCAGATAGGTGATCTCCGGGTACTGATCGGGATCCTTGCGTTGGGCGAGAATCGACTGATCCGGTGCGATCTCCTCGCGTTTCAGCCTTCGTTCTCGTGTTTCTTCACCCTCCATTCTGACGTTCAGCAGAACGTTGTCGAGCTCATGGAGGTAGTAGAAATAGGGCTTTTCCTTGCCAGCGTAGGCCTGTTCGTTCTCGATCCTCTCCTTCAAGACCAACGGTCGCTGAGCATCGCTTGTGCATTCGAGAACGTATCGTAGCGGCATCCTTCCTCTCGGGTTGTCGATGATCGCGGCGACCGTCGCGGACCGGGCCTTCGGCGGACCCTTGAACAACCATTCCCCGACGCCCCCACTCTCCCGGATCGGGGCGGTCAGGTCCCTCGGCAGCGACCTCAGGAGGGCGATGGCCTCGATCAGATTCGACTTGCCGGACGCGTTGGGGCCGATGAGCACGTTGAGCGGCTGGAGCGCGATCGGCGGCGCGTCGGGGCCGAAGGAGAGGAGCCCCTGGAGATGCAAGCTGCGGACGAGCATGGCGCGATCAGCCTAGCACGGCCGGCGGTCGCGGCGTAGCATGCCCCCCACCTCCTCCGCCGCCTCGGGTGGGCGCCGGCCTGATCCTTTTTGCGGCGATTTGGGACGTTCCTTCCCGTGTTCGAGTAAGCGGGCATTACCAAGCCCTGCCAGGAGAG
>RFGH01000121.1 GCA_003696675.1 Planctomycetota bacterium
GGGTCGGGGCGTGCGGGGGTGCGGGTGAGGTCGTGGCCGCAGGATGTGCAGGCGTGGTGGACGGGCACGCCTTCAGGATACGGATTCCGGGCGTGGAGGTTTCGGTGGGCGAAGAATCGGGGATGGACTGGCGTGATGCGAGGCGGGTGGTGGTGAAGGTGGGCAGCGCGGTTGTTGCGCCGGGCGGGGTGGTGGATCCGGCGGCGATCGGGGCGATCGCGGACGAGTTGGCCGGGCTGGCGAAGGCGGGCGTGGGTGTGGCGCTGGTGTCGTCGGGCGCGGTGGCGTCGGGGTTCCGGGCATTGGGGCTGGGGGCGATGCCGAAGAACATCCGCGAGAAGCAGGCGGCGGCCGCGATCGGGCAGCCGGCGTTGATGCGGATGTATGTCGAGCGGCTGGCGACACACGGGGTGACCGGCGCGCAGGTGCTGCTGACGGCGGACGACTTCGGGCATCGCGAGCGGTTTCTGAACGCGCGGCACACACTGGAGACGCTGATGGGCGCGGGGGTGGTGCCGATCGTGAACGAGAACGACTCGGTGGTGTTCGACGAGATCAAGCTGGGGGACAACGATCGGCTGAGCGCGTTGGTGGCGTCGGTGGTGGATGCGGATGTGCTGGTGCTGCTGAGTGTCGCGCCCGGATTGATGGATATGGCGTCGGGCGAGGTCATCCCGCGGGTGGCGAGCGTGGCGGAAGCGCGGGGGTTTGTGGATGCCTCGCAATCGTCGGGGGTGGGCACGGGCGGCATGGGCACGAAGCTGGACGCGGCCCAGATCGCGGTCGAGCACGGCATCCCGGTGGTGCTGACGCGCGGGCCGACGCCGGCCACACCGGATCCGGTGGGTCGGGCGTTGCGGGGCGAGGCGGTGGGGACGGTGTTCGAGCCGGGCCCGGGCGGCGGAGCGGCGCGGAAGTCGTGGATCGCGCACGCGGCCGGCGTGAAGGGGACGCTGGTGGTGGACGCCGGCGCGGTGCGGGCGTTGCGGGAGCGCGGCGCGAGCCTGCTGCCGGGCGGGATCGTGCGGGTGGAGGGGCGTTTCGAGGCGGGCGCGGCGGTGGAGATCGTGGCGGAGGACGGCACGCGGATCGCGCGGGGATTGGTTTCGTACTCGGCCTCTGAGATCGGGCGGATCCGTGGGGCGAAGAGTGAGCGTATCGCGGAGGTTCTTGGGTACGCGTATGCGGACGAGGTCGTGCACCGTGACGACATGCGGCTGATGGGAGGCGGGGCGTGACGATTGTGGCGGTGGCAAAGAAAGCGCGGGAGGCGTCGCGTCGGGTCGCGGACCTGCCTGGCTCGGTACGCAACGCCGTGCTGCTGGATCTGGCGGACCGGATCGCAGGGCGAGAGACGGAGATTCTGACGGCCAATTCCGAGGACATGAAGGCGGCGGAGGCCGCGGGCGTGGATGCGCCGAAACTGAAACGGTTGAAGCTCACGCCCGAAGGTTTGAGGCAGATGCGCGAGGGCCTGCGGCAGATCGCGGGATTGCCGGACCCGGTGGGGCAGGTGACGCGGTCGTACACCGTGCCGAGCGGGCTGAAGGTGGAGAAAGTTCGGACGCCGCTGGGTGTGATCGCGATGATCTACGAGGCGCGCCCGGGCGTGACGATCGACGCGTTCGCGTTGTGCTTCAAGGCGGGCAACGCGTGCCTGCTCAAGGGGGGCAAGGAGGCGGATCGGTCGAACCGGCTGCTGGCGTCGATCGCGCGGGAATCGCTCGATGCGAACGGCGCCCCGGCGGACGCGATGCACGCGATCACCTCATCGGACCGCGAAGAGCTGAAGACGATGCTGACGCTGTCGGACGACATCGACCTGGTGATCCCCCGGGGCGGGGCGGGGCTGATCCGGTTTGTGCACGAGCACTCACGCATCCCGACGATCCAGCACTTCCACGGCGTGTGCCATGTTTTTGTGGACAAGGGGGCGGATCTGGAGAAGGCGCTCGAGATCGTCGCGACCGGGAAGACGAGTGCGCCTGCGACGTGTAATACGACGGAGTGCGTGCTGGTGCACAAGGACGTGGCCGAGGCGTTCCTGCCGCGGCTGATCGAGCGGGCTGGGAAGGATGGCGTTGAGATACGGGGTGACGAGTCGTTTGTCGGGGCCGCGAAGGGTGCGGCCCATGTCCGGTCAGCGACCGATGCGGACTGGGGAACCGAGTATCTGGATCTGATCTTGGCGGCCAGGGTCGTCGACTCGTTCGACGACGCGGTGGCGCACATAGGGCGGTATTCGTCCGGGCATACCGAGGCGATCGTGACCGAGGACAATGCGACGGCCGAGGATTTTTGTCGCCGGGTACGGTCGTCGTGCGTGCTTGTGAACGCGTCGACGCGGTTCAACGACGGGTTCCAGCTCGGGCTGGGCGCGGAGATCGGGATCTCAACCAGCCGCATCCATGCGTACGGGCCGATGGGGCTGGAGGGGCTGACGATCGAGCGGTTTGTGGTGCGGGGCGACGGTCAGACGCGGTGACGCGTCTTATGGACAGCCCGCGTTGTAGAGGTTGATGTAGGCCATCAGGTCGAAGACCTTGAGCGTGCCGAAGGGTTCGGCGAGGTCGGCGGCAGCATCGCCCGCGTTGTAGCGGTCGAGGTACGCGGCCACATCGAAGAAGGTGAGCTGGCCGAAGGGGGTCGCCAGGTCGGCGGCGGTGCAGCCGGTGACGGTGAAGCGGATCTGCATGAGTGCGTTGGGGCGGGCGGGGTCGTTGCTGGTGACGAGCAGGGGGACGGACTGCTGGCCGCCGCTGGGCCAGGCGGTGGTGTCGAGGGTGAAGGCGTGGGTGTTGGCGGGCTGGCCTGCGTCGGCTTCGAAGGGGCCGGTCGGGGGCGTGAGGGCGGCGCTCGCGGAGAAGTCGTAGAGACCGGGTTGATGCCGGTCTCGCCCCAGAGGCTGGTGTCGCCCGCATTGCGGATGTCCACCGTGAAGGCGTGCGCGTCGGTGAAGGGGACATTGCCGAGGTCGATGACCGGCTGGTCGATGCCGAGCCGCCCGGGCATCGCGAGGTCGAGGAAGACGGGGATGTGCCCGCCGTCGAGGGCCATATCGACGATGGCCTGGGCGATGACGGGGCCGACCATGGCGTTGGTCGCGATGTTCAGGAAGCCGTTGAACGAGGAGCCGTCGTTGCCCCAGGCGCGGTAGGAGTGGTTGCTGTCTTCGAAGAAGCGGAGATCCCACGGGCGGGGGTAGTCGCTGATGTAGTCCATGCCCTGGGCGTCGACGAGCGAAGGCGAGAGCAGGACCTGATCGAAGCGGTCGTCCATGCCGGATGAGTTGTTGGAATCCTGGGTGTGGATGTTGCGGTAGACGATGTTGTTGTTCCAGTCGCCGCCGCGGTTGATGGGGTCGCGCAGGACGCCGGTGTTGTAGGGTTCGCCGACCATCTGGATGTACGAGGGATCGGAGGAGCGCTGCAGGTTGAAGTCGGCCCCGACGATCGCGTGACGCCCGGCCGGCAGTGCGGCGATGTCGGCGGAGAGGTTGACGGACTCGTTGAATCGGCGGATGTCGTCGTTCGGGTCGCCGTGGAAGGCCTTGAAAAGGATGGGATAGATCGAGATGAGCGACTCGGGCTCGGGGTAGCCGGCGGGCGCCATGTCGTAGCGGACGATGTTGCGCGGATGGTTGGGGAACGGGCCGCCCTGGGCGACGAGCGTGTGGTTGACAAGCGTCAGGCGGCTGGGCGATAGACGAGCGCAGTCGAGAGGCTGCCGCTGGAGTAGCAGGGGGCGCGGGCCCAATCGCCGGGTGAGCCGGGGGCGTTGTTGAGGGCGTCGACCATGGCGTTGACCGCGCCGAGGGAGGTCATTTCCTGCAGGCAGATGACATCCGGGGCGAAGGACTTGCCTTCCCACTGGCCGTAGACAACGGTGCCGATCTCGGCGGCCCGGTCGCCGCCGTAATAGGTGATGTTCCAGGTCGCCACCCGCAGCCCGTCGGACGCGTGGGCGAGCGACGCGAGCGTCACGGCGGCGAGGGCGGCAAAGAAGCGAGGTGTCATGGGTCGGGCCTCGATCGGGTGGATCGAGAAGGTAGCGGGCCGCCCGGCGGCGGCGGATGAAGATTGTGCAAAGTCAGCCGAGCCCGCACTCGGGGCAGGGGGCGTCGGGGGTGAGGCCCTCGCGGGGGTAGCGATCTCAGGATTCTGCGTAAGCCACAGATGCTTGGATTAGCTCGCGGAAATCGGCGACATGGTCTTCGATGACCTTGCTGTCGATCAAGAGACGCAAAAACCGGCGTCCCGACTCAACTGGGATGTCCAGATTCTCGAACCGTTGTTTCCATTCCTCCGAGTTGCTTTCGGGCAGCTCAACGAGGAGTCTGAAGAGACTCTTCTTGACATGGAAATGGATGAAGTTCCGTGATCGCGTAGAGTCGGCGAGGCCAATGTAGGACTTATTGTAGTTCAGCCGATAGGGCTGTGTTCCGAACTGATTGACCAACTCAAGTATCCGGTCGCAGATCGTGACCTTGGCTTGGCCCACTTTCTTTGTCCAGTACTCCCGATCTGTTTGCGCCGCTTCGATTTCAGACTCATCATCTCTCCGCAATGAGACGCGGTCTACAACCTTGACAAAGTTCAAAATCACCTCGTCTTTATGGAGCATCGCTGAAAGCTGGATGGCGATGAGCGGGATCTGTCCATTGAAGAGACTCAGGATGTTCAGAAAGCGGCTGGTGATGTCTTCGGCGATTAATACCGCGCAGTGGTCGTACTGTGGATAGCGTCGTCTCTCGACATCCCAATACTCGATGCATCGGATGATGTGGCGTTCGTCAGTCGATCCGAGCTGAATCTCGACCTCGTAGCGTCGGTCCTCAGTTGCATCGCCCAAAAGCAGATCGAGGCGTCCGCCCGAGTCCTGCTTGCGCTCCCGCTGAATCAGAAAAAGATCCCCCAGTCCGAGGATCGATGGGTCGTTGGCGATCTGGCTCTGGAGCCATTGTTCCGTTAGATCCGGATGGCTTCTAAGCGAGAGAGGTTGGTGCTTGGCGAGCGGGTATTGAGGCATCCCTTAGTCTACCACCCGCCAGTCCTTCCCATCCCGCACCACGCGCCGGTACAGGGTGTCCCGTTCCACCGGCTCGAAGCCCGCCTCGCGGATCGCCCGCTTGAGATCGGTGACGGACTTCTCCTGGTGCGTCGAGGAGCCGCCGACCTTGGTGATGTCGTACCAGACGACGGTGCCGTCGATGTCGTCGGCCCCGGCCTCGAGCATGAGCTGGGCCATCGGCAGGGTCTGCATGATCCAGAACGCCTTCACATGCGGGAAGTTGTCGAGCATGAGGCGCGCGACGGCGATGGTGCGGAGGTTTTCCAGCCCGGTCGGGCCGGGCAGGTGCTCAAGCTCGGAGCCGTCGGGGAAGAAGGGCAGGGGGATGATGGTCTGGTAGTAGCCACCTCGGGAAGACATCGCTGGGGTGGGCAGCTTCGCGTTCTCGCCCGATAGCGTGATCACGGGATCGGTGATGTTCGCGGTCTGCGTGATGCCCTCAGCCACGAAGCCGTCCGGATCGCCCGTGTAGCCAAGCCGGGCCAGCGCCTTGTCCTGGCTGCGGCGGAGGATCTCAAGGTGGTTCAGCCGCTCGCGCCGCCCGTCGATGTGGCCGTAGAGCATGGTGCAGTTGGAGTTGAGCCCGAGCTCGTGGGCGACGAGGTGGACATCGAGCCACTCGTCGGAGCCGATCTTGGTCTTCCAGGCTTCCTTCTGGATGCGGTCGTCGAAGACCTCGGCGCCGCCGCCCGGCAGCGAGCCCAGCCCGGCCTCCATCAGCCGCTGCAGCACCCAGCGCACGCCGGACTGCGGGTCGTCGCGCTTGTAGACCTTGGCGATGCGGGCGAGGTGGACGAGTTCCACGGCCGTGAAGGCCTTGAGGTGCAGCCCGGGCGCGACTTCGTGGATCGCGCGGAGCATGTCGGTGTAGTACTCGAACGGCAGGTATGGGTTCAGCCCGCCGACGATGTGCATCTCGGTGGCGCCGAGTTCCACAGCCTTCTTTGCTTCGTCCTTGATGTAATCCAGATCGCGGGTGTAGGCCCCGTCGTCGCCCTTCTTGCGGTAGAACTCGCAGAACTTGCAGGACAGCGCGCACACATTCGAGTAGTTCAGATGCTTGTTGATGTTGTAGTAGGCGACATCGCCGTGCATGCGTCGGCGGACGAAGTCGGCCAGCGCGATGACGCCCCAGATGTCGGTCGTGCCGTAGAGCACCGCCCCGTCGTCGAGGCTCAGGCGCTTGCCGGCGAGCACCTTGGCGCGGATCGGCTCGAGGCGCGGGTCGGCGCCGGGGGCTCGGGCGGGAGAGGCGGGATGGGTCGCGGTCAAGGTCGTCATGGCCCATGATTGTACGCTCAATCGATGTCAGATTTCAGGAATCTTTGAAAATAGATCGCCCGGCGGGTCCGTTTAGAGCCTCCCGAGCGGGTATCCTCGCGGTCCCGATGGCCGACCAGCGTCGAAAGCCCGGAATCGCGTGGCCCGTAGGGCACCTGTTGGCGCTGGCCCCGCTGGATGTCTGGTTCCGCCTGATCCTTGGGTCGGGGGTCCGGCCCCGGTATTGGCTGCGGCTGGCGGGGTGCCTGGCGACAAGCTGGGTGGGCACGGTGGTGACAGCGCCGGAGCGGCTGGCGATGGCCGTGGTCCGGCGCCGGCGTTTCGGCGGACGACAACCCGTCTTCAAGCACGCCCCGGGCGTGGTCGTGGTGCTCGGCTACTTCCGTTCGGGCACGACCCATCTTCACAACCTGCTGGCGTGCAACCCGCGGGTGGTCACGCCGCGGTGGTATCAGTGCCTCGCCGGGCAGGGCTGGTGGTTGAGTTGGGGCGTGGTGCGGTTCATGCTGACGCCGTTCCTGGGCCAGACCCGCCCGCAGGACGGGGTGGGCTTTGGCGGCGGCTGGCCCGCGGAGGACGACTTCGCGCTGGCGTCGTGGGGCCTTGCGTCCAGCCTGCCGGGAAGGTTTGTGTTGCCGGATCAGTGGGACCGCTGGCGGCGGTGGCACACGCTGGAAGGTCTGGGCGATGCGGACCTGAGCCGGTGGCGGTCGCTCACGGCCATGTTCTGCTGGAAGGTCACGCGGTGGGGGGTCTGGCGCGGGCGGGTGCGGGTGCTGGTGCTCAAGTCGCCCAGCCACACGGCCCGGGTGGCGGAACTCGACCGGCTCTTCGGGGGGAATGTCCGCTTCGTCAAGATCGAGCGGGACTGCGCCGCGGTGGTGCGGTCCAACCTGAAGATGCACGCGGCGCTGGCATCGCACACCTTGCAGGACCTGCCGGACGAGGCGGAGTTACGGACCAGGATCGAGCGCGAACTGGACGAGACCGAGGCGAAATGTGCTCGTGAGCTGGCGGCGATCGAGCCTTCGCGCGTGGTGCGGGTGGCATACGACGATTTGGTTCGTGACCCGGTGGGCGAGATGGAACGGGTCGGCGCGGCCTTGGGGCTCGCCTGGGACGATGCGGCGCGGCGGTCGGTGGTGGGCTACCTGCACCGCGTGGGGCGGTACCGCGGCGAGGAGTCGGTCGCGGCTTTGCCGCCGGACCCGGAGCCGTTGGCGGGGGTGCGTCGGACGGGGCTGGGCATCGCCGTCGGCGTGATGGTCGCGTTCGCGTGCGCCGGGGTATGGCTGGGGCTGGTATGGGCGACCAAGCACACGCTGGGCTGGAACACGCGTCTGGACGGGCTGGTCTGGCTGACCGGAGGGCTGGTCGGCGTCGCCATGGTCCGGGCGGCCCGGGTGGGGTCGATCTGGCTCGGGCTGGTCGCGGGCGGGCTGACGCTGGCGGTGTTCTGGGGGACGACCTTCCCCATCGAGGTCATCACCGACAACTGGTGGGGCGGCTTGGGGCACCCCGAAGAATGGTGGTACCACAACCGCAAGGGGGCGATCGCCGGGGTGACTCATTCGCGGGCGATCCTCTTTACAGTCTTGGCGTTGGTGACCGCCTGGCGGCACGGCACGCGGACGACCCCCCGGGCACCGGGGGGATGAGTGCCGGTTGGGGGTCTCCGCGCGGGCTGAAGCGCGCGGCTCGTCGGGGGCCTGCCAGTCTGGCAGGACTCGATGGGCGGGTGCTGGGATCGGCGGGCGGCCTATCGGGAAGGGGGCATTGGCCGACCGTGGTCGAGGTCGGGGGACTGGCACGGTGGTTGCAGCGGAAGAACTGAGCTGTCCGCCCCGGTGGAGTGGGTGGGTGGCGGAAGGAGGCTCGGAATGGGCAAAATCATTGGAATCGACTTGGGCACCACGAACTCGGTGGTGGCCGTGATGGAAGGGGACACCCCCAAAGTTCTCATCAACTCGTCGGGCAGTCGGACCACGCCGTCGGTGGTGGGGTTCACTGAGAAGGGCGAGCGGCTGGTGGGTCAGCAGGCCAAGCACCAGCAGGTGACCAATCCCCGCAACACTGTCTTTTCGATCAAGCGGTTCATGGGACGCCGCCACGAGGAGGTCGCTAGCGAAGAGAAGCTGGTGCCCTACGAGGTGACCGGCAGCGGGCAGGACTTCGTCAAAGTCAAGATCCGCGGCGAGGAGTACACCCCCCAGCAGATCAGCGCGATGATCCTCGCCGAGCTGAAGCGCACGGCCGAGGACTACCTGGGCGAGCCGGTGACCGAGGCGGTCATCACGGTGCCCGCGTACTTCAACGATGCGCAGCGTCAGGCGACCAAGGACGCGGGCGAGATCGCGGGCCTGACGGTCAAGCGGATCATCAACGAGCCCACGGCCGCCGCGCTGGCGTACGGGCTGGAGAAGAAAGCCAACGAGAAGATCGCGGTCTTCGACCTCGGCGGCGGTACCTTCGACATTTCGATCCTCGATGTCGGCGACGGCGTGTTTGAGGTGCTGAGCACGAACGGCGACACCCACCTCGGCGGTGACGACTGGGACCAGATGCTGATCAACTATCTCGTGACCCAGTTCAAGCAGAAGGAGGGTGTCGATCTTTCGGGCGATCCGATGGCGATGCAGCGTCTCAAGGAAGCCGCAGAGAAGGCCAAGATCGAGCTGTCGACCTCCCAGGAAACCACCATCAACCTGCCCTTTATCACCGCGACCAACGAGGGGCCCAAGCACCTTCAGGAGACGCTGAGCCGCGCGAAGTTCGAGTCGCTGTGCGAGTCGCTGTTCGAGCGGCTGAAGAAGCCCTGCCTTGACGCTCTGAAGGACGCCGGGCTGGACCCCAGCAAGATCGACGAGGTCGTGCTGGTCGGTGGCTCTACCCGCATCCCCAAGGTGCAGCAGATCGCCAAGGACATCTTTGGCAAGGCGCCCAACAAGAGCGTCAACCCGGACGAGGTCGTGGCCGTCGGTGCCGCGATCCAGGGCGGCGTGCTCTCGGGTAGCGTGAAGGATGTGCTGCTGCTCGATGTCACCCCGCTGAGCCTGGGCGTGGAGACGATGGGCGGCGTGATGACCAAGCTCATCGAGAAGAACACCACCATCCCGACCAGCCGCAAGGAGACTTTCTCCACGGCCGCGGATAACCAGACCAGCGTGCAGATCCATGTGCTGCAGGGCGAGCGTGAGTTCGCCAAGGACAACCGCACGCTGGGCATGTTCGAGCTCTCGGGCATCGCTCCCGCACCGCGGGGCGTGCCGCAGATCGAGGTGGAGTTCGCCCTCGACGCCAACGGCATCCTCCAGGTCACCGCGACCGACAAGGGAACCGGCAAGAAGGCCGACATCCGGATCGAGAACTCGGGTGGGCTCAGCGCCGAAGAGATCGAGAAGATGAAGGCCGACGCGGAGGCACACGCCGCTGAGGACAAGAAGCGCCGCGAGGTCGTCGATCTCAAGAATCGGGCCGACGCCATGATCGCCTCGGTCCGCAAGAGTCTTGACGAGCACGGCGAGAAGGTCTCGGGTGAGGTCCGCTCGAAGATCGAGAGCGCAATCTCGAATCTCGAGGGCCGTCTGAAGGACGAGTCGGCGACCAAGGAGTCGATCGAGCCGGCCCTGAAGGAACTGGAAACCGCCTCCATGGAGCTGGGCAAGGTCATCTACGAGCAGACCGCCGCCCAGGCCGGTCAGGCCAGTGCGAGCGGCGCTTCGTCCGGCGGCGGCTCGGACGATGTGATCGACGCCGAGTACGAGGTCAAGGACGACAACAAGTAAGCCTTGACGAATCGAGGTATCTTGAACGCCCGGGGTTTCGGCCCCGGGCGTTTTCTTGGGGATCGGCATGGGGTCAACAGTCATCGGCATCGACGGCTGTAGAGCGGGCTGGGTGGTCTGCACGCTCGACCGCGACGGCGTGGCCACGCTGCGCATCGAGCCGGACTTGGCTCGTGCGGTCGGGTCCGCGCCGTACGCGGATCTGGCTCTGGTGGACATGCCCATCGGGCTCGTGGAACGGGGCGTTCGTGCGGCCGACCTCGCGGCGAAGCGTTTGCTCCGGCGGTGGAACGCCCGGGTCTTTCTCACCCCTGCCCGAGGTGTCTTCGATTGTGATTCGTACCCAGACGCCAACGCCCGCTCGCGTGAGCTGACCGGCAAGGGGCTCTCCAAGCAGATGTGGCACATCATGCCCAAGATCCGCGCGGTCGATGCCGAACTCGCCCGGCATCCGTGGCTGGCCGGGGTGATCCGCGAGTGCCACCCTGAGATCTGCTTCTGGGGGCTGTCGGGCTCGGTGATCGCCGAGAACAAAAGGACTGAGGCTGGAGCGGCGAGGCGGCTCGCGGTGCTCGCTCAGATTGTGCCGGACGCGGAAGCCGTGGTCGCCCGGGCGATGAAGCAAAGCTTGCGGAAAGAGGTCGCCCGCGACGATCTCATCGACGCGATGGTCTGCGCCGTGACGGCCGCGGGTGTGTGGGACGGCTCGCTCCGCACCCTGCCCGAGCAGCCCGAGCGCGACGGGCGGGGGCTGGCGATGGAGATGGTCTATCGCGACAAGGCCGCGATCAGGTGAGCGTGCGGAGGAACTCGATCATCGCCCGCACCGCCGCCCCGCGGTGAGAGCGGGCGTTCTTCTCGTCCTTGGCCAGCTCGGCGCTGGTGCGGGCGAAGTCCGGCGGAACGAGGAACAGGGGGTCGTACCCGAAGCCGCCGGGGCCGCGTGGGACCTCGCCCGGCAGCCCGATGCGGCCCTCGAACGCGCCGGAGGTCGTATGGAGCACACGGTCTGGTGCGGCCAAGACCATGGTGCACACGAATCGAGCCGATCGTCGTTCGGGGGGCACGCCCTCGAGATCGGCCAAGAGTTTCGTGTTGTTCCGCTGGTCGCGCTGTTCGCGGCTGAGCAGGCTGGCCTCGCCGTCGGTCCGCCCGTCGAAGGCGTAGTGGCTGGAAATCACGCCGGGTCGCCCACCCAGCGCGTCGACCACCAGCCCCGAGTCGTCGGCCAGGCACAGCCGCCCGGTGTGGGCGGCGTAGGCACGGGCTTTGATGGTGGCGTTGGCCTCGAAGGTGGTGCCGATCTCCTCAGGTTCGGGCGGGAGTTCGCCGAGGTCGCCCAGCCCGAGCACGGTCCAGCCGAGGGGGGCGAGGAGGTCGCGGAGTTCGCCCAGTTTGCCGGGGTTCTGGGTGGCGAGGACGAGTTCGGGCATGGCGGGCTCGCGTTCTGGGGACAAGTGGTTTCCCTCAATGGGTGGTCCGGGCAGGTCGGGGGGGGATCATTGACAACCATGACGACCCAGACCCGCCCGAGGAACGAGATCGCCCTGTCCGCCGCGGACGCCCTGGCCGCACTGACGCCGGAGCGGCTCAAGGCCATGAAGGCGGTGGTGGGATTTGACGGCTTTGTCGATTCGATCATCCATGTGGTTGACAAGCGTCACTCGATGGCGCGGGATGACTTCGACCGCATCCGCACGATCCCCGAGTTCGCGGCCCGTTGCGGTGCGGCGGCCAATCGCAGCGCGAACCTCGAGATGGTCGTGCAGGATGTGCGTTTTGGCGGCAATGGTCCGCTGTTCTCCAGCGCGATGGGTCGGCTGGGCTCGCCGGTGACCTACATCGGCGCGGTGGGTCTCGAGGACGATCCGTCGCAGTTGGACCCGATCTTCCAGCCGTTCGCCGAGCGGTGCGCGCGGGTGATCCCGTTGTGCGGACCCGCTCGCACGGACGCGCTCGAGTTCGATGATGGCAAGCTGATGTTTGGCAAGCCCGACGCGGTACAACGGGTGACTTGGGACAAAATCAAGGAAGTCGTGGGGCTGGACGCCTTGAGAGGGATGATGGACGAGGCGGAGCTGATCAGCGTTGTCAACTGGACTTTGTTGGGTGGTGTTGAGGGTATTTGGGTCGGTTTGCGGGACGAGGTCCTGCCGAAGCTCGGCAAGGACAGGTCCCGGCGCCTGTTCATCGACTTGTCCGATCCGGCGAAGCGGACGGATGAGGATGTGCGTCGGGCGATGGAGCTGCTGGCGACGCTGCAGCCGTTCATCCCGGTGACGCTTGGTCTGAATCTGGCAGAGTCGGGTCGGATCGCGAAGGTGATGGGCGTCGAGGCCTACGACGACGAGCACAATCGCAGCCTGGCGGAGATGGTGCCCGAAGCCGCCGAGCGGCTGCGTGATCGGCTCGGGCTGGACTGCGTGGTCATCCATCAGCACACCGGCGCGGGCGCGTCGGACGCGGCGGGCGAGCGCGGGTGGTTCACCGGCCCCTACACGCGCAAGCCCCGGATCTCGACCGGAGCAGGCGATCACTTCGGGGGTGGGTTTAGCTTTGCGCGGACCGCAGGGTTGGGGTTGCTCGAGTCCCTCGCGGCGGCATGCGGCGTCGCGGGCGCGTATGTGCGGGACGCTCAGAGTCCCACGCTGGAGCGGCTTATCGGGTTTTTGCGGGATTTGCCGGTGCCCGAACACTGATCGATCTGCCGGATCTTGAGGTTCGCCGCACGCATATTCGCCTATGCTGATCTGTTATGGCTTCCGCGACTCCGAGCGGTTTGTTGCAGGAGATGGAGCGCGCGATCGCTTCGGGCGATCTTCGTAGAGCGCTCAAGATGTCCAAGTCGTTCCTGTCAAAGTTCCGATCCCACCCCAAGGCGATGCGGGTCAGGGAACGGGCGGTGCAGATATGCATCAAGCTCGGCGACTATGCGGAGGGCGTGCGGATCGGTGAAGCGGCGGGTGCCGCGGCGGATCAGGACGCCGAGCTGCTTTACGCGGTGGCCCAGGCGTATGTGTATGGCGGGCAGGGAGTGCAGGCGGAGGAAGCGGTTCGGCGTGTGTTGCGGGCGGACCCGGATCATCCGGCGGCGATCGCCCGCATGGCGGTGCTGCTGCAGAGCCAGCGACGGACGGACGAGGCGGTGGCGTTGCTCGACGAGGCGGTCGCCCGGGGCGTCGACGCGTGGGACCTGGATCATGCGTTCGCGCAGCTCGGGCCGCGTGTGGGCAGAACCGCGGAAGCGATCGATCGCGTGCGATCTCGGCTCGGTTTGGGCGATGCCATCCCGAAGAGTGGGCGGGCGGAGCTGTTGTGCGGTCTGGCTGAGCTGCTTGAGAAGGACGGAGACTACGGTGGGGCGTGGAACGCGGCGTGCGAAGCGGCCGCCCTGATGAAGACCGCGTGGAATGCAGAGTGGCACGAGCGCGTGATCCGTGACACCATCGAGGCCTATTCGCCTGAGGCGTTGCGTCGGATGGGCGAGATGGTCTCGAAGCTCGAGCCGTGCGACGATCTCCTGTTTGTGATGGGCATGCCCCGGTCCGGCACCACGCTGGTCGAGCAGATCCTCGCGGCTCATCCGGAAATCGAGAGCGTTGGAGAGACCACCGTCCTCAACGACACCGCCGAGGCGCTGGGTCTTGCTGCGCAGGTCGATCTCGGCGTGCTGGAGCGGGCCGGCCCTGCGAAGCTCGCCAAGAGCGCTCGCCAGATGCGCGAGCGGCTGAGCGGCCTGAGCCCGAAGGATGACGGCACGGTGTTGGACAAGCAGCCGTTCAACGATCGCTACATCGGTCTGCTGGCGGCGATGGCTCCGGGAGCACGGGTGGTTCAGACTCGGCGGGATCCGCGGGATATCGCGATCTCGTGCTTGTTCCGGAACTTCGTCGGCGGGATGGAATGGTCCAACAGCATGGCCTGGATCAGCCGCCTCATGGAGGCCAGGCTGGAGTTGCACCGCCACTGGCTCGCGGTGATCTCCGAGCACGCGCCATGGATCCGTTTCACGGAGGCGCGGTATGAATCGCTGGTTGCAGATCCCGAGAAGGAAGCACGCGCGCTCGTCGGTGCGGTCGGTTTCGAGTGGGACGATGCGTGCCTGAACTTCGACCGGCGCAAGCGGATGATCCCCACGCTGCAGCCAGGACAGACGGGGCGCGGGGTCTACAGCGGTTCGGTCGGCCGCTGGAAGCGGTTCGAGCCGTACGCGGGCAACGCGTTCGAGGCGCTGCACAGACTGGCGGAGCAGATGGGTTACACCGATTCCTGAGCCCGCTGCCTTGGCTTACTGGCCCTGGGCGAGGGAGAAGCCGGGCTTGCCGTCGTACATCCGCAGCGGCTGGAAGTCGGTGATCGTGAAGACCTCGCAGACCTTGTCGAGCAGGTGGATGGCCGGGGCCTGACCGATCTTGCCGAGCATGTTCGGGTCCTTAAGCTCGAATCGGACGCGGTAATAGTCCACGATCTCGGTGTAGACCGAACCCGACGGCCAGACTTGCGTGCCGCGGTTGGAGATCAGGGTGAGCTTGAACGGCCCGTACTCGCAGATGGCCTGGAGTTTTTGGGCGAGTTCGAAGGGGGGCATGGTGGTGTCGACATAGATGTCGGCGCCGCAGACATGGCTGGGGATGTTCTGGAAGGTGCGGCGGAGACGGTAGGAGGTCGGGCGTTCGGGCTTGTTGAACGAGACCTTGTCCTGCGTGCCGACAACGCGCGGCGTGCAGGTGGTGGGCATTTTTCCGAGGTGGTCGGCGACCGCGTCGGCGAACTCCATGGTCTTCACCGGCGGCTTATCGCCCTTGACATCGCCGGTGTGGATGCCGTCCTCGAGCGTGGCGAGCAGGGCGTTGTTGATGATGGCGGCCTGCTTGGCGAGGCCGATGTGGCGGAGCATGATCAGGCCCGAGAGCAGTAGCGATGTGGGGTTGGCGATGCCCTTGCCGGCGATGTCGGGCGCGGTGCCGTGGACCGCTTCGAAGATGGCGACATTCTCGCCGATGTTGGCGCTGGGCGCAAAGCCCAAGCCGCCGACCAGCCCGGCGGCGAGGTCGGAGACGATGTCGCCCTGAAGGTTGGGCAGCACGATCATCTGGTAGCGGTCGGGGCGGAGCACGAGATTCATGCACAGCGCGTCGATGATGACATCGTTGGTCTCGATGTCCTCATAGTCCTTGGCGATGTGACGGAAGCGTTCGAGGAAGAGGCCGTCGGTCATCTTCATGATGTTGGCTTTGTGCGAGCAGGTGACCGTCGAGATGCCCAGTTTGTGGGCGGTCTCGAACGCGAAACGGTGCACCTGGTCGCAGCCCGGGGCGGAGATGAGCCGCTTGCACTCGATGACATCGTTGGTCAGGCGGTGCTCGATGCCGCCATAGGTGTCTTCGATGTTCTCCCGGACGACATAGAAATCGACGGGAACACCGGCCTTGGAGAAGACGGTCTCGACGCCGGGCAGGGATTGGAAGTGGCGGAGGTTGGCGAAGGCGGAGAACTTCTTGCGGAGTGTCACATTGATCGACTTGCCGCCGCCGCCGATGGGCGTTCCCATTGGGCCTTTGAAGAGAAGGCCGGTGCGTTCGATGGTGTCGATGGCCTGATCGGAGATGCCCGACGAGTTGCCTCTGGCGAACTCTTTTTCGCCCATTTCCGCGTGGACGAAATCGACATGGTCCATGACGCCCGCGGCTTTGAAGATGTGAAGGACGGCCTCCATGATCTCGGGGCCGATCCCGTCGCCGGGGGTCAGGGCGATGGCGAGCTTGTTGCTGTTGCTGGGCATGGCGGAGGTCTTTCCAGTCGTCTGGGTGAGCGTCGTCATGGCGTTCTTGATCGGCGTTTTCGATCGGCCGGGAAAGGATCATTGCCCGGATTGGGCGGTCGGGGCGGCGGCGGCGCGGGCGAGGCGTTCGAGGATCGCGTCGCGGACGGCTTGCCCGTCCGTATCTACCGGTTGCGGCGGGATTTCCACGAGGATGCGTGCCGAGCCGGTGCGATCGGCGGTGTGCAGGAGGGCGTAGAGCGCGGCTGCGTATCCCTCAGGATTGGGGGGTATCCGGAAGACCGGTCCCCCGGCGGGGTGGTGGTCGGTCGACCAGACGACCAACGCATCCGTTGGCAACGCCCCCTCCGGACTCTCGACGATTCGGACCGGCGTGGAGGGTTGGTAGTGCGGTCCGAGCAGCCCGGGGGCGGCCGGGATCGAGCCCGGATCCCCGTGCGGCTGGAGCCGATCGACCGGGCCGCCGAGCACCCGGGCGATGGCCGATGCCCCGATGATCCCCGGACGCAGAATGCGAGGGGGTGTCGCGGTCAGATCGATCACGGTCGATTCGATCCCGGCGCGGCACGCGCCCCCGTCAATAACAGGAAGGTCATCGTGAGGAAAGCCTGCAATGACATGCTCGGCGGTGGTGGGGCTGAGCATGCCGGACGGATTGGCGCTCGGGCCGACGATCGGCCCGCCGAAGGCCTCGATCAGGGCGAGCGCGACCGGGTGGTCCGGGCATCGGACGGCCACGGTGCGGCCCGATGCGGTGACCGATGGTGGGATCGCGTCGGACTTGGGCAGGACCAGGGTCAGCGGTCCGGGCCAGAACGCGTCGGCCAGTTTCTGCGCGATCGTCGGCCACGATGCGGTAACCGTCCGCGCCATCTCCGCGCCGGACACATGCACGATCAGCGGATTGTTGGAAGGGCGTCCCTTGAGCCGGAAGACGGCTGCGACGGCGTCGGGCGAGCGGGCATCGGCGCCGAGCCCGTACACGGTTTCGGTCGGGAACGCGACGAGGTGCCCGGTGCGGAGTGAGCGGACCCCTTCGGCGATGGCTTCGGGACCGGTCAGGAGGCGTGGTTCGGGCATGGGTGCCGCCGGTCAGCGGGAGAGGTGCTCGATGGTGCCGTCCTCGCGTTCGATCAGGATCTCATCGGCCTCGTCGAGGAAGAGTCCGTGGTCCACAACGCCAGGGATGGAGTTGAGTTCGTCGCAGAGGTCGAGCAGATCCTCATCGCCGGATAGCGTGGCGTCGAGTACGAGGTTGCCGTTGTCGGTCAGGAACATCTTTCCGTCCATGTCGCGTCTGAGCACGCCGTTGAGCCCGATGTGGCGGAGCGAGCGGCGGGTGGACGCCAGCCCGTACGCCATGACCGCGATCGGCATGGGCGCTTTGGAGCCGACCTGCGTGGGCGAGACTTTGTCGGAAGTCACCATGAAGCAGGTCCGCTTGCTGGCCCAGCAGAGGATGCGTTCGCGGGTCATCGCACCACGCGATCCCTTCATGACACGCATGGCGTAGTCGACCTCGTCGGCGCCGTCGATCAGATAATCGATCTGCTCGATGACGCCGAAATCGACGACGGTCAGTCCAAGCTCGGCGGCCTCCTTGTGCGCGCGTTCGGACGCGGCGACGCACTGGATCTGCAGATTTTCGCGTTTGACGCGTTCTGCGAGTGCGCGGAGCCCGCGGGCCGCGGTGCGTCCGGCCCCGAGTCCGACGAGCATGCCCGAGGTAATCGGGGCGATGGCTTTGGACGCGAGGGCGTCGGCGTCCGCGCTGGACTGTGTGGCGGGCTGGTTACTCAAAGCGGATCCCCTGTGCCAGAGCAAAGGTCTCTCCGAAGTTGATGGTGCAGGTCTGTCGGCGCATATACGCCTTCCATGAGTCGGAGCCGGACTCGCGTCCGCCGCCGGTGTCTTTCTCGCCGCCGAACGCGCCGCCGATTTCGGCGCCGGAGGTTCCGAGGTTGACATACGCCAAGCCGCAGTCCGATCCGGTGCCGGCGGGGTCGAGGAAGCGTTCGGCGGAGCGGGACGATCCGGTGAAGATGGCTGAGCTGAGACCTTGATCGACGCTGTTCTGCATGGCGATGGCCTCGTCCAAATCGCGATAGGTGAACACATAAAGTATCGGGGCGAAGGTTTCCTCCATCGCGATGGGGAGATGGTTGTTCCTCGGCGCCCGGATGACGGTAGGTGACACAAAGTGTCCGGCGCGGAGATTCGCGGGCAGATGGGACGGGTCGAGACGGGAGCCGCCCGCGACGATGGTCCCGCCCTGCTCGCGTGCGGCGGCGACCGCTCTCTCGAACGATTGGACGGCGCTCTCTGTGATCAATGGCCCGACCAGCGTGCCGTCGCTGAGCGGGTCGCCGATGCGGATCGTCTGGTATGCACTCGCCAAACGGGTGACGAACTCATCGGCGATCGACTCGTGGAGGTAGAGCCGTCGGGATGTGGTGCAGCGTTGGCCGCAGGTGCCGACCGCGCCGAAGACGGTGGACTTGAGGGCGAGATCGAGATCGGCGTCGGGCTCGACGATGACCGCGTTGTTGCCTCCGAGTTCGAGCAGGCACCTGCCGAGGCGTTGGGCGACAACCGACCCGACGCGCCGACCCATGCGGCACGAACCGGTCGCGCTGATCAGCGGGTAGCGCCGGTCGGCGATCATGCGCTCGCCCACAACATCATCGGTCCCGATGACAACCTGAAAGATGTCCTCGTGACCCATCTCCGAAGCGATGCGTTGGGCGATTTCGTTGGTGGCCAGGGTGATCAGCGGCGTGAGAAGCGAGGGCTTCCAGACGCAGACATCGCCGCAGACAGCGGCCAGCATCGCGTTCCAGCCCCAGACCGCATTGGGAAAGTTGAAAGCGGTGATGACGCCCACGGGTCCGAGCGGGAGCCACTGTTCCTTCATGGCGTGAAGCGGGCGCTCGGAGGGCATGGTCTTGCCGTAGAGCATGCGGGACTGGCCCACGGCGAAGTCGGCGATGTCGATGGTCTCCTGCACCTCGCCGATGCCCTCGGCGCGAATTTTGCCCATCTCAAGGCTGAGCAGTGATCCGAGATCGTGCAAGACATCGCGATAGGCGTTGCCGATGCGGCGGACGACCTCGCCGCGTTTGGGGGCGGGCACGCGGCGCCAGCGGTCGAACGCCGCGACGGCCTTGCGGGTGACTTGTTCGTAGTCCTCTGGCGTGTCGAGCCGGACGCCGGCGATGGGCTCACCCGTGGCAGGATTGAACGAGACGACCACGCCGTCCTTTTCTGGGGTTTCGTCGCCGCGTGGATCGGTGATGATCCGCGGGTGCTTGTCGAGCCCAAAGCGGGCGAGGAGATCGTGCATCGCTGGAATCCCATCGGCTTGAGGGCGGCGGGGATGCCGCTCGGTCCGATGGAGGTTATTCCGAAACCGGCTCCGGATCGACCGCGTAGTCCATAGGCGACTCGCCGGGCTCGAGCTGGTTGGCATCCGGGACGATCAGGTCGATGCGGGCGCGTTCGAGGGCGGTGCCCATCGCGGCGTAGAGATCGGCCAGGGCGATGTTGAAGTCGATCACTGCCCGGGATTCGGCGATCTGGGCCTGGGCGAGTGATTCCTGCTGGTTGAGTTCGAGGTTGAGCCGCTCGACGGTGTACCCAAGGTTGGTCAGCTCTTTCTCGACACCCAGCGAGCGGAGAGCCTCACCCTGGGCGATCCGCGAGAGCTTACTCTGCTCGATGAGATCGTGGCTTGTGATCACCGCGTCGAGGGCTGATTTGACCTCGAGCACGACCGCTTGCACCGTGTTGCGGTAGTTCACCACGGACTGCATCCGTTGCAGTCGGGCGCGGCGGAAGGCCGCCTCGCCGGCCCTGTTGCCGATCGGCTGCTCGAAGGCGGCTCCGATCAGCCAGTCATCGACAAAGCGGGTGGCGACCGAGTCGTCGTAGGCGCTATCGAACGAGTCATCAAGCCCGAGAAGGCGGGCACGGGCCTGGAGATCCAGCCGCGGCAGCCTGGCGTTGCGGGCCACACGCTCGCGGATCTCGCTGTCGTCGATCGAGAGCAGCGCCTGGTCGAGCTCGGGTCGCTCGGCGACCGCCGTGGTGATCGCGTCGAGAAGCGATACGGTGATCTCCTCGGTGGGGGGGATGTCCGAAGGAACGAGCAGGGTTTCAGATCCGACGGGAAGCGACGGATCGTTCACCAATCGCTTCAGTTGGTCGCTCGCCCGCCGGAGGTTCTGGCGGGCGCGGAGCACATCGCCGCGTCTGCGTTCCACGCGGGCGACGGCGTCTGCGACCTGCGCCTGTCGGGCGTCCTGCACTCGCCGCGCGATGATGTCGTCGCGGACCTGCTCGCCGCGCTCGAGCAAGCCGGAATAGATGATCAGCTCGCGATAAGCCTGCACGAGCGTCCAGTAGGCTCGCTCGGTTTGCGTGATCGTCCTGATCAACTCCGAACGCAGCTGCGCAACGCTGGATCTTTCTGCGTTGCGGGCCAGTCGGATGTTGGCCAGATTGACCGTGTCGCCAAACCCGCGTAGCAGCGGCTGGTTCAGTTCCACCTCGAAGTTCGCGCTGTACGCGGGGTTCGGCGTCGGGGCGCCGCCGAAGAACGAGGATTCAACATTCTCGTTGCCAAGCGTGTGCTGCAGAGAGAGCGATCCGCCCGTGGTCAGGTTGCGTCTGATGCCGATACCGCCGGTGAACGCTTCGGAGTTGTTGCGGATCACACCGGAGGAGCCTCCGAACCCCTGGCTGGCTTGGGGCACCGAGCTGTCCTGCCACGCCGCCGAGCCGAAGAACAGCCAATCGAAAGCGGCCTCGGCTTCGGCGATGGTCGCCTGATTGATCGCCGGGGTGTACCGCGCGAACTCGGTGTTGAGGTTGTTGGCCACGGCCGTCTGGATGGCCCGCTCGAGCGAGACGGCCACCGTCTCGGTCGGCTGGCCCATCAGGTTCGTCCCGGCGAGTGCGGCCGCGAGGTTCTCGCCCGCGCCGGTTGAGTCGCGCAGCCGAACGGTGTCGGCATCGGTCGAGAAGTTCTCCTCGATCAGTTCAAGATGTTCGGGGCGGATCTCGAGCTGAGCGATGTTCGGGGTCGGGCGACCAAGCCGGCGGGGTTCTTCGGACCGCTCCGCATCGGCGATCTCGCGTTGGAGCGCGTTGAGGACGGACCGGCGCAGTTCGGCGTCGGTCTCTCTGGCGAGTTTGGACGACGAACACCCAGCCAGTACGGCGAGGGCGGCGGTCGGGGGAACGACAGAAAAGACCGTGCGGAGGTGATTCGGGCGCGTCATCGGTCGAAAACTAGGGATGGCTCTCGCGGTGGTCAAAGGCAACGCAACATGTTTATTCAACTTCCGCCTCACTTGGGTTCTTTTGCCCATAGACGAGGGGGGTTGCACGCTCACGCCCGGTCAGGGGCCTTTGGGGGTGGGGGGCGAATAGACTTTGTTGAATCCCAGCGAAAGGGAGGCCCCGTGTTTCGCCAGATTGCTGCTCTTGCCCTGTTTACCTGCCAGATCTCGGTCGCCTCGGCACAGGAAATCCGCGAGATCGATCCCGTGTGGCGGGTGGTGACCCGCGACGCCACCCCTGCCCGATCCGGGCCTGACAGCGTCTACTACACCGTCGCCGAGCTGAAGGCGGGGCGTTTGGTCCGTGTGGACGGTGAGGGGGCTGGCTTTGCCCGTGTCCGCTACCCGGACGGATTCACGGCCATGGTGCCCGCGGACGAGGTGCGGGTTATCAACGACACCAGTGTGGAACTGACCAGGGAGTCTGGGCTCCGAGCTCCGTCCGAGCTGCTGGGCCTTTCGGGCAGTTGGATGGCCGTGTTCGATCCGCCGCTGCCCGCGGGCACCACGCTGGTGGTGAAGGAAGCGGTCAAGAACAGGTCTGGCGATGTGGTTGGATATCGTGTGCTGCCGCCACAGCCGCCTGTGGCGAAAGCGTTCGCCCGGTTCTATGTCACGCTCGACGCGCTGCGCGAAGCGACCGCGGACGAGATCGCCGCGCACCTCGGGAAGGCTGCTCCGACCGAGCCCCAGCGTCCGCAGGCGCAGCGTCCCGTCGAGCAGCCAGTGGGGCAGAAGACCGAAGAAGCACCGACGGATCAGCCCGTTGCCCAGCCCGACGCTCAGCCGCAAAAGCGTCCAACCGAAGAGACGGTGACGCGGACACCGGTGAATCCCGAGCCGCAGTCCCAGACTCCGGCATCGCCCGCCGACCGGCGCCTGAGTCTCCTGCCCGCCGGGTTGGAGGCGTTGGAAGCCAGCTTCGAGGCCGCGCGGAAACAGCCGGCGGCGGAGCTTGACCAGGCACTGGACGAGTTGCTGGCGGAGTTCCAGCGAACCCGTGCGGCGACCACGGACGACGAGCGTCTGGCGTGGCAGCTCGATCAGCGGATTGAGTGGCTCAAGCTCCGGATCGAGACGCGAGACCAGCGTCGTGCGATCCAGGCGGCGTTGGCCGAGGCCGACGAGCGTGCCCAGGCACTGCAGCAGCAGGCCGAGGCGTGGCGGAAGTCGCGGGCCTTCCAACTCGTGGGCCGGCTCGTGCAGAGCAGCGTGTACAACGGCGAGCGTCTGCCCCGTATGTACCGCGTGCAGGCGGTCACGAGCCTGGACGGCACGCCGCGAACGCTTGGGTACCTGATGCCCGACGAATCGCTGGACCAGATGCTCGGATCGGTGGTCGGGATCGTTGGCGAGTCGCGGTTCGATCCGCAGCTGCGACTGATGGTCATCCGCCCCGACCGGGTGGAAGTGATGCGCGAGTAATCGCTTGGGATCCACCGATTCCAGCGTGCCGGGTATCGTCTGCCGGTCGGGTCTCTCTGCCCGCCCGGACGCGATCGCGGCTGCCGACGATCTGAGCGACCGGCTTGGTGCCGGGACGCCCGATGTGGTGATGCTGTTCGCGACCGCCCAGCACGCCGGGCGGATGGGCATGATCGAGGACCGTGTGCGACAGCGGACAGGCGCGCGGCATGTTTTGGGTGTCACGGCCGAGGGTGTGCTCGCCGGCTCGGCGGAGCGTGAACGATCGCCCGCGTTGGCCGGGTTCTCGCTTCGTGCCCCCGGTATCGGTGTGCATCCGTTCTGGATCGATGCCCCGCCCGCGGGCGACGCGCCGGAGTCCAGGGCCGCGGCGCTGGGCGAGCAGATTGGTGCTGGCGACGATCTGCGTGCGGCGTTCGTCTTCGCCGACGCCTTCTCCGTCCCGCTCGTGAACTTGATCCCGGACTTGTCGGCGTGCCGGACGCAACGCGTCGGTGCGAACGGGCGATCTGAACCGGTCGGCACGATTCTCGGCGGCATGGCGTCCGCCGGTGCGCAGCCCGGCAGCAACACGCTGGTGTGCAACGGGCAGGTGCGCAACGCGGGTGCGATGGGCGTGTCGATTTCCGGGCCGATCCGGGTCGACGCGGTTGTCTCGCAGGGATGCCGTCCATTCGGCCCAAAGATGGTGATCACCAAGGCACGCGGCAACCTGATTCTGGAACTCGGCGGAGTACCGGCTGTCGAAGCGGTCCGCGAAGCGGTGCGAACCCTCAACAACGAAGACCGGCGGTTGCTCGCCGGCTCGCTGCTGATCGGGCGGGTGATCGACGATAGCAAGCGCTATTTGGGGCGTGGCGACTATCTCGTGCGCGTCGTGCTCGGTGCGGACGAGCAGAGCGGCGCGGTCGCCGTGGCCGATCTGGTCCGGGCCGGGCAGACCGTGCGGCTGCACTTGCACGACGCGCAAACAGCGCGCGAAGATTTGGCTTTATTGATGGACGGCCAGCGGCTCTACGAGACGCCCGCCGGAGCATTGGTATTCAGTTGCAACGGGCGGGGCGAAAAGCTTTTCGGACCAGGCGGGCATGACGCACGCGCCGTGTGCCATGCTTTCGACCCCGCCCCGGACGGCCCGAGGGCCGCAAAGACCGGGGCCGAGGTCGATCCGAGCCCGGGCATCCCCCTGGCGGGCTTCTTCGCGGCCGGTGAGATCGGTCCGATCGGGGATCGCATCTTCCATCACGGGCATACCGCGGTCGTTGCGTTGATCCGCGGGCCCGAATCGGCCGAATAGTGGTGGATATGGATGTCGATGATCTGCTGAATGCGCACGACGAAAAGGTCGCCCGCATGGCGCGTGCCCTGCGTGCCGTCGTGGGCACGGCCGCCCCGGACGCTGAGGAAGTCGTGCAGGAAGGCTGGGGCACGATCGGCTATCGCATCGAGCACCACTTCCTGGCCATCGCCCCGCGCGAAGACCATGTTCGGCTCCGCTTCGAGGTGGGCGTGGAGCTGCCCGACCCCGACGGCATCCTCAACGAGCGCGGCAAGCGCTGCGCAGTCCTGATTTTCCGCGAACCGGAGGAGATCGACTGGCTGCAGATCACTCGGTATGTGCAGAACGCCGCGGAGTTTGACCGCTGGGGCGAGATCGAACGCGTCGCGTGATCACACGCTCCGCGCCGGCTCGATCACGCCGCGACATTCGCCGAATCCGATCCTTCGGAAGCCGTCCCGCTCGCAGTATGCCTTCATGATGACCTCGTCGCCGTCCTGCAGGAACTTGCGTTCCTCGCCGGTGGGCATCTTCAGCGGCGTGCGTTGCGTGCCGGGCACGAGCACAGGCGGGTTGGCAAAGGGGTCGCCGTCCCAGGTCAGCTCGAGCAATGAGCCGCGGGCGTCCCGTGCGGTGCCCGAGACGGTGCCCGAGCCGAGCAGGTCGCCGGGCTGGAGGTTGCAGCCGTTGACGGTGTGGTGGGCGACCATCTGGGCGAAGGTCCAGTACATGTCCTTGAAGTTGCCCTTGCTGATGCGGACCGGATCGATGCCCTTGTCGCGCATCTGCTTGGTGGACAGGTGGACTTCCAGCGTGATGTCGAAGCCACCCGCCTTGCGGTTGGCGTCTGAGTCCATGTAGGGCAGGGGCTGCGGGTCCTTGGCGTCTCGTTCGAACGCGGGGCACCGGAACGGGGCGAGGGCTTCCATCGTCACGATGTAGGGCGAGACGGTCGAGGCGAAGTTCTTGGCCAGGAACGGGCCGAGCGGCTGGTATTCCCACTTCTGCAGGTCGCGAGCCGACCAGTCGTTGAGGATGCACAGCCCGAGGATGTGGTCCTCGGCGTCGGTAATGGAGATCGACTCTCCGAGTTCGTTGCCGCGGGCGATGATCGCGCCCATCTCCATCTCGTAATCGAGCATTTTGCACGGTCCGAAGTTCGGCATGCCGCCGTCCTCCGCGGGGGCCTGCTGCCCGATCGGGCGGCGGACGGGCGTGCCGGACGGCACGATGGACGAGGCCCGCCCGTGGTATCCGATGGGGATGTGCTTGTAGTTGGGCAGCAGGGGGTTGTCGGGGCGGAACATGGAGCCGACATTGGTGGCATGGTAGAGAGAGGCGTAGAAGTCGGTGTAATCGCGGATCGATGGCGCGTCGAAACGACATTCCGCAACAGGGGTCATCCAATCACGCAGTTGTTTGGTATCGGCATCCGTCCCTTTCCGGAGAAGGCGCGACAGCTGCTGCCGCAGTTCGTGCCGAAATCCTGACGGAGCGGAAGCCAGACCATTCACCGCGTGCAGCCAATAGTCGATGTCAGTGGCTCCGGAGTCATCTTCGTAAGCAAGCAAACCCTCGAGAAGGCCTGCATCAAAGACCTTGTTGATATCGAGAACCTGATCGCCGATGACGACGCCGAGCGGTCCGGCAAAGTCATCGATAAGTGGATCGCTGATGCTCTGGTCCGCCGGCTCGTAATCCACGAACGGCAGGTTCTGAATCGGAAAATCGGTGTTCGGGTCGTTGGCGCTCTCGAGCCAAGACTCAAGGTTCGGGTCGTGGGTCTCGTCGATGGGGTAGGGCATGGCGTTCTCCGCGGGGTCGGGTCGGGTTTATAGCAGCCCGAGGTGTCTGAGGTCGTCGATCGGCTCGGTGAACGAGCAGCTGCCGTAGCCGGTGGCGAAGGACTCGCGGACGCGGGCGAGCTCGGTAAGGTTGATGGTGTGGTCGCGCCAGCCGGCGTCGGTGTCGGTCAGGACGAAGGCTTTGGGGTCGGTCTCTTCGAGGATGCGGACGGTCATGGGCTCGTCGATGCCCGCGACGCGTACCAGGGCGGCCGCGAGAAACACATTCAGGAAACCGTGCATCACGCCGCGGGGCGGGTTGTCGTCGTAGGTCAGGTTCTGCTCGGCGCGCACCGGGTGGTGCAGCCCGGCGGTGGCCTTGAAGGGCACATCCGCGGCGTGGCAGGCGTGGATGAAGCGGGCGATGTCCGCGGGGGCGGGGAAGAGATCCGGTGTGATCCCGCCGCAGCGGATCTTGGCCAGCGCGTCGTTGCCGGCCAGTGCCGCGACATAGCCGCGCGGATCGCCGCTGAAGATCGCGGCCTTGGGGATCTCGAAACTGGGGCTGATCTCCTCGGGGATCAGGTCGAGCGCGTCGTCCACATCCGAAGGGCTGTCGATCCGCATCTCGATGGCGTCAACGCGGGCCAGACCGTGGTCCTCGTGGCGGTGGTGCTCGTTGAACTCGGCGATGACATCCAGGCACTCGTCGAGGTCCGCGTCGATGATCGCCGAGACCGACCAGCCCGGCAGGTCGTCGGCCATCTCGCGGTAGCCGCTGGTGGCGTAGGTGCCGGGCATCAGCATCGCCCCGTGCTCGGTCAGATCCATGAGCTTCGTCACCGGGCAGATGAAGCGTGAGAGGAACCCGGCGTGCTCGGAGCGGGTGTATTTCGCGTAGTTCTCGACGGCCTGCTGCATCGCCAGCTTGCTGGGCGGGAACAGCCCGGCATAGTCGATCAGCCCGTCCATGAGGGTCTCGATGGCTTTGGTCATGTCGGCTCCGATGGAAAGGGTCACTTGGCGAGCCGGGCGATCAGACGCCACAGGTCGTGGCTGTTCAGGTTGAGCCCGGTCTGGGTGTTGAATCGTTCGGCCACACGATCGAAGCCTTCGGTGTAGGGCAGGCGGTCGCGCTGGCCCAGCGAACCCGCGTGCTCGACCACCAGCGATTCGAGCAGCGACTCGTGTTCGGGGTCGATCTTGGGCGGGTGGTCCGGCACACGCCCGAGCCGCGGCAGCCGCCCCGCCTTGCGCAGTCGCTGGAGCGAGTGCAGCGCCTCACGCCGATCGTCCACGCCGGCCAGCCGACACAGCCGCTCGAACGCCTCGGTATAAGGCAGGGCGTCAAGCGTCCGCCCGACCTGCTGGTAGGCTTCGATCAACGCCTTGATGTAGGCGTCGAGCGTCACGGACTCGGCGAACAGCGTGGGGCCGGGCGTGTCCGGTTCGGCGATCGAAGGAGTCACCCCGTCGGGGGCGCGGTCGCCCGTGTGCATCACCGATTCCCACGGGGCGAGCAGCTCGATGGGCCGATGGGCGGGATCGAAGAAGTCGGCCATGCAGCGTTCGAAGAGCGCGTGCCGCCGGGCGTTGGAGATCCCCCCGTCGATGTGGCCGTAGGGAACCAGGAACCGCCACTTGCGGGCAGGGTCGGCGTCGATCGCGTTGAAGATCGCGGCGGCGGTGGGGGCCGGGACGATGTCGTCCTTCATCGCCAGTTTCGCCAGCGTCGGACGCCGGACCTTGGTGGCGTGGACGACCGCGTCGCAGAGCCGGACGCGGTCGATCAGCTCCTCACGCCGGGCGGCGTGGTGGGTCAGGTGCTTCTCGAGGTCGGCCGCGCTGCCGCACGCGGGGCGGGCGAACCGCCACCGCCAGTCGCCCAGGCTCGGCAGCCCGAGCGCGAGCCGGTCGATGAAGTGGGCTCGGGGCAGCCGCCCGGCCAGTTGGGCGGCCGCCATCACCGCGATGCCGCCGCCCAGCGATTCGCCGAACAGCATCACGCACGGGTTATCGCTCGGCTCCGGCTCGGCATCGATTCCCTCGCCGTACCGACCGAGCATCCAGTTCCGCATCGCCCGGCACGCGTTGAACACATCCGCGACCGCATGCGGCAGGACCCACTCGTTCGGGGTCTCGGCATCGAAACGGCGGGCCAGCCAGCCGGCGCCCAGCCGGTCCGGCGTCCGCAGATCGCCAGTCTCCCGCTGCGAGCCGGGGAAGCCGCGCAGCCGGATCGCGAACACCGCCACCCCCTTGTCCGCCAGCGTCCGCCAGCGGGCATCCTCCACGGCGCACTCCTTCGGGCTCGTGCCATGCACGACGACGAGCGAGCCACGCACCGGCGTGCCCCTCGGCGGCACGATCATCCGCCCGCCGATCCGCACGCCGCCGACGGAGTCGAACTCGTGCGTCACGGTGGGATCGGAAGCGTCTTCGGTCGTCCGGCGGCGTACGCCGGGTCGCTCGGCAACCACCGCGTTGTACCAGTGGGTCCAGAAGGGCGAATGCTCCGGCGCGGGCGTGGGATCGCCGACATGCGCGAAGGTGCGCACGCCCGGCAGTCCGAAATCGTCCGGTTCGATCATCCCTCAGCTTCCCGGCATGTACTCACCAAAGCCCTCTTCGAGCTTGCGGTCCTCGATCCTGCGCTTCTCGGCGTTCATCCGCGCTTTCACAGCGTCGAGATCGATCCGTGCGGCCCAGAGCTGGCTGCTCGGGCGGGCCTCGCCCTCGACCTGCGCACCCCGCTGGGCCGTCCACATCATCCACTCGCCATCGGGTGTGAACACCGGCAGCCCGTCGAACCCGCGGGCATCGGTGATGCGGACGTGGGCCCGGTCTTCCGGCTTCTGGTCGCCCGTGGCGTCGATCGCGAACACCTCGTAGTTCCCATGGCTGATCTCGCTGGTGGCGTAGAACAACATGGAGCCGTCCGGGGTGAAGAACGGGGCCCAGTTCACGTGGTCGTTGTCCGTGATCGGGATTTCCCGGGCGATGCCGATGACCTTGCCGGAGTTGTCGAACGCGAGCTCAGAGATGTAGAGCTGCAGCGCCTTGTCGCCCCGCCGGTCGGAGCGGTAGCAGATCCGCGTTCCGTCGGGCGAGAAGAACGGCCCGCCGTCGTAGCCGGGTTCGGCGATGAGTTCGGTGTGCGTTTCGGTGACGGTGTCATAGATCCAGAGATCGCCGTCGTCCCCCCCGGGCTTGAGCCGGGTGTAAAGGATGTGGCGGCCATCGGGCGACCACGAGGCTTCCGCGTCGTAGCCGTCGCGGGACCAGAGGGCGGTATTGTCACCCAATGGATGTGCGCATACGCCGTTCACGGTTTGTTCGCCACCGAAGAAGTAGGACCCAGAGCCGCTTCCCCCGATGGTGTCGATTCGCACGCTCCGGGTGACAATCTCCATCTCGTTGGGGAACTGCCATGTGTAGCGTGAAGTCCCGCGTTGATACCCCGATGCGCCCTCCTCGTTCGGCGGAGTTGTGGTCGTGCCGAACAGGACGGTGTACGCCCTCAGCGGGGTGAAGTCGGTGGGGTGGAACCAGCCGCAGGTGTTGGAGCTGCCCGGCTCGGACAGCAGGGTCGGCGTACCCAGCCCGGTGATCGTGCCGTCCCCATCGCGGGCGACCGGGGCGACATACATCCCGTAATACCGCTCGGCCGGCTCGTCACCCGTCGGGCGGGGGGTGCCTTGGAAGATGATCATGTTCCCGTCCGGCGAGAAATAGGACTCGCCGGCCTTGAGGAACATCCGCTCGCTGGTCAACTGAACATGGTCGGTCAGGCACCACGATTCCTTGCTCGGCCACTCCGCGTCCCACCCGGGGTTGGGTGACGAGGCGGGGGCGGTTCCGGCGGCGAGGGTCAGGGCGACGGTCGCGAGCATGGTCACTTCGGGGGCCTCCTTCGGCGATGCCCGGGCCCGGGGGTCTGCCGGGCCGGGGTACAGTCCTGCGTGAGCGATCCTAGCGCCAGACCACGCAAGCCCAAGCCGCTCGACAACGGGCCGCACCCCGTTCGGCGGGTGCAGTTCGGGCCAGTCCCGACCTTCGTCTACGACCCACCGCCCGGCAATCCCCGCGTGATCCACGAAGAACGGAGTTTCGTCGTGGTCGACAAGCCCGCCGGCCTCCTGGCCGTGCCGGGCATCGCCGAGGAGAAGCAGGACTGCGTCCGCTCCCGCGTGGCGGGAATGTTCCCCCACGCCACCGGGCCGATGACCTGCCACCGGCTCGACCTGTCGACCTCCGGCATCATGATCCTCGGGCTCGACGCCAAGACCCACCGCAATCTTTCCAAACAGTTCGAGTTCCGCAAGACCCGCAAGCGGTACATCGCGCTGGTCGAGGGCCACCTCGCCCAGGACAGCGGCGAGATCAACACGCCCATGCGTAAGGATGTCGAGGTCCGTCCACTGATGCTGGTCGACTATTTCGACGGGCTGCCCAGCGTCACGCGGTGGCGGGTGCTGGCTCGCGAGCAGTGGGAGGGCCAGCCCGTGACGAGGGTCGAACTCGAGCCGCACACCGGGCGGACCCACCAGCTCCGCGTCCACGCCGCCCACCCGCGGATCACCACCATCGGAGAGCCCGGTCCGGACCACACGCCGGGTTTGGGGGCGCCGATCGTCGGCGACGAGCTCTACGGCGGGCTGCCCGCGCCTCGTCTGATGCTGCACGCGTCGATGCTCACGATCTACCACCCCAAGACAGGCAAGCGGATGACCTTCCGCGCGCCGGATGCGTTCTGACCATGCATGCCCCGTCGTGTCCATCGTGCGGGCAGCGGGCGGTCTTGGTGCGATCGTTCGGAAATCTGCTCCGCACGATCGGTGCGTTTGTGGTGGCGTGGTTCGCCGCGGACCTGGTTCCGCTCAGATGGCGGTGCCGGGCGTGCGGGCGGCGGTTTCTGGCCGTGTCGGACGATGCCTAGTAGACGAGCGCCGGCAGGTGCGGGGCGGGCCAGGAGATGCCCGTGGACTCCATCAGGCGGCGGAGTTCGATGAGGTCGTGCTCGGAGAAGGCCCGGCGTTCGAAGCTGTCCAGATCCAGCACGCCGTAGCACCTGCCCTGCTCGTCGAAGAGGGGGATCACCAGCTCGGACAGGTCGCGGGGGTCGCAAGCGACATAGTTCATGCCCAGGTTGGTCACATCGTGGACGATCAGTGGGCGGCGTTTGAGGTAGGCTTGGCCGCAAGCGCCGTGCAGCCCGATGGGGCTGCAGGCCGGCTTGTCGCGGGACGGCCCGAGCACCATCTCGTCCGCACCGTCGACCTTTGTGTAAAAGCCCACCCAAGACACGCCTGCGTCCTTGAGGAATCGCCAGAGGGTGTCCGCGACCGAACGCATCCGCTGGGTCCGATCGCCCGCGACGCTGTTCAGCGCGAGAGCAATGGGGGCGTAGTCGCGTTCGTACGCGGTCATGATGGGTCCGGGTTGACGGGGTCGCGGCGTCCCTTAGAGGGTCGCGTCGGTGAAGGGCAGCAGGCCGATGAAGCGGGCCCGCTTGATGGCGGCGGCGACCATCTTCTGCTGGCGAGCGTTGGTGTTGTTGCGCTTGCGCCCGTGGATCTTGCCGTTGGCGGTCATTAGGCGGCGGAGCGCATCGACATCCTTGTAGTCGACATACTCCACGCCCTTGCCGGAAGTCTTGATGAGCGGGTTCTTGCTGGCGGCGGGGGCGGCTTCGTCGTGACGCGACATGATCTCGGCTCCGTCCTGGTCTGATCGGCCCGGGAGTGCCAACGCGGCACGATCCGGGCGACGGATGGGTTTCGGGCCGAAACCTTAGGCACGGTCTCCGATGGGGTCGAACCGTATGTCGGCGTCCCCACCCGTGTTCGGGCCTTTGTTGGCTTGGGGGGGCAGGGGGTCATGTTCCGACCAGTGGTCCCGACGCCGGGTTTGGAGGGCGTGGTCGATCGACAGAAGCCCGCCCTGACGCCAGATCAGGTACCCGGCCGGGATCAGCAACACCAGATTCCGGATGACCTGGCACCACCCGATCTCGTGCCCGCAGACAAGGTTCAGGTCCCCGAAGCAGGAACAGGAGGCATTGAGCCCCCGGAAGATGACCGACATCAGAGCAGCCATAAAGCCCACCAGGGCCAGGCCCAGCGTGAGAGCGGAGGCACGGGTCCAGAATCCCAGCACCAGCATTACGCCAGCGACCAGCTCGATCCATGGAATGGTGAACGCCCCGGTGATGATCAGGTGCCCGAACTCGTTGGCGTCAAGAACTTTAAAGCCCTTGATGGCTTCGGCGAACGACTGTGGATCCTGCAGCTTCTTGAACGCCGCGAGGCAGAACAGCCCGCCCAGACCCACTCGGAGGGGGAGTTGGAGTAGGACTGCTTCGGCGATGATGCCCAAGCCCGGCTTTGACCCGCTCAAGGTGTCACCTCCGTCCCTTCGACGGGCAGTCCGGCGTTGGCCCAATCTTCGTATCCCTTGCCGAGGATGCGGATATCGAAGTCGTATTGGAGCTGTTCGATGCGGATGGCCGTGTTTTCCGAGGCGTCGCAGTCACCTCCGGTGCAGTAGATGACGACGATGCCGCCCGGCGGGATGAAGTTCAGTTCTTCCTGGCCTTCGCTGGTGACTACACGCGACGCGGGCATCCAGATTGCTCCCTCGATGTGTCCTCGCTCGAATTCGGACTGGTAGCGGGCGTCGAGGAAGAAGGCGCCGTCCTGGAACAAGGCGAACGCTTCTCGCAGCGTGATAGAACCTTCCTTGACGGGTTCATCCAGCGGCGAAGATGCCTGCATCGAGTCCGGTGCGGCGTCGGTGGTTTCAGAGGACGGCGGATCCCGGTCGGGCGGTGTTTCTCCCTGCGGGGTCTGGGGCTGATCCGCGGGGGCGTCGTCCCGCCCGATCGGGGGAGTCTCTGCCGTGCGGACCTGGCGGACCACCACGACCGGCGCCTTGTCCATGACGATCGATCTGAACAGCGTGTGCCCGGTCGCGAGCACAAAGCCGAGCCCTGCGATGGCGAGCAGTTGAGCGGGAGTGCGGATCATGGGCCTTCCTTTGCCCCGGCCGTTCCGGACGCGGCGTTATTGGGGACGCAGCTGCCCGTAGATCTGCATGGGGCTGGTTTCCTCGTCTTTCACATCGGAGATCACATTGATCACCGAGTTAAAGCGGGCGGCCGGCTCGAGCACCTTGCCTGTGATGCGGATGATCCACTCTACGGGATTCTCCGGATCGACCGGCTCGAATGTGAAGGAGGACTCCACGGTCCGATTCACCAGGTTCACATCCTTGATGTGGAAGGGCTTGCCCGAACGCGAGGTGACGCGGACCTCGCGGTCGAACTCATCACCGACCACAAGACGGCCCAGGGTCAGGCGGGCGGGGGAGAACTGCAGATCGCCCATGATGCGGGCCACGGCAGACATGGAGAAGATCGGCTTTCGCTCGTCATTGGTGCGGATCGAGATCTCGGTGCGAAGCTGGCCGGGTTTGGCCTCGGGCTTGAGCGTGACCTTGAGGATGGACGCGTAGAGCTTTTCACCCTCGACCTCGACCTCACCGGCGGGGACAACCTCAATGTCGAAGTTCATGGGGTCGTCGGTGGTGGCGCGGGTGACCTCGAACTCGGGGAAGCGGCCGAGGACGCGGATTTCTTTGACATCCCCGACCCCCTTTTCGAGGGACATGAAGTTGAGCACCGCGTTTGGCTCGACCACGACGATGGGCTTGACGAACGCCCGGAAAGTCAAGTTGGCCGAGGGGGTGGAGGTTGAGTCGGTGAAGACCTGGATGGACTGCACGACCGATCCGCGTTTGCCCTTCGGATCGAAGTCCACGCGGATCACGCCGGTCTCGTTGGGGGCGTACACCTTCTTTTCGAGTTCGGGCACGGTGCAGCCGCACGAAGGCTTGATGTGCGAGATCGTCAGCGGGCCGGAGCCGGCGTTGCGGAACTTGTACTCGGCATGCCCCTTCTCGGTGTCGAACAGTTCGCCCATCTCCAGTTGGTCGTTCTCGATCACAAGACGCCCGGCACCGACGGTCTCGTCGTTGAACACCGCCGGGGCGTCGTCCGTCCCGCCGGTCGGGAAGAGCTGGGCCGACGCGGGACTGCTGATAGCGAACAGCATCGCGGGAACCAGGACAGCGGTGAGACGCGGATTGCGACGGGTCATGGTCATCTCCGTTGCAGGAAGGAAAGGTCTTTATTCAGCATGCACGGCCCGGAGTCTCGGGCTGCCGAGCACATGGTACGGCCCGCGCGGGCGGCTTGTTCAGGTCATCGTGTGGCCTGTTCGGGGTGGATGCAAGCGAAACCGGGTCGGCGACCAGTGTTTCCAGAAATATCGGGTTCTCGACGGCCTCGCCGTGTCTGGGTGGTCTGTTCCAACAGGTTTTATCGGACATCGGCTGTGCCCTTGAACGACGGCCCCCGTGTCAACGGGTGCACGGCCCGTTGAAGGCCGTGATGAACGACGCCACATCGAAGAAGTTGAACAGCCCGTTGGCGTCGAAGTCCGCCGCGGGATCCTGCTGGTTGTACGCCTCGATGAAGACGAGGATGTCGAAGATGTTCAGTTCCTCGTTGCCGTCAAAGTCACCCGGGTGTGTGCAGGCGTTGACGGTCCATTCGCGGGTTTCCGTGAGGAACAGGTCGCGGATGACCGGGTCGCGCACCCACGGGGTGTTGTCGACCACGGTGACGCGGACGGTGTGCTCGGTGTTCGGATCAAGCCCGAGGGTTGAGAGGTCGAGGGAGGTCTGGTCGAGCGCCGAGAAGACGATCTGCCCGTTGACCTCCCACTGGATGTTCAGGTCATGCCCGTTGGGCTGGACCGGGGCGCAGAAGAGCGTGTCGTTGTACGCCAGATCCGCGTCGGTCGGCGTGGCGTCTTCGATCGGGCGGACCTCGCGGTAGAACTCCTTGATGAGTTCCTCGGCACTGGGCAGGTTGAACCGTCGGCCCAGTGAGCGCATCATCGAGTTGTTGCTCGGGCGGAAGACGCCCTGTTCGGAGTAGTACCCGCCCTCGTAAGTCCCGACCGGCCCATCGAACAGGCCGTTGGAAACGCCCATCCATCGCCACCACTTGCGTTCCTGCGAGACCTGCTGGGCCTGTGAATAGATGGAGACATTGGCCGGCCCGAGTTCGCCGCCGGTGTAGGTCGTCGGCCCGCCGTAGGTGTATTCGTCGGCGAGATTGCCGAGCGAATGGCCCAGCTCGTGGATGACGATCTGCGTGGCGGCCGAGTTGCGTCCGGACGAGGTGCAGACATTCGAGGAGGGGTAGCCCACGCCGCCGTACTTGGTGGTGTTGGCGATCGCGACGACCTGGTCGACATCGGTGGAGACACCGGCGCCGGCGTGGTTGAGGGCCTTGCTCACGCTGACGCACAGGGCCCGCTCGGTGCCGCCGCACCAGAACGCCATGTCGAGCGCGGTGTCGCGGAGGATGCCTTGGGTGGGATCGTTGTCGACGCCGGACTCATTGGAGATCACCTCGACGCGATGGATGCGGAAGAACGGCTCGTAGGTGATGAACGGCTCGTATTGGAACAGGTCCGCCACGATGTTGTCGACATCGGAATGGAAGAGGGCCTGCTGCGACGCGGTGTAGCCGTCGCCGACGAAGACGATGTCGATCCGGTTCGGCACGCTGCCGCGGAGCAGGTCCCGGTTGGCCAGGTGTTCGCGGAGGGCGACGGTCTCGGGGTCGAGGGTTTCGACGGGGATTCGTCGGCCGGTGAGCAGGCCGTTCTCGCCCGGCCAGCAGGCGTGGGCCAGTTCGACCCCGGGAAGGGTGGGGTGGACGGCGTGGCAGGCACGGTCGTGGTCGTGGAAACGCTGGGCGGCGGCCGGGGTCCCGGCGGACAGAAGGACCGAGAAGATCAGCGGCGCGTGGGTTGGACGCATCAGCGGGCTCCTGAGAATCTGACTCGCGAGGATCAGTCCGGGCGGACGGCACGGAGAACCCGGCCGCGTCTCAGGCATGTACGCGGATCGGGAGGCTCCGGTTTCGCAATATAAAGAGGGCGATCACACGGGATCGGGCGCTCCGACCTGGATGCTCGAGCGCCAGGATTCGATCGCTCCACGCACCTCCGCAGGCGACCCCGATTCCCGCACCGCATCCTTGAGGGGCCGGCAGTGCCCCCCATTGATCGACCGTCCCAGCCAGCTGATCTTCTGGCGGATCACATGCATCGCGTGGTGCTCGCCGCGGAACTCGATCATTCGCTCGAAGTATCGCAGCACCGCATCAAGCCGTTCGTCCTCGGTCGGTGCGACCGTGATCGGGTCGACACCCCGTTGCAATGCCCAAGCCTCGCGGAAGATCCAAGGGTTCGCGAACGAGCCGCGCCCGATCATGACGCCAGCGCAGCCGGTTTCGAGGATCATCGACACTGCGTCTTCCGGCGTCTTGATGTCGCCGTTGCCGACCACGGGGACGCCGCCGGACTCGGTGCCGTCGTAACGCCCGGTGGCATCCGCGACGGCGTCGACGACACGCTTGATCCCCTCGCGCCGACATTCGCCCTTGAAGCGTTGTTCCGTGGTCCGTCCGTGGACCGTGATCAGTGCCGCCCCGCGTTCGCACAGCCCGACGGCGAGGTCACACGCAACGCCGTTGACATACGCGGATTCGTCCCAACCCAGGCGCATCTTCGCGGTCAGCGGGATGTGGGGCGGCAACGCGGCCCGGACCGCCTCGAAGATCGCGAAGGTGTTCGGCAGGTGGCACATCAGCATACTGCCGCCATTGCGTTTGCACACTTTGTCCACCGGGCAGCCCATGTTGATATCCACGACCGTCGCCCCGTGCTCGGCGCACCACCCCGCGCCCTCGGCCAGCAGGCCGGGGTCAGAGCCGTAGAGCTGCATGCCGACCGGGCGGTCGAGGTCGTTGGTGCGGGCCAGGTCGTAGGAAGTCTCGGACGAGCACAACAGACCCTGCGGGCTGAGCAGGTCGGTGCACGCCAGCCCGACGCCGCCGAGCTCGCGCACCGTCACCCGCCACGCCAGTTCGCACCACCCGGCGATAGGCGCGAGCAGCAGATTGGTCTCCAGCCGGACTGGGCTGGCGGGGGCCTTCAGAATGAGCGGGATACCAATCACGGGCCATTATTGACGGACGCGCCCGGCGCTACACTCGCCCGTGTACCAGGCCCTCCTCACCCGCCGCTATCTGACCAGCAAGCTCATGCCCCTGCTCGCCATGGCGGCGGTGCTGCTGTCGGTCGCCACCATCCTGATCACCTGGTCGGTGATGGGGGGGTTCCTCAACGCCCTGCTCAGCTCGGGGCGGACGCTGATCGGGGACGCCTTCATCGCCTGGCCCAATGTCGGTTTCGCATACTACGAGGAACTGGCCGAGGACCTAGAGGCCCATCCCAGGATCGAGGCGGCCGCCCCGGTCATCGAGACCTACGGCATGGTCCGGCTGCCCGACGACCGGGTCGAGCTGATCCAGGTGACCGGGGTCGAGGTCGCGAGCTACTCGGCGGTGACAGGGTTCGGCGACACGCTGTGGTGGAAGCCGCTGGACAAGCCAACACGCAAGGACAAGGACCGGCGCGATCCGCGCCTGGACCCCAACAACCGCCCCGTGCTCACGGAGTTCGTCGAGAACGGGCTGGCGATGACACGCCCGGACCCCGACACCGGCGTGCCGCTGCCCGCCGGCATCCTGGGCGTGGAGGTGACCGGGCTGAACTACCGCACCTCGGGCGGTATCTACATCCCCATCAACGGACAGCGCGCCCTGCCCTCCGGCGGCATCGAGTCGCTCGACCTGTTCATGCCCCGCAATGGATCGGTGGGGCTCACGCTGCTGAGCCTGGACTCGACCGGCAAGCCCACCGACCCGGTCAGCCGCGTGCTGCCGATCGCCAACGAGTTCCAGAGCGGCATCTACGAGGTCGACTCCAAGACCCTCATCGCCCCGCTCGACCTGATCCAGCGCATGCTTCGCATGGAGGAAGCCCGGCGGGTGGCCAGCGAAGGCGCGGACGATCCGTGGGGCTACGAGACCGATCCGCAGACCGGCGAGCTCCGGCCCGCCGTACCGAAGGCCACCGCCGCCGACCCCGCCCGCGTCACCACGGTGCTCATCCGCGGCGTCCCGGGCACGACCCCGGACGAGGTCGCGGCCATCGCCGACAGCATCTACGAGCAGTTCGCCGCACGCCACGCCGGAGAGGTCCCCGACGCGTTTTCCATCCAGATCAGCACCTGGGAGGATCGCAATCGCACGATGATTGCCGCGGTCAAGAAGGAGACCGCGCTCGTGCTGGTCATCTTCGGCATCATCTGCTTCACCACGGTGTTTCTGGTGCTCGCGATCTTCTGGTCGATGATCAGCGAGAAGACCCGCGACATCGGCATCTTGCGGGCGCTCGGGGCCAGCACGCCCGGCGTGGCGTGGCTCTGGCTCCGTTACGGGGCCGCCATCGGCGTGGTGGGGGCCGTGCTCGGCCTGGTCGCCGGCTGGCTGATCGTGACGAACATCAACGCCATCCACGACTGGCTGGGCGAGGTATTAGGCCCATGGTTGAGTGGCGTGCTCTCGACCATTTCCGGCTGGTTCGGAGGCGATCCCATTCTGATTAATCTCGTGATTTGGGACCCACGGGTGTATTACTTTGTGGAGATCCCGCGCAAGGTCGAGCCGGGTAAAGCCGCGATTGTTTTCGTTGCGGGCGTGCTGACCTGCGTGCTCGGCGCGCTCATCCCGGCCGTCCGCAGCGCCCGCATGGACCCCGTCAAGTCGCTGAGGTTCGAATGACCAGCCACAGCGAACACATCCTCGCCGTCAGCGGTCTCCGCAAGACCTACAAGCTCGGACGGGTGCCCGTCCCGGTCCTCCACGGCGTCGACATGGCCGTCAAGAAGCGCGAATGGGTCGCCATCCTCGGTGCCTCCGGCTCGGGCAAGTCCACCCTGCTGCATCTCTGCGGCGGTCTCGACCGCCCCGATCGCGTCAAGGGCGACCAGCCCAAACCAAAGATCGTGTTCGAGGGGCGTGATATCGCCGCCATGGGCAAGCGTGACCTCGACCGATACCGCAGCCGAAATGTCGGCTTCGTGTTCCAGTTCTACCACCTGCTGCCCGAGCTGACCGTCATCGAGAATGTCACCGTCGGCGCCATGATCCGGCACGGGCGGTTCGGCTACATGGCTCACAGGGGTGAGAGTGAGAAGCGGGCCAAGGCGCTGCTCGAGTCCTTCGGGCTCGGGCACCGGCTCAGGCATCGCCCCGCCGAACTCTCCGGCGGCGAACGCCAGCGCGTCGCCATCGCACGGGCCCTGATCAACGACCCCGACCTGCTCCTGGCCGACGAGCCTACCGGCAATCTCGACCGCACCACCGGCGGGGCCATCCTCGACGCCATCGCCGAGCACCGGGCCCGGACGGGCCTGACCATCCTGATGGTCACCCACGACGAGCGGATCGCCGAACGGGCCGATCGGGTCGTCCGTCTGGCCGACGGGCGTGTGATCGAGGGCTCATTGCCCGCCGAAATCGGCCCCAGTGACCCAGAAATCGAAGTTGGAACCATGCCCACGCCGGACGCTCCGGGGCGATAGGATCGGTGATCGCCCGGGGCGGCCCGGGCTCCATGCACGCAAGGAACAAGGCCACCTCTCCCCGCCACCATGACCCACGCCACGCATTTGACCGACGCCGAGCGAACCGCGGTCGCCCTGACCTCGCCCAACGGGCTTGAGGTCCGGGCCGATGTGGTCCGCACCGGGACCGGTCCGCGCGTGGTCTTCCTCCACGGTCTGGTGGGTCTCAACGAGCACTGGGAGGAAGTGGTTGCACGCATCCGCGACAAGGCCGAGTGCATCACCCTCGAACTGCCCCTGCTCGAACTCCGCGGCGACGACTGCTCGCTCTGGTCCGTTGTCGAGATGACCCAGCAGTTTCTCGACCGCCATGTCGACGGCCCTAGCGTCCTGGTGGGCAACTCGTTCGGGGGCCATGTCGCCCTCCGCATCGCCCACCGCCGACCGGACCTGGTCAGGGCACTCGTCCTCGCCGGTTCATCGGGCCTCATCGAGCGAACTATGGTCCGCGGCGCACCCGTTCGCCCCAGCAAGGAATGGCTGGAGGAGAAGATCGGCGAGCTGTTTTATGACAAGTCCGTCATGAATCCCGGCGATGTCGAGCGAGCCTACAAACTGCTCAACGAACGCGGTGGGGCACGCGCGATGGTGAAACTCTCGAAAACCGCCCGCCGCGACAACATGACCGACGACCTCGCCGACATCGCCTGTCCCACCCTGCTCATCTGGGGCAAGCAGGATGTCGTCACCCCCCCCAGCGCCGGCCAGGGCTTCACTGAGCTCATGCCCGATGCCCGCATTGTCTGGCTCGAGAACTGCGGCCACGCCCCGATGCTCGAGTCCCCCATACCCTTTGCCGAGGCGATGCGATCCTTCCTCGACGAACTGGAGACCCGCGAGCGGTGAACACACTCACCCCCGCGCCCACACCCACCGCCAGCCCGCGACCGGCCCCCACGCCGGACGCACCGCCGTCCCCGACTTCGCTCGTCGGCAGGCTCATCGCCGCCCGCGTGGCCCGGCGACGAAGAAAACTCGCCAACACCGACTGGTGGCGACGGAACACCGCCCGTGTCCAGCACCGCCAGCTCCAGTCCCTGATGTCCGCCGGCATGTTCTGCCGCTTCGGCAAGCAGCACGGCTTCGAACGCATGCTCGGCATGCACGACCCCGAGGAACGCTACCAAGCCTACACAAAGGAAGTGCCCGTCCGAGACTGGTACGCATTCAAGGACGACATCGCCGAGATGCGCGAGCAGGGCAAGCGAGGCGTCCTCTGGCCCGGGCTCGTCACCCGCTTCGCCCAGACCAGCGGCACCACCGCCGGCGACAAGTTCATCCCCGTCTCAGACGAGATGATGCGGTCCAACTACCTCGCATCGCTCGATATCTTCGCCCACCTCATCAACCGAGGCGTCTCGCCGGCCCGCATCATGGGCGGCCGCTGCCTCTTCCTCGGCGGCTCCAGCGATCTTTCCTACAACGAGCACGGCATCGCCACCGGCGATCTGTCCGGCCTGGTCACACCCCTCATCCGCTGGCCTCTCTCCAAGATCTACTCCCCAGGCCGCGAGATCGCCCTGATGAGCGACTGGCCCGCCAAAATCGACGCGATGGCCCGACTGACCATCGACCAGGACATCCGATTCATCTCCGGCATGCCCTCGTGGGCGCTCGTGCTCATCGACCGCGTTCTCGAACTCGCCCGAGAGCGAGGCCGCAAGAGCGTCACCTGCGCCCGAGACATCTGGCCCAATCTCGAGGTCTTCGTCCACGGCGGCGTCAAGTACACGCCCTTCCTGCCCCGCATGTGCCGCGCCTTCTCGGGCGATCCGCTCGTCGATTTTCCCTGCCGCCAAGAGCTCTACCCCGCCTCCGAGGGCTTCATCGCCATGCAGGATCGCACCGGCGATCCCGGCATGCGCCTGCTCAGCGACATCGGCACCTTCTACGAGTTCGTTCCCCTCGAACGCATCAACGACGACAACCCCGAAGCCTTCCCCTGCTGGCGGGTCGACAAGGGACAGAAGTATGTCGTCGTCATGTCCACCAACGCCGGGCTGTGGCGCTATGTCATCGGCGATGTCGTCGAGTTCGACACCATCCCGGGCGATCTCGAAGGCAACGGCGGCGACGGCCCCTGCCGCCTGCGCATCGTCGGGCGCCACCGCCACTTCATCAACGCCTTCGGCGAGAACCTCATCGTCGAGCACATCGAGCACGGCGTCGCCGAAGCCGCCCGCGCCACGGGCCTTGAAGTTGGCGAGTTCACCGCCGCACCGGTCTATCCAACCGAGACCACCCGTCCTGGGCTCGAACTGGTCGTCGAGGTTCTCGAATCAACCGATCCGGGCGCCCTCGCCCGTTTCGGGGAGGTCTTCGACGCCGCGGTCAAGGCGGTCAATGTTGACTACACCACCAAGCGAGCCGACTCAGTGGGCATGCAGCCGCCGACGATCACGCCCGTGCCACCGGGCACCTTCCACCGCTGGCTCGACGCCGCCGGCAAGCTCGGCGGGCAGCACAAATGCCCCCGTTGCGCCAACCACCGCGACATCATCGACGCGGTGAAAGCCGCGGCCTCCAACGAATAAGCTGTGAAACCACTTCCGCCCGCCCCGGACTATCATGCTCCGGGTCGTGAACTGCACCCCCGAAGGAGGTCACGGATGCCTGACAACCGTTCCTGCGGCGGCCCATGCCAGAACAGTGTGGCCGCCGCCGCCGACGCCATCCTCGCCCAGTGCGAGTCCTTCATCCGCGATGTACCCGAATCGCACTACACCAAGCCCGCCAGCACCGTCACCGGCGGCACCATCGGCAAACATGCCCGCCACATCCTCGACCACTTCCGCGCCGCACTCTGCACCCCCTCCTGCGACGCCATCGACTACGACCACCGCACCCGCGGCGGATCGGTCGAGACCAGCACCGACGCCGCCTGCGCCGAGATCGCCGAACTCCGCTCGCTGCTCACACGCATCACCGATGAACGCATCAACGAGCCCGTCACCGCCCGCGTCATGCTCACCGGCGACGGGCAACTCGCCGACCTCAAGAGCACCCTCGGACGCGAGCTCTTCTTCGCCACCCACCACGCCATCCACCACCACGCCATGATGAAGACGATCGGACGCGAGTTCGGCATCGAGGCCCCCGCCGGCTTCGGCACCGCGCCTTCGACCATCAACTTCGAAGCCGCCCGCTGATCGGCGATGAACCGGCGATCCAGCAAAGCTCAAGGCGCAAACACGAAGCGTTCCTGATCCCGGTTTGCCATATATCGCTCTGCCATTTGGAGCTTTCCCATCTGCACGCTGACCGTCATCCGAACCGCGACCGGCTGCCGCCTGGTGCATTCGAGGGACGAGCTGCGCACACGCTCCGAGAGCCTCCCCCCCGCCTGGCATCCGCTCTCATCCGGCCGCCGAGCCATCTGGCCCACAGACCCCGACGCCGGCGGCACCTGGATCGCCGTCCGCGACGACGGGCTGTCTATCTCCCTGCTCAACCGCAACATCCCCCCCAACGGCCGCCCGGAGCCGACCGCCTCCCGCGGCGGGCTCATCCCCGACCTGATCGACCTCGACACCCCCGAGCGCATCCTCGCTGCCCTCGCCGCCCGAGATCTGGCCCCCGTCGCCCCATTCCGGCTGCTCGCGCTCGACGCCCAGGGCCGCGGCGGGCTGGTCACCTGGAACGGGCTCGCCCTGACCGAGCCGGACGACATGGACCCCCCCATGTGCCTGGCCTCCTCCGGGCTCGGCGACGACAAGGTCATGGTGCGCCAGCCCTTGTTTGAGTCGACCGTCGCCGTCGAGCCCACCCCGCGCCGCCAGGACGCCTTCCACCGCCACCGCTGGGACGACCGCCCGGAGGTCTCCGTGCTCATGAGCCGGGCCGACGCCCGCACCGTCAGCATCACCACCGTCGAGATCGCCCGCGGCTTCGATCCCGTCTTCCGCGTCGAGCCCCTGCCCGCCGCCGAGCCGTGGTGCGACCCCGTCGGCGCCCGGGCCGCCGCACGCCGACACTGACGAACCCCCTGGCCCGCCACATCCACACAAACACCCGACACCGGCCCCCACACCGCGTGCGCCCCGCTAGACTTGCCCCGCCATGACCGAGTTCCTCCAAGAGCATCTCACCGGCCAGCTCATCGTCAGCATGATCGTAATGGCGATCGTGGTGCATGTGATCCTCGGATCCGTCACCATCTGCATCTACGGCGAGCGCAAGATCTCCGCCTACATCCAGGACCGCATCGGCCCCAACCGCACCGGCTTCGACTTCGGCCTGCCCTTCCTCAGCTTCCTCAAGGGCTTCCTCGGGCTCGGGCAGGCCCTGGCCGACGGGCTCAAGTTCTTCCTCAAAGAGGACTACCGCCCGGCCAATGTCGACAAGGTCCTCTTCACCCTCGCCCCGGCCATCTGCATCATCCCCGCCCTCATCGGCTTCGTCATCCTGCCCTGGGGCGGCGTGTGGAACATGCCCGAGTTCACCATCCCCTTGCTCGGCGTCGTCGTTGGCGGTGGGGAGGTCCATGTCACCGGCGCCCACATCAGCATCGGTGTCGTCTACCTGCTCGCCGTCGCCTCGATGGGGGCCTACGGCATCACCCTCGGCGGCTGGGCCAGCAACAACAAGTACTCCTTCATCGGCGGGCTCCGCGCCACCGCCCAGATGATCTCCTACGAGATCCCCATGGGCCTCGCCCTGCTCGCCATGCTCCTCGTCCTGGGCTCCTTCATGCCCGAGCAGATCATCCGCCACCAGGTCGAGAACGGCTGGGGCATTCTCTCGATGCCGCTCGCCGCCGTCCTCTTCTACACCTGCGCCCTCGCCGAATCGAACCGCGCCCCCTTCGACAACGCCGAAGCCGAGCAGGAACTCGTCGGCGGCTACCACACCGAGTACTCCTCGATGCGCTTCGCCCTGTTCTTCCTGGCCGAGTACGCCCACCTCATCACCGGCAGCGCGTTCTTCGCCCTGCTGTTCCTGGGTGGCTACCACCTGCCGATCCCCGGCCTGAGCCACCTGACCAGCCCGGACACGACCTCCTTCCTCGCCGTCCTCGTCAAGTTCACCGTCTTCTTCACCAAGGCCATGGGCATGGTCTTCTTCGCCATGCTCATCCGCTGGACCCTGCCCCGCATGCGGTACGACCAGATCATGCAGCTCGGCTGGCAGAGCCTCATCCCGGTGGGCATGGTGCTGATCGTCGCGACCTCGTACATGGTCTACATGGGCTGGACCGCCACCCTGCCGCTGCTGGTCATGAACGCCGTGGTCTTCGCGGTCATGCTCGTCGTCACCCCGGTCCTGGGCAAGGCCTTCGGCCGCTCGACCAGCAACCGCCGCATTCCGATGTACGGCTCCCGCTTCAACCCGGTCGCCGGCACCGCCACCACGGCCCGCCCGACCGACCCGATGGCCCTCGAAGACCGCCCCGTGCAGGGCACGGTCTCGACCGCCTGACAACACCCTGTCAGTGCGACCTGTCGCCGCGGACGGAAATCGGCCGAGCCTCGGTTTTAGGCCTTGCCCCAACCCCGCCTGTCTGATACCTTGCCCCCACACGCCGGCCGAAAGGCCATCGCACAGGGGGCCCGCTTCGTGCAGACACACAACCACACACGCCGTGCCACCCGGATCGCACTCTCCGGGCTGCTCGCCCTCCTCGGTCTCGGCCTGATCGCCACGGCGGCCCCGCCCGTCAGCCATGACTTCAACGCCGACGGCTCCGACGACTACCCCGTCTCCGTCACCGGCTACGACCCGGCCGCGCCCGTGAATGGCGCGGCCCGCATGTGGTCCGGCGCGTCCAAGTCCGTCATCGACACCATCGTCAACACCGACACCAACACCCTGTTCGGGTGGGCGATCGGCTCCGCGGGCGACCTCGACGCCGACGGCCACGACGACCTGATCGTCGGCGAGCCCCTCTGGGGGCCAAACGGCACGCTCCAGGGCCGTATCCAGGTTTTCAGCGGCGACGACAGTTCCGTCCTTCTGAGCGCCACCGGCCTGTACGCCGAAACCGGCCTCGGCCGCTATGTCGCGGGCATCGGCGATTGGAACGGCGACGGCATCGGGGATCTCGCCGCCTCCGGCTGGGACATCGCCGACCTCGACGCCGACGGCATCGGCGACGACCCCATCGGCATCGTCTTCGTCATCTCCGGCGCGGACGGCTCCGTCCTCACCGAGATCTTCGAGCCCACCGCCACCGCCCTCTTCGGCTACAGCGTCTTCGGCCTCGGCGACATCACCGGCGACGGCCTCGCCGACCTCGTAGTCGTCGACCGCGGGGCCGAGGGCGTCCCCGGCGCGACCGGCCGTCTTTTCATCTTTGCGGGGCAGGCCCAAGTCGGCGCGCTCTCGGCCACCGACGCCCACCGGACGATCCTCAACGACGACGCGACCCTCCGCGGCTTCGCGGCCCACGTCGACACCATGCACCCCGACCTCTGGCTCGACGAGCCCACCCTCCAGATCATCTCTCTGACGAACAACGGCACCGGCGGCCCCAACGAGGCCGAGACCACCATCACCATCCGCAAGGCCGACGGCCAGTTCGTGGGGACCAAGGGCGTCCGCCCGACCCTCGTCCTCGCCGGCGACATCAACCTCGACGGCAAGGTCGACGCACTCGACCTGCAGGAATCCATCGCCCAACTCGGTACCAACCCCCAGGCCGCCGGCGTCATGCCGCTGGCCGACCTGAACGGCGACACCATCGTCGATACGCACGATGTGGCCCTGCTGCTCGACGGCTACGGCGACCAGACGGACATCTACGAAGGTCTGTGGGACGGCAGCCGCCTGCTGGCGACGGTCGGGGCGAACGCAGGGTTCGGCAGCATCGGCGGGGGTTCGATTGGGGGGAACTGGGGTGTCGCGCCCGGCCGCAGACCCGTTGACGGCTGTCTGAGAGACATGCCGGACAACAACGGGCCGAGCCTGGTGCAAGCGCTGCTGCGTCAGGACGGCCGAATCAACTGCAATGAGTGTCCCGATTGCGGATTTGATGATCCGCTGCGATGCTTCAAGTGCAGCGATAAGGGGAGTATTACGGGCGGTGAGATCACGGCGACGCCGGAGCAACCAGAGCCCGGAGATACGGTGACGTTCGAATGGGAAAGCTTCGTGGTCACGGGGCGGAAAGATAAGTGCGGCCCCCCGTGCGATGGGGACAGGGAATGCACGCTGAATGATGTTCCGCTGGGGTCGACTTGGTTCATCGATCGCAAGGATCCGGTCACCGGCGAATGGATCGAGGGCGTAAAGAGTAAGGCCGCGGGGCACAGCCCAACCGTCACCGACGGGGCGTGCGCGGAGTACCGATTCCGCTTAATCTCCAGCGAGTACCCGGCTCGGAATGGGTGCGATCCGATTCCGGCTGAGACGAAGCAGAAGGAAGTCCAGTTTGCGGATTTTGAGTATAAGATTACATGTTTTGCGGACGGAAGTGAAAGAACAAGACTTGGTGTCAAGGAGTTCGCAAATATTGCATTAGAGCCAACAGGCACCACGGCGACGTGGTCATACTCCTCTGACGGTCCCGGCCACATCCAAGTCCGAGACGGCGGCCAGCGAGCCACATTCTATGCAGGACTTGTCGATGGGCAGACGACAGTAACGATTGAATCAGAAGGATGTACGCGAAAAATAGTATTTACAACGGTCGAGCCGACAGGCATTCGCATGATGCCGACTGCGCGGCGTTTTCATGAGCAGGGATATGCTAGTGCCGGTTTTACATGGTGTGTTCAAGTGGAGCCACTCGATGTCAGCTTCCGCTACATCTGGGTCTACGAGGGCACAGGCAACGCGAACGCCACCGGCGGACTGAGCCAGTGGGATGGGCTGCCCCATCAATTCGAAGCCTACCTATCGGATGTCGGCTGCAACAATATTTGCGAAGCCGAGGACGGAACTTATAGCGGACCGGTAGCGCCGCTTCCTAATGGATCCTGGGAAGAGGGCGAGATGACTTGGGATGTTCCTTGGTATTGGAAACCGACCGCGGGCCCTTCGGGAAGCACCGGTCGCCAGATCGTACCGACGCTGGGGTTTTATTCCAAGTTACATGAGGACGGGCGGATGCACCATAAAAAGGGAACATTTTCCGTCACGATCCCTGCCGACGCAGATTCGACTGGATTGCCGTGGAACGGAAATGTTTGCCCCAACTTCACGGAGCCGACAAGTGATGTGGTCCCTTGTAACTAAAAGTATTGTGTTCGGGATGTCGGCGGGGTCTATGCCGCCGATGGTCAGCCAGGACACGATCAACGCGCGCCAGGTTGTGTTGGAGAAAGATTTCAGCCAGAAGGAGATGTTGGCGTTCGCAAAGGACGAGATGTGGTGGGAACACCAGGCCGAAGCCGTCATTCCCGTGCTACGGGCGTACATCAACGGGAAGATTCTCGGCTCGACAACAGGCAAGCCTCACGGCGCGGAGGTCGTCTGGGACTATTTTTTGACTAGCTTTCCTGTCGCAGCGGCCGACGCGGTGATGGAGATCGATACCCGTTATGTGGTATGGAGTCTCTCACTTTGGCCGGCAGCGCACGACCACATCAAGCCGGCTTACCGGGAGTACATGATGTTCGTAGTGATAGACTGCTACGAACGAGCCAAAGAGGTTGAGCGTGACCAGCGGGCGGCTGTCGACAGTCTTGCGCCGGTCGATCGAACACCCCCGGAAGGCCTTCCTTTTGGAACGGATCCCGCCGGTGTGCAGGACCCAAATGCCAGAAAAGAGTTTGCACGCCGTCTCGCTGAGATCGATCACCAGAGGCACCTCCGGGCGGAACTGGATCATACCGAGCACGTTCTTGGAATGATGGAGTTTCAGATGCCCGACAATGCAAGATTGCTCCTTGAAGACGCCAGCGTCAGCGAACAGCGAGCAATCAGGATGATGATTGAAAAGCACTCCTGGTGGAACTCTGGGATCGTACAGAGCATGGGCAAGAAGATCAGTTGGTTGCAAAAAAATGAGGATCTGCCGAATGTTCCATAGTGCTGATGCACTGATTCCGTGAGTATGGACTCTCTTATCCTATCGAGCGAGTGATCAGATAGGCTGAAATCACCGCATCGGTACCACCCCCGTCACCGGCACCCGCAGCATCATCGTCGGCAGCAGGTAGGCCTGCCCCCGGTGCGTGTGCACCCGCCCGGACAGGACCAGCTCGAACGCGTCGCCGTCGATCATCGCCTGGCGCTCGATCCGTTGCAGCAGCAGGCACGGCATGACCACCATCGACTGGGCCGCCAGCGCGTCGTCGTGGTCGTTGTCGAACACGAACGCCCACGCCCCCTCGCCCGTCCGCACCAGCCGCCCGCGCCGACGCACGATCGGCGTGCCGTCCGGGGCGGGGGCCAGCCCGATCCCCGCGTCTTCACTGGCCCCTCCCGCCGACCCCGGGCGTTCCGCGGGGCGCGTCGGGGCCTCCTCGGCCAGCTCGTCCAGCAGCCCCCGCACGTCCGGGTCGTCCAGCAGCGATGCCGGCCCGTCATCCCCGCCGTCCGGCCCGGCCCCCTCGGTGTCCGCCGGGGGGGGCGCGGGCGCCACCGGTTCCGCGGCCGGCTCCGGTGCGCCGCCCATCAGGAACGAGGTTGCCAGCAGATGCCGCCGCCCGCGATACACGAACACTTCGCCAGAAATCCGCACCGGCCCGGTCGCGTCGCCCAGCGTGACCTCCAGCCGCTCGAGCGTGCCCGACGGCAGCAGCAGCATCGGCCCCTCGCCCGGCTCGCGGGCTTCCAGATCGGGCACGAAGACCTTGCGTCCGCCCGGCGCGGGGATCACCCGCCCAGGCCGCTCGATCACGAAGGTCCCCTCGGGTAGCTTCGCCGGGGCGTCGCCGGGGTCGGTCCAGTCCTTGCCGCCGGTCAGGCCCGGGGCGACCGGGTCGGCCGCCCGCTCGCGGGTGGGCATCACCACGCGCTCCTCCCGCATCACCCGCGGCAGCACCCGCTCGGCGTCGTCCAGCGGGCGGTCCGAGCCGCCGGGCTGCGCCATCGCCGCCCCGGCGGAAAGCAGGACCCAGAGGGCGGCGGAACGGTGCAAAGCGGTCTTCACAGGAATCTTCTCGGCATCGGGCGGGTTGACCGGCCACATCCTACCATCGTATTGATGGTGATGCGGCTCCCCGCCGCACGCACGGCCGTGTGCCCGAGTGGACCAAGGGGGCGGATTGCAAATCCGTTTGGCGAAAGCCAGTCGTGGGTTCGAATCCCACCGCGGCCTCTGGGGCCGACCCGACAAGGGTCGGCCCCGTTTCCTTTTGAACCCGGCACGCCCCGGGTCACTACCATGCCCCGATGACCGATCCCATCCAGTCGGCCGAGCGTTTCAAGACCGATTTCGAGGGCGTCCGCGCCCAGGTCGCCCGCATGGTCGTCGGGCAGACCGCCATCGTCGACCAGGTGCTCACCTGCCTGTTCACAGGGGGCCACGCCCTGCTCGAGGGCGTGCCCGGCATCGGCAAGACGCTGCTGGTCCGCACCATCGCCCAAGCCGTGCGCCTTGACTTCGGGCGCGTGCAGTTCACGCCCGACCTGATGCCCGCCGACATCACCGGCACCACGGTGATCGACGAGGTAGAGGACGAGTCCGGCCGCGTGCGCCGCAACCTCCGCTTCCGCCCCGGCCCGGTGTTCAGCCAGATCCTGCTGGCCGACGAGATCAACCGCGCCACCCCCAAGACCCAGTCCGCCCTGCTCGAGGCGATGCAGGAAAGAAGCGTCACCGTCGGCACCGAGACCCACGCCCTGCCCGCGCCGTTCTTCGTGCTCGCCACCCAGAACCCCATCGAGCAGGAGGGCACCTACCCCCTGCCCGAGGCCCAGCTCGACCGCTTCTTCTACAAGGTCCTCGTCGGTTCGCCTACGCGCAGCGACCTCAAGGAGATCCTCGCCCGCACGACCGGCGCCGAGATCCCGACCGTCGAGCCGGTGCTCGACGCCGAGACCCTGCTGGCCCACCAGCAACTGGTCCGTCGCGTCCCCGCGGCCGACCATGTGACCGACTACGCCGTGCGCCTGGTGCTCGCGACCCATCCCAAGGGCTCGGGCGCCGAGCCGTTCAGCACGCCGATGGTCGACCGCTTCGTGCAGGTCGGCGCGTCGCCGCGTGCCGCCCAGTCGCTCATCCTCGCGGCCAAGTGCCACGCCCTGGTCGACGGACGCCCGAGCGCCTCGATCGAGGATGTCCAGCGGGCCGCCCTGCCCGCCCTGCGCCACCGCGTGCTGCTGAACTTCGAAGCGGGCGCCGAGGGCGTCGACGCGGACGCGGTCGTGAAGAACCTGATCGACACCCTGCCGCGGGACGCGGGCTAGGTGATGAAGCCTGTTCCGCACGACGTCTTTCTCGCGCAATGCAAGCGGCGATTCGGCGTCTCGAATCCCGAGCGGATTCACTCCGAACACTGGGAGTGGATGGTTCGGAGCAAGCGTTGGGCTAGGCTGGCAAGATCGGAACTCGGTGGTGATCCGTACGCGTCTCTCCATCAGCGGCCGTGGCGCCCAGAGTGGTGCTTCGACCGCTTCGGGATGAGCCGGACACGCATGGCGGATGGCCGGATCATTTGCATCGGCGGCGAGCACGAAGACGGATACGATCCGGACTTCTGCATCTTCAACGACGTGGTGGTGCTCTTCCCTGCGGACGGCAAGGACGATGTGGATCTTGAATCGGGGCGTGTCGAAATCTACGGCTATCCGGAGTCGATCTTTCCGCCCACGGACTTCCACTCTGCGACGATCGTTGAAGACCAGATCTACATCATCGGTTCGCTCGGTTACGGTGACGATCGCGATGACGACTCGTGCCAGTTATATGTTCTTGATTCGAACAACTACAGAATCAACTCTCTTGAACACAGTGGGCCACATCCGGGCTGGATATCCAGGCATCACGCGTCTTACGACCCGGCAGCACACGCGATCACGGTGCGCGGCGGGAAGCGGATTGTCGCCGATGATTATCGCGCCAACCACTGCATCCATCGTTTGCATCTCGAAGTCATGCGGTGGGAGCAAGTGGCGGAGTTTGAGCGACATTATTTCTACCAGTTTGGAACAGTGGCAGAGGCCTGGGTGCGATCGATTCAGGATTTTTGTCCCCCTGCTTCGGCCAAGATGCTCTGGACAGACATGCCAGAAGTGTTCGTCAAATCGTTCGATATGATGGACATTCGATGTACCCTCAAGAACCTATGCGGCAGTGTTCGCCTGGTGATTGAGGGCGATCCCGGAGATGAAGCTCGTGCCGACTTGATTGCGAGTGTTCAGGATTTCCTCGCGGCCGAGAGTGGTGCGGAGTGGTATGCGAATGAAGTTGCGTCGTTTGACTGATTTCAAACTTGCTTGCTGACAGTTCGAGGAGTGCTCCAAGCATCGAGCCTTGATTCTGGCTGGCCGAACCAGAGCAACTCGGTGTGCGAAGAATCCAGCGCATGTCCAGACTCCTGCTCATCCCGCTGCTGCTCTGCTCAACCGCGTTCGCCAAGGTGCGCCCGGCGGGTGATCGGCTGGACGCGATTGTCGGGCATCCTCTGGTGTTGGCGGTGGTGGCGGACGAGGCGAGTGACTTCCGCGAGCCGCCCGAGGCCGCGCTCGATGACGGGCGGGCGTTGGGGGTTGAGGTGTTCCGGCTGGTGCCGGCGGCGCCGGTCGATGGGGGCTGGATCGGGCCGGTGGCCCGGTGGGACGCGTTGCCCGCCCGCGAGGCGTTGCGCCGGGATGCGATGCCGCTCGGCGCGTGGTACGCGGTGATCGATCTGCCGATCGACGCGGTCAGCCAGGGGCTATGGATCGACGGCGAGCGGTACGAGGTCAACTGGCTGCCCGACCCCGAGCGGGCGTCGCTGGAAGCCGGTGGGCGACCCCTGTGGGCCAGCCCCGTCGACGAGGCGGCCCGGACCAGCGAGTCGTTCCAGACGGCGATGGACGCGATCGCGGGCGATCCGTTCCAAGCGTGGCGGGTGCGGCTGATCGCCGACGGCATCACGCCGACCGGGGGTGAGGATCGCACGGGGGCGCAGGGGACGGAACTCGACGCCGTGCGGTCGGACCTGGCGACGACGGACGCCCAGCGGTTTCTGGACGAACTCACCCGGTCGCACACGGCGCGGTGGCAGCTGATCTTGGGTCGGCTGGCGCTCAGCGACGCGGAGACCGCGTTCCGCATGCGTCGCTGGCTGGGCGGGTCGGCGTGGATCGGCGGGCAGTGGCGTCCGGTGTGGGCGCCGGACTCACCGACGCTGCGGGCATTGCAGGTGGATCTGCTGTCGCCGTTCGTGGACGACCAGACGCGGGCGTTGCGGGCGCGGGCGTGGTTGGACAGCCAGCCGACGGCGTTGGCGTGGGTGATCGACGACGCGGGGGCCGAGGATCTGGGCGACGGGCGGCTCAACCCAACACTGGGGGTGCTGTCGCTGCCGGCGCGGGACGCGCCGATGGTGGTGGAGGTGGCCGGGCCGATCGGAGCGCCGGATCTGATCACGGCCCAGCCCCGGCGAATGACCACTGTCGAGGCGAGCGTCGCGATGCTCGAGACGCGCGGGCGGTCCCTGACGACGCGGACGAACTTGATCCCGGTACGGATCGGGCGGGCGGAGTTGAACCTGGACGCGGTGGCGACGATCGCCGGGGCGCGCCCGCCGGGCGTGCGGATCGGGCCGTTGCGGCGGCAGTGGACCATGCCCGCGCTGGTGGCGGGCAGGCCGGAGGCGGGGGCGATCCCCGCGCCGGGGCGGGGCGCGACGGGGCTGGTCCGGCGTGTGGCGCGCCCTGATTTGGCGGATTCGGGCGAGGGGTGGTCGGTGTTCATGCGGCTGGACGCGCCGGAAGGTGCGCCGGACACGGCGACGGTGTGGACGGGGCCGTACGGCTTGCCGCGCGGCGTGTGGCGGGTCGGGCGGGACGGGTCGGTGCGGACGCTCTTCGGGGCGGCGCCGGCCGAAGTGTCGATCGTCGAAACGGAGACGGGCTGGGCGTTTGATCTGCGGCTGCCGGCGAGCGCGATCGACCCGGACGGGGTGCTGCGGGTGGGGGTCGAGCGGGATCTGGACGGCGAGCGGAGCGCGTGGCCGCGCCGGATGCTGCCGGATCAGGAGGAGCCGGGGCGGTTGCCGATCGACACGCGGACCTGGTCGGGGTTCTGACTGTCACACCCGCGCGCGGGCGGCATGGATCAGGTATTCGAGCGTCATCAGCATGACCGCGATGAGCAGGGCGTAGGGCCAGAGCTCGCGTCGCCCCGAGTCGGCGGACGCGGTCGTGCGGCCGGTTGCGCCGAGGCTGGCGGCGTCGCCGATCGTGAGCATCGATTCGGATTCGTTGAGCATCGAAACCGCGACGGTGGAAGGAGTCGCGTTGTCGAGCGTGTAGACCCCGACGCGTTCGAGGGGCGGCAGGGCGGCGGTGCCGTCCGGGCCTCGGACGGCGATGGCTTCGGCGGGGCCGGTCGCAGTGACGCGGTCGGCGGAGGCGCGGACGCGGACGGGGTCGGTGGTGGTGCGGACGATGCCCTCGCCGCGGGTGCCGGGGACAAGGCGTTCGAAGGCTTGGGCGACGAAGATGGCCATGCCGACCTCGACGCCCCAGTTGGAGCGTTCCAGCGGGAACGCGACGCGGATGTGGCGGACGCCCGCGCCGACGGTTTCGGTGATGACCGGGCCGGACGCGGATTCGGCGAGGACGGTGACGCCCGGCGTGTCGTCGCCGGGCAGGTTGACCGCGCGGTCGTACACGACGGATGAAAGGGAGACATCGCGAAGGACGGGGTGGAGGCGGTTCCACGCGACGATGCGTTCGCGTCCGGTGCGTTCGCCGAGGTCGGTGTCGGGCCACGCGCTGCCGAAGCCAAGGGTGGGCACGACGGGCAGGCGCTGCGGGGTGACGCGGTCGTAGACGACCAGGCCCGCGCCGCGGGCGGCTTCGAGGTCGGTGGGGGGGTGGACGGAGACGGCGCCGGGGGCGAGCACCTCGA
>RFGH01000122.1 GCA_003696675.1 Planctomycetota bacterium
CGCCCAGCCCCAGAACCCGCCCGCGGAGCCTCCGACCGATCTGATCATCCCCGAAACCGGCGGGCAGGACTCGTCGGGTGGCTCGGCACGCCTGCCCGACGCCTTTGATCCGGTCTGGACCACCGTTCAGGGCGTGAAGGGGACGGTGTACTCGGCCCAGGACTTCCCCGGCCCGTACACCGTCCAACGGGTGGCCGGCGTGGCGCTGCTGCTGTCGCGGGCGGGCAACCCGGGATTGGATGCCGAGTCGAAGCCGATCCCCGCCACGATGCCGGCGTGGGTCGCCGCGGAGAGTTGGCCCCGCTACCTCGCCTGGGCCGCCGCCGTGACCGAAATGCTCGCGGCTGTGATGCTGTTCTTCGGCGCGCTGACCCGGCTTGCCGGACTGATGCTCGCGGGCGTGATGGCCGTAGCGATGTGGCTGACGCAGTTCGGGCCTGCGATCATGGAGATCCGACCCTCGTACCTCGGAGTGATTCCGGCGGCCGAGGACCCGTGGTCGCCCCAATCGTACGCCACGCTGCTCTGGCAGCTTTCCTGCTTCGGAATGGCGATCGCGGTGTTCATGCTCGGTTCCGGCCCGATCGGGTTTGACCGCGCCCTGTTCCGCCCGACCGATCGCCTGGAGCGCACCGAGCCGAAGCGGATCCGCTCGAGCTTCGACCGCGGCCCGTCCGACGAGCCATGAGTCAGGGCAAAGCCACCCGCTGGCTGCTGCCTCCGGCGGCGTCGATCGCGGTGCACGCCGGGCTGGTGATCGCTTTGGCCGCGGTCACTATCGAGGTGACACGCGATAGGCCCACCCCGCGTCCGACCCGGGTCACGCTGTCCGCGCCGCCTCAGTCTGACGCGCCCGCCCGCATCGCGGACACCAATCCGTCGGAAACCGCGGAACTCGGGGCGGGCGCCGTGCCCGCGCCCGCCGAACCGGCCGCGCTTCGAGAGTCGCTCGCGTCCGGCACCGCGCGGGGCGCACCGGTCAGCAGCCCAACGCAACTGGCGCCCGCGCCGGTCACCCAGTCGATCCTGACCCCGGAGAACGCCGGCGCGCCCCGCGTGCGGTTCGCGGAGATCGACGCGGCCCCCGCCCGCACGGTTGTGTTCGTGGTCGATGCGTCCGGGGCGGTCGCCAGCGCGTTCACCTTCGTGCGTGAGGAGCTGCTCCGCTCGATCGATCAGCTATCACCGACACAACGCTTTCAAGTCGTGGTCTTCCCCGGGCCGGAGAACGGACCGCCGGTGCTCGCCCCGATCAATCGAGGCCGTCTCGCGTTGGCGTCGCCCAGGACCAAACGCGAGATCGCCGAATGGATGGCGACCTTCCGCCCGCGCGGTCGCTCGGCCCCGCTGGAGGGGCTGCGTCTGGCGCTGGACCTCAAGCCCGACATCGCGATGCTCATCACCCGATCGATCGAGCGGACCGGCCCGGACGCGGCGTGGGGCGATGGGCTGAAGGAGACGCTCGAGGAACTCGACCGGCTCAATCCGATCGACCGGCGCACCGGCGTGCGACGGACCGCGATCGCGGCCGTGCAACTCCTCGACGAGGACCCCACCGGCATCATGGAGGCCATCGCCGCGATCCACGGCTCCGGCGTGTCCGACTACCGCGTGGTTTCCGCGGAAACACTGGCCAGCCCGAGCACCCCGCCAACGCGAGCGACGGGCGCGTCCGAGTCCGCGTCCATCGACGCCAGCGCTTCCATTCTGGCCGATCTGGACGACACGGGCACCGCCTTGCGACTGTTCCATGGGCTGCCGGACGCGACCGACCGCACGCGGGCCCGGGAGCAGGCGGCCCGTGCCGCCGAGCTGGCCGCCCGCACGCCCGACGATCCACGCGCCCGCGTGCTGCTGGCACGAGCGCGCTCATTGACGCTCGAGCCATCGGCGCTGGAGATGGCGGGCGCGGTGCTCCGCCAGGAGCTGCTGCACGACCCCGATGCCGACGCCTGGCGCCGTCTCGCGCTGATCGACACGCTCGCCGCCCAGAACCGGCCGGCTGATGCCATCGACGAGCTCGAAGCGCTCTTCGAAGACGCGCGAGAGATGGCCATCACTCGCGCGATCCGCGTGAGGATGGTCGTGACCGGCGCCGCCCTCGGCATCGAGCCCGATGACGCGGACGCCGCCCTGCAACGCCCGCCGTTCGTCGACGATCGGGGCGTGACCGACCCGTACTGGGTGCTGGCGATGGGCGAGGCCATGACCCGCGGGCGGCTGCGCACCGGCGCATCCGAACCCTTTGTGCCGCTGCTCCGCCTACTGGAGCGGGCCGAACGGGAGCACGCAGACGCCTGGCCGCCCATCCTCACCGATCGCATGGCCCGCGCCGCCGCGCTCGCGCCCGAGCGTGTGGCCGAAGCTCCGGCGCGGGTTCGCCTGGAAGTGGCCGCCGCGTGGGCTCGCACGCCCGAATCACGCCCGCGAGCCCGCGTCGTGCTGGGCTCGCTGGTGAACGGCGATTCGCCCGAACGCGCGGAGGCGCTCTGGCGACTCGGCGTGCTGGAGCGGGGTCTCGACACGCCGGAATCCCGTGAGCGGGCGGGCGAGTTGCTGAGCACCCTGGCCGAGACTTACCCCGATCATCCCCGCGCCGGTGACGCGCTCGCGGGTGCGATCGCCTTGACGAGCGACCCGCAGGCTCGCGAACGACTGCTGCGTCTGGCGGTCGAACGCCACACCGACCGGCCCGAGATCGATCTGTGGCGTCTGAACCTGGCCGAGTTGCTCGATGGGCTTGAGCGGCTCGACATGCTCGAGCGGATCGCCCCGGGCGGACGGGAGAGCACGCTGGCACGCCGGCTCTACAAACCGGCCGCGGAGTCGATCGTGGCGGACGCGACCGACCCGGCGCCGCTGCTCGAACGCGCCGGCGCGTTCTTGGCCGCGCACGCCGACCCCGAGGCCGCGTCGTGGCTGGCGCGGGCGAGTTCGGCATGGCTCGCGGACGATGCCGAGCGGGCCCACGCGCTGGCCGAGCGGGCGATGCAGGCCTCCGGCAGAACGCCCTCCGCAGAAACCGAACTGGCCCTCATCCGAGCCGAACTCGCCACCGGACGGAGCAAGCCGGCCACGGCCCGCCTGAGCGCCCTAGCGACGCGGCTCGACGCCGCGAACGACCGATCGGGCGCGTTCTGGGAGTCATGGACGCTGCTGCTCGAAGCGGCCGGGCGCGACGATCCCGACGCCGCCCGCGCCCACCTGGCTCGGCTGGAACTGATCGACCCGGAACTGGGCGGTGATCCGTGGCGTCGGCGGCTCAACGACTTGCGCGCCGCGCTGCCGTGAGTAGCGCCGATCCGCGCGCCGCCCGCTTTCGCACGCACGCGCGTCCCGCTACACTCGGCCCGTGCCAACCGTGACCGAACCGATGCGCCAATCCGCCGACCAGATCCCCGCGCCGCTCGCCGAGGCGTTGCGTGGGCGTTTCCTTGTCTTCGACGGGCCGGACGGCTCGGGCAAATCAACGCAGCTCAAGCGGTTCATGCAGGCCTGCAAGCGATCGGGCATCGACGCGATCGAGGTACGCGAGCCGGGCGGCACCGAAGTGGGCGAGCGCATCCGCGCCGCGTTGCTCGATCACCTCGAGCGGGACGAGATGTCGCTGCGCTGCGAGATGCTGCTCTATATGGCCAGCCGCGCCCAACTGTGCGAGCAGGTCATCGCACCCGCGCTCAAACAAGGCCGGCTCGTCGTCGCCGACCGCTTCATCAGCAGCACGCTGGTCTACCAGGGCCACGCCGGGGGCATCCCGACCGAGGAGATCGACGCCGTTGGGCGGATCGCCACGCAGGGCGTCAACCCCGACGCCACGCTGATCTTCGACATCGACCAACAGACCGCGGCCAGCCGGCTCAACCCGCTGCTCGACCGCATGGAATCCAAGGGCGCCGACTTCCACGCCCGCGTCCGTGCCGGCTACAAGGCCCTGATCGAGCGCGGGGGCGAGTACGCCGCCGTCGACGCCCGCGGCGAACCGGACGAGGTGTTCGGGAACATCGTCTCCGTGCTCGAGTCCCGGTTCGTGGACCGCTGACAGGCGTTCACGAACTCCCATGTCCGGCTTGCTCGGGATCGATCGAACATCGACCGCTGAAGTTGCACGCAGGCACACAGGATCTGGCGGAACCGTTCGCCCAACTGATTGTGATTGATTTGATCGCATTCATCGACGCCTGCACCAGCGACGATCCCTGAATACGGTGGACGGATCGCCCGCTACACTCGCCCGATGCCCCCCGTCACGCACTGGCTCGTCCTCATCGCCATCGCCTTCCTCGCCGGGTCCATCCCGTTCGGCTACCTCATCGGACGGGCCAGAGGTGTGGACCTCCGCACGGTCGGCTCGAAGAACATCGGCGCGACCAATCTCGGCAGGGTGTTCGGCAAGAAGTATTTCTTCCTGTGCTTCTTCCTCGACATGTTCAAGGGGCTGATCCCCACGGCAGCCGCGGGCTGGCACGCCGGCGTGCTCGGCGAGTTCGCCATGCCCGCGCCGACGGCCTGGTGGTGGCTGGCGGTCATGGCGTCCAGTGTGCTCGGGCACATGTTCACCCCCTGGCTGGGCTTCAAGGGCGGCAAGGGCGTCGCGACCGGGCTGGGGGCGCTGCTGGGCGTCTTTCCGGCACTGACGATCCCCGGGGTGGGGGCGTTCGTGGTCTTCGTGATCGTCGTCGCCCTCTGGCGGTACATCTCGGCCGCCTCGGTCGCCGCCGCGTGCTCCCTGCCGCTCTGGACCTGGTACGCCCACGACCAGTTCAAGACCCTGCAGGAGCGTCGGATCGGCTCCCAACCGCTGTTCGAGCAGACGCCTGCCAGCGAGATCGACGCGATGGTCCCCTACTCCGGGTGGCCCTTCGTCATCGTCGCGGGCGTGCTCGCCGCCCTGGTGATTTACAAGCACCGGGCCAATCTCGCCCGTCTGGCGAGCGGCACCGAGCCGAAGTTCGGCGAGCGGACCGGGGGCGTTCCGGAGCACTCGGGAGGAGATTCTCCCGGGCCAAACACCCCGCCAGATCCGGTGGGTGCGTCCGAGAACGACCAAACTCACTCCCCAGAGTTCGGCGCGGCGCGCCCGCCCCAATCCTGATCCGTCAACCCCTGACCGGCCGATATGTGACCATCATGCGCTGGTCTGACCCCCCCAATCGTCACAAACCCACCCGCAACCGACAGGTTGAGTCAAGACGCGGCAACCGCGGGTCGAAACGCAATCGCAGGCTATCCCATCTCCGCTGGAGGGCCGCCATGCCGCGTCTGAGACTCGTGACGGACGACATCGAACAAGATCCCCCCGCACCGCTTCCGATCGCCAACTGGCGCCGGACGGTCGGTGATACCGGTGACGCCACCGACTCCATCGCCGAGGTCGAGAAGGCCTTCGCCCGCGTCGAGCGGGCCGTTCAGAACCTCAGCGACATGATCGAGGAGATGGACCCCATCCCCTTCCCGCGCCGGGGCGACGACGACGACGACGGGCCTTGGGCCGCCTGAGGCCCGATCGGCCGCAGCCGAACAAAGCAAGCACCCACCCCCTGAACGCCCGGCCGCCCCAATCGCCGGGCGTTCCCCTTTTTTTGGGGTCCAAGCCGGGGCGCGGATCAATACACGCGGAGCACGACCATCGTCTCGTCGTCCGCCTGCTGTCGCAGCCCGGAGAACTGGCGGATCGCCCAGAACACACGGTCGACGATGGCGGACGCCGTCGCGTCCGGTTCGGCGCGGAGAAACTCTGTCACGCAGGCGAGCAAGCGGGACCGCCCGAACCGCTCACCCGCGAACGAGAGCGCATCGGTGATGCCGTCGGTGAACACCAGCAGCACATCGCCGGGGCGGAGGGTGCGTCGCTCGAGCGGGTAGACCTCGCCCGGCTGCACGCCGGCGACCAGCCCGCCCGCCTCGAGCAGCTCGTGCTCCCACACGCCGTCGGCGTTGGCTCGGAACAGCGCGGGGCGGTCGTGACCGGCGGATACATACCGCAGCTCACGCGTGCCGGGATCGATCGATCCCATCCAGGCGGTGGCGAACTCGTTGACCGTGGTGTCCCGGCACAGGGCGTCGTTCGTGCGCGCCATCACCAGCTCGAGATCGTCGGACAGCTCGGCGTACGCCCGCATGGTGGCACGCACCGCGCTCATCAGCAGCCCGGCGGCGACGCCCTTGCCGACGACATCGCCCGCGACGACGACCAGCCGGTCGTGCGCGACGAACAGGTCGTAGAAGTCACCGCCTATCTCGAAACTCGGGCGATAGCGTGCCGCCAGGTCGATGCCCGGCACGGTGGGCACCGTCACCGGCAGCATCCGCTGCTGCACCGTTCCGGCGATGCGCAACGCACGCTGCGTGCGTCGCTCGCGGGCGCGGAGCTTGATCAGCCGGGCCTGCTCGACCGACGCGGCCGCCGACTGCCCGATCGAACGCAGCAGCCTGCGCTCGGACCGGGTGAACTCGCGTTTCTCACGGTCGTAGACGCGGATCACGCCGATGGGACGCCCGTCGAACACCATGCCCGCGCACATGAACGAGCCGAGCCCCTCCGCCACGCACTGTTCGGGGAGCAGCACCCGCGGGTCGGTGGAAAGATCCTCGGACACGACCACCTCGCCGTTGAGCGCCCGGCGGTCGAACTCGCGGTCCTTGCTCAGCGGCAGCGGGTTGGAGAGCCAGGCCTCGCTGAGATTGATCGCCACGGAACGCTCGAGGTCGGCCTCGCTCTCGCCCTTGGCCAGCCCGTCGGCGTCTTCGGGAAGCAGCATGATCGAGCCGGCGTGCAGTTCGAGCAGGTTGAGCGCCGATCGCAGGGCGGCGGCGAGCGTGTCCTCGGCCTTGCCGCCCCGGACGAGCATCGCGCTGAGCTGGTAGAGCGAGTCGATCTCCGCCACGCGGTGGCGAAGTTCCGAGACATCGGTGCAGATCTCGCGGGCCGCGGACGCGACCAGCCGGGCCGCCCTCACCGCGATGTCACGCGTGGCGCCCTCGCGTCCGGGGTGGACCACCACCGATCCGATGCGCTGCTCCTCGACCTCGATGGGAAACAAGACCGCGCCCGGGGGCACGGGCGTCTCGACGCCGGGCTCATCGGCGCTCATGCCGGGCGGCAGCACGCGGTCCTTTTCGTCGCGCAGCTCGATGGTCACGCCCGACAGTTCGGTCAGCACCGCGCACAGCGCCGAGATGGACCCGTCCGTCCAGTAGTCGCGGATCGAAGCGCCTTTCGGGAGGGAACGCGTCTCGGCTGCGTCCGCGGCTTCGCTCATGTCAAGGGGCTTCCTCGCGGGCGCCGGAGGTGTCCGCCTCCAACCAGACCTGACGGACGATGTTCGCGAAACGCCGGTCGTCTTCGGCTCCAAACGACTCGTACGCGTCGAGCCCCTCGCGGACGATCTCGGGCCGCTGATTCTGGTAGCCGAGGTAGGCGAGCAGCATCGCCGCCGACCGACGGACCGACACATCCTCCTCGCCATCGCCCGGTTCCTTGAGCAGGCCCGCCCGCTGACGCAGCATGTCGATCAGCAGATCGATCCGCTCGGGCGCGGGCAGCAGGGTGCCCGCGTACCGCACGCCGATCAGCTCCGGGTTGGACATCATCAGCGTCCGCAGGTTGACCGACGCGGAGAGCACCAGCCCCGCGCCGAGCTGGGCGTGGATGCGCCCGATCTGCGCGGAGGGATCACCCGGATTGATCGCCAACGCCCGCGCGAAGCGTTCCTCGGCATCGAAGTACCGCTCCGACGCGATCAGACGCTCACCCGCCCGCATGTGCTCGGTGTAGAGATCGCGGGTCTCGGCGCCGGGGTCGACCAGGGTCGAGATGGGACGCTCGCTGGCCCGCAGCAGCTCGAGCGTGCGCTCATCGATCTGATAATCCTTGCGTGTTGGCGGCTGCCAAACGCCCGTCCGCCCGGAGCCGTCGCCGGAGTTCTGCTCCGCTTCCGCGGGGCTGTTCTGCCCCGGGGTCGTGCGCGGCTGGCCGGTCAGCGGATCGATCGACGGATCGGTTAGGGGATCCATGGGCGTGGTGTTTTCGTCGGCCCCGGGCTGCGAACCCGGCTGCGCAGCGCCGTCGGTCTGATCGCCCGCCTGCGTCTGGGGGATGCCGAGCATCTCACGCCGGATGGCCTCAAGCCGGGCGGCCACGCTGTCCATGCCCGCATCGGACGCGTTGCCCGAGCGTGATGCCTGCGACTCGGCCCGCTCACGCAGGCGGTCCACGACCTCCTGATAAGCCGTACGGGCACGCTCGGCGATGGGGTCACGCGGCACACCGGGCGCGGGCATCGCGCCGTCGCGTGTCCGCATCGGTGAGGCCGTCACGCCGGTCAGCGGCGAAGAGGTCAGGCCGTACGGCTGACGCTCGATGCCACGCTCGAAGACCTGCAGCACCACGGGAGTCAGGTTGGTCGTCGTCGAATAGCTCGAGGAACTCCGCAGCGTGCCCGTGAGCGCGTCACGCAGCTCGCTCTCTTGTGCGGAGGGCTGGTACAGATTCAGGCCCCGCACATCGCCGCTCAGCGTGGGATCCACGCGGATCGCGCCGACGCCCAGCGGGCTTTGGCCCGTGTACGCCGCCGAGGTCTGGTACGCCGCGTCACGGGTGTAGGTCAGGTCGCCGACCAGGTCCCGCGGCGGGCGTGCTCCGGTCGTCAGACTGAACTGATACTGCAGCGCGTCCGTCCCGCGGATGCCCATGCCGGCCAGCCCGGAATACAACGAATCCCGCTGGAAACTGAAGAGGCTGTCCGACCCGAGCGAGCCGGAAAACTCGCCCGCGGCGCGATAGCCCAGATCACCCCGGAAGCTCAGGCCGCCCGGCGCGTTGCCCGTCACGATGGCATTGCGGAACTGCAGTTCCTGGGCGAAGCTCGGACGCTGATAGTTCAGCCGCCCGCCTTGGCCGAGGTTGTTGTCCAACCCCCGCCCGTCACCAAGGGCGTTCTGGGCCGACGCCACCCCCCCGCTCAGACCGATCACCAGCGACGCGAAAGCGGCACGGATCGATCGAGCGTGCATCGGCTGGTTCGGGGTGCGGGTCATACGGGGCCTCCTTGTTCGACGGATCATCCTACTCGGCACGATCCCGGTCCGGTTCGCACAAACAGGGGCGAAGGATCGGGCGGTTCCGACGCGGACCCACGGGATCGACCCACGCCCCATCGCTCGGCGCAACGCATTCTCGGACCTGGGCACACGGCGGGCTGAGTCACCCCAGAATCGGTGGGGAGCATGGGTGTCCGTCGGGACGCCGTTCAGAGCGTGCCCACCGCGTCGGGGGCATGGAAGGCCTTGCGGACAGCCTTACAGAAATTGCCTTGGGCTTCCGACACCAGGAGGTAGATCACGCCGCCCTCACGCCATGCGAACAGGTTGACACCCTTCTCCTCGCAGGAGGAGGAGGTCACCACATAGGTCTTGCCGTCCGCCAACGCGAGCTGGCCCTCGTCGGGCATGACGAACAGGCTCAGGTGCACGGGCGTGCCGTCCGGACTGGTCGCGTCGTACCGGGCGTGGACCGAGCGGCTCGAACCGGGAACATGGCAATCGCCCGCTCCATAGAAGGTCACCGAACCGATATCCACGCCCGAAGGCAGGTCGGCCGACAGGTCCAGCGATGCCACTCCCAGCGAACGCGCGAACCGGTCGCGGGCCTGGCCGAGATCCCGGACGATCATCTTCGATTCGGCGGCCTCGTCTTGGCAGCAGCGCACATGCTCGGCGGCCACAAACCTGGCCACCTGCTCCTGATACGCCACCGTCTGCCCGGACCACCCTGGCGAACCTGGCGTCTGGCCGGTCGGCACGCGGGCGCCTTGGTAGATGAGCACCCCGGCGAGCGAGAGGAGGACCACCGCCGCCGCCGCCAACCCGGGCGAACGACGCCAGAACGCAACGCTCCGCGTGCGGGGCGCCATCGCTTCGACCACGGAGAACGAGTCGGTCTGCCCGTGGTCCGCCGCGTGGGAAGCGGACTGCGATGCCGCCATGGCGCGGATGCGTGTGCGCAGAGCCTCAGGGCAGCAAGGCTTGTCGCGCATGACGCGTCCGCAGCACTCGCGGAGCGTCTGCTCGAACAGGACGCGGTCCCGCGTGCAGTCGCGTTCGGCGCAGAGTTTCTCGAACGCCGCGACCTGTTCGTCGGTCAGCTCGCCGTCGGCCGCCATGCGGATCAACTCGCCTGGCGAAACCCCGTCGGGGAGCCGACCGCCGCACGGGCCCTGTTTGTCCTCGTCACCACGCATCGCCGGAGCCTCAAACCTCGCCACCCGGGGAGAAAGACCGGGCGGATACTCTGCTTTGAACCGCCTTCAAGCCCCTGTCATTCCCGATCTTCCGAGATTCTGACGCCGAACTCCCCGGCCGCCTCGGGGTCCTCCAACAGCCGATCGGCAAGGAGTTTTCGGGCCCGGTGCAGCCGGCTCATGACCGTCCCGATCGGGACCTCCAGGATCTCGGCGATCTCCCGGTACTTCAGCCCGTCCACGCCCCACATCAGCAGGACCTCACGGTACTCGTCCTTCAGCTCGTCGATGGCCTCTTTCAAACGATCGTCCACATGCTCCCAGTCCAGATCGGCCCTGGACCATGCCGGGGGCGGCTCGTCCGGCGGGGTTTCGGACCCCTCCTCTGCGAAGAAGTCCCCCACCGCCGTGGGCTGGCGTGCCTCCCGCTTCACCTTGGAGTAGAACACATTGTGGGTGATGGCGAACAGCCACGACCGCATGCCCCCCGACCCGCTGGTCGGGTCGTCGTCGGCCGACATGTCCACGAACCGCTCGATCGTCTGCGGGCGGAAGGCCCGGGCGTAGACCTCCTGGACGAGGTCCTCGGCCAGTTCGGGCTTGCGGGCCAGGTGCAGCGCCATCCGGTACACCGCGTCGAGGTGCTCCAACGCCAGCGCTTCGAACTTGGCTCGCTCCACCCGAACGCCCCTTCGCGACGCCCCACGCGGGGCGGTTTCCCGTGCCGCCCAGTCTAGGGATCCACCGCCGTACGGGTGGCGCGGCGGGCCGGTTTGCGCTATGCTGGACCCCGCCCACCCGAAACGAGCCTATGCCCACGAAAACCGCCTCCAAACCGGCCAGCAAGACCCGCGCGCGCTCCGCCGATGCCTTCCCGCGCACCATCCGCAATACACCCGCCGGCACCAAGTCCGTCGTCCATGTCGGCGACTGTCGCGAGATCCTCGCCGCCCTGCCCGAGGTCAAGAGGCAGCAGCTCGATCTGGTCTTCGCCGATCCGCCCTTCAACTGGGCACGCGACTACGACCGCCACCGCAGCGGCGACGCCTGGGACGACAAGAAACTCCGCGACGACGAGTATTGCGACCGCCGCGACGCCGACCTGCCCCTCGGCCAGTCCAGATCCTTCACCTTCCAGTGGATCGACCTGTGCATCTCGGGGCTCAAGGACACCGGGTCGCTGTGGATCAACATCCCCGACGACTGGGCCGCGGAGATCGTGGTGCACTGCAAGGCCCGCGGGCTGAGCATGGTCAACTGGTGCGTGTGGCACTTCCGCTTCGGGCAGAACACCACCAGCCGTTTCATCAACTCCAAGGTCCATGCGCTCTACTTCTGCAAGGACCCCAGGAAGCGCACCTGGAACCCCGACCCGATCCTCGAGACTTCCGACCGGCGCGCCATCTATGGCGACCCTCGCACCGAGTCCAAGCAGGACGGCATGCCCCCCGGGCTCCGTGTGCCCATGGATGTGTGGTACGGCCCGTACTGGGGACGCGTGCAGGGCAACAACAAAGAGCGTCGCAACAAGCACGACAACCAACTGCCCGAGGTCTACCTCCACCGCGTCATCGCGGCCACCTCCAACCCGGGCGACCTCGTGCTCGACCCCTTCCTGGGCAGCGGCACCACCGGCGTCATCGCCCACCACCTCGGACGCAACTTCATCGGCACCGAGTTCTCCAAAGCCAACGCCACCACCGCCTGCGAGCGGATCGAACGCGGGCCGGTGCGGGACTTTGACGGGGTGCGGGGGGAGTCGACGGCGATTCATCCGCGCCGGCGAGCACCAAAAGCAGACTGAGGCATCCGTCGCTCGTCAGTTTCTTCTTTATATTCTCGCTCGAAGCCCACTTGCGCCGATGGGTGGTCCGTGAACATCACCACCCCCACCGTCGCTGTCGCCGTCCTGACTTGCGCCACCCACGCCCAGGTGAACCTCATCGACCTGCTGCCGGGGTACACCCTGGGACATATCCAAGGCATCTCCGCCGACGGGTCCACCCTGGCGACGGACATGTATGTGGTCGACCGAGGCGGCTACGACGCGTACGCCTGGAGAGATGGCGGGTGGAACTCGCTCCCGCGATACGGTACCTGGAACAACTGGCAGGGCGTTTCCTCGAACGGCGAAACCACGCTCTCCGTGAGCAGTCAGATGGGCGGTAATCCGCGCCTCGTGCGTTTCGAGAACGGTGTCCGCGACGACATCACGTACGGCCTGGACGGCCTACAGATCTTCGCGGGCCTGACCCGCGATGGCCAGGATGTGTTCTATTCGCAGAGCACCGAGCCGGGCGGGCTCATCAACCTGTATCACTATCACGCCAACTCGTTCGGCAGCACGCACATTGCCACGCTTTCCGACCGGTTCGTACGCTCCGAGGGTGTTCTCGTCGGCGAACGGGACGACTTCTTTGTCGTCAACGCTCAGACGCGGACCTATGAGCCCGGTGATGTCGGCGAGACCCGTGCGCTCATCTACAACGCGGGCACGCTCACCGAGATCCCCGGGCTGACCGAGCTGGAAGCCGTGAACTACGCCGCCACCGCGATGACCGCCGATGGATCCACGATCGTCGGCGTCGAGCGGATCCTGTCCTTTGACGACTTCTCGTCTTCAGAGCGTTCCTGGATCTACCGCGACGGGATCACCACCGAGCTCAACTTCGACGGATTCTCGCGGGTCTCGATCCAATCAATTACGGACGATGCCACAACTATGGTGGGCTATGGGAGCCGGGCCGAGGATGACAGCACGTCGTTCCTTTTCTATAACGACGGACGTGTGTTCTCGGCCAGTGACCTGCTCTCGCTCAACGGTGTTGTTCTCGAACTCGGTGAGGACGCCGCAATCCAAGGCATCTCCGCCGATGGATCGACTGTCTATGGCGTCATCAACCGTGGCACGTTCTCCCCGTTCGGGCCGGAGTTCACACTCTTCACCGTCTCCGTCCCCGCCCCCTCCGCACTCCTCCCGCTCGCCGGGCTGGCCGCCCTCGCCCGACGCCGCCGCTGATCCGCCCGGATCCCCACTGATCCGGAACCGACGCCGATCGGGCCCCGAATCGGGCAGTCCGGAACGCCCGGACGCCCCGGCGTCCGAGGGCGAACCTTGCTATCCTTCCCGCCCGGGCCGATCGGCCCGAGACGCCCGACGGACCGGGCCGGACCACGCGATCACCGAACCCGACGGGGGCGGAACCCCCGCTGCGGGAACAGACCGTTCGGAGCCGACTGACCATGGCCAAGATGTTCTACACCCTCGAGGAAGCCGCCGCCAAACTCGGGATGTCCGAGTCGGAGGTCCAGAACCTGGCCGAATCGGGTCAGCTCCAGGAGTTCCGTGACCGCGACCGCCTGATGTTCAAGGTCGATCAGGTCGACCTGCTCGCGGGTGACGACGCGGACGAGGAAATCCAGCTGGCCGACACCGGCACCGGGCTCGAGCCGATCAGCCTGTCGTCCTCCGGCACCGGCACGAGCGTGGGCGTGGACCTGTCCGGCTCCAACGAGGGCACGGGCATTTCGATCTTCGACCCCGATGACGCCGAAGCGGCCGACGCCAACGCCGAAACGCTGGTCACCAGCGGGCTGGGCGGCTCCGGCTTCGCCATGGACGCGGGGGCTTCCGGCTCCGGGCTGGCGCAGATGGCCTTCGAGCCAGACGACACCTCCTTGGGCAGCAACCTGCTCGACAACCTCGGCGCTGGCGACAGCTTCGCCGGAGACGCGGGCGGGACCAGCGCCGGCACCGCCGCGGGCGCGCTCTTCGAGACCTCTTCGGGCGAGCCGGACTTCGGCACCGCCGCGGCCGCCGCTCCCGTGATCGGCGGCATGATGATGGGCGAGCCCTACGACGGCGCCGCGTCCGGTCTGTTCGGAGGCATCGCCCTGGGGATGTTCGTGCTCGCGCTCGCCTCGCTCGGCGTGATGATTCTCGGCATGTCCGGCGGCTCGGCCGGCGTGCTGGCCGGCGTCAACCAGACAGTGATCTGGGGCGTGCTCGGCGGCGGATTCGTCGCCCTGCTGCTCTTCGGCGCCATCGGCTGGGCCATCCTCCGCAAGAGCTGAACGCACCCCGCCAGCCACGCGAGATGACACGACCAAGGGCCGCCCCACCACGGGCGGCCCTCTTCATGCGCTCGCGCCGCGGCCCGGTATCACACGATCTCGACGCCGATCACCTCGGCCCGCCCGCCAGGGATCCGCAGGCACTCGAGCACCGGCGAACGGGCGTAGATCAGTGTCCATCGCCCAGCATCATCGGGCGCGATGGTGGCGTGCAGCCAGTCGGGGACCTCGATGTGGACCTCGCCGCGGATGTCCGGGATCACCTCCGCCGAGACATCGCCGGGCGCGAGCGGCTCGCGGGAACACCCGCTCTGCGGATCGACGATCGTGACCGACGCACGGGGCTTGGCCCCGAGCCCCTGGACCGATACCCGGAGTTCGACCATCGGACTCTCGCCCGCCGGCGCCAGACTCTGCACCGCGCGGCGGAGCACGCGCCACCGCACGGTCACGCCGCCGAGGAGTGGCTCGGGCGCGAAGACCTCGCACGCGGCGCGGGCCGGGGCGTCCGGCATGGGACGGGGCGCGAGGCTCACGATGCGTCCTTCCCGCCAGCGTCGCCTCCGGAGCGGGTCGGCATCTTGGCCAAGAGCTTCGCGGCGGTCTTCAGACCCGCACCGGTCGGCCCGGCGAACTTCTGGCTCAGCACGCTGAGCAACTCGAAGCACTCGGTGACCGCGTCGAGCCGCTGGTTCAACGCCGCCAAGTCCTCGGGGGTGGCTTTGGTCGTCTCGGGTGTCAGTTCGCGGATCTCGTCGAGCGACTGAAGCAGCGGATCGACCTCGCGCTTGATCCGCTCGCGGGCGATCGCGCGGAGCATGGTCCACACATCCTGCTCGGCCTGGAAGTAGTCCTTGCGGTCGCCCCGCTTGTGGGTTTTCTGGATGACCCCCCAGTCCAGCAAGGCCCGGACCGACATGGAGACATTCCCTCGCGAGATCGCCAGCCGCTCCATGATCTCGTCGGTGTTCATCGGCTCGCCCGTGACATACAGCAGGGCGTGCACCTCGGCCATCGTGCGGCTGATACCCCACGCCGACCCCATCCGCCCCCACGACGCGATGAAGCGGTCCTGGGCCTCGGCGAGCAGCCGGGCGGCCTCGGCCTGGGTCATGCTGTCCGCGGCGGGAGCCATCGCAGAAGTATGGCGGACCAGCGGGGATCTGTCGAGTCAGATTTCAAAAATCATTGAAAAACCCCCGCCTCTGCCCACATCCCTACACCAGCGTGTCCACCACCCCGGCCAACCCCAGGGTGCAGGAGATCAGCCCGTTCAGCGTGAAGAACGCCATCGGGATGCCCGCACGCCCCCGGCGAACCAGCACGGCATGCTCATACACCAGCACGCCGGCGACCAGCACCACCGCGCCGCCAAAGACCCACCCAAGTTGGGGTGTTGTCCGCCACGCAACGGTGAGACAGGCGAGCGATGCCGCGTGCAGCCCGTGGCTGATCCAGGCCGCCCCCCGCCAACCGAACCGAGCCGGGATCGAGTGCAGCCCGACCGCGCGGTCGTAGTCCAGGTCCTGCAGGGCGTAGATCACATCGAAGCCGGCGACCCAGCACAGCACCATGCCCGCGAGCGCGAGGATCGCCCACCCGTCGGGCGTGCCCGAGGTGAACGGCGCGAGCCCCTGCGTGGCGATGGCGGCCGCCACCGGGCTGGCGGCGAGCGCCCCGCCCAGGAACACATGGCACAGCCAGGTGAACCGCTTGGTGAACGAGTAGAAACCGATCCACACCAGCACCGGGCCGCCGAGGATGGTCGGCCACCAGTTCGCGTAGGCCAGCCCGAAGCCCGCGCAGCACGCCATGAACGCGATCGCACAGGCCCCGAGCAGCCACAGGCCGTCACGACGGGAGAGCGCACCGGCGGCGAAAGCACGCCGGGCCGTGCGCGGGTTGCCGGCGTCGATCCGTGCGTCCGCCACACGGTTGACCAGCATGGCCCAGGTGCGGGCGAAGAACATGCACGCCACCACGAGCGTGAGGATGCCCGCGAAACGGGACCAGAGGATCCAGCCTTCCTTGCCATCGCGGGGCGCCGTCAGGAAGGCGGCCAGCACGGCGAACGGCAACGCGAACACCGAGTGCGCCAGTTTGATGTCCCGCAGGGCGAGGAAGACGCGGGCGAATGGGCTTGCGACGGGCAACGCGGACACGCCCAAGGATAGGTGCGGGCCAAAAACAACGCCGCCCCCGGGGGGACCGGGGGCGACACGAGGGGATCGATCCGATGCTCACGGGCAGCCGAGGTTGTACTGGTTGATGTATTCCTGCAGGTCGAAGATGTTGAACACGCCGAACGGGGCGGCCAAGTCGGCCGAGTCGTCCTGGGTGTTGTAAAGCCCGATGTAGGCCTGGATGTCGAAGATGTTGAGCGTGCCGTAAGGCTCGGCAAGATCGGCCGCGGAGCAGCCCGGGAAGTTGTTCTCGGTGACATCGCCCGAGATGACCACCGCGTAGCCCTGCTGACCAATGTTGACCGCCGTGCCGCGGACGCGGACGACATAGTCGCCGGGCAGCGGGTTGGCCATGCGGATCATCTCAACATTGTTGATCGCGTCGGCGGTGCCGCCGGTGTTCGAGAACCCGCCGCTGAAGACATTGCCGAGCAGCTGGAAGCCGAAGGGCGAGTCCAGCTCGAGATCGAGGTTGTTGACCGGTGCGAACGACGCGTTGGTCGCGGCCGGGGCGTCATGGAAGACCATTGTGACCCGGAGCTCTTCCATGTTCGAGTTGACCGTGAAGGGGATCTCGATCACATCGCCGGTGGAGAGCGCCTCGTTCGAACCGTTGCGGACATCGCGGACGATGTTGTAGCGGCTGTCGCCCTCGAAGTAGAGCGCGTTATCGAGAAGCACGCGGCCCCAGCCCTCGCGGTTGGAGGGATAGCCGGCGATGCCGGTCATGTCGACCGTCGAGTTGAGCAGGGTCGCTTTGATCAGCGTGCCGGAAGGGATGAATGCGTCCTCGGCCTGGGCCGAGCCGGTGGGGTAGAACCCGTCGGTGTAGTACTGACGGACGAGCGCCGCGGCGCCGGCGATCGCCGGGGCTGCCATCGATGTGCCGGTGGCGGTGGTCGTCGAGCAGCCCGACGAGCCGGTCGACGAGCGCGTCGAGCAGCCCGGCGCGAAGATCTCCGGCTTGCGCCGCCCGTCGGAGGTGGTTCCTTGGCCGCCCGAGCAGAACGAGCCTTGGTTGGGGTTGTCCTGCGACGCGCCCACGGCGAGCAAGTTCTTGGCATTCTCGGGGTTCTTGAGCGTCGAGGTGTTGGTCACCGCGAAGATGACGAGGTTGTCGTCGTTCTGCCAGGAGAAGTCATCGATGGCGCGGCACATGTTGTCGTACGCCACGGTGCCGTCGTTGCCCCACGAGTTCGTGTGGATGGCCGCGCCCTGGCTGTAGTGGGTGCTGAGCCGGTTGAAGACCGCCGAGTAGCTGAAGCTGGGAGTGACATTGAACACGAGCCGGGCGTTGTACGCCACGCCGCGTGCGTCGTTGTTGGTGCCGCTGTCGCCCAGCGCGGTGCCCGCGACATGGGTGCCGTGGAAGTCGTATCCCAAAGAGGTGTTGTACGCCTGGATCTTGCGGTGGTTGGGGCCGATGGGGTCGCCCTCGGGGTCGGAGAAGGAGCAGTGGTTCACGGCGACCCGGCCGTCCATCACCGCGATGAGCTGACCTTCGCCGCGGATGCCCGCGTCGTACACGGGGTACGAGCCGTTGATGTTGGACTGGACGATCCAGCGGTTGGTGCTGTTGCGGAATGTGATCTCGGGCGCGGGTTCGATCCACTGCACGCCGTCGTGGGCGGACAGCGAACGGACCGCCGCGGGGGCGCCGAGCACCTCGAGCATGAAGCGATCACCCTCGAGCTGCGTGGACACGACGCGGAGCCCGGCGTCGCGGGCCGCGTTCGCGGCGGCTGCGGAATCAGCGCCCGGAAACAGGGTGACCACGGCCGGCACATCGCCGGACGCCGTCAGCGCCCGCATCTCGGGTGTCTCGTACTGGCGGAAGCCGAGATCCGGCGAAACCTTCCACGCGGCATCGAACGCGATCACGCGCTCGACGAACGGGAGCACATCGAGCGCCTCCATCCGGGCGCGTCGGATGTCGAGCACGAAGGCGTTGGTCGGTATGTAGTCGAGCACACGGGCGCCCGAAGCCTCGATCGCGGCACGCCGGTCGGCGTCCATCGGCCCGTCGAGCTGGACGAGCACCCGCGTGGGCAGACGCTCGCCGGCCTGCATGGCCGTGCGGACATCGGTGATGGTGGACGGATCGACCGTGCCGGCTTTGAACTGGAGCGGGGCTCCGAGTGCGGAACCGGCGATCACGGTGACAACGAGAGCCAGGGGCGTGCGGTTCATGTCTACTCCGATGGATATTCGGGCACGACCCGGGGGACCACACAGACCCGTCGGCCTGGGGAGACACGAATCGAACCCCTCGAGACTGCAAAGACGCCCGAACGGACGCCGGGGAGTTGTACGCCCATCCGGGCGTGGAGGTTCCCCGTCCGGTGAGCGAGATCAGGCGGCCTGGGTCACCCCCCGACGCCCAGAAAGGGCGATTTTCTGTGCTTGAGGGACGCTGCGGGCCATCCGCAGACGCCTGGCGAAACCGGCTTTCTTGAGCATCCGGGCGGTTTCGCCCGGCACCTCGGCCAGGACGAGCACCCCGCCCAGACGGGCGAGGGATTCGGTGACCTCCGCCAAGACCCCCACACAGGTCCCCGAGAGGGTCTCCAGCCCTCGCATCGACAGCACGATGCTCGGGGGGCTGCCCGGGCGGTGGAGCGAGACCAGCTCGCCGCGGAGTTTCTCGGCATCGAGCGGTCGGAGGGATGGCTGGCGGAGCGAGAGCTCGACCACATCCCCGGTCCGCATGACGCGGGTGATTCTGTCCGGTGTTCTCGGTCGCATCGTCATCCTGTTCCCAAACGCCCCGAGCGGGGCGTCGAGAGCATGACGCACGACAGGCCCGGCGACGACACGCGGGCCGGCTCGGGGCACCACAGAGGGTCGGGCTGCGCGGGCTGGGCGAGCCGGCGCGGGGGCGGGCAGCGGTTTTCGGATCAGCCCGGCCCGCCGCCGAGCAACGCCCGGACACGCTCCGGGTCGCAGCCTGCCACACGCACGGTCTTCTCCGGGCTGGTGTGCCCGGCGATGATCTCGACCTGCGTCGGTCGGACGCCGAGTTCGCGGGCCAGCAGGGCGGCGATGGCCTTGTTGGCCTTGCCGCCCTCGGGCGGGGCCGAGACGCGCACCTTGAGCCGATCGCCGAGCATGCCGCCCAGGGCGTCGCGGGAAGCGCCCGGCACCGCCTTGATCCGGATTTCGATCGGTCCCTCGCTCACGGGCATGGTGTGAGATATCGGGCGATGAACACCATCACATCTTTCGGGGTGACCTGGCCGTCGAAGTCGAAGTCAGCCGCGGTCGACTGCGCCCGATAGGCGTCGATGTAGGCCGCGATGTCGAAGAAGTTCAGGCGACCGTCGGTGTTGAAGTCCGCGGGCGGTGAGGCCGCGATCGTGACGGTCTGGTTGGCGGGAACAACGAAGCGCGTGGTTCGGAACCCGTCGGGCCACTCGATCTCGATCGAGTCGACGGCCGTTGCGGAACCGATGCCGAAATGCAGGGTCATCTCGGACTGCGAGAGGAAACTGGTGCGCCCGTCGAGTTGCTGGTACTGGGTGCGCCCGTTGGCGGTGACATAGACCTTGGACCCCACGCCCCGCGGGGCCAGGCACGGGTGGGACGATGTATCGAGATCGATGCGGAGAAAGTTGCCCTGGGCGGTCGAATCGTTGCGGTAGAGCCGCACGGGCTGGTTGCGTTCGACAAAGAGCAGGTCAACCTTGCCGTCGCGGTTGTAGTCGAGATGAACGAGCCCGCGACCCTGGCCCGTCCAGGCCATGCCCGCGGGGGCGGCCTGATCGGAGAAAACACCGGACCCGTTGTTGATGTACAGGCGTGCCGGCTCGTTCACCCAGCCGGGCCAGCCGCCTGTGGTCGCCAGATCGGTGTCTCCGTCGTTATCGATGTCGACGGCGGTGCATCCCCATGCCCAGCCGGCGTTGCCGACCCCCCGGGCGAGCCCGATGTCCTCGAACACCGGCACGCCGCTCTCGCCGACCGCCGAACTGGTGGCCCGGTACAGTGTGTTGGCGCAGGCCGGCACCGCGGTGGGGACATAGATGTTCGTCATGAACCAGTCGAGCCGCCCGTCGCGATCGAAGTCGGCGACGGTCGCGCCCATGCCGTTGCAATCGTGGGTGATGCCGGCCGAGGCCGTGATGTCCTCGAACGAGACCCGCCCCTCCGAGTCCGGACCGAGGTTGCGGTACAGGCGTGAGGTGTGAAAGTCGTTGGTGAGCAGCAGTTCGGGGTAGCGGTCACCATCGAGGTCAACGAAGTTGGGCGTGAACCCGCGGAGGTTGTTCGCCGGGCTGGGCAGGCGCGGGGCGGTGACACGGGTGAAGGTGCCGTCGCCGTTGTTTTCATACAGCCGGTTGCCTCCGGGCGAGTTGATCCAGGTGGAGACGAACAGATCGAGATCGCCGTCGAGGTCCATGTCGCCGAAGGTGGCGCCCATGCCGCCGACCACGCCGAAGATGTCGTTCACGCCCGCCTGCACCGCGACATCCTCGAAGCGGAACTGGCCGTTGGCGTCCGGGCCGAGGTTGCGGTAGAGCACGCTCTTGCCCGTCGCGACGGGGAAGGGGAAATCGCCGTAGTTGACCAGGAACAGGTCGAGGTAGCCGTCGTTATCGAAGTCGCCCGCGGCCATGCCGGCGGTGCGGGTCCAGCGTGCCACGCCCCAGGCGAAGGCCTCGTCGGCGAAGGTGCCGTCCTGCTGGTTGATGTAGAGCTTGTCGGGCCCGGTGCCGCCCTGGGGGATGAAGATGTCCGGCCAGCCGTCGTTGTTGAAGTCCCCCACCGCTACGCCGCCGGTCTGCACCGAGTTCTCCCCCGGATAGCCGTTGGGCGTGAAGCGGGCGTTGATGCCGGCCTGCTGGGTGACCAGGGTGAAGACGGGGGCGCCCGGGGCCGACGCGGCGCCGAGGGCCATCGCGACGCCGGGGGCCAAGGCCCGGGCGGAATGCTGTCGTCTCTGAGGGGTCATCGCCCCACAGCATGGCCGACAACGGGCCTTGGATCAAGCCAGATGCGGGGGAAACCGGCGTCCGGGAACTCGGGCGGGGGCGGATCAGGCGTCTTCGACCTTGGAGATCATCCACTCCTCGAGGTCGACCGGGGCCTGGCGGCCGAAGATGGTGACGAGGACACGGACCATGCCTTTCTCAGGGAAGAGCTCGTCGACGGTGCCCTCGTAGTTCTCGAAGGGTCCTTCCTTGATCATGACATGCTCGCCCTTCTGGAAGGACAGGCGGACGGTCGGTTCGTCGGTCGCGGGCTGCGAGTCGCGCAGCATCTTCTCGACCTCGTGCTCGGCCATGGGGGTGGGACGACCGGCGGTGCCGATGAAGTCGCCCACGCCGGTGGTTTCTTTGATGAGGAAGAAGACATCCTGGGGGATGCGGCCGTCGGGTTCGAGGCGCATCTCGACAAAGACATAGCCGGCGTAGAGCTTCTCTTCCTTGATCTTGGTTTTGCCGCCCTTGATCGTCTTGACCTTCTCGGTGGGCACGAGGATGCGCCCGACGAGGTGGGTCATATTCTCGATCTGGACTTTGCGGAGCAGGGTGTTCTGAACCGAGGACTCCTTGTTGGAGGCCACGCGGAGCACGAACCAGTCCATGCCCTCCTGGCGGATGGGCTCGTCGTGCCCGATGACGCCCTCGCGGATGGGCTGGCCGACGGTTTCGGTCTGTTGGGTGGTGTCTTCCATGGTCTGTGTGCCTTTCGCGTCAGCTCTGCAGCACATCGATGGTTCTGAAGAACCAGGACAAGGACATGTCGATCCCGAAGAGGATGCCCGCGATCAGGAAGGCCGCCACGATGACGACGATGGTGGATCCCTTGATCTGCTTGTAGGTGCTCCAGTTGACCTTCTTCATCTCCGAATCGGTGGCGATGAGGAAGTCCGAGGATCGGGGGTTGATGGCGACGAACCAGACAATGGCCAGGGTGCCGATGAGGATGATCGTCCCGGCCACACCCGCCTGCAGGTAGAGCTGGGGGAAGATCGGCTCAGCGGTCGCCCCGTCGACGGTGGCGGTGAAGGCGGGGTTGAGAGGGTCGTCGCCGACGATCACGCGGACGGTATCGGCGGCCTCGTCGCGCACCTTGGTGCTGTTGAACGAGTCGACCACCAAGTCGGCCCGGCCGGAGGACATGGGCCGGTACTCCACGACGCGGCCGGAGCCGAAGGAGACGGGGACATCGGAGTCGCCCTCGATGCGGAGCAGCGAGACATTGTCGCCCGCGGCGGCGGCGCCGTTGCCGCCCGAGGTCGAGAAGGTCCAGTGTTTGGCGGGCAAGCGGACGATCTGGGCCTGATTCCAGCCCCACATGGCGCCAAAGACCACGATGAGGCCGCTGGCCGCGGCGGTGAGCACGCGGACCCAGTACCCCTGACCCGGCTTGTAGACCCCCATGGGCATGTGGATGCCTCCCAGGCTGGCCGGCGCTCACGCGGCGCGGGCGGGGTGTTTCAAACACGGCAGGAGGGACTCGAACCCCCGACCGGTGGATTTGGAATCCACTGCTCTACCAACTGAGCTACTGCCGTTCGAGCGACGAGCCACTTGCGACTCGCCACCGGGGGAAGAAGCGACGGAATGGTCCCGAGCCCGGAAGGTTCGTGGCCGGTCCGCGCTTACTTCCGCTTGATCTTGTGCATCGTGTGACGGCGCAGGCGGGGGCAGTACTTGCTGAACCCTTCCTTGAGCTTGTCGTCGATGCCGCCTTTGGTGTTGATGGAGGTGCGGTAGTTGAGGTCACCGGTCTCGGTGCACTGCAGCCACACATACTCGCGGGCCATCGCCTTCTTCTTCGCCATGGGGTCTCTCCCTTCAAGGCGTGTGTGTGTTCGGAAAATCGGCCCGAACGCTTTCGCGCCCGGGCCGGTTGACTACAGAGGGGTCCGGTCCCGGGATCGGCTTACTTGACGATCTCGGTGACGGTGCCCGAGCCGATCGTGCGACCGCCCTCGCGGACGGCGAAACGCAGACCGGTCTCCATGGCCACGGGCTTGTCGCCCAGGTCGACGAGCATGGTCACATTGTCGCCGGGCATGCACATCTCGGCCTTCGCCCCGCCGTCGCCGTACAGCTCCATGACCTGTCCGGTCACATCGGTGGTGCGGAAGTAGAACTGGGGCTTGTACTTGGGGAAGAAGGGGGTGTGACGCCCGCCCTCTTCCTTGGTCAGGACATAGACCTGGCCCTTGAACTGGGTGTGGGGGGTGATGGAGCCGGGCTTGCAGATGACCTGGCCGCGCTCGACCTGGTTCTTCTCGATGCCGCGGAGCAGCACGCCGCAGTTGTCGCCGGCGATCGCGGACTCGAGGGTCTTGTTGAACATCTCGACACCGGTGATGGTGGTGCTGAGGTTTTCCTTGGAGAGCCCGACGATCTCGGCGGCGTCGCCGACCTTGACCTGTCCACGCTCGACACGACCGGTGGCGACGGTGCCGCGGCCCTTGATCGAGAAGACATCCTCGACGGAGATGAGGAAGGGCTTGTCGACCTCACGCTCGGGCTCGGGGATGTAGGTGTCGATGGTGTTGAACAGCTCGTCGATGGGGGCGCAGATGGCGTCGTCCTTGGGGTTCTCAAGGGCGGCCTTGGCCTGGCCACGGATGATGGGGGTGTCGTCGCCGGGGAAGTCGTACTTGTTCAGCAGCTCGCGGATTTCCATCTCGACGAGATCGAGCAGCTCGGGGTCGTCGACGAGATCGACCTTGTTCATGAAGACGACGATGTGGGGCACGCCGACCTGACGGGCGAGCAGGACATGCTCGCGGGTCTGGGGCATGGGGCCGGAGTCGGCGGCGACGACGAGGATGGCGCCGTCCATCTGGGCGGCACCGGTGATCATGTTCTTGACGAAGTCGGCGTGGCCCGGGCAGTCCACATGGGCGTAGTGCCGGGTCTCGGTTTCGTACTCGACATGCGACGAGTGGATCGTCACGGTCTTGTTGGCGTCACGGACGGTGCCGCCCTTGGTGATTTCCGCGTAGGTCTTGGCACCCTGCACAAGGCCCTTGGCATCAGCGCGGGCGACCATGGCGGCGGTCAGGGTCGACTTGCCGTGGTCGATGTGCCCGATGGTGCCCACGTTGACGTGCGGCTTGGTCCGCTCGAAGGTTCCCTTCGCCATCGCTCTACCTCTTCTGACTGCTCAAAGCGGTCGGTGTTGTTCCGCTCCCGACCATCGGGAGGGGTCTGAGCCGACCGCTCCGGGCCGGCGATACACATAAGACTGATTCTGTCACGCCGGGCACACGCGTGCGCCGAGCGCGCCCCCATCACCGTCATGGATCCGGGGAGACCGGGCCCGTGCCCGATCAAAGCCGCTGGCGGGATTTGAACCCGCGACCTCACCCTTACCAAGGGTGCGCTCTACCACTGAGCTACAGCGGCGTGGCAGGAGCCCGGCGAACCGGGCTCCGACGAAAACCGCCCGGACGGGCATCCGAGCGGGACGGAATCTTTCGCCGCTCCCCCCCGCCGGTCAACCAATTGTCGGACGGGGTCTTACAAGCCCCTCCCCCCCATCCGGGGTGGGCTGGGAACCGAAATCCCTTGGCGGACAGGGCCCGCTGTGGTACATTTGGCCCGGAAATCGTACTGTTCTGAACAGATCTCGGACCCCCACGCCGGTCCGGGCAGGAGATCGCGCCCATGGCCCGCCGACCGATGTCGAAAGTTCGAACTTTGTTTGCGTCCGCAGCCGCCCTGATCGCGGGCGCGGGGGCGCCAGCGTCGGCGACCTGGTCGGTGCTGATCGTGGATACGCGGACCGGGGAGATCGCCCTCGGCTCGGCGACCTGCCTGACGCGGCTGGATCTGCGTGAGCTGACGCCGGTGCTCATCACGGGTGTCGGCGCGGTGACGGCCCAGTCCTCGGGCGATTCGACCGGCCGCAACCGGTCGTTCATCCGTGATCGCCTGCTCGAGGGGGTGCCGCCGGAGCAGTTGCTCGAGCTGCTGGCGGACTTCGACGGCAACCACCAGTCCCGTCAGTACGGGATCATTGATACGCGGGGCGGGGTGGCAACATTCACGGGCAGCCTTGCGGGTCCGTGGGCCGGCGGGCTGACAGGGCAGACCGGGGATCTGGTGTATTGCGTGCAGGGCAATGTGCTGTCCGGCGGGAATGTGGTGCAGGACGCGGCGGACGCGATCGTGAACACGCCGGGGGATCTGGCTGAGAAGCTGCTGGCCGCGATGGTGGCGGCTCGGGAAGCCGGCGGGGACGGGCGCTGCTCGTGCGACGTGCGGAACCCTGAATCGTGTGGTTCGCCGCCGCCGGCGCCGTTCAAGAGTGCGCATATCGGGTACATGCTCGTGGCACGGGCCGGGGATGTGGACGCCAGCAGGGCGTTGTACTTTGCGCCCACACGCCCGGGCTTCTTTGCCGGCACGGATCTCGACGGCGATGGCTATACCGACATCGTCGCGTCCGGACTGATCACCACGACACTGACACTGATCCACAACAGGACAATGCCGGGCGACCCCCTGTCGCATGTGGTGGTGGGCGAGGAGATCGATGTCGGCGTGTCCGGGGTGCGGGATCTGCACGCCGCCGACGCGACGGGGGACGGGGTGGACGACCTGCTGTTCATCGGGGCGACGCCCGGCGAGGTGTTTATGCTGCCGGGGCTGGGCGGGGGCGCGTTCGGCGGGTTGGTCTCGCTGGCGCTTCCGGGCGTGCCGTCTTATATGGACATCGCCGATCTCGACGGTGACGGGCGGGTCGAGATGATCGTGACCCAGGCCGCGGCCGGGCGCGTCGAGGTGGTGTCGGGCGACGGTGGCGTGTTGTCGGTCACGGATTCGGTCGATGGTCTCGACGGCCCGACCGGCATCGGGATCGGCGATCTGAATGGGGACGGGCGGCTCGACGCGATCGTAGCGGAAGGCCCGGCGGACCGTGTCCGCGTGCTGCTGACGCAGCCGGACGGGACGCTCAACCCCGCGTGGACGGTCGCGGCGGGCGACCAGCCGGTGGATGCCGACACGGGCGACCTCGATGCCGACGGGGACGAGGACCTGGTGATCACGAACGACGAGGGCGCGACCGTGATGGTGCTGCGCAACGACGGCGCGGGCGTGTTCGTCCTGACGCAGGAACTCACGCTGTTCAACGACGGCAAGACGGTGGAGGTGATCGACCTGAACGGGGACGGGTCGCCCGACATCGCTTCATGGGCATCGACGAACTTCGCATTGAGCGTGTTCACCAATGATGGTTCGGGCGTGTTCACGCTGACCCACGAGAACCGGGCGGGCGCGGGGCAGGAATCCGTGCTGCTGACCGATATGAACAACGACGGGCTGGCGGACTTTGTCTCCGGCTCGTTCCAGCGCGGGCTGACGGTGATGGACAACCTCGGGGACGGGACTTTCCCGCCCTACGAGGGCTTCGCCAACGGTGACTACTTCTTGGCCCTGAATGTGCCGGACACGCTGGCCAACGATCCGGACCCGGTCGACACGATGGTGGCCGACTTTGCGGCGTGGCGGCAGTCGCTCGAGGGGCGTATCGACGCCGTGCGGACGGAGGTTCTCGCGCCCTCCCGCGTGCCGGCGGGCGGGGTGTACACCGTGCGGGTCACCGCACGGGACTGGCGTGGCGATGCGCTGGTGCCGGGCGGGTTGAGTGTGGAGGCGTTCGCGTTGCCCGGCACGGGCGGTGAGGTGGTGGGGACCCGGGTCGTCTCGCCCGGGGTGGTGGAGATCGACCTGCGGGCCGACACCAACGCGGGTGTGGACACCACGGGCGTGACGCTGGACGACGGGACCGGCCCGGTACGGCTGATGCCGGATGTCGGCGTGGTGGTGCTGGCAGACTTCGCGGACTTCGACGGAAGCGGGCAGCGGAACTTCTTTGACATCGCGGCGTTCATCGACGCGTACAACGCGCAGGACCCCGCGGCCGACCTGAACACGAGCGGGCAGTCTGATCCGAATGACCTGCTGGGTTACATCGACCTGTTCCTCGCCCCCTGACGACCCGCCTGATCCGGGGGTTTGGTAGGAATGTCATGCCGGGCGGCACGGGTAGGATCCCACAGCGTCCACGGGTGCTCCGTGGCGTGCGGGAGGCATGCAGATGAAGAAGTTACTGATCGCGCTGCTGGTTCTGGTGGTGCTGGTGATCGGGCTGGTCGTGGCGGCGGTCGTGATCGGGGCGTCCCAGATCGACCGGATCGCCAAGGAAGTGATCGAGCGCGGCGGCACCTACGCCATGCAGGTCGACACGACCGTGGAGGGCGTGGACATCCAGTTGATGAGCGGCAACGCCACGATCACCGGACTGAATATCGCCAACCCGGCGGGATTCGACACGGCCCACTTCATGAAACTGGGCAGCAGCTCTGCGTCGGTTGATCTGAACTCGGTCAACACCGACAAGATCATCTTCCCGGAGATCAAGCTCAGCGGGATCGATGTGATTCTGGATAAGGGCGGCAACCCGTCGAACTACAACACGATCCTCAACAGCCTCAAGCGGTTTGAGTCCGGCGAAAAAACCCCGCACGACTCGTCCGAGCCTGGCAAGAGCGTGATCATCCGGTCGCTGGTGATCGAGGATGTGAATGTCCGCCTGGCGAACATGCCCGGCGTGTCGTTGGCGGTGGGCGATGTGGCGGTGAACATCCCGCAGATCGAGCTGCAGAACATCGGCGAGAAGCAGAGCATGAAGCCGGCGGATGTGATCAATCTGGTCGTCAAGACCGTGCTCGCGGCCGCGGTGGAAGCCGGCGGGGGGATCATCCCCGGCGATGTGCTGGGCGACCTGACCAGCGGGCTGAACTCGCTCGAGTCGCTGCAGGACCTGGGCATCACCGCGGTGGGCGACATCGGAAAGGCCATCGAGGAGCAGCTCGGCGGGCTGAGCGAGCAGATGGACGACCTGAAGCAGGTTGGGGACGATCTGAAGAAGCAGGCCGAGGACGCCGCCAAGTCGGTGGAAGACACGGCCAACAAGGTCAAGGACCTCTTTGGGGGCGGGAAGAAGGACGATGAGCCCTGATACGGGGGTCGGAACCCGATGCGGGATGGCCGCGTACCTTCCGGGGACGCGGCTTTTTCTTGCCCGCGTCTCGTCCCGGCGGTCTGCCGGCGCGGCATGCACAGGATTTCTCGGACGCTCGGCGACACGATCGGACCCGGGCGGGCCCGGATCGGGCGAAAAACCCGGTCTGGGCAGGGTTTTGGGATGGTCGGGCTGGCCGAGCAGGGGCCGCCGGGTCATCCTATGGGCGGGCGTCGGCCCGGCGTGATCGGCCCAGGACGGGCCCGGAGAGTTGAAATGAAGATCAGCATGGCTGTAGCGGGATTGGCGTTGGCTCTGGTGTGCTCGGCCGGGGGCGCCGTGTCCGCGCAAGACGCCGGCGGCTTGACGGATGCTGCCCAGATCCGGGTGGGTCAGGTCGTGAGTCTGACGCCGGAACGGCGTGCTTCGCTCGACGCGGCGTTCGCGTGGCGTGCGGGCGATGAGGGTGTGCTGAGCGCGGAGATCCGGGTTGGAGAGGTCTTCCGAGAGCGGGCCGGGTCGTACGAGAAGCAGGGCCGGATGGTCGCAAAGGTGCGCGAGCGGGCCGATATGGCGACGCGGATGATCGGGGAGGCCCGGTCGGGGCTGTCTCCGGTGGCACGGGACGCGGTGGTCCATCAGACGGACTGGGCGGCGGCGATGGATCGGGTGGAGGCCCGCATGGAGGGCGCCCGCGCCCGATTGGCGCCGTCGCTGCTCGAGTCGTTCGATGACATCGACCTGCACGCCTTCGGCGTGCCCGATGGATGGACCGAAGAAGAGATCGCCGCGGTGCTGATGGCGACCGGTGACTACGAGTATGTCGAGCCGGACTGGCGTGTGTATCCGCACGACACCACGCCGAACGATCCGTTGTACGGCAACCAGTGGCATCACCGAAGCGGATTCATGAACTCGGTGCGAGCCTGGGACTTCGCGACGGGCGGCCCGGACATCATCGTGGCCGGTTGCGACACCGGGGTGCGTCTGACCCATGTCGACCTTGCTTCGTCGCTGGTTCCCGGATTCAACGCGGTCACCAACCTGACGCAGGCCCAGGGCGGCGTGGTGGACGACACGCTGAACGGTCACGGCACCGCGACGGCGGGTTGCTTCGGCGCGATCGGCAACAACGGCACGGGTGTCTCCGGCGTTGGATGGCGGTTCGGTGTGATGCCCGTGCGTGTGAGCGACCGATCGGACGGCGTGGCCAACCTGTCGGACATTCTGCAGGGGGCACGCTGGGCATCGGACAACGGGGCGTTCGTGGCCAACTGCTCCTACGGCGGCGCGAACTCGAGCCAGGCGAACTCCACCGGGGTGTACATCCGCGGCAACGGCGGGCTGCTGACCTTCTCGTCCGGCAATGACGGCATCGAAGACCAGACAACCGACCGCCCGGCGGTGATCATCGTCGGGGCGAGCAATCAGGCGAACGCGCGGGCGGGATTCTCGAACTACGGCGTTGGCATCGATGTGATCGCGCCGGGATCGAACATCTACACCACGCAGCGTGGCGGTGGTTACGGGAACTCGACGGGCACGAGCTTCTCGGTGCCGTTGACCGCCGGCGCGCTGGCGCTGATCAAGGCCGCCAATCCCACGCTGACCAACCTCCAGGTCGAGCAGATCCTGTACGACACCGCCTTGGATGTCGGCACCCCCGGCGAGGACGACTTCACGGGCCATGGGATCGTGCGGGTGGGCGAGGCGGTCGAGATGGCGGTGGTCGGGCCATCGCACATCGATCTTCCGTTCTTCGACGACTTCGCCGGCGGCGTGCTTTCGAGCCTGTGGCGAAACCCGGTCGGGGTGATCGAGGTCAACCAGAACGCCGCGGGCTTGGACGCGGGCGACTACGCGATGAATCTGGATGCGACGGACTCGATCGAGACTGTCGCGCTGCGCGCGGCCGTTCTTGCATCTTCGGTGGGCGAAATCCGCTTCTCGACCCAGCACCGAGGCGTGGAAGCCGGTGAGTCTCTGCTGGTGGAATACCGCGATCCGATCGGCAACTGGTATGCGCTTGCCACCGTGACCTCGGACGGCGCGGATCAGAGCGAGTTCGTTCAGCACAGGATGGCTGTGCCGTTTCTGGGGATGCACGACGACCTCAAGCTGCGGTTCACCGCGCAGGGGTCGGACGGCGGGGACGAGTGGTTCATCGACGATGTGCGTGTGGGGGTGTTCGTATCGAACCAGCTGCCGTGGTCAACGGGATTCGAGAACGGCATCGACCTGAACTTCGACTGGGCCGCGTCCGATGCCGTCGCGACCACGGAAGCGCCGAATACGCCTGAGGGCACATTCAGCGCCCGGCTGACCGGCGCGGGCTCGATGACAAGCCGCAACATCGATGTCTCCTCCGGGCCGAGCACGCTGTATGCCCGGCTGCGGACGCTGCACACCGGCGTGCCCTCCGGGCAGACGCTGACCGTGGAGTATCGCGACTTCCTCGGCGTGTGGCAGCCGCTGGGCCAGATCACCAGCAACGGCGTGGACCAGACGGCGTTTGCGCTGAATCAGTTCCAGATCCCGTTCGGCGCGTTCGGGCTGGAGTTGGCTGTTCGCTACACGGCTTCCGGCACCTCGCCAGACCACAAGTGGTACATCGATGATGTGGCGGTGACCGAGGAGTTCGTGGTGGACCCTGTGGATTGCCCGGCCGATCTGGCCGCCCCGTTCGGGACACTCAACTTCTTCGATGTGAGTGCCTTCATTTCGCTGTATAACGCGCAAGATCCGGCGGCGGACTTGGCCGCTCCGTTCGGCACGCTGAACTTCTTCGATGTCAGCGCATACATCTCGGCGTACAACCAGGGATGCCCGTGATCGGCGTCCTTTCAGGGACCGGAGGTCTGCTTTGATGATCCGTCATACCTTGGCCGCTGCTGCGGTTTCGATCGTTGTCGCGTGCGGCTCGGCTTCGGCGGCTGATCTGTCCGGGGGGCAGCCGGCGTCGATGTCGGCCGCGTCCGTCGCCCGGATCGCCTCGTCGCTGCGTCTGCAGCCGGGCGATCTGGCGGCCATGTCGGCCGCCCGCCCGCTGGCGTTCTCCGAAGTGGCGGGCAATCAGGAGTTCTCCAGCGAGTTGATCGTCCGTGCGCGGCGGCAGTGCGCGATCCGCGCGATGTCCCGACTGACCCCGGCGATGGTCAAGAAGAGCCAGTTCGTCGATGAGGCTGTGGTGCGAGTGCCGGACGGGGTGAGCGAGGGAGAGTTCGCCGCCGCGTTGATGGCCACGGGAGACTACGAATACGCCGAGCCGAACTGGGTGCTGTTCCCTCTGGCGACCACGCCGAACGATCCGCAGTTCTCGTCGTCCTGGCAGCACACGCGGATGCAGTCCACGCTCGCGTGGGACATCACGCAGGGAAGCCCGGATGTGATCGTGGCGGTGTGCGATTCTGGCGTGGACATCGATCACCCCGACCTCGCGGCCGCGCTGGTCCCCGGCTATAACGCCGTGAACAACCTTGCGCAGGTTGACGGCGGGCTGGTGGATGATGTGAACGGACACGGCACCTTCGTGGCGGGCTGCGCCGCCGCCATCGGGAACAACGGCACCGGCGTGGTCGGCGTGGGCTGGAACATGCGGATCATGCCCGTGCGAGTCTCCAACAACTCCAGCGGCACGGCCAACCCCTTCGACCTGTTGGAGGGTGCGCGGTGGGCCGCGTCCAACGGTGCCAAGGCCGTGAATGTGTCGTTCACCGGGGCGACGAGTTCGGGAACGAACGCCGCCGCACGGGATGTGAAGAACATGGGCGGGCTGCTGCTGTGGGCCTCGGGCAACGACGGGACGCAGAGCTCGAATGGCTACTTCCCCGATCTGACGATTGTCGGCTCGACCACCTCGAGCGACAGTCGATCGGGCTTTAGCAACTACGGCACGGCGATCGATGTGGTCGCACCCGGCTCGGGCGTTCGTTCGACGCAGCGTGGCGGCGGCTACGGCAATAGTTCGGGCACGAGCTTCGCATCCCCGATGGCCGCCGGCGTGGTGGGGATGATCTTCTCGGCCAACCCCGCCTTGGGGCCGGACGATGTGCAGGACATTCTGTATTCATCCGCCGATGACCTTGGCTCAGCGGGATATGACATCTTCTACGGCCACGGGCGCGTGAACACCTTCAACGCCGTGACCATGGCTCAGAGCTACACACCCCGTCTGACGCTGCCGCTGTTCGAGGACTTCGAGTCCGCGGACTGGCAGACCGTGCTCTCCGGCGGAGTCGGAACGCCGGAGCTGATCGTCGATCCGGGAGCGCCGTCCGGAACGGGCGCACTGGCGCTCGACGCGGGCGAATCGGTCGAGAGCGCTCCGATCGCCGGCCTGGCCGCGTTCAACGCGGGCTTCGGGCTGAGCGTCAAGGCCAGGGCCGAGGGCGTGCCCGCGTTCGAGACGCTGTCGCTGCAGTATCGCGACGAAGCCGGGGTGTGGCACACGGTCGATCAGGCCGTGTCCGCGGGCGGCGACGGGGCGTATGTGCTGCGTCAGGGCGCTCTGGACAACGACTTTGCGTATCACAGCTCGGCCGTGCGTCTGGTCGCGAACAACACATCCGGCCGCTGGATCATCGATGATCTGGCGATCGGCGAGATGGACGGGCTGGGGCTGGTTCCGTTCGCCGACGGCTTCGACGATGGCGTGATCGACCCGGCCCGCTGGACCGATGTCTCGGACGCTGCGATCGCGATCGATCAGGGTGACTTCGTGATGGCGATGGGCAACGACGCCACCGCCAGCACGGTCAATCTGCCGCTGCTTGATCTGCAGGCGCTTGACCAATCGGCGTGGCTGGTCGTGACCGGGCAAGGCCTGACTTCGGGCGACTCGCTGGCCGTGGAGATCCGCTCAGAGTTCCTCGCATGGACGACTCTGGGCACCATCGATGTGAGCGGCGTGGACGCCACACCCCGCGGTTTCGAGTTTGAAGTGCCTGACCTTGCGGTGATTGGCACGCAGACCCAGCTGCGTCTGACCGCCTCCACAGCGGGCGGCACAGTCTTTGTCGACGATGTGCACATCGGCACGACGCGTCTGCCCGACCTGGACCCCGGCTGCTCTGACGCCGATCTCGCTGAGCCGTATGGCCTGCTCAATATCTTCGATATCCAAGCCTACATCGGGCTGTACAACAGCCAAGACCCCGCGGCGGATCTGGCGGCGCCATTCGGTGTCTTCAACATCTTCGACCTGCAGGAGTACATCAATCGGTACAACGCGGGCTGCCCGTAACAGATCCGGTTGGTGCTATTAAAAAGGCCCGGGTTTGAGGGAACCCGGGCCTTTCGCATGCGGGGAGTAGGGCGGCCGGTCACGGGCACCCGGCGTTGTAGAGCGCCAGGTACGCCGCGACATCGAAGAAGTTGAAGATCCCAAACGGGGTGGCCAAATCCGCCGCGGGGTCATGGTTGTTGTAGAGGCTCAGATAGGCGGCGATATCGAAGAAGTTCAGGACGAGATAGGGCGAGGCAAGATCGGCAGCGCAGTCCGCCTCGATCGCGCCGATGTCCGGGCGCCGGACGGGCCGGACGGCGTGGAACTGGTCCTCCATCACCGTGTTGCCGTTTGGATCGATGCTGAAACCCGCGTCCCCGCCGTCGAGGCACGGCGATCCGGGCAGCGGGCGGTAGGCAACGGTGCCGTTCGGTCCCATGAGCAGGGGCGAAATCAGCGGATCGATGGGGGCGGCCAACAGTCCCGCGATATCGCCGGGACCCACAAGCCCGCCGGAACCGTCGGCGTCGAGGTTGTAGCCAAGAGAGACCAGCGGCAGCGATGTGCCGTCCACGAAAGGCGGTCGTCCACCGCCGCCTCGGACATCCGCGATGACGGTGTGGGTCATGGCCATGGCAGCGCCGCCCGAAGGTGTGCCGTTGTGGATCTGCGATCCGATCGGCGCTTCATTCGCGAAGACGGTCACATGCGTCAGGACCGCGTTCCCGCCGGTGAGGTTGAGGATTCCCCCACCGAGGCCGCCGGGTGTGAAGTTGCGGCTGATGGTCGAGTTGGTGATCTGAAGATCGCCGAAGTTGTAGATACCCGCACCCCCCAGCTCGGCGGGAATGCTGCCGAGGCAGGTGTTCTCGACGATGCTGGAGTTGAGGACCCGGCAGACGGACGAGTTGATGAGTCCGCCGCCGCTCGTGTCCGAGGCGTTGGATCGGAGCACGCAGTCCAGCAGGGTTGCATCGCCCAGCCCGGCGACATTGATCGCCCCACCCCCGGAGGCGCTGTGATTGCCGCCAAACTCGCACGATTCGAACCGGACGACCGCGCCGAGCAGCCCCACCGCGCCGCCTACCGCGGTCGCGTCGTTTCCGTTGAAGCGGCAGGCGATCACCTCGGACGGGGCGCGGAGATTCATCGCCCCGCCCGAACCGCCGGAAGTGTTGAAGTCGAAGGTCGAGTTGGTGACCCTCAGACCGGGCGAAGCGTTGCTGGTGCGGATCGCGCCACCGTCACGGTCGGAGTGGTTCATCATGAAGTGAGAGTTGTCAATCTCGCCGCGTCCGACGAGGTAGATCGTGCCGCCGATGCCCTCGGCCGAGTTGCCGTAGAAGGAGTTGAAACCGGTGACGAAGAGGTCACCCTGGCAGTCGATCGCCCCCCCGCGGGCGGCGGTGCCGCCCGACGCCGAGTTGTTAGAGAACTCGGTCTCGAACAGTCGCAGCGTGCTTCCAGCGACGGTGCGGACCGCGCCGCCGGACTCCACACCTGCCGTGCCCGGTACGGCCGTGCCCTCGTACATGCCGAGCATGCGGAACTCGGCCTGCACGGGCAGTTTGACATCAAAGATGCGGTCACCGAGCATGGTGCCGAGGATGAAGGTCACGCCCAGGCCCGCGCCGGTGACGGTCACGCCGTTTCGGATATCGATGTCACCGGCATGCGCATCTTCCTCGTTGTGCCCGGTGAGCGACAAGAGGTATGTGCCGGCGGGTATATCCACGGTGTAGTTTCCCGGCGGCAGCGTGTTGATGTGCTCGATCGCGGAACGGATCGTGATCTGGTCACCCGGAACCGCCGGAAGGACATCGGGCCCGGCGACCGGGTTGACCGCCGATGCGTCGTAATGCTCCGTGACCGTGAACTGGGCGTGCGCACGCGCCGTCAGGCCCGCCGCCACACCTAAAAGAACCTTGAGGGACAGATCGCTCGTGCGTTTCCTGCGCATGACTGGCTCCTTTCCGGGGTATCCGGGTAAACCGGCCCCCGATAAGAAGCGAAAGGCACAATCCGGGATCACGCGGCCGAGCCGCCATCGGCCCGAGATCAGCCCGCCGAGCCGACCAGCTTGTCGTTGGTCTCGAACCGTTTCAGAGCGGCCAGGAGCTGTTCGACCTGAACCGGGGGCGGCATCTGGAGCATGCGACGCCGCAACGCCGTAATGGTCTTATAAGCCTGCGGCTCAAGCAGCAGCTCGTCCTTGCGGGTTCCGGACGCGGCCAGGTTGATCGCCGGGAACAGACGCTTCTCCGCGATCTTGCGATCGAGGATCAGCTCCATGTTGCCCGTGCCCTTGAACTCCTCGAAGATCAACTGGTCGCCCTGGCTGCCGGTCTCGATCAGGCAGGTGGCGATCATGGTCAGGCTGCCGGCTTCCTCGGTGTTGCGTGCCGCGCCGAAGATCTGCTTTGGCACTTCCAGGGCCTTGGAATCGATGCCGCCGGACATGGTGCGCCCGGAGTTCGCGTGCTTGTTCGACCGGTTGAAGGCGCGGCCAAGGCGTGTGAGCGAGTCGAGCACCACGACCACATCCCTGCCCGCCTCGACCATCCGCTTGCAGCGCTCGAGAGTGGTGGTCGAGATCTCGATGTGCCGCTGCACATCGTGGTCATTGCTGGACGCGACGACCTCGACCTGGTCCTGCTTCCACGGCTTGTCCCAGGGAACCTTGCCCTCGCGTTGATCCGCGTTGCCGCAGAGGAACCTGAGAAAGTCCGTGACCTCCTCGGGGCGCTCGTCGACGAGCAGGGCGATGAGGTGGACATCCGGGTGGTTGACCAGGATGCCCGTGGCGATGTCCTTGAGAAGGGTGGTCTTGCCGGCTTTGGGCGGAGCGACGATCAACCCGCGCTGCCCGCGTCCGATGGGACAGAACAGATCGATCAGGCGGCAGGACGGCGCGCAGCCGGGGTGCTCGAGCGTGAGTCGCGGGCCGGGGTCGATCGAGGTGAGCTCCTCGAAGGGCTTTCGGTTGGCGAACTCCTCGGGCGACATGCCCTCGATCTCGATAAACCGCTCGACCACAGGGCGCGGGCGGCGAGGCCTGCCCCGTCGGCGCCGCTTTGGCATGCGTTCGACCACCTCCACCTCCACATGCAGCCCCGAGCGCAGCGGGAGCTGCTCGCCGAAGATGGCGGGCACGAAGGGATCGTCCGGAGCTTCGAGCATGCGGTTGGCGTCGCCCATCTGGCGGATGCGCCCTTCCGCGCGCTCCGGCCACTCGAGGATGCCGGTGAGCGTCTTGCTTGACATGGGTTGTGCTTCGTCCCGGGCGGGGCCGATCGGCATGACAAGCCGCTCAACGCACGCCCGGATCAGGCGGGGAGCCTTTGCGAGGCTCCCCAATCTCTACTGACAATATAGTCGGCCGAATGAGCCGGGAAGGTCAAGGGCAACCAAAAGGTCCGATTACTTCGGGCAGGCCGACCTCCCCGGGGCCCGCTCTGTTTCCCCTACGATGCTGCTTCCCGGGGGGTTCCCGGGACTGGGGATCGGCGTACTGATGCGCACTCTGGCGGGCATTCCGGTCGGGTCCGGCGTCGTGGTCGGGCGGGTCTTCGTGATCGACGAGGGACAGCCCCTGCGCGCCCCCCGACGCGAGATCCCCCCCGAGAACGCGCCGGCCGAACTGGAGCGATTCGAACTCGCCCGTCGGGCCGCGATCGAGGAACTCAACAGATTGCACCAGACCGCGGCCACCGAGATGGGCGACGAGGCCGCCAAGATATTCCTGTTCCATATGGGCGCCCTTTCTGACCGGGCGATCCTCAACCCGATCCGCCGCGCCATCGAGCAGGACCACCTGGGCGCCGAGTTCGCCGCGGTGCAGTCCATCCGCGCCATCGCAGACAAGTTCGCCAACCACCCCGACACGACCTTCCGGTCCAAGGTCTCGGATCTCCACGACCTCGGCTCCAGGCTGTTGCGGCACCTGACCGGTCGACGCCCCCGCACGATGGCCCACCTCGACGAGCACACCGTCATCGTCGCGCGGGATCTGACGCCGTCACAGACCGCCGCGTTCGACCGTTCCAAGATCGTCGCGTTCGCCACCGATCTCGGCGGGCTGACATCGCACACCGCCATCGTGGCCAGGGCCCTCGGACTTCCCGCGGTGGTTGGGCTCCAGGATCTCACCCGCTACGCCCGCGACGGGCAGACCATCGTCGTGGATGCCGAACGCGGCAGCGTTGTGCTCGACCCGGATCAACCGACGCTGGAAGACGCCGAACGGGCGGGCGAGCGGTCCCGTCGCTCCTGGATCACCCTGCACGAAGATGTCGCCAAACCCGCGGTCACCCTCGACGGCGTACCCATCGCGCTGATGGGCAACATCGAGTTCCCGGATGAGGTCGAGTCCGTCATCCACGAGGGCGGTACCGGGGTCGGGCTGTATCGCACCGAGTTCCTTTACCTGACGAGCGACCACGAGCCGACCGAGGACGAGCACACCAGCGCCTACATCGACTGCGTCAAACGGCTCAAGGGGCGCCCACTGACCATCCGCACCGTCGACCTTGGCGCGGACAAGTACACCCAGGGCCGCTCCGAGACCCCCGAGCGCAACCCGTTCCTCGGGCTGCGGTCGATCCGTTACTGCCTGCAGAACACCGAGATGTTTCGCCGGCAGCTCCGGTCGATCCTGCGGGCCAGCGCGCACGGGCCCGTCAAAGTGATGTTCCCCCTTGTCACCAACATCGCCGAGTTCCGGCGCGCCAAGTACTACCTCCACGAAGCGATGGAGGATCTCGACGAAATGGGCGTCCCCTACGACAAGGACATCAAGACCGGCATGATGGTCGAGGTGCCCGCGGCCGCCCTCCAGGCGGCTTCCTTCGCCCGAGAGGTCGATTTCTTCTCGATCGGGACCAACGACCTCGTCCAGTACACCCTCGCGGTCGACCGCATCAACGAGCGTGTGGCCGGGCTCTACACACCCATCCATCCGGCGGTGCTCAAGCTGATCCGGGATGTCGCCCGGGTGGGCCAACGGGCCGATTTGGAGGTTTCCTGCTGTGGGGAGTCGGCCGCCGAACCGGAGTTCGCCGCGTTGCTGATCGGGCTTGGAGTGCGTACGCTCTCCGTCACAGCGTCGTCCCTCCCCAGGCTCAAGCGAGCCGTCCGAGGGCTCGATACCAAAAGGTGCGAACGCATCGCCCAGAAGGCGATCCGGTTCGATTCGGAAGCCGACGCGGCAGCCTATGTCCGCGATCGGGTACGAAAACTAGTCCCCGAGGTGTTCGACGGGCGGACCGCCGAAGAGCCTTAAGTCCTTGTGCTACAGGCACCTGGACCCGCCACCCCGGGCAAAAGATCACCGCGCAGCCCCCCGAATGTCTCCGGGGTGAGGCCGCGGGACGACGACGGACGACCCCCCGCGGTCCGGCACCCACGCCGGAGACCGGGGCGGGTCCGAGGTCCACCCCGCCGCTCGGCTGCGAGCGTCAGCGAGCCTCCCGTGCTCATTCAGCGCGATTGCCCATCGACCAAGAACCCACCCGGAAAGGGGCGGGTTCCGTGTTGTTCGGCCGCACTGGGTGACCATGTTCGCCCGCCGACGCCTTGACCCCCCTTTCGCAAGCAAGGCAGACCATGACCGACGAGCCCAACCCCCCCGCTACCTCCGAATCCAACGCCTCCGAGGACACCCCAAAGAAGACCACCAAGAAGTCGTCCAAGAAGAAGACGACCAAGAAGCCCGCCGCCAAGAAGGCCGCGACCAAGAAGACGACCAAGAAGGCGGCGGCCAAGAAGACCACCAAGAAAGCGGCGAAGAAGAAGACTTCCAAGAAAGCCGCCGCCAAGGCTGACGCCCCGGCCGAAGAGCCCGACGACACCCTGACCGATCCGGGTGTCGATGCTGATGTTGATGCCGAAGTCGATGCCGGTGAGGACGCCGAGCCCGCCGAGGCCCCGGAAGCAGCCGCCGAGACCGACCAGCCCGAAGACACCGAGCCGGGCGGGGACGCGGGGGACATGGGCGAGTCGCGCGGCAAGAAGAAGCGCCGTCGCCGGCGTGGCAAGGGCGCCAAGTCCGGCGAGCAGGGCGACGCCAAGCCCGCCCCTCAGTCCGAGGACGACGAAGACGAAGGGCCGGCGGGCGAGGGGCGTCTGGAGATGGTCATTAACTATGTGCCCGGCGAGGAGTGCCGGGTGGCCATCGTCGAGGACGGTCAGCTCGAGGAGCTTTTCGCCGAGCCCACCGACCGGGTCTCTCGCGTCGGGAACATCTATGTCGGAAAGGTCGTGAATGTAGAGCCGGCCATCCAGGCCGCGTTCGTCGACTTCGGTTGCGAGGAAAACGGCTTCCTTCACATCTCCGATCTGCACCCGCAGTATTTCGGTAACGACGAGGAGGCAACCGAGCGTGTGGGCAAAAAGACCCCGCGTCGCGACCGCCCACCCATCCAGCAAGCCCTCAAGCGTGGGCAGGAGATCACGGTCCAAGTCCTCAAGGAGGGCGTGGGCACCAAGGGTCCGACGCTCACCAGCTATCTCTCGATCCCTGGCCGCTTTCTTGTGATGATGCCCGGCATGGACAAGGTCGGCGTCTCCCGGAAGGAGGAGGACGACGACCGTCGGCGTGCCGCCAAGGAGATCCTCTCCCAGCTCGACCTGCCCGAAGGGTTCGGGTTCATCCTCCGCACGGCGGGCTTCGATCGCAACAAGACAGAGCTGAAGCGCGACCTGGCGTACCTGACCCGCCTGTGGAAGGACATGGAGCGCCGTCGCAAGAGCGGCAACAAGCCGCGCCCGCTCTACTCCGAGTCGGACCTGCTGCTCCGCTCGATCCGAGATCTGATGACCGGAGAGATCAGGCGCGTCGTGATCGACTCCGAGCCGGCGCTCAGGCGGGCGGCCCAGTTCATCAAGATCGCCGCCCCGCGCACCAGCGCCAAGCTGGCGCACTATGTCGGCAGCGCCCCGATCTTCCACGCGTTCGGTATCGAGGAGCAGATCGAAGCCATCCACGCCCGCGAGGTGCCCCTGCCCAGCGGGGGACGCCTGGTCATCGACCAGACCGAGGCGCTTGTTGCGATCGATGTCAACTCGGGCAAGTCGCGCTCGGCCCGCGACGCGGAGACCAACGCCTACCAAACCAACATCGAGGCCGTCGACGCCATCTGCCGCCAGCTGAGGCTGCGCGACATGGGCGGGCTGGTCGTCTGCGATCTGATCGACATGCGCCACGCGTCGCACCGCAAAGCGATCGAGCAGCGGTTCCGCGACCGGCTCAAGCGTGACCGCGCCAAGAGCACCGTGGGCACCATCTCGCAGTTCGGCATTCTCGAGATGACCCGCCAGCGCATGCGCGGGTCGATGGAAAGCCAGCACTTCACGGATTGCCCGATGTGCCACGGACGCGGGCTCGTGCAGAAGCCCGATTCTGTCGCGGCCAGCGCCCTTCGCGACCTCTCCGCCATCATCGAGCACGACCGCGTCGCCCGTGTTGAGCTGGTCGTCCACCCGCGTGTGGCAGGCGCCCTGCTCTCAACCAAGCGGACCGCGCTGACTCGAATCGAGTTGCACTCGGGCAAAAAGATCGATGTCCGGGTGTCGGAAACCCTCGCCCTCGATCGCGTGAGTTTTTACGCGTACGACAAGACGGGAGCCGACCTCCCGCTGGAGAAGATGTCCGGGCGCACACGCCCCGAGCCCAAAGTCGTCGAATGGATCGATGACTCGTCCGAAGACTGGGCCGTCGATCCAACAGACGAGGCGGACGAGACCACCGCTCAGAAACTCGTCGAAGAGATCGCCCGACTGGCCGAAGCCGCGGGGCCGGACCAGATCCCACTGCCCGGCGGCGAGCAGACCGACGACGACCAGGAGAGCGGCAAGAAGAAGAAGCGTCGTCGCCGTCGCCGCGGCAAGAAGAAGACCGAAGCCGAGCAGACGGACGATCGTTCAGAGCAGGAACAGCCCTGCGACAACAATCTTGATGGCGAACCCGAACCCTCCGACCCCGAACCGGAAAGCGACGGCGAGCACCACGCAGAGCCGGGCGAAGGTGGCAAGAAGAAGCGCCGACGGCGTCGGCGTCGCGGCAGGGGACGCCGCGATGGCGAAGGAGCAGAATCCGAGCAGGGCTCAACATCCGAACCCGAGCCGGCCCACCGCGCAGAACACGACCCGGAACCAGAGTCTCTACCCGAGTCGCAGCCGAAGTCGGAGCCAGCGCCCGAGCCGAAGGTCGAGCCCAAGCCGAAGCGTCGCGGGCTGTACGCCGGCGCACGCCGCAAGCTTGCCCCCTCCGAGGTGGCCCGAATCTCGCCTGATTGAACCGACCGGAGTCGCCCGCCATGCCACCGATCAGCCCACAGCCGACACGCGCCGCGTCGCCCGCCGATGCGCGCGTGCGGCGCGTGGTCGTGCTCGGGTGCGCCGGCTCCATCGGCACGCAAACCCTCGATGCGATCAGACACATCAACGGGCTGCATGACCGGGGCCGGTTCCCCCACCGATTCGAGGTGGTCGGATTGGCCACCGGGCGCAATGTCGAAGCGATGATCGGTCAGGCCCGGTCGCTCGGCGTGACCCGCTGCGCCATCGCCGAAGGTTCGTACAAAGTCGAAGGTATCGATCTGGACAGTGGGCCGGGCAGCGCCGAGCGACTGGTGCGAGAAACCGAGTGCGACCTGGTCGTCGGCGCCATCGTCGGTGTGGCCGGCCTGCCCGGGGTGCTGGCCGGGCTCGAACGCGGCGTGGACATCGCGTTGGCCAACAAGGAAACGCTGGTGGCTGCGGGCTCGGTGGTCATCCCGTTGGCCCGACGCACCGGCGCGCGCATTCTTCCCATCGACTCCGAGCACGCCGGCGTGTGGCAGTGCCTGATGCACGCTGCCGGTCCGGACTACGCGCCGCCGCATGAGGCGCCCCAGTCGGTGCACCGCGTCACACTCACCGCATCGGGCGGCGCTTTCCGCGGCCGAGACCCCGCCGACCTCACGGATGCCACACCCGATGAAGCGCTCGTGCACCCCAACTGGGATATGGGGGCCAAAGTCACGGTCGACTCGGCCACCCTGGTCAACAAGGCGCTCGAACTGATCGAGGCGCACTGGCTGTTCGGTCTCGAAGCCGACCGTCTCGACGCCGTGATCCATCCCGGCTCGGTCGTCCACGCCCTCGTATCGATGAAGGATGGGAGCGTGATCGCACAGATGGGCACACCCGATATGCGGACGCCCATCATGCGTTCGCTGACCTTCCCGGGTGTGTCCCCGGAGCCGCTGGCCCCGCTCGATCTGATCGGGGCAGGTCCGCTCGAGTTCCGCCCGATCGAAGGATCGTGGCGCCGAGCGATCGACCTGGGCTTCCGCGCGATCCGTGCCGGCGGCGATGCAGGCGCTGTCTTCAACGCCGCCAACGAGGTGGCGGTCCGTGCATTCCTCGACCGACGCATCCCATTCGGTCGCATACTCGATATCGTTGAGTCCGTCTGCGATGCTCTCTCGCCGGCGCCCGCCGAAGAACTTGGAAGCATCCTTGAAGCGGACGCACGCGCTCGTGCCCACGCAGATTCCCTCGTCGGGAGCCCGTGATGCCGCCCCGCCCCAGCCGGCCCGACCCCCGCATCAACGAAAAGCTCAACGAGGCGCTCAAGGCCCTTCGTTCGGGCCAGCCGGACCGGGCGCTCGCCATGGTGCGCAGGGTGCTCGAGAAAGCACCATCCCACCCGGATGGGAACCACTTCGCATCGCAAATGCTGCTGATGCTCAATCAGCCAGAGCCGGCGCTGTATCACGCCGAGCGCGCCTTGGCCGCCGACCCGTCGAACCACCGCTTCCGTCTGGGCCTCGGCGCGGCGCTCATAAACCTGAACCGATTCGAAGAAGCCTACGAGCCGATCAGGAGAGCCGCGGATGCCCAGCCCAACGATGCCGAGGGCCGATACGCGCTCGGCTCGGTCGCCGTCGACCTCGGCCGCTACGCCGAGGGCGAGTCCGAACTCCGCGAGGCTGCCCGGCTTCGCCCGGATTGGATCGATCCCCCGCTCGCGCTGGCTTCCTGCCTGCTCAACACCGCCCGGGCCAGTGAGGCGGTCGCCTTACTCCGCGAACTCGTGCGATCGAACCCGGACCATCTCCCGACGAACGCGCTGCTGTCGCTCGCATCGTCCTATGACGACACACTGACGCCGGAGGAATCCTTCGCGTTCCACACCGCCTACGGCCGGTGCCTCGAGCGCATGATCCGCCCGGCCGCACGCCACGCGAACACACCGGATCCCCACCGACGCATCCGGCTCGGCCTGGTCTCGTCCGAACTCCGAGACCACTCGGTCGCATTCTTCCTCCGCCCGCTGCTCGAACACATTGACCGCGACCGCTTCGAAGTGTTCGCCTACCACACATCCCGCCACGAAGACGGGGTGACGGCGGCGATCCGGTCCCACACCGACCGGTGGGTTCCGTGCGATTCGTGCTCGCCGCCCGAGCTGGCCAGACGCATCATGCAGGACCGCGTGGATGTGCTTGTCGAACTGACCGGCCTGTTCGCCCGCAACCGGCTGGCGACCATGGCCGCCCGCCCGGCCCCCGTGCAGGTCTCGATGATCGGATACGGAAACACAACCGGGGTCCGGACCATCGACGCACGCATCGTCGATCGTCTGACCGATCCGCCCCCGGACGCGGACAAACTCGCGGCCGAGTCGCTCATCCGGCTCGACCGCTGCTTCCTCGCCTACCGACCGGACGACGACGCCCCCGTGCCGGGCACCGGGGAATCAAATCGCCCGTTCACCTTCGGCTCTTTCAACGACATCAAGAAGATGTCGCCCGCCACCGTCCGCCTGTGGTCAAGCGTTCTTACGGCCTGCCCGGGCAGCCGCCTCCTGCTCAAAGCCCGCGAACTGGGCCACGAGGAGATGCGCTCCATGCTCGCCGACCGGTTCCGCGCCGAGGGTATCGACCCGGCACGCGTGACGATGCTCGGGCGGATCGAGGACGACCGCTCCCACCTGGCGCTCTACGACGAGATCGATCTGGCACTCGACCCCATCCCCTACCACGGCACCACGACAACCTGCCAGGCGCTGTGGCAGGGCGTGCCGGTGCTTACGATGGAAGGCCGGGCCCATGCCGGGCGCGTCGGAATCTCACTGCTCACCGCCGTTGGCATGACCGACCACATCGCACGCGACGAGCCGCACTATCGCCAACTTGCGGCCGAAGCCTTCGCCCGCCCCCGCCCGACGACCGCCGATCGCCTCGCCCTCCGCGACCGCGTCGCCCGCTCCGAACTGCTCGACCACGCCGGACTGTCGCGGGCGGTGCAGGCCGCGTACATTGATCTCTGGACGCGCTGGTGCGAGAAGGGGCGAACCGGGTGAGCGGATCGGACAGCAGCCAACCCGGCATCGTGTGGCTCGCCTCGTACCCCAAGTGCGGCAACACCTGGCTCCGCTTCATGCTCTCCACCGCGATCTTCGGGCCTCCCGAACGGACCGCCGATGTCGAAGCCCGCATCCCCGATCTCCACCGCCCGTTCGACCCCCCACCGGCGCACCAAGGCCGGATCTACATCAAGACCCACTTCGTCCTCAGCGACGACCACCCGATGCTCGATCGAACGGACCGTGCCATCCACATCATCCGCAATCCCAAGGATATCGTTCTCAGCGCCCTCAACTACCAGCGCCTCACCGGCGAGGGCGATCGGTCATGGACCCGCGCCGGCTATGTGAAGCGATTCATCCGCCACGGCGGAGATCGAGCCTGGCTCCGCGGAGGCTTCGGAACCTGGGCCGATCACGCCCGCTCCTGGCGACAGACCGATCGCTTCCCCGTCCTCGCCCTGCGGTACGAGGATCTCAAATCCGATCCCCGCGCCGAGCTGACGCGGATGCTCGCGTTCCTTGGGCTGCCGGCAGACCCCGACCGGATCGACGCGGCCCTGCAGGCAAGCAGCTTCGAGTCCATGCGCGCCATGGAGATCCGCGAAAGCCAAGCCACACCCGTTACCCCGAATGGACGCCCGTTCCTCGGGCTCAAACGCCGCACACGCGACGCCTTCTTTGTCAACAAGGGCCGAAGCGGCCAATCACTCGACACCGTCCGCCCCGGGCTCGATGCCCGCTTCGACGCGGCGTTCGCCGACGACATGCGGGCCTTCGGCTACAACTCGTAACCCAGCAGGGCGCAGGTTTCGCGGTAATCCCCGTTCGTCCGGAATCGCTCCAGCAGCCCCGCTGGCGCCTCCGCCCTCGGCATCGGACGGATCTGACCCGACGACGAACCCCGCGAGCCCGAGCCGGGCGCATCGCCCGAGATCGTTCTGTACCGATGCCACTTCGACGACCACGACTCATCGAAGGGCACACCGAGCCGGTCACAGAGCAGCCGCAGCGCGCCCCCGGGGTCGGACGCGAAGTCTTCGTACCGCACGAAGCCTACGCCCTGCGCGTGTCGCGCGAACGCCGCGCAGCCCCGGAGATATCCCTCCTCCGTCAGACGCCCCGCCATGTTCGGCAACTTGGCCAACGAGAGAAACTGGTCCAACGGGTGACGCACCGTGACCGCCTCACGCACCTCGTAAGCGGCACCGATCACCTCACCAAGCCGGAATCGCATCGTCGGCTCCGCATAGGGCACGCCCACGAAGTCGAGATGGCTCCAATCCCGAAGCACAAGCCGCTTGCCCCCCGACCGAGCCCTCGATTCGCACAACGCCACCAGCTGCAGCATCCCAGGCGGACCGACCCGCCTCCACCGCGCGATCTCCGCGTCGGTCACCAGCCCGAACCACTCCTTCGCCTGCCGAATCGGCTGCGTCACCACCATGTTGTCCGGGTGCACCTCGCTGAGCAACACGATGCCGTCCATGCACCCGATACAACGGGAGATCACCGTCCCGCCCGAGCGGGCCAAGTGTCGAAGAACCGGTATGGTCGTCTTGCCCGCCACGGCACTTCTCACACGAGCCCGCGTTCCCGCATCCACGCGAACTGCCGAGCCATGCCATCCCGCACCGTTGTGCGCGGCTCATAGCCCAGCTCCGAGCGGGAACGCTCAAGATCCGCCCAAGTCCGCTCCACATCCCCCGGCTGCATCGGACGACGCTCCACCACCGGCGCCCGACCGACCACTTCGCCCACCGCCGAAATCAGATCCGACAAAGAAATCGGGTGATCGCCACCGAGGTTCCAAACCCGGTAGCCGTGCGAATCAATCCGTTCGACTGCCGCCAGCACGCCCGAGACAATGTCGTCGATGTATGTGTAATCCCGCGAGGTCGATCCGTCACCGAACATCGTGATCGGCTCGCCCCGCGCCGCCTTCGACAGGAACAACCGGATCGCCAGGTCCGGACGCTGCCGCGGGCCGAACACCGTGAAGAAACGCAGCATCGCCACCGAGGCCCCGGTCAGATGATGGTGCGTGTGCCCGATCAACTCGCACGCCTTCTTCGTCGCCGCGTACGGCGAGATCGGCGCATCCACCGCGTCCGTCTCCGCGAACGGCGTCTTCGGGTTGTTGCCGTACACGGACGAGGACGAGGCGCACACGATCCGACGGCAACCCGCGCCCTCCGCCGCGTCCAGCACCCGCTGCGTGCCCACCACATTGGTCATCGCATATCCCGCCGGATCCGCGATCGAAGGGCGCACCCCCGCACGCGCCGCCAGATGAACCACGGCCCCCGGACGGAACGCCGAGAAAATGCCCCCCAGCCGCCCAGCGTCACAAATGTCACACCGCTCGAACTCGAACCGCCCGCCGCACCCGCGAACCTCCTCCAGATTCGCACGCTTGAGCACTTCGTCGTAGTAAGGATCGAACGAATCGACCCCCATCACCTCCCACCCCGCGCCGAGCATCGCCTGGCACACATGCGACCCGATGAACCCGGCCGCCCCGGTCACCACCACGCGTCGATTGGTCGCAAGAGCAGAATCGGTCACAGCGGCTCCGGAACGAACATGCCGACCGTTCCATCGGCACGGGGAGGGCGGGATCCTACCGCCCATACAGCATGCGCAAAAAGAAAGCAGGGCGCCATGGGTCCACGGCGCCCCGCTGGAGGAGAGAGAGATCTTGATACTGTACGAAAATTCGGTTTATCGGTGCCCAAAGAAGCAAGTTCTAGAAAGAAATGTTTGCCTAGACTGCCACTTTTGATTGTCTGTTAGTGTTTTGTAAGTGTAAAACTTGCGCTGATCCGCCAGATTCCCGCTCGAACTGCCCGTGTCGGTGGATAGAGTGGCGATGCGCCCGAGCCGGGCAGACGGGGTTCTGCGGGGGAGTTTCCCCGACCGTTGCCCGACACACGCGAGACCGATGGACGATCCCAGCCGATCTTGGTCGTCGGACGACGACGACCGACCTCCCGCGCGATCCGAACGACCCGCAGTGGTCGAGGTACAAGACGCCGACGGCGCGCTCGGCACCGACGACCTGCTGTGGCTGCGCGAGCACGCCGCCAGAGCTGCCGCGCTGCTCGGCGCGCCCGGCGAAGTCCGCGTCCGCATCGTGCGCGATGAAGAAATGGCCGAAGCGCACCTCCGCTACGCCGGAGTCCCCGGAACCACCGATGTCCTGACCTTTGACCTCGCCGGCGACGCTCGCACACTGGATGTCGATGTTCTTGTCTGCGCCGACGAGGCCCGCCGCCAAGCCGAACGCCTCGCCCACGACACGCGGCGCGAGCTGCTCCTCTACATTGTCCACGCCATGCTCCACTGCCTCGGCCACGACGACCACGACGACGACGATTACCAACGCATGCACGACACCGAGGACCGACTCCTCGAACAGCTCGGCGTCGGCATCACCTTCGCACGAGATCAGGAAGGAAACGCCTCATGACCCCCGGATGGTGGCTCGTCACCGGCATCGTCCTACTCACCGTCGGCGGCATCTTCGGCACGCTGACCATGTGCCTGCACCGCTTTAGCCGCGGACGGCTCACCGAACTGGCCGAGAAAAAGGACAACCCGCGCCTGCTCGCACCCGTTCAATCCATCTGCACCGACCCACAGGGTCACGCAGCCGCCATGGCCCTGCTCCGCGTGCCCCTCCAGCTCATCAGCGGCATCGCCTTTGTCATGTATGTGTCCGGTCTCCGCGCCGAAACCTACCCCGGCTGGCTCTCCGCACTCACCGGCGTGCTCATCGCATCGGCCCTTATCTGGCTCTTCAATGTGCTGGTACCCCAGGCCGTGTCCCGCCACGGCGCCGAACCCACCATCCTCTTCATGGCCCCAACCATCCGCACCCTGCACGCGGCCCTGGGCCCCTTCCTCATCCTCGTCCGTTTCACCGACGAGGTCGTCCGACGACTCTCCGGAGCCGCGCCGGCATCCGACCAGATCGCCATCGACACCGAGCTGCTCAGCGTCGTCACCGAACGCGAACGAGAAGGCCACATCGACGAGAGCGAACGCGACATGATCGAGGCCGTCGTCGAGTTCCGCTCCACCACCGTCGAACAGATCATGACCCCCCGCACCGAAATCGACGCCCTCGCCTACACCGACGACATCAACACCGTCCTGGCGTTCGTCGACGAGCACGGCCACTCCCGTGTCCCGGTCTACGAGGAAAGCCTCGACAAAATGCTCGGAGTCCTCTACGCCAAAGACCTCCTCCGCTGGATCCACACCCACAGCGGCGATGGCCAAGCCTTCAACCTCCGCACCATCCTCCGCCCCGTCTCCTTCGTGCCGGAGACCAAAACCGTCCGAGAGCTACTCACCCAGCTGCTCAGCGAAAAGGTCCATATCGCTATGGTCGCCGACGAGTATGGCGGCACCTCCGGCCTGGTCACCATGGAGGACATCGTCGAGGAAATCTTCGGCGACATCCAGGACGAGTACGAAACACCCGAGGATGTCGTCGGCGGCGTCGAACTCGATCAAACCACACGCACAGCCGTCATCGACGCACGCACACCCATCGACGACGCCAACGACGAACTCGAAGACCTCGGCGTCGAACTGCCCGAGTCCGATGATTACGACACCGTCGCAGGCTTCGTCAGCGCAACCCTCGGCCGCATACCCGAAGCGGGCGAGGTTTTCGAGCACGGCACCGCACGCATCGAAGTCCTCGAGGCCGAGCCCACCCGCGTCGTCCGCGTCCGAGTCGGCCCCGCGAAGCACGAAGACGCGCCAACCCCCGAGCACGCCGGAGCCAACTGATCCATCAAACCCGCTTGCGCGCTGCGTCGTTCATCAGCAGACCGGCCTCGCGCGCCAAGTCCGCAATCACCAAGCCCTTGGACAACTGCAGCTTCGTGCCGATCGACCCGCGATGCCGCTCGATCGTTTTCACGGAACGGTGAAGTGTCTTGGCAATCTCCTTGATCGAGAGCCCCTGACCAAGCAACGCAAGAACCTCGAGCTCCCGCGGCGAAAGCGTGTCCAACTCACCCAGCCGGATCACATCCGACTCGACCACCGCACGCTCCGACGCCAGCAGATGCTCGGCCTCCCGCCCCGCCGGGATCCGGCGCGTGATCACCAGGAACCGCGGCCCGCCGTCGCCCTCTTCCGCGGGAATCATCCGCATCCAACTGAACTGCTGGTGCCCCTGCCACACCGTCCGCAGCAGCAGCGGGTGCCCCTCGGCCTTCATCCGCTGGAACAACCCCAGCCGCTCGTCGATCCACGGCTTCGGAAAACCCAGCTCGCTCAGACGCTTGCCCACGATCTCCTCCGGCGCGTGCTCGAAGAAGATCCGCTTCGTCTCGTCGTTCGCGAACAAAACCGTGCCGACTTCGTCCAACAACGCCACGCTCACACCAGGCTCGCTCGTCAGCGTCTGCCACAGCGCCTGCGCCAGAGGGCTGTCGCCGCCCGTGTCCACTTCGTCGGGATGTCGCCGGGGTGTTGCGATCATGGGGTGATAGGATAGTCCGTGCATTTCAACCTCTATAACACGATGACCAAGCGTGTCGAGCCGTTCGCCCCGGCGGACCCGAACGAAATCACCTTCTATACCTGCGGACCCACCGTCTACGACGATGCGCACATCGGAAACTTTCGCTCGTTCCTCGCCGCCGACCTCCTCCGCCGATGGCTGGAAAGCCCGCTCTGTGTTCTGGAAACGCCCGACGGCGCCGGGCACGCCGGACCACGCCGAGTCCACCATGTGATGAACATCACCGATGTCGGACACATGACCGACGACGCCGATGCCGACGGCGCCGGTGAAGACAAAATGATGGCCGCCGAAAAGCGGATCATCGAAGCCAAAAAATCCGGAAAACTCCCCCCCGACGCCAAAGTGGACCCCTCCGATCCCTTTGCCGTCGCCGATTTCTACCGCGCCCGATTCCTTGAAGACGCCCGCGCCCTGGGGCTCAAAGTCGCGCACGAATCCGTCGCCGACCCCACCCTCATGCCCCGCGCCACCGACCACATCGACGGCATGAAACGCGTCATCGCGCGACTCATCGACGAGGGCGTCGCCTACCCCGCAGGCCAGCCCGGAAAACGCGCCGTCTACTTCGATGTCCAGAAAGCCCATCGCTACGGCCAACTCTCCGGCAACACCCTCGACCGGCTCCGCGGCGGCGCGGGCGGACGCGTCGACGACGCCACCCAGAACGAGAAGCGCCACCCCGCCGACTTCCTGCTCTGGAAAGAAGACGCCTCCCACAAAATGAAGTGGCCCAGCCCCGAGCACCCCGCCCTCACCGGCTGGGGCGACGGCTACCCCGGATGGCACATCGAGTGCACCGCCATGTCGCTCGATCGCCTCGTCCCTGGCGGGCTCGACGCCGCCCGACACAAACACGCCGAGATCGACCTCCACTCGGGCGGGGAAGACAACATCTTCCCCCACCACGAGTGCGAAATCGCCCAGTCCTGCGCCTTCACCGCCGCCCCCCGCTTCGCACGCCACTGGTTCCACCCCCGCTTCCTGATGGTCGAAGGCCAGAAGATGTCCAAGAGCAAGGGCACCTTCCACACCCCGCGCGACCTCATGGCCAAGGGCATCGACCCCGCCGCCATCCGCCTCGAACTCATCAAAACCCACTACCGCGCCAACGCTGACTTCTCGATGCAGGGCCTCAAGGACAGCGCCCGCACCATCGAACGCTGGCGACACTTCCGAAACGCCGCCGCTCATGCCCCGAACGGCGACACGATCCCCAGCGTCCGCGACGAAGTCGCCCGCGCCCTGTCCGACGACCTCAACATCGCGGGCGCCATCGGCGCGATCAACAAGTGGATCAACGCCACGCCGTCGCCCACCAAGGCCGACGCCGCGCTCCTCGACGAACTCGATCAGATCCTCGGCGTGCTGGGCCTGAAACAGGCACAGGCCCAAGACACAGGCATCGCCGTCTACCTCCCCGGCGCCGCCCCCTCCGACGAGGTCGAACAACTCCTCGCCCAACGCCGCGACGCTAAGAAGGCCAAAGACTTCGCACGCGCCGACGCCATCCGCGACCAACTCACCCAGATGGGCTACGCCGTCAAGGACATCCCCGGCGGCAAGGTCGAAGTCGCGCCCATCAACTAACCACGCCCGCGGACCGCACGCTCCCGATCACGCTCAACAAGCCGTGCCCCGCAAGCCGTCTTTGCCGTCCCAGGCCGGACCCCCTCCCCACCCCCGCCACCTACCATCCCCGACCATGCTCTGGACCCTCTGGCGGGCCATGCTGATCGACTTCTGGCGCCTCCTCCTCCTCTCCACGGCGGTGCTCGTCACCGTCATTGCCTTCGCCGCCACGGTCAAGCCGCTCGCCGACGGCAAACTCACCGCCGACCAGGCCATCCGCTTCATGCTCCTGGCCATCCCGCCCATGCTGGCCTACGCCCTACCCTTCGCCGCCGGCTTCGCCGCCACACTCACCTACCACCGCATGACCGAGGACAACGAGGTCACCGCCTGCAAAGCCAGCGGCATCAGCCACGAACGCCTCCTCGTCCCGGCGCTGCTCAGCGGGCTCATGCTCGCCGCCGGTCTCTGGATCCTCAATGACCGAGTCATCCCCCTTTTCCTGCACCGCATGCAGGAAATGATCACCCGCGATTTCGCCCGCCTCATGGTCAACAGCCTCCAGCAGGGAGACTCGGCCAGAATCGGCAACACCGAAATCCACGCCGACAATGTCCAAGCCGTTGACCCCGAGCCCGGCTCCCCCGTCCAGCAGCAGTTCCTCCTCACCGGCGTCGCCATGGTCGAGACCGATGCCGCCGGCAACATCAAAATCGACGGCACCGCCCGCCGCGCCTGGATCCTCATGCTCCCCGCCTGGGCACTCGGCCCCGAGGACCGCGCCCGCATCGGCGACGACGACGCCACCGCCGTCGTCATGAAGTTCGTCGATGTCACCATCTACCGCGACGGAGCACCCCAGTCCGCCGACCCACTCATCGCCCCCGCCATCCCCATCCCCAGCGTCTTCGAGGACGATCCCAAATACGCCTCCGGCGCCAAGATGGCCCGCATCACCCACGACCCGGACTCGATGAGCTTCGTCGACCGCCGACGCGTCGCCCTCGCACGCTCCCTCGCCGCACAGCAGACCTACACCGACTTCGACGCCGATCTCCGCGCCGGCCGCCCCGCACTGCTCCGCAGCGCCGACGGCTCCACCATCCGCGTCCTCGGCGCGGGCATCGCCCCCGCCGGCGACGGCTGGGCCATCACCCCCGTCCGCGAGACCGGCTCGATCGAACTCGAACTCACCGCCCCCACCGGACGCACCGACCGCGTCCGCGCCCGCTCCGCCGTCCTCCAGATGCAGACCACCGCCGACCGCGACCCCATGGCCGACCAAACCGCCCGCGGCGTCTCCCGCTTCCGCCTCGTCCTCGGCAAGGTCACCGTGCTCGGCTCCGCCGGCCAGCCCGGCACCGAACTCGACGAATCCGTCTACACCGACCTCACCCCAGCACACGACCCCCTCCCCGCCCTTCTCGAAAAACCCAGCCGCGAACTCATCGCCTCCTCCGCCGACATCGCCGCCGCTCTTCCAGACGACAGCCCCATCGCCCGCGCCCGCCGCATGCTCATCCGCGAGATCGAATACCTCGAACGCGAGGTCCTCAGCAAACAGCACGAACGCCTCGCCATGTCCGCCCAGTGCCTGGTCATGGTCGGCTGCGGCTCGGTCATGGCCATGTACCTCGCCGGCGCCACACCCCTCGTCGTCTACCTCTGGAGCTTCTTCCCCGCCCTCATCAGCCTCGTCATGCTCGAGTCCGGCCAGCAGATCACCCACGGCACCGGCATCATCGGCCTACCCGTCATGTGGGGAGCCATCGCCGCACTCGCCGCCCTCACCGCCGTCGTCTTCCGACGCCTCGCGAGACGCTGACCGTGACCAACCACACCGACGCCACACCCGACCGCACCCCCTGGTGGCGACCGATCTTCGCCCACCCCGCCGCGCTGCCCACCCTCATCCTCGGGCTGCTCGCGGCCCGCATCGGCTGGCACGCCTTCCTCTCCGACATCACCCTCGTCGAAGACGAAGCCCATTACTGGGAATGGGCACGCCATCTGGACTGGTCCTACTACAGCAAGGGCCCCGGCGTCGCATGGGTCATCGCCCTCTCCACCCGGCTCTTCGGCGACAGCGAATGGGCCGTCCGCCTCCCCGCCGCGGTCTCCACCGCCCTCGGCATGCTCGGCGCCGCCGCCGCCGCACGATGGGCCTTCCCCGGACGACGCGAACTCCCGACGCTGTCCGCCCTGCTCTACGCACTCATCCCCGGCTTCGCGATCTCCGCGATGCTCATGACCATCGACGCGCCCTACCTCGCCTGCTGGATGTGGGCCGCCGCCTTCGCCACCGGCGCCATCCTCCGCGCCCGCCACCGCCTCTGGCTCGGTTGCGGGCTCGCCATCGCCGCCGGCTTCCTCTTCAAATACACCATCCTCCTCCTCGTCCCCTCCATCATCCTCGCGGCCTGGACCACACGACACGCCCGCCCGCCCCTCAGCCGCCCCGGCGATGGCGGGGCG
>RFGH01000123.1 GCA_003696675.1 Planctomycetota bacterium
GATCAGCGCATGGTCAATCGTGTCCTTGTGCACCTGATACACAATGACGTAGGACGTCACCCACACCAGGACGAACACACCCAGCCGCGTGCTGCTCAAGTTCCCTTTTTCATCTTTGAAGAAACCGCTCATTGCCAGTCCAGAGTTGAAAGCGCCGTCGTTCCGCCGCCTGCTGTTGGTATCCCGCTCGAACCAATCGGATAGTTGAGTTGTGTCAGGTCGACGCCAACTGTTTTTCCGATCATACTCGCGTTGTAGTCGCTGCCGTCGTAGTATGGCGCGCTCGGCGTGGAGCATGGGAAGTTAGCCACGTTACTTGAGTCCACATACGCCTCAAACGACGAGCCAGGCACGAGGTTGTAGATGTGAGCCATGTAGGTGCCGTCAGTGGCCATATTATCCACAAACGTCAGGTCGTGGATGTAATGCGTGACCCATGTCAGGACGTTGTAGTCAAACAGCCCGGCGTTCGGGATGCGTGCAATCTGTTGAAGTTCCGTCGCGCTTGGCCCCCTGGTCCTTGACAGCGAGGACCACGCGCTGCCTGACAGGTCGGTCAACCGGGCATCCTTCTCAACCGCGCGCATACCGTTGCACCACGTGTGCCGTGTCGCTATAAGCACTGGGGCCTGATGGTGGCCGCTGTAACAGGCTGTAAATTTATTGCGGGCGATGACATTGCCCCATCCGGCGGCAACGTGCATCGCATGGTCGCAGTTAACGAACACGTTGTCCTGCACGTAGTAGTTGGAGGAGGTGTCCAAATAGAGGACATACAACGCCCCGCCGGACGCAGAGTTGATCGGGTGCCGCACAATGTCGCTGAAGGTGTTGCGCTCGATGCGCATGTCCACGTCCGTGTAGCGGAAGGGCGTAACCACCGCGCCGTCATCTCCGTCTATCATATTGGTCCGGTCAAACGTGTTGTCGGTCACCTCGTTATACGGTCCAGACAGCGCTATAAACCCGCCTCGAATGTCGGCAATAGTGCTGTTGCGCACACTAACACCGCAGGCATCATCATTCCCGCCGTTCTCGGAGTCCTCCCGCGAGGTCTTAATGCCCCAGGGAACGTATTCCCTTGCGTAGAAATTACAGTTTTCCCACGTGTGCCCGTCGAAAACGAAATTGCCGTTGGTCAGCGTATCCTTGTCCCCCGCGTGCACCCAGCCGATATGACGACCAATCATCTCCGTGCCCCCACCCGAGATGGAAACGTCCTGAGTGTCCTCGAAGACGTAGGCCGCGTTTGGTGAGTCGCGGAAATTGCAGTCGGTAAAGGTCAGACCGGTGGAACCATAGACCTTAACAACGTAATCGCGCGCTCCGCTGAAGGTGATACCGGTAAAGGCGACGTAGTTTGCCGCCGAGGATGGCGTGTCTGCGACCCCCATCACCAGAGCATTCTCCCGCAGCGTCACCGACACCCCGCTCGGAGCACTGCCACCTGGAGCCCAGTAATACAGGTCGCCGGACGTGTAGCAGAACACGTAGTTGCCCTCCTGCATGAATTGGAGGCCGTTCAGGATCGCAACCTTCTGATTAACCGCAAAGCCATACGTGCTCTCCGAAGTCGGAGTATGCACCCAATTGCCGATCCACTTGACGTTTATTTTCGTCGTCGAACCGAGGTCTTCAAAGCCTGCAGCGGTATTGTCGATCTGGTGCCAGGCAAACTCAAACTCGTTGCCCCATGTTCCGTATATCATCATATCTTGACCGGTGGTCAGCAGCGTCGGCCACGATGCGCCGATGTCCTGATCAACGGTGATATTAAACCCGCCGGACGGGGTCCCGCTCACATAACTCGGGTAATCAAAGGTCAACCACCCCGTGCCCGCACCCAGCAGTTCCGCCCCATCCCACAATTGCGTGGGATCGCTCCCACCCTGCGGCCAACGAGACATGAGCTTCAGCGTGCCGTCGTCGAGCACGGCCAGCATGTTCTTTGCTTCTGAATACAAGCCACCCCACGACCCCTTGTCGATGCCAAGGCTCGTGACGTTGACCTTGTAGACGCGGCTGGTGCTGCCGTCGAGTTTTGCCGCAGCTGGCAGGCGACCCCAGGCAAACGCGTCACTCGAAGACGTTACCTGCGCCCACGCGCCGTCACTGATGGGCGTCGCACCGCTCACGACAACCGTGCCGCCCTCAGCCCGCCACTCCACCGGGTGGGTCGCGTCCACACCGCTGTCTGTGTTGGTCAGTGTCAGCGTCTCATAATACGTGCCCGCCTGCACGTGGATCAGCGCTCCCGGCATTGTCCGCCCAATGGAGAGGTCCAGTGCCGCCAGCGTCGCCCGCGCTTTTTCTAGTGTAGCAAACGGCTGCTCCTGCGTCCCGGGATTGCTGTCGCTGCCGCTCGTTGACACCCAATACTGCACGTCCGGGCTGTAGCTCGCTTGTCCCGCCGCGAACGACCTGGACCGCGGCGTCCCGCTGAAAAACCACTGCCCCAACAACGGTGAGGACAGCGCAAGGGCGCCGATGAGATAAGGCAGCAAGTTGCGAGTTGTCAGTCTCATGGAGGTGTCGTCGTTCCGAGGGCTCCGATTGCGGTGAAATTGCCGCCGGTGCCGCTGTTGGTCGCCCAGGTGTCGCCAGATCCGGCCAGCGACATATAAAACACTGCTCCCGTCCCGGTCGCACCCAGGTCCAGCGGCTTGCCGGTGCCGCTGTCATAGAAAATTGTCAGGTCGGCGTGCCGCGCGTCGTCAAAGAAGAATTCACACAGCGCACCGTTGAGCCGGTTCCCGCTGTTGTAGGCGCCGATTTGATAAACGTAGTTCGTCCCGGCCAGGTCCAATGTGTCATTGATGTAGATCGACCACGTTGGTGTCACGGCCGTCCCGTTGATGCGCACCTCGCGGTGGGCCGTGTCGGCCAGGTCAACATTCATCGCCACGTGCACCCACCCGCCCGATTGCGTGATTTGCCCACTGCCGGCCGTCATGCTCAGAATCACCGATCCGGCTGCGTTGTACCCGATGACCTGCAACTCGTTGCTCGTCTGCCGCATGACACGCAGCCGCACACTGCCGCTGCCGTCCTTGATATAGAACAAGCCATAGCTGCCGTTGTCCGTGCTCGTCGCCATGTGTACCCAAAACGACAGGGTGAAGGCTTTGCCGTCAGACAGACCGGTTGGCCCGCTGCTGGTCAGCTCAAGGTAGTCATTCGTGCCGTCAAACACCGCGGTCTGCGCGACAATTGTGTTCGGCCCGCCGGACGCGAAAAGCACGAACGGGTTGAGCAGTATAGCTGCGAGTAGGCCCGTCATCATTTTTCAATTACATACAGCTTGACCTTCAGGCCGGTGGCACCCGTCCCGGCCGTATCAATATCAAAGGTCAGTTCCGCATCGTCGGCCAGGTTCGGGTCGCTGATGACAGCCGCCGTCGCGGCGGTGGTGCTCGTTTTCTCGCTCGCGTCCACCGTCAGCTTGGTGCTCAGGATGCTCGTGCCGGTCTCGTTGACGTCGACCGTCACCACGCCGCTGCTGCTTGCTGTCGTCAGGCTCGCCCGCACCGCGGTGACGTAACATGCAAACGGCACCCGCACCGTCAGCTTGGCCGTGCCTGTGGTCAGCGCGGTGCTCTCATCGCTGAGCGGATACTCCAGGATCTGCACCGCCGGGCCGGTCACATGATATTCGGTCCCGTCGTAGACCACCGTGATGCTTTGTCCCTTGCTCACCGCCACCGCTCCGCCCAACCGGATGACACCGCTGGTCCCATCGTGCACGATGACAAAGCCGTCTCCGCTGCTGATCGTCACGGTATGATCGCCGTCGCCGCCGCTGGGA
>RFGH01000124.1 GCA_003696675.1 Planctomycetota bacterium
CCCCTCGGGAGAGGGCCGGGGTGAGGGGAAGATGTCGGTTGATCGGACAGAGTGAGGCGGGCCCCCTCACCCGCCGGCGCTGCGCGGCGCCACCCTCTCCCGGAGGGAGAGGGGTATCGGGAGTGGTATGCAGCGATCGGCTTTACTCAGTCCCTCGCACGGCTCGCTTCACTCACCCCCTCTCCCCTCGGGAGAGGGCCGGGGTGAGGGGAGATGTCGGTTGATCGGGCAGAGTGAGGCGGGCCCCCTCACCCGCCGCCGCTGCGCGGCGCCACCCTCTCCCGCAGGGAGAGGGGATGGCCGGGGCGCCGTGCACCGGCCGTCACGCTTTGCCTATGGACTTGATGGTCGCCCGAGCGATACCAGCAGCGATCGTTGCTCAGGCAGCCATGCCGGAGAACTAGGCGCTGTGCAATTCCGTGAGGTTCGATCGTTGGATCGGCCATTGATAGTTATATTTTTTAGTGATATCAACAATCGATGAATGTAGCCACGACGAAGCGGCCGGCGATATCACTACCGCATCGATCAGTCTCACGAGGTCTGCAGGTATTTTCATCCCATCTGGGCACTGTAAGTGTGCATTACTCTCGGTCTTAAACGCGAGCGCACGAACTTCACATTCATAGGAGTATTCACGCCGTTTCTGCAGCGCATAGGAATATAAATTGCTGGGCCATCCGTCCATTGTGGCTGTGCGGAAGTCGGCATAGCTGACCTTGCCGATGCCCTTGACAGTGGAGCCGATCGCGTCTTCGAGTCTCGTGCGAGTGGTTCGAATGGCGATGCCGTCATCACCTGAATATATTTTCCATAAAGCTGCTGATTCATGGCTTTGGGAGCACCAGCACAGAGCGCAAATTCGGTTCCTAATGACCGCCGTTAGGCCTCGCACTTGGCCGGTCGCATGCTGAACGGCGTTGCTTTCCAAATCGCAGCTCGACGATAGATGGTCAACGATTTGAGCAATTAGTGATTCCTTCACGAGAGGAGGGGGATGCCCCTCGAACGAGTCGTCTCCAAGAGACTGGAGCGCGGCATAGTGTAATTTTGAAGTTGCAAGCATATCAAGATATTTAGCAACGCTAACATATCGCCATAAAATAGTGTCTGGAGGGACGCGTGCGACATCGAACGGACTCGGGCGCATCCTCTCGACCGAACTGTGTTCTCGTTCCGATGTGTTCATCGCGTTCTGATCGCATTCTATCTATAACGGTAACCGAGCCGTACCGAATGCTTTACTCCCCCTGCTCCAGAACGGCCATGAAGGCTTCCTGGGGGACCTCGACGGAGCCGATGGACTTCATGCGTTTTTTACCGGCCTTCTGTTTTTCCAGGAGTTTGCGCTTGCGGGTGACGTCCCCGCCGTAGCACTTGGCCGTGACGTTCTTGCCCATGGACTTGATGGTCTCGCGGGCGATGACCTTGCCGCCGATCGCCGCCTGGAGGGGGATTTCGAACTGGTGGCGTGAAATGACCTTCTTGAGGCGCAGCAGGAGTTGCCGGCCGCGTTTCTCGGCGGTGTCGCGGTGGCTGATGAAGGAGAGGGCCTCGACGGGCTGGCCGTTGATGAGGATGTCGACCTTGGCCAGACGGCCGGCGCGGTAGCCGACCAGTTCGTAGTCCATGGTGCCGTAGCCGCGGGTGGTGGACTTCAGTTTGTCGTAGAAGTCGTAGATGATCTCGGCGAGTGGGACCTCGTAGACGAGGATCTGCCGGTCCTGGCTGATGACGGTCTGGGACTTGTACACGCCGCGCCGGTCGCCGGCGAGGGTCATCATGTCGCCGATGAACTCGTTGGGGACGATGATGTCCAGGCGGACGATGGGCTCGCGGAGCTCCTTCCAGACGGCGGGGTCGGGGAGGTCCGCGGGGTTGTGGATTTCGAGGGTCCGGCCGTCGGTGGTCTCCAGCTCGTAGGTGACGGTGGGGGCGGTCTGGACGATCTCGACGCCGCCCTCGCGCTCCAGCCGCTCCTGGATGATGTCCATGTGCAGCAGGCCTAGGAAGCCGCAGCGGAAGCCGAAGCCCAGGGCGTCGGAGTGGACGGCCTGGTAAGTGAATGAGGCGTCGTTGAGGGAGAGTTTCTCGATCGCCTCGCGCAGTTCCTCGATGTCGCCGCCCTTGCCGCCCTCGCTGGTGGCCGGGTAGAAGTCGCAGAAGACCATCTGCCGGGGCTCTTCGTAGCCGGGCAGGGGCTCGGCCGCGCGGTCGGTGTCGAGCGTCACCGTGTCGCCCACGCGGACGTCCTTGAGGGTCTTGATGGCGGCGATGAGGAAGCCGGTTTCGCCCGGGCCGAGGCGCTGGACCTTGGTCGGCTTGGGCGTGTACTTGCCCAACTCGGTGATTTGGAAGGTCCGGCCGGCGCCCATCATCAGGATGCGGTCGCCGACGCTGAGTTCGCCGTCGAAGACACGGATGTAGACGATCACCCCGCGGTAGTCGTCGTAGTGGGAGTCGAAGATCAGGGCCCGGGCCTTGTCGGTCGTGGGGTCGCGCGGGCCGGGCAGGCGTTCGCAGATGGCGCCGAGCAGCTCGTCGATGCCCTGCCCGGTCTTAGCCGAGCAGTAGATGCAGTCCTCGGCGGGCAGGCCCAAAGCCTGCTCGATCTCCATGGCCACGTCGTCGGGCCGAGCCCCGGGCAGGTCGATCTTGTTGACGACGGGGATGATCTCCAGGTTGTTGTTGACCGCGAGGTAGGCGTTGGCGACGGTCTGAGCCTCGACGCCCTGGGTGGCGTCGACGACGAGGACGGCGCCCTCGCACGCGGTCAGCGCCCGGCTGACCTCGTACGCGAAGTCCACGTGCCCCGGGGTGTCGATGAAGTTGAGCATGTAGTCCTCGCCGGCGTGCCGGTGGCGCACGGTGACGGACGAGGCCTTGATGGTGATGCCGCGCTCCCGCTCCAGGTCCATGTCGTCCAGGAACTGCTGGCGGGCCTCGCGCTCCGAGACGGCGCGGGTCGAGAGCAGCAACCGGTCGGCGAGGGTGCTCTTGCCGTGGTCGATGTGGGC
>RFGH01000125.1 GCA_003696675.1 Planctomycetota bacterium
CATCAGCCGATTCGGCAGCCCCCAATGTCCCACCCAGGCGGCGGCCTCGGCTGCGGCTGCGGCGGCTGCGGTGACGGCGGCGGCCCCGGCTGCGGCTGCGGCGGCGGTGACGGCGGCGGCCCCGGCTGCGGCTGCGGCCTCGGCCTCCGCTACCGGCGACCGCCTCCGAGTTCGAACACGCCGTGCGAATTTATGCACGTGCCCCGCCGCCCCGCCATCGCCCCTCTCACTTCGATGAATCCTGCGCCACCTCAACCACCGGCCCGGGGCTCCACCAATCGAACCTACCCGCCCCGCTAGGTTTGATCGGTGGAGCGAAGAATGGAGGTTGGGGACTGCCTGTAGGGGGCGGAGCTGCGGCGTCGTTCGGATGCGGGGCGGACCTGGGCTTGCGCCGGGGGTCGTGACCGGTCGAGAGACGAGCAGGGGTGGAGGGAGGGTGCGGCAGTCCCGGGTGGCGGGACGGGGCGTAGCTAAACGAGGAGGGACTGCTGCGGGGACCTGCGGCGGAGGCCGCGGAGATGCTCGTAGGTGGCGCTGATCAGAGCGAAGGAGAAGAGGCAGAGGAGGTGCTCCCAGGCGATGTTCCGGCAGTCATCGGAGCGGAGCGTGCGCGCGCGGAAGAGGGAGAGGATGTTGTAGGCGATGCGCCGGAGGAGCAGGAGGACGAGCGTGGCGACAGGCTCGGTCTTGATCCAGGGGCGGTCATCCTCGTGGAAGGCCACGTCGAAGGTGTTGTGGCAGCGGTTCTCGACGCCCCAGTAGAGGCGTGCGAGGGCGGCCCATTGGGCGGGGGAGAGTGCGGATTCGGGGAGGCTGGAGACCCAGAAGCGCTCGCCCTGTTGGATGACGGAGCCCTTGGGGCTGGTGACGGTCCGACGGATTCTGACGACGGTTTGGAGGTGGTCCCAGCCGTGGAAAGCGGCCATCTCCTCGGTGGTCTGGATGGTATAGACGACGCGGGAGTTGGTGCGGGGAGGACCTTCGACGGAGAAGGACTGCGGAGCCGCAGGGCTTTGGAAGAAGCGCCGCGCTTCCTCGAGAAGGGTGGGCTGGTTGGCATTGATGCGGAGCATGTAGTCGAGGCTGCGGCTGCGGATGTGGGAGGCGTTGTCCTTGGAGCACGCGCCGGCATCGCCGATGACGAGGCTGAAGAGGCCGAGGTTGCCGTAGGTACCGACGAGGGCGTCGACGACGGCGGGGAAGTTGCCCATCTCGTTGGTTGCCGCGGGGATGGGGACAGCATCGAGGCAGGGGGCGCCGATGTGGGAGATGAGGCAGCAGGTCTGGGTCCGGAGGAGACCTTGCATGCCGCCGGAAGGCTTTTCCTGGCGCTGGGCGCAGGAGTCATGGGATGCAGGCAGGGCGGTGACCTTGCCGTCGATGGCGACGGCCCCGATGGGGAGTGCGGGGTCGCGCTGCAGGGACTTGCGCCTGTGAGCCTTGCGGATGACGCGATGGTTGCAGGCGCGGATATCGTCGGGGGAGAGGCGCTCGAGCAGGTCGCGCGCGGTGGTGTCGGGGAGACGGCCGCGAAGTCCCAGGGCGCGGTTGGTTGCGGGTGAGAATTGCTCGCTGAGCCTTTCGGTCTCGGCGAGGCTGCGGCAGCCGGCAGCCATTCCGACGAGGAGGGTGGAGAGCAGGCATTCGAGGGGCCACTTGACCTGGCCCTGGCGACGCGGGTCATGGACCGCGCGCAGGCCGGCATCGGGCAGGCGAGCGCGGAGTGCACCGACCATGCGACGTGTGAGGCGGGGATTCATGAACATTGCTCCTTGGTACTTGCCTGATGGAGCGGAGGAGGCGATGCTCATGGCATCCATTCAGGCAAAGGTTTGTGTTGTGTGGTGTTAGGGCCCCGTCCCGCCAAGGAATCAGGGCTTTGGCACCGAGTTCGACCTAGACTGAAGGAAGGCCCGGCGGCAAGATTTCGAGAGGAATCGAGCCGC
>RFGH01000126.1 GCA_003696675.1 Planctomycetota bacterium
CGCCCCGACTTCCCCCGTGCCAAATCCGGCACGCCGCTTGCCTCTCTTCCTCCGCAATGGGTCTGGAAAGACGCCATCCCGAGCCCCCGCACTACGGTGGATCAACCAACGGCGCTCATCTCGCCGATGACATCCCCGCGCCCGGCAACCGGCTCAACCTCCTCCTCTCCTCCGGCGGCTGGCAGCCCGACCCCTGGGTCAACCGCCTCCCCCGCATCCTCGAACCCATCGGCATCCGCTTCCACATCGCCGCCTCGGCTCGATCGGCCGAGAGGGTCATTCAGTCCAACCCCATCCACATCGCCGTCGTCGACCTCGCCCTCCCCCTCGACGACGCCGCCGCCACCACCGCCGACGAGGCCGGCGTCCAGCTCCTCGAGCTGCTCGCCCGCATGCCCGTCCCCCCGCCAACCGTGGTCATCAAGCGACGCCGTTCCGCCCGCGACGACCGACGCGAGATCAACGCCGCCCTCCGCATGGGCGCCTTCGCCGTCGTCGACCGCCCCAACGCCCAGACCGAACTCGAATCACTGCTCGAGGTGCTGCGTCGGTGCCTCACCCGCCATTACGCCGGACGATGGCCCGGAATCTCGTAAGCGAACAAACCCGGGCACACAAGCCCGGAAGATCCAAATCCATTGGTATCCCAGAAACAGGAGCACTCACCATGGCCACCAAGACCAAGAGCAAAATCAACCTTCGCCCCCTCCACGACAAGCTCATCGTCGAGCGCGACGAGCCCACCGCCCAGACCGCGGCCGGCATCTACCTCCCCGAGTCCTCCAAGGAGAAGCCCACCACCGCCACCGTCCTCGCCGTCGGCGACGGCACCCTCAACGAGAAGACCGGTGAGCGCACCCCCCTCGACATCAAGGTCGGCGACCGCATCATTCTCTCCAAGTGGGGCGGCACCGAGATCAAGCTCGACGGCGAGGAATACCTCATCATCAACGCGAGCGATGTCCTGGCCATCGTCGACTAATACCCATCCGGGATCGGGCCTCATCCCTACCCCGATGCATGTCTCCGACCCCGGATCCACTACCTCATGAACCACGACCAACTCCGCCAAGCCCTCAAGGAACTCAACGGCGAACGCGACGCACACTTCGCACTCGCCGGCATGCACGAGAGCGGCTCGGTCCTCACCATCCACAAGGCCATGCTCATCCCCGAGGAAACCGACCACCTGGTCAAACTCACCGACGGAAAGAGCGTGTTCATCCTCGAAGCCGAACGGATCGCCTACATCCGCATCGGCCTGTAAGTAAGCAACACGGATCAGCCCGGGCTTAATGCCCAATCCCTGATCCCCAATACCCGGAGCATCCCATGACAGCTAAGCAGATCGCATTCAACACCGACGCCCGCGAGCGCATCCTCCGCGGCGTCCAGAAACTCGCCCACGCCGTCAAGGTCACCCTCGGCCCCTCCGGCCGCGTCGTGATCCTCGAAAAATCCTTCGGCGCGCCCACCGTCACCAAGGACGGCGTCACCGTCGCCAAGGAAATCACCCTCGACGACCCCTACGAGAACATGGGCGCCCAGATGGTCAAGGAAGTCGCCTCCAAGGCCTCCAAGGAGGCCGGCGACGGCACCACCACCGCCACCGTCTACGCCGAGTCCATCTTCGCCGAAGGCCTCAAGAACATCACCTCCGGCGCCAACCCCAACCAGATCAAGCGCGGCATCGATCAGGCCGTCGCCGCCATCGTCGAAGAACTCAAGAAGATGTCCAAGCCCGTCTCCGGCTCCAAGGAGATCGCCCAGGTCGGCACCTGCTCGGCCAACCAGGACGAGGAGATCGGCAACATCATCGCCACCGCCATGGACAAGGTCGGCAAGGACGGCGTCATCACCGTCGAAGAGGGCAAGTCCCTCCAGACCGAGGTCGAACTCGTCGAGGGCATGCAGTTCGATAAGGGCTACCTCTCGCCCCACTTCGTCACCAACCCCAGCCTGATGGAAGTCGAGCTCGAAAAGCCCTACATCCTCATCCACGAGAAGAAGATCTCCTCCGCCAAGGACATCCTCCCCATCCTCGGCAAAATCGCCGAGTCCGGAGAGTCCCTCCTCATCATCGCCGAGGACATCGAAGGCGAAGCCCTTGCCACCCTCGTCGTCAACCGACTCCGCGGCGTTCTCAAGGTCGCCGCCGTCAAGGCTCCCGGTTTCGGTGACCGCCGCAAGGAAATGCTCCAGGACATCGCCGTCCTCACCGGCGGCACCGCCATCATGGAAGAGCTTGGCCTCGACCTCGAGAAGCTCTCTCTCAAGGAGCTCGGCCGCGCCAAGAAGGTCACCATCACCAAGGACAACACCACCATCGTCGAGGGCGCCGGCTCCTCCAAGGACATCAAGGGCCGCATCGACATGATCCGCGCCCAGATCGAGTCCTCCACCTCCGACTACGACCGCGAGAAGCTCGAAGAGCGCCTCGCCAAGCTCGCCGGCGGCGTCGCCCAGATCAATGTCGGTGCCGCCACCGAGGTCGAAATGAAGGAGAAGAAGGCACGCGTCGAGGACGCCCTCCACGCCTGCCGTGCGGCCGTCGAGGAAGGCATCCTCCCCGGCGGCGGCACCGCCGTCCTCCGCGCCCGCCGAGCCCTCGACAAGCTCCGCAAGAAGGTCTCCGGCGACGAGCGCATCGGCGTCGACATCGTCGCCCGCGCCGTCTCCGCCCCCATCAAGCAGATCGCGGCCAACTGCGGCCTCGACGGCTCCGTCATCGCCGCCAAGGTCGAGGAGTCCGACGACAACAACTTCGGCTACAACGCCCTCACCCACGAGTACGGCGACCTGGTCGCCATGGGCGTCATCGTCCCCACCAAGGTCGAACGCGTCGCCCTCCAGAACGCCGCCAGCATCGCCGGCCTCCTCCTGACCACCGAAGCCGCCATCGTCGAGATCAAGGACAAGAAGGCCGTCCCGACCGCGGGTGGGGATGATTTCGATTATTGAGTTTTTCATGGTGACCGACGAAAGTTGGTCATCATTTTTGCCCTGCTGAGCAAGTGATTTTCTTTGACTTCCACCGATCTGTGCTCGCGATTTTTCGGGCCGAGTCTGGGCAGAGGGGTTGACACTAAAGTCCGCGTTGGTTAGGCTGTCTCTACCGAGTGGCTGAGTTCGACTTTGCGCGGAGGGGACTATTTTGCTAAGGGTTTACGCACTTGCAGTGGCGATTGCGATCGCCTTCTCGTCGAAGACTGCCACTGCCCAATGCACCGGTGACGGATTCGCCGTTTGCTGCGACTTGACGTCCATTACCTCTGCCATCGACTACTACAATGTACTCGAGATCCAGCGGAGCACTAGGGTCGGCCGCAGAAACGTCTATGACTTCGCTGACAAGACGCCACTTGAGAACTGGGACTGTGAGCCCGTCGAGGTCCAGGCCACCCGGGTGTATACCGTCGGTGCCACCGAAGCCTACTCGATGCAGACGACAGTGTCCGCGCGAACATTCCCTCGCGCTCGGGCTGGAGTTCGCTGCTGGCGGCAAGCTCGGTCTTGGCTCTAAACTCTCGCTCAGCAACGCGTTCAGTGCGTCGATTTCGGGCAATGTCGCCAACTCAGCCAGCGTATCGGTGAGTGTCCCGGCCTTGGAAACATGCGAGCGGGTGGACATTGTTCCCTTTGTCGAAGCCGCAGATTACACATTCATCCTCGGCCAGTGGGCTGTTGTGGCTGAATACAGCATGCTCTGCGATTGCGATGGAGATGGCAACTGGCGACGGGAACTCCGATACGAGCGTTGCCAACTGACCATCGGACACGGTACCGGAACGCGGGTCGAATCGAACGTGGGCTTGAGCGTGCAGCGCCGTCAGACCATCCCCAACTGCGATCCCTGCACGAACGGCGGCAGCAGCGACGGCGACATGGACGACGATAACATCCCCGACGAAGACGACTCGGACATGGATGGCGATGGCATCGGCAACAACCACGACGACGACATGGACGGCGACGGAATTCCGAACGATTCAGATCCTGACAACGATAACGATGGCATCCCGAATGATCAGGACGACACGCCGCATGGTCCGGATGTAAGTGATGACATCGACGGGGACGGCATCCCGAATGATCAGGATGACGATATCGATAACGATGGCATTCCGAACGACGAAGATTCGGATATGGACGGGGACGGGGTCGACAACGATGAAGATCTTGATGATGACGACGATGGCATTCTGGACGAGGACGAAGATGATGGCGGTTTGCATCCCCTCCTGCAATGGATCCTAAATCTGATCCGTCTCCTTTTCAACCTCGTTTAATCGTGCGGGCAGGAGAGTTTTTCATGAGAATCGGGCTTCACAACAGACTCGTAACAGTGACCATCGGTGCTGCGGTCATGTTTGTCGCCGGAACGGCGGTCGCGGCTCAACCATCCGGCTCGCTAGAGGTATCCACTCCCGCTGCCTCCACTCAAAAGTGGCAGAACGCCCGCGAGCTTCTCACTATCCTCGATGCCGCCGAAGATCGAGTAGCGCTGGCGATCTCGGTGCGTGATCAGTGCATAGCCGGGGCCAATCTTTCCCCCGAGCAGATTGTCGACGGTCTGCACATCACTGGCCATGTACTTTACCGCGATCGCGAGTATGACGCCGCCCGCGTCGCCTTCGAGGCCCTTCACGCCCGCCAAACCAGCAACCACTACTTCGTCGATGCCTGCCGCATGCTCGCCCAGATCGCTCGTCAGGACCGTAACTACGCCCAGAGCCTGACCTATTACGACCTTGCCCTTCCTGTCGCGCAGGCCGAGTACGACGCTGGCGTGTCCAGTTCGGTTATGCTCATTAAAGCCGGGATGGTTGATGTTTACCGCCTCTTGGACGATCCGCAGGCCGCCGCTCCGCTCGCCGATGACCTCGTCGCCATGAGCGACGCCGGTGTCGCCTTGTTGCCCCGCAACACTCTGCTCCTCCAGGCCGCCGAGTGCCACCGCGATGCAGGCGACGGTCCCCGCGCTGCCGAACTCTACGAGATACTTCTAGCCGACGAGGACTTCGGCTTCTCGCCGACCGACTGGGGCTTCCGTCCGGTCGTCGTGATGGATAAGATGAAGTGCGAGGGCCACGACCTAGACGCTTGCGATCCGGAGGCCATGCAAGCCGCCACGGCCATCGTCGCCGACGCTACCTACGCCGCGATGCCCGCGACTTACGCCCTCGCCGACCGCGTCGCCTCTTGCCTGCTCCAGAAAGGCCAGGACGATGCGGCCATGCAGCTATGGGTCGTCTGCGTCAAGCAGATCGACGATCAGATCCCGACGCTCGCGCTCGATAAAGAATGGACCAAGCCAGCCCTCCGTCGCGCACAGGCGAGCATGATGTGGAATGCATTCACTCTGATCGAGGAGCGCAACCTGACCATGCCCTCATATGCGGCGAATTTCCTCGATCGCCTCGAAACCGAGTTCATCGACGTCGCTCCCCAGCTGGCCCAGCGTGCGGCGGATTTCCGATTGCAGTTACTCCCATGATGGCATGTCATTCCTTCTGCACCTAACCTTCTTCCCCGCCCCCCCTCAAAACCTTCTCCATCTTCTTCCCCTTCGCCAGCTCATCCACCAGCTTGTCCAGATACCGCACCTTCTGAGTCAGCGGGTTCTCGATCTCCTCCACCCGATAGCCGCAGATCGCCCCCGTGATCAGCCTCGCGTTCGGGTTCAACTTCGCCTTGGCAAAGAACGCCTCAAAGGTTGACTTCGCGTCGATGTGCTTCTTGATCTGCGCCTCGGTATACCCGGTCAGCCACCGGATCACCCGGTGCAGCTCCTCAATCGTCCGCCCCTTCTTCTCCACCTTCGCCACATAGTGCGGATACACCGACGAAAAGGTCATCGCCGCGATCTTCGCATCATGCTCCGGCGTTGTCGTCGCCATCATCAGCCTCCATCCAACTCCGTGACGCCCACGATGCAACCGTAGGGTTCTCTCAATCCTACCAGTCGCCGAGAGGGGGTGTGGGAAGTAGCACGCACAGCGTGTCGGAGGGGTGAGTTCCAAAAATCCGCCGCGGCTGATGCCTGATGGCTCGTGACAAATGGCGATTCCCCAATCCCCAATCCCCAATCCCCAACC
>RFGH01000127.1 GCA_003696675.1 Planctomycetota bacterium
ACCGTCACGCTGCCAGACTGAGTCGCGGACCTCCGTCGCGGCCGCAGCGGCCCGCGTCTCGGGCGGGGGCGAGAATCGTGGGCCGCGGCGAGGAGATACACTGCACCCACTTTCTTCTATAGGCCGAGTATGTTGATTTGTAACCGAAAAGTGGTGATGTTCGTCGGACTAACTGCCACTATTGGGTGGGTTGGGTGTCTGGACTGTGCTCAAGCGGAAAGTGTTGACAGTAATACAGCCAAGAGCGAGAGTGCGTGCCCGGATTTCTCGGGCGCGTACTCATTCCCCGGCCAGCCTGCTTCGGGCTCCGTGTGTACCCGAAATAAGAAATATGCTTTTTCGAATGGATTGCCGCTGCCAGTCGATGGGGGTTGGTTTCAGGTGTGGGCTGCGACCGAGATTGTTGTGAAACAGGAAGGCTGCTCGCGGATTCTGATCCGCGCGCCGATTGCCGAATTTCATCGCATCGACGAATACGAGCAAGTAGTCAAAGAGGTGGGGGAGGAAAACGTGTCGATGGAAGCTCCGGCATCGATTTACTTCCGCGTCGATCAGTGGCGCACGGTCATTTTTGATCTAAGCGGGAACGATCGCGCCAAGGTGGAGTGGGGCGAGAACTGGGTCCACTACAGGAAGCGCTTCAAACTTCGAGGATTCAAGTTCGCTCCGTCAGTAGACTTTCACGACGTAACCTTGCGCCTCACCGAATCGGGAGATCTGGAGTACACGTACAAACACGACGAGAAGCTGGCAAAGAGCATCATCACCTGCACTCTCAAGCGGGCCGACGAAGCTGCCGATGGAAAGAGCGGCACAAAGTGAGCCGGAGCGCGACGTGCTCAGAAGCGAAGCAGCGCCGCCGCCCAGTGGAAGCCGGCGCCGAAGCTGGTGAGGAGGACGGCGTCGCCGGGCTGGATGCGGCCCTCGTCGCGGGCCTGGGCGAGGGCGAGGGGGATGGAGGCGGAGCCGGTGTTGCCGTAGCGGTCGACGTTGACCGCGACCCGCCCGAGGGGGACGCCGAGGGCCTTGGCCACCGCCCGGATGATGCGCAGATTGGCCTGGTGGGGGACGACGAGGGCGACGTCCTCGAGGTCGAGGCCGGCGCGGGCGAGGACCGCCCGCGAGGCCTCGCTCATGCGCCCCACCGCCTCCTTGAAGACCTCGCGCCCCTTCATCTCGATCTTCAGGTGACGGCGGTCGCGGACGTGCTCGGCGGTCACCGGCCGGCGGCTGCCCCCCACCTCGAGGCCGAGGATGTCGGCCCGTGCCCCTTCGGTGCCGGCGACCACCGCCAGCACCTCGGCGCCGCCGCGGCCGTCGAGGGGGCCGAGGAGCGCCGCGCCGGCGCCGTCGCCGAAGAGCACGCAGACGTTGCGATCCTGCCAGTCCATCATCCGGCTCAGCACCTCGACGCCGATCAGGAGCACCCGCTCCCCGCGCCACCGCGCCCGCGCGCAGGCGACGTCGAGACCGAGGACGAAGCCGGCGCAGCCGCTGCCCGCCAGGTCGTAGGCCGGCACCTCG
>RFGH01000128.1 GCA_003696675.1 Planctomycetota bacterium
CGCCGGAGTCGCCGGAGTCGCCGGAGTCGCCGGAGTCGCCGGAGTCGCCGGAGTCGCCGGAGTCGCCGGAGTCGCCGGAGTCGGAGTCACCGGAGTCACCGGAGTCACCGGAGTCACCGGAGTCCCCGGAGTCCCCGGAGTCGGAGTCACCGCCGTCCGGAGGCAGGGGGCAGAGCTCGCCGCCGTTGCGGCTGGCGCCGGCCACCACCTCGAAGTCGCCGCTGATCAGGCCGGGGCCGATCGGCTTCGAGCAGCTGGTGTGGATGGCGGTGTTCAGGTAGTTGTTGACGTAGATCTTGATCTCCGTCGTCAACGTGCCCTTGCTGTCGGCGCCGACGAAGCTGAAGCTGCCGCCGGGCTGGACGATGCCGCTGAAGACCACCTGGCCGTCCTTCTTCTGCCGCACCTCGATCCGGGCGTTGGAGGTGCTGCCGAGGTAGCGGAGGGTCAGGGCGGTGACCTTGCCGTCGCACTTGCCGCAGGTGGTGACCGGCGGCTCGCCGTAGTAGTGGCTGGGGTCGTCGTCGGTGACCTTCTTGCCGTCCGGGTCCTTGCCCATGGCGGTGCCGACGTTCTGGTACTGGCCGAGTTGGGCCTTGCCGTGGCCGGTGCAGGTCATCGATTCGCCGATCGCCAGGGTCGACTTGGGGCAGCTGACGGCGACGCCGCGATTGTCGCTCACGGAGACGTTGGTCAGCCGCACCTCGCCGGTATTGGTCACCCGGTAGGTCCACTCGATGGCGTCACCCTCGGTGAGGGTCGGGCCGGGCGGGACGTCCGCGTCGTGGCCGTTGGTGGCCTTCTCGATGCGGATCCGCGCCTTCTTCGGCGGCTCGTCGCGCTTCTTGCCGTAGTAGTGGCTGGGGTCGTCGTCGGTGACCTTCTTGCCGTCCGGGTCCTTGCCCATGGCGGTACCGACGTTGCTGTACTGGCCGACCTGGGCCTTGCCATGGCCGGTGCAGGTCATCGACGCGCCGACCGCCAGGCTCGACTTGGGGCAGCTGACGGCGACGCCGCGATTGTCGGTCACGGTGACGTTGCTGAGCGCCACCTCGCCGGTGTTGGTCACCCGGTAGGTCCACTTGATGGCGTCACCCTCGGTGAGGGTCGGGCCGGGCGGGACGTCCGCGTCGTGGCCGTTGGTGGCCTTCTCGATGCGGATGCTCGCCTTCTTCGGCTCGCGCTTCTTGCCGTAGTAGTGGCTGGGGTCGTCGTCGTAGACCACGTCGCCGCAGGGTGGGGTACCGCGGGCGGTACCGACGTTCCGGTACTGACCCTTGACCGCGATGCCGTGGCCGAAGCAGTTCATCGACTCGCCGGGGGCGAGGGAGCTCTTCGGGCAGCTCACCGCCACCCCTTGGTCGTCGCTGACCGAGACGTTGCTCAGGGCGACGTTGCCGGTATTGGTCACCCGGTAGCGCCACTCGATCGGCTCGCCGACGAGGATGTCCGGTCCCGGCGCCGACTTGGCGTCGTGGCCGTTGGTCCGCTTGACCACCCGGATGCTCGGGTGGGTCTCACCGAAGTAGTGGCTTGCATCGCGGGCCGAGGTCGAGGAGCCGTCGGGCCCCTTGGCGGTGGCGATGCCGAGGTTCTTGTACTGGCAGGCCTGGGCGCTGCCGTGGGCGGTGCAGGTCATCGACTCGCCGACCGCCAGGGTCGACTTGGGGCAGCTGACCGCCACGCCCTGGTCGTCGACCACCCGGACCTCGTGGAGCGCCACCTTGCCGACGTTGGTGACCTTGTAGGACCACCACACGTCGTCGCCGAGGGGGATCGACGGTCCGGGCGGTAGGTCCGCGTCGTAGTCGTTGGTGGCCTTCTCGATGCGGATCTTGGGCGGATTCGTCGTCGGCTTCTTGCCGTAGTAGTGGCTGGGGTCGTCGTCCGAGACCGCCGGGCCGCAGGGCGGGGTGCCGCGGGCGGTACCGACGTTCCGGTACTGGCCCTTGGCGGCGGTGCCGTGACCGGTGCAGGTCATCGACTCGCCGGGAGCGAGGGTGCTCTTCGGGCAGCTCACCGCCACCCCCTGGTCGTCGCTGACCCTGACGTTGCGCAGGGCGACATCGCCGGTGTTGCTGACGTGGTAGGTCCAGGTGATGGGATCGCCGACGTCGATGGTCGGCCCGGGGGCGTTGTCGGCGTCGTGGCCGTTGGTGGCCTTCTCGATGTGGATGGTGGGCGTGGGCTTGCCGAAGTAGTGGCTGGGATCGTCCCAGGCCACCGTCTTGCCGTCAGGTGCCACGGCGGTGACACGACCGAGGTTGCGGTACTGGCAGGCGGTGGCGACGCCGCGGCGCTCGCAGGTCATCGACTCGCCGGGGGCGAGGCTCGACTCGGGGCAGCTGACCGGGGCGACGACGTCGCCGAAGAAGTCGCTGACCTCGACGTCATGGAGCGCTACGTCGCCGGCGTTCTCGACCCGGAAGCGCCAGGTCACCGGGTTGCCGACCGGGATCGACGGCCCGGGGGGGAGGTCGGCGTCGTGGCCGTTGGTCGACTTCTGCAGCCGGATCTTCGGCGGCTCGGTGGGCACGCCGGTGTAGTGGCTGGGATCGCTGTCGTTGACCAGGGCGCTGCACTCGCCGCGGGCGTTGACCGTGCCGACGTTGCGGTAGAGCCCTTCGACCGCCGTGCCGCTGGCGGTGCAGGTCATCGACTCGCCGGGGGCGAGGCTCGACTTGGGGCAGCTGACGCTCGCCCCGCGGTCGTCGCTGACCACCACGTTGCTCAGGGTCGACTGGCCGGTGTTGGTGACGACGTAGGTCCAGGTCACCGGATCGCCGACCAGGATCTGCGGCCCGGGCGCGACGTCCGCATCCTGGCCGTTGGTCGCCTTCTCGATGTCGATCGAGGAAGCCTCGCTGGCGAAGTAGTGGCTGGCGTCGCTGGCCTCGACGACGATGCCGTCGGGGGTGAAGCCGGTGGCGGTACCGACGTTCCTGTACTGGCAGGTGGCGACCGCCAGGCCCTCGGCGGTACAGGTCATCGACTCCCCGGGCTCGAGGTCGAACTGCGGGCAGCTGATCGTCAGATTGGGATCGTCGTCGGTGACCGCCACGTCCTCCAGCGGAATGCTGCCGGTGTTGGTCACCCGGTAGGACCAGGTGACGGGATCGCCGGGTCGCAACTGCGGCCCCGGTGCCTGGTTGGCGTCCTGGCCGTTGGTCAGTTTCTGCAGGGCGATCTCCGGTCCGACCGCTACCAGGTCGGGGATGCACGACGACTCGAAGCCGACGCTGTAGCGCTGCTCGGCGCTGTAGCGTACGTCGATGAAGGCGTCGCGCTCGACGTCGATGCGGAACCAGCCGAATTTCTTGCTCAGGAAGAGGTCGCGCACCGCGACGGCGCCGAGGGGCGAGAGCTCCACCCGGTTGACCTCCAGGGGCTCGCCCGCTTCGCTGTAGGCCCGCAGGGTGACCGCGACCCGCTGATCCTCGGCCAGGGCGCCGTCCGCCGCCGGCTTGAGCTGCTTGTCGGTCCAGATCAGCAGCTCGGTGCGCTCGTCGAAGGGGATGCCCTCGAGGAAGCGCACCGCGTGGTGGGCGCAGAGACCGGTGGCGCAGCCCACGGGCTGCTGGGCGATGTTGACCAGGGGGCTGCCCTGGGCGAAGTCCTCACCCGGCAGAACGACGAAGAAGTCGCCGAAGAGGACCGGCTTCGGTTCGGGGCCGCTGGCGCGGACGACGACGTAGCCTACCGCCAGGTCGCGCTCGGGGGAGAGGGCGCTCGAGTCGGAGCGGTCGGAGTAGAAGAGCCCGGTATCCGGTACCGGCCGGCCGCTCAACGCCGCCTCGAGAAAGCCGCGGTCCCCCGCCGCCAGGGAGGGGCTGCCGAGGGCCCGATTGCCGCGATCGAGGCGGATCGTCGTGTCCTCGGGCAGCGGGGCGAGGTTGCCGCTGACGATCCACCGCTGCAGGTTGATGGTCAGGATCTGATTCCCCCCGATCACGGTGTCGGCGGAGAGGACCTCGATCCCCCAGGTGCTGTAGACGGCGACGTTGATCGGCACCGCGTCCGGCGACGCGTTGCCGATGGCGAAGAGGGTGGTGAGCGCCGTCGGGTCCGCCGCCCCGCTTCGGGTCCGGGTGAGGTCGACCTCGAAGTGGGGCAGCAAGAGATCGGTGGAGCTCTGGCGCTGGGCGTCGGCCGCCGGCGCCGCGAGCAGCACCAGGACCAGGACCAGCAACAAGGAGGAGCGGTGGTTGGTTCGCATGGCGTATTCCTTTCGCATGGGGCTACGTGTGCTTTCACCTCTGTCGCCCTTCCTTCATCGCAAGCCCCGTACCACCACCGGATATTCCGCTAATCAACTGAAATAAAAAGAGTTACCTATTTCTCGAAAATCTTCTCAGGCGCTGTCAGCCAGGTTTTTTTCTGTGTCACGAAAGGCCCTGACATGTCAGATGGCGGGGCGAAGAATGCGACCGGAAACAAAAAGGCCCGACCGTCTCCGGCCGGGCGAGGGAGGTTGACCTGAAGTTGGTTCAGGTCCTGCGGTGAAGGTGGAGGTCGAAGTCGAATGGCCCCGCGGCCGCCGGTCGGGCGGCCGGTCGGTGGGCGGCGATCGCCGCGGTTTCCGCCGGCGGAGCGAAGGGCGCCGCCAAGTGCCCGGGGGCGCCGCCCCGGGCCAGCTCGCCGCGCTTGTAGTCGCCGGAGTCGGAATCGCCGGAGTCGGAGTCGCCGGAGTCGGAGTCGCCGGAGTCGGAGTCGCCGGAGTCGCCGCCTTTGCCGGAGTCGGAGTCGCCCGAGTCGCCGGAATCGCCCGAGTCACCGGAATCGCCCGAGTCGCCCGAGTCGCCGGAGTCGGAGTCGCCCGAGTCGCCCGAGTCACCGGAATCGCCGGAGTCGCCCGAGTCTCCCGAATCCGAATCAGCCGAGTCGGAGTCGCCGGAGTCGTCGGAGTCTCCCGAATCCGAATCAGCCGAGTCGGAGTCGCCGGAGTCGGAGTCGCCGGAGTCGGAGTCGCCCGAGTCGGAGTCGCCGCCGGGATCGTCGATGGGGCAGAGGGCGCCGCCGTTGCGGCTGGCACCGGCCGTCACCTCGAAGTCGCCGCGCGCCAGGCCGGGGCCGACGGCCTGCGAGCAGCTGGTGTGGATGGTCGTATTCAGGTAGCTGTTGACGTAGATCTTGATCTCCGTCGTCAGGGTTCCC
>RFGH01000129.1 GCA_003696675.1 Planctomycetota bacterium
GCCCCCGCATGTTCGTCGTCGATAATGTTGATCCCGCCCACCTCAAGGCCGTCCTGGACCTCTGCGACCCCAGGACCACCCTCTTCAATGTCATCTCCAAGTCCGGCGAGACCGCCGAGACCGCCGCGCAGTTCATGATCATCCGCGACCTGCTCAAGCGGGCCGTCGGCTCGACATGGTCTGAGCACATCGTCGCCGTCACCGATCCCGCCAAGGGCACGATGCGGTCCATCTGCGACGACGCGGGCATCACCACCCTGCCCGTGCCCGAGGGCGTCGGCGGCCGATTCAGCGTCCTCAGCCCTGTCGGACTGTTCTCCGCCGCGATGTGCGGCATCGACATCGCCGCCCTCCTCGACGGCGCCAAAGCCATGGACGAGCGCTGCTCACGACCCCGCCTCACCGAGAACCCCGCCGCCATGCTCGCCTACCTCCTGGTCGAGCTCGGCACGCGCAAGGGCAAGCCCAACCATGTCCTGATGCCCTATGCCAACGGGCTGTACCTGCTCGCCGACTGGTACCGCCAACTCTGGGCCGAGTCGCTCGGCAAGAAAACCGACCTCACCGGCGAAACCGTTTACGCGGGCTTCACCCCCATCAAGGCCCTCGGCACCACCGACCAGCACAGCCAAGTCCAGCTCTACCGCGAAGGCCCAAACGACAAGGTCATCGGATTCGTCGAGGTCGAGTCCTTCGGGAACGACGACCTGACCATCCCCACCGGCATGGGCGTGGACGCGCTCACCTACCTCGAAGGCAAGTCCATGGCCGCCCTGCTCAACGCAGAGAAACGCGCCACCGAATACGCCCTCGTTGCCAGCGCCCGCCCCAACTTCACCATCCGCTTTCCGAGGATCGACGCCTTCCATGTCGGCGAGTTCATCGCCCTCTGGGAAATCGCCACCGCCTACGCCGGCCTGATGCTCAACATCGACGCCTACGACCAGCCCGCCGTCGAAACCGGCAAAAAAGCCACCTTCGGGCTCATGGGCCGCGACGGCTACCAGGACTGGCAGAAGAAGGTCGCCGAGATCCTCGCCCCCACCGAATACACCATCTCCTGAAGCCTTGCCCGAATCCGGCATGACCAACGCCCACCGGAGACCGCTCTCTCTCCCACAGGACGCACAGACGCCACGAACCGAAGCCAGACCCTCGCCATGACCACGCCCGCCCCCAATCGTGCGCAGCCCGTGGGTGTGTTCAACGCCCTCGACATCGCCGAGTTCATCAACCTCTGCAACACCGGCTGCCCCTAGACCCCACAGCGCAAAAACCGCGCCAGCGCCCCCTTCTGCGCACCCGGAGCGCAATCCGCCCAACACGCCGTCGCGCACACCGCTCCCCATCCACACCCAGACTGGCACGCCATTCGCGTAACGCCTCCCGGCGGGAGGTCCACGGAGGGACACCCGCTCCGTTCCTCGCCTCGGAGCCGATCCCATGACCTACGGCATGCAGATCTCGGCCTCAGGCGCCCAGGCCGCACTCTTCCGCCAGGACGCCCTCGCCGCCAACCTCGCCAATATCAACACCGCCGGGTTCAAGCCCATCCTCGCCGAAGCCATGCACCGCGACTACGCCCGCGCCGAGGACAACCTCTGGAATCTGCCCAGCGATGTCCTCCTTGAGCAACTCGGCGGCGGTGTCTTCAGCGCCCCCACCGTCATCAACTTCAAGCAGGCCCCGCTCGAGACCACCGACCAGCCGCTCGATCTCGGCATCCAGGGCGACGGCTTCTTCACCGTCGGTAACCCCGACAACCCCGCACTCACACGCGACGGCCGTCTCACCCTCGACGCATCGGGCCGGCTCGTTATGGCCACCAGCGGGCTGCCCATCCTCGATGTCGCTGGCCGCGAGATCCACATCGACCCCGCACTCGGCGAACTCATCATCGACTCCGACGGCCAGATCACCCAGAACGGAGCACCCATCGCCCGCATCCGCCTCGCCGATGTCCCCGACCGCTCCGTCCTCATCAAACTCGGCGAGGGCCTCTTCGCCCACGAAACCGGCGCCAAACTGCCCCTGATCGACGCCCCCGGCGCCATCCGCCAGGGCACCCTCGAAACCTCCGGCGTCGACGAGATCAGCGCCATGCTCGGCATCACCGCTGCCTCCAAAGCAGCCCAGTCAAACATCAGCATGCTCGATATGCAGAACCGCATGCTCGACCGCCTGGTCAACCAGTTCGCCCGACTCAGCTAACCGCCTACACCTCAAGGAGTTGCCATGGGCGTCATCGCGATGCAATCCGCCTCCACCGGCCTGCGGGCCCTCAACACACGCCTCGATGTCATCGCCAACAACCTGGCGAATGTGAACACCGAAGGCTTCAAAGCCAGCCGCGCCAACTTTGAAGACCTCCTTTACATCGAACGCGCCCAGCCCGGCGTCGAGAACAACCACGGCGACCAACGCCCCACCGGGCTCTATGTCGGCCTCGGCGTCAAAGTGTCCGGCACCCAGCAAGACTTCTCCCTCGGCCCGCCCGTCCCCAGCGAAAACCCCCTCGACCTGTTCATCAAGGGCAAAGGCTTCTTCCAGGTTTCCGTCGAAGATGACCTCGGCGAAGGCGGCATCGCCTACACCCGCGCCGGCAACTTCACACTCAATGCCGACGGCGAGATCGTTCTGGCCAACTCCGACGGGCGACGGCTCGAGCCCGTCATCACCGTCCCGGAAGACGCCGAAAGCATCGGCGTTGACGCCTCCGGGCGTGTGTTCGTGACCCTGCCAGGCGACGCCGCCCCTCAGGAAATCGGCCAGATCGAACTCGCCCTCTTCGTCAACCCCGCGGGCCTGACCCAGGTCGGCCAGAACCTCTGGGTCGAGTCGGCAGCCTCCGGACCGCCCATCACCGGCGAGCCCGGCACGCAGAACTTCGGGTCCATCCAGGGCAACATGCTCGAGGGTTCCAATGTGGACCCCGCCCGCGAACTGATCGAACTCATCCGCACCCAGCGGGCCTTCGAGATGAACTCCCAGTCCATCCGCGCCGCCGACGAGACCCTCCAGTCCGTCGCCCAGCTCAGAAGGTAGCCATGGACCGGCTGACCCGCCTCTTCGTGCTTGTGATGTCCGCCATGGCCGCCTCCGTGGGCCTCGCCGGTGTCACCACCGTCACCCTGCGGTCCACCGTCCGCCTCGAGCCCGCCCAGCCGCTCACCCTCGGCGCCATCGCCGACATCGACGGCGAGCAGCACGCAACGCTCGCCCCGATGATCCTGGACAGCGATCCAGTCTCCCCGGGCGCATGGACCATCCTGGAAGTCGATGCCATCCGCGAGCGGATCGCCGCCTCGCCCGCACGCGAAGGATCAATCGTCGTCATCGGCAACCGCTGCAGCATCACCCGCCGCTCGGAGCGCCCCGCCGAGCCGATCCAGCCCGCACTCCGCCCGTCCCCCGATCCGTCGGTGGTCACCCTCCGCGATCATGTCGAATCGTGGATGCGCGCCCGGTTCAACGCCACGGAATCCACGATCCGCCTCCGCTTCGACGACCGCGACGCCGATCTGCTCGCCACACCCACCGAAGGCCGACTCGTCGAGATCGGCGAGATCGGCGTCTCCGGCCGCATGGCCGTCAGGGTCACCGTCTACGAAAACGACACCATCGTGCTCACCGAGAGCCTCCGCGCCGGGGTCGAACTGCTCAAACCCGCATGCGTGATCAACCGACCAATCCGACGCGGCGCACACATCGAGCAGGACGATGTCCGCGTCGAGCAGGTCTGGAGCGACCCCACCCAGCCGCCCGCCGAACCCGCCGCCGTGGTCGGCCAGAGCGTCCGCCGCTCACTGCAGCCCGGCGAGGTCCTCCGGGCCGACCACCTCGAGCCGCCCGTCGTCATCCAAAGGGGGCAGGATGTCTCCGTCCGCGCTGTGCGCGGCACTGTCGTCGTCACCACCATCGCCCGCGCCCGCTCTGACGCCCGCGCCGGCGAACTCGTCGAACTGGAAGCCAAGGACCGCTCCGGACGCCGCTTCACCGCCCGCGTCAGCGGCCCCGGCCGCGCCGTGATGGTCGAACCGGGCGCCAACACACGGCGCGACACCCCGCTCAAATCCATCGACTTTTCCAACCGCGGCACCCTCCGCCCGCTGACGAAAGAGGAACTCAACCAATGAACCGCGCCACACTCTGCGGGCTTCTGCTCTACGCCACGGCCCCCAGCGCCGCCGCCCAGAGCCTCTTCCTCGTCGACCACCAGGCCGCCGACACCGCCCCCGGCGTGATCAGCCAGCCCGCCATCGACGCGTCACGGGTCAGCCTGCTCTGGGTCCCAGAGCCGGAAAAGCGGATTTTCCAGAAGCACGACATCATCACCATCGTCGTCGACGAGGTCTCCAGCCAGACCAGCAGCCAGAAACTCGAGACCGACAAGAAGTCCGATGTAACCGCCCGCCTCGACGCCATGCTCAACTACATGGCCCTCCTCGAACTCCGCCTCGATCAGGGCGACACCAGCGGCCTCGACCTCATCGGATTCTCCGCCGACCGCAAGTTCACCGGCGAAGGTGACTACGAACGCAAGGACAAGTTCTCCGCCCGGATCACCGCCACCGTCCTCGAGGTCAAGCCCAACGGCAACCTCGTCCTGGAAGCAACCAAGCGCATCGCAAAGGACGACGAGATCCAGACCTTCGTCCTCTCCGGCGTCGTGCGCGAGGACGACATCACCCGCCAGAACACCGTTCTCTCCTCCCAGATGGCCAACCTCAATGTGGTCGTGAAAAACGAGGGCGAACTCCGCGATGCCGCCAAGAAGGGCTTCATCACCGAGATCTTCGAAGCCCTCTTCGCCTTCTGATCCACAACAGGCCCGACACCCACGGACACAGAGACCAAACCAAAAGGCGTCCGGCAACCCGCCGCCGGATGCCTCTGTCACTTCCTATCCCCCACTCCGTCTCTTCGTCTCTCCGTCTCTTCCGTGCCAACTGGCACGCCATTCGCGTACCTCCCCCGCATCATCGGCTGGAAGGGAGTCCGCCGCATGCGCCGACTGTTGTGTGTATCCATCCTCATCGCTCTTCTCGCACAGCCCGCGCTGGCGGGACGAACCCTGCGCGAAATCGCCCGCGTCAAGGGACAGGGCGCATCGACCGTCCAGGGCCTCGGGCTCGTGGTCGGTCTCCAGGGCACCGGCGATTCCCTCGCCGAACTCGCCGTGGCCCGCCCGCTCGCCGAGGTCTACCGGCGCATGGGCAACCCCATCTCCATCGACGAACTCGGCGCCGGCAAGTCCGTCGCCCTGGTCATGGTCACCTGCGAGATCCCACGCGAGGGAGCACTCACCGACGACCGGCTCGACATCACCGTCTCGGTCATCAACTCCGCCAAGTCCCTCAAAGGCGGCACCCTGCTCCTCTGCCCACTCACCCCGGGACCCGGCGCCCCCGTCTACGCCATGGCCCGCGGCGATCTCGTTCTGCCCGACGATACCACACTCACATCCGCCCGAGTCGCACGCGGTGCGCAGATCGTGCGGGATGTCGTCACCACCCCGTCGATTTCTGCAGGCTTCGACCTCATCATCGACGCACGCTTTGCGCTCGGCGGCACCGCCGCCCGTGTCGCCTCCGACATCAACGAGCAATACCTCCTCAGCACCGATCCCGACCAGATCCCCGTCGCACGCGCCGTCGACGCACGCACCATCCGGATCACCGTCCCGCCGCCCGAACGCGCCAACCCCCAAGCCTTCTTCGGCGACATCATGCGGACCGACATCACCGGCGCCCTCCGTCAGCTCCCCGCTCAGGTGATCTGCGACACTCGCACAGGCATCATTGTCATCACCGGCGATGTCCAGGTCTCCCCCGCCGTCATCACCCACAAGGACCTGAGCATCTCCACCATCGTTCCCCCACCCCCGCCCAACCTGCCCCGCACCGTGCAATCCGAGTTCGCCGCCGTCGAGACCGACGCCGACGACGCCGACCTCTCCCGCCTCGAGGACCTCATCGCCGCCTTCGACCAGCTCGATATCCCCCCGATCGACCAGATCGACATCCTCAAGGCCCTCAAGGACGCCGGCAAACTCCATGCACGCCTCGTCATCGATGGACAGGAATGACCATGGACATCCGCGCAGCCTCCAGCCAGCCTCCCTCCATGCTCGCCTCCGGCGGATTCGCCGCCCCTTCCTTCGGCGCCGGCCTCAACGCCCAACGCTCCTTCGCCGAAGCCCTCGGCGACATTCGCAACGCCGTCCGCTTCGAAACCAAGCAAGACCGCAAGCCCGAGGACCGCGCGCTCGACGCCGCACGCCAGCTCGTCGCCACCACACTCGTCGAGCCAATCCTCAAACAGGCACGCGAGACCAACCACGCCCCCCCGCCCTTCGGCCCCACCCAGGCCGAACGCCAGTTCGGATCCCTGCTCGACCACAAACTCGCCCAAGACATCGTCACTGCCTCCGACTTCCCCCTGGTCGATCGATTGGCACAGGATCTGCTCAGAAAGGGTGGACCAACCGCATGACCGCCCACACCACCAACCTCCGCCGACCGCCGCGCACCC
>RFGH01000130.1 GCA_003696675.1 Planctomycetota bacterium
CACCGCCAGCACCGCGAGCACACCAGGAACCAGCCCCGCCCCGGTCAGCAGGGTGGTGTCCGCCGACCCATCGCCCGCCCGGACCGTCCCCGAGGCCATCGCCGCCACCGGCCCCAGCACCGCCAGCGACACCCCGCGAGAAACCCATCGTGCCACCGCGTCGATCATGCCGTCCGACTCCTTCCAGACCCGGGCACGCCTCCGCGCCGGTCCCCGTTAGGATACGCCCATGCCACCGCTCCCCCCGCCCGCATATCGCCAGCCGCAGGTCCTTCTCTCCGATCTGACCCGCGAACTGCTCTGGACACGCGCCCTGCGGGCCCCGGCGATGGCGCTCCGCCCCTCCCGGGTCATCCTCGGCATGGCGGGCGCCCTGCTCGCCTCCGTCATCGGATCCATCCATTTCGGCGACGCCGACCAGCCCACCATCGCCGAGGAAGTCTCCGCGGCCATTTCCGGCGCGTTCAGCCAGGCCGCCGAAGCGATCACCGGGCTCGATGCGGGCGGACTCGCCGACGCCGTCGCCACGCTCGCCCTGTTTCCCGGCCGCCTCCTGCTCGATCGCCCGCTCGCCACCGTCCTGCTCGCCGTCCCCATGATGGTGATCTTCGCCCTCTTCGGCGGAGCCATCGCCCGCGCCGTCTCCGTCGAGTTCGCCACGGCCCGCTCCATCGAGTGGACCGAGTCGCTCCGCACCGCCCTGGCCAGGCTCGGCGGCACCTCGTCCGCCCTCATCGCCCCGCTCGCGATCGTCGGACTGCTCGTACTCGGGATGGCGGCTGGCGGCCTGCTCCTCGGAGTTCCCGTGCTCGATGTCGTCGGCGCGGTGCTCTACGGGCTCGGCATGATCGTCGCCCTGCTCGCCCTCGGCATCCTAGTGCTGCACGCGCTCGCCCTGCCGATGCTCGCCCCGGCCCTGATGTGCGAAGGAACGGACGCCTTTGACGCCGTCCAACGCTGCTACGCCTACATCCTCGCCCGCCCCCTCCGCCTGCTCGCCCACGGAGCGCTCCTGCTCGTGCTCGGTGTTGTGTCCATCGCCATCATCGCGGCCGTCGCACGACAGACCGACCATCTCGCGACCTGGGCCGGCTCCCGCTTCACACCCGACGCCGGGCTCCGCGTCCTCAGCGGCGCCGACGAACTCACCGCCACCCAGCCCGCCGCGCACGCCGTTATCAACTTCTGGCGCGCCGTCGCCGACCTCATCGTGTCGGGGTTCACGGTCAGCTACTTCTTCACCGCCGGCTCGATCCTCTACCTGATCGCACGGCGCATCTGCGACGGCCAGGACACCATGGACATCTGGGACCCCGCCGACGACGCCTGATCAGCCCTCGACCGGCTCCTCGATCGAAACCGGGCGAATCACCGCGCCGGTCCCATCCCACGGATCGATCCGCTTGGGCAGCCCCTCGGGTGACACCGCGTCCTTGATGGTCCATCGCCCGACCTGCGTCCGCCGCAGCCACGCCAGCGTCCCTCCCGTGCCCAGCGCCAGCCCCAAGTCCCGCGCGATCGAGCGGATGTACACGCCCTTGCCGCAGCGGATGTCCAGCGTCACCATCGGCCATTCGTACGCCAGCACGCGGATGGCGTGCACGTCCACGCGACGCGCCTCCATCTCGACCGCCTGCCCCTTGCGGGCCAACTTGTACGAACGCTTCCCGTCGATCCAGATCGCCGAGTGCGCCGGCGGCTTCTGATCGATCGCGCCGACAAAGCCCTCCACCGCGGCACGCACCGCATCCAGCGTTGGCGGCGTCGCCACCTCGACCGGTTCCCGCTCGGTCTCCCGATCGTCCGACGCCGTGAACGCCGACAGGTCCACCCCCGCCAAGTACCGCTTCTCCCCCGCCATCACGACATCGCAGAGTTTGGTCGCCTTCCCGACGAGAATCACCACAACACCCGTGGCCATCGGGTCCAGCGTCCCCCCGTGCCCGACCTTGACCGACTTCGGTGCCCCACCCGCCCGCAGACGCCCCTTGACCAATCGGCACATCCCCGCCGAGCTAGCCACCTCCGGCTTGTCGATCACGATCACCCCGGCTGTCACCGCCCGCTGCTCCATGCCCAACGCTAGGACGCCCCCGCAAACTTCCTTTCACCACTCCGTTTCTGCGTCTCTCCCTCTCTTCGTCTCTTCCCCGCTCAAAAACAACACCGCCCGGACCATCCGGGCGGTATTGCGCAGGAAAATGGGGTGAAGTCGCGCCGCCGGCTTCCGCGCAGCGACGCGTGGGGGGTGGGTCATCAGCGGGCGCCGGCCGTCTGGGCCAGCTCGACCTTCGGGAAGTCGTTCTCGGTCTCGATGATGTGGTTGGCGTAGTTCGTGAACAGGTTGGTGATCGTGATCGCGAGGATCTCGAGCAGTTCGGCATCGCTCAACCCGGCGTCGCGAGCCGCCTTCAGATCCGCGTCCTCGACCCAGCCGCGCTTCTCGACGATCGCCAGCGCGAAGTCGATCCCGGCCTGCACCTTCGGATCGCTCGCCTTGCCGGTCAGGTTCTTGGCCAGCTCGTCCCCCGAGACGCCGTGCATCTTGCCGATCGCGGTGTGGGCGCTGGCGCAGTAGCCGCACCCCGACACATTCGCGATCGCGACAGCCAAACTCTCGCGGTACGCCGGGCTCAGGCTCCCCTTGCTCAGTGCATCATTGAGATTCACATAGGTCGCCAACGCCGCCGGGGACTGCGCCAGGGTGGCCAAGAGGTTCGGAACCTTGCCCAGCTTGCTATGGATGGCGTCGAGCATGGGCTTGGAAGCGTCCGGGGCCTGATCCTTTGAAACGGGAGAGATGCGGGGCATGTTCGGCTCCTTTGGTCGTGCCCGGCAAACTCGTGCCGGGCTGGTGCGTTTCCCGATGATCTGGTACCATCGGCCTGCCGGCCATGAATAGACCGGTCTGTCTGATTGTTCCCGACATCGATGATATCGAGCCAAAATCATCCGATCCCCCCATGACTGCCTCCACCCCCCCTCAGCCCACGACAGAACCCCCTACCAAGCGGGACCTGCTGCTCGATTGTGCTCAGGAGCTGTTCACAAAGGAAGGCTTCCACGCCACCGGGATCGACCGCATCCTCGACCGGGCGGGTGTCGCTAAAATGACGCTCTACAACAACTTCGGCAGCAAGGAGCAGCTCATCGTCGAGGTGCTCGACCGCGCCAGCGAGGGGCTGATCGGCATGATGGGTGAGTGGGCCGCGCGGTCGTCCGACCCCTTCGAGCAGGTCATGCACCTCTTCGATGGGCTCGGAGAGTGGTTCAGCCGCCCGGATTGCCGCGGCTGCCTGCTGCAGGCGGCCGCCGCCGAGTTCTCGGACCCCGACTCACCCGTCACTCAGGCGATCCAGCGTCACGACGCGCGGGTCCGGACGCTTGTCACCAGGATCGCCCGGGCCACGGAGTGCCGGGCCCCGGACGACCTGGCGACCCAGATCTGCCTGCTGCTCGCGGGCTCGCTGTCCGCTGTGCGGGTCTGCCGATGCCGCCAGCCCGCCGACGCGGCCAAGCGTGCGGCCGCGATCCTCTTAGAGGATGCCTGCCGGCGAGCCGAGCCGCCGCGACTCTAAGACCCAACTGCTCGAGCGACGAATCGTCTGAGTTCTGGAATAGACAGACCTGTCTAGATGTTTAGCGGAGGCCCCAAGGGGCGGAAAGGACACTCTCATGGCCAGCAACGCCGTCGCCCAGCTCGATAGTTCCTCCTTCGCGGAGTTCATCAACCGCCCCGAGCCGGTGCTCGTGGATTTCTGGGCGCCGTGGTGCGGCCCGTGCCGCGCTCTGGGACCGACCATCGACAAACTCGCCGCAGCACACCCGGGGCGGGTGGCCAAGGTGAATGTGGACGATGCCCCCGAGATCGCGTCCAAGTTCGGAATCCAGTCCATCCCGACCGTGATCGTGTTCCAGAACGGGCAGCCGGCCGAGGTGATGGTCGGGCTGCGGCCCGAGCAGGCCTATGCCGACGCCCTCGCAAACTGACCCATATTGAAGCAAATCAGTTTCTCTCTTAGGCATGCCCCGACCGTGGTCGGGGCATGCTTTGTGCGCACCGGGTTTCCGCCGCCCTGTTTGGGCTGTTTCTGTTCGGCATCCGGGGCCCGGTCTCCTATCCTGTGGGCCGCATGGGAAAGGACCCGTACTCGACACCAGCGATGCAGCAGTGGACCCGGTGCAAGAAGCAGCACCCGGACTGCGTGCTGTTCTTCCGGATGGGCGATTTCTACGAGCTGTTCGGGCCGGACGCCGAGTCGATGGGGCGGGCGCTGGGGCTGGCGGTTGTGGACCGGGGCAACGGGATCCCGGTGGCCGGAGTTCCCCACCACCAGAAGACGACCTATTTGCAGCGGGCCCTCGAGCAGGGGTTCCGTGTGGCGGTCGTGGACCAGCTCCAGGATCCCAAGGAGGCCAAGGGCGTTGTCGAGCGGGGCGTGACGCAGGTGGTCACGCCGGGGACGCTGGTTGATGAGTCGATGCTGCGGGACGAGCAATCGGTGACGCTGGCGGCGCTGGCGTTCGCGGACGAGACCCGGGTGGGCTGCGCGATGGTCGAGCTGTCGACCGGACTGTTCGAGGTGCTCGACGGGAACCCGGGAGAGGTGATCGACGAGCTGGCGAAGCGGCATGTGCGGGAGGTGCTCTACGCCGAGCCGAGCGCGGGCGAGACACCAGAGCGGGTCAAGGGCGTGCTGGCGGCGTTGGGGGCATCGGGCACGGGTCGGGCATCGTGGCACTTCCGGCGGGAGGAGGCCATCGAGGCGATCACCACACTGTTCGATGTGGCCGGGGTGGACGGCTTCGGGATCGACGAGAATGCGCCGAGCACGCTGGCGGGCGGCGCGATCGTGCGGTACCTGCGGGAGACACAGGCCGTGGACCGCCCGCCGACCGACGCGACGAGCGGATCGGAGTTCCAGCGGCAGGCGGTGACGCTGGCCCACCTGCGACCGCCCCGGATCGTGGACCGCGAGCGGGTCTGCCGCATCGACGCGACGAGCCTGCGGGCGTTGGAGATCGAGCAGACGATCCGCGACGGACAGCTCGCCGGGTCGCTGGCGGGTGTGTTTCTGGCCAGCCCGGTCGGGACGCGGTGTGTGGTGCGCACCCCGATGGGCAAACGGTTGCTGCGGTCGTGGCTTTCGACACCGTCGCGGGACGCGAAGGTCATCCGGCGGCGGCATGACGCGGTGGCCGCGTTCGTGAACGGGAGGACGCTGGGCGAGGCGGTGGGCGAGCGGCTCAAGCGGGTGAGCGATGTGGCGCGGATCGCCGGTCGTGTGGCGCTCGGGCGGGCGACACCGCGGGACCTGGTGGCGCTGGCCGAGTCTGTGCTGGCCGCGCGCGAACTCGCAGAGACGCTGGAGCAATCCGACACGCTGTCGGCGATGCGCGAGCGGCTGACCACACACGCGGTCGCACTGACGGCTTTGGGTGAGAAGATCAAGTCCTCGTGCGTTGACGACCCTCCCGGGCACATGCGCGAGGGTGGAGTGATCCGCGACGGCGTGGACAAGGAACTCGACGAGGCTCGCGGGCTGGAGAAGGACGCGGGCGCGTGGCTGGCCGAGTATCAGACCCGGCTGATCGCCGAGCACGATCTGCCGTCGCTGAAGGTCGGGTTCAACTCGGTGTTCGGGTACTACATCGAGTTGCCCGCGGCCCAGGCCCGGCGGGCACCCGACACCTTCACCCGCAAGCAGACCCTCAAGAACGCCGAGCGGTACATCACGCCGGAACTCAAAGAGTTCGAGGACAAAGTGACGACGGCCTCGGCCCGGGCGCTTGAGCGCGAGCGGGTGATCTTCGACGGGTTGTGCGAGCGGGCGCGGCAGCGGGTTCCGGACCTGGTCGAGTACGCCGACACGGTCGCCGAGTTGGATGTGTTGCTGGGCTTCGCCGACAAGGCGTGCCAGCGGGGCTGGGTGCGCCCGGAGATCACGATAAAGCGTGAACTTTCGGTGCACGGCGGACGGCACCCGGTGCTTGACGAGACGCTGGGGCATGCCTTCGTTCCCAACGACTGCGAGCTGGGGCTGGACGGGGCGCCGGCGAACCTGGCGCTGATCACCGGCCCGAACATGGCCGGCAAGAGCACCTACATCCGGCAGAACGCGCTGCTGGTGGTGCTGGCGCAGGCCGGGAGCTTTGTCCCGGCCGACCGGGCGACGGTGGGCGTGTGCGACCGCGTGTTCACCCGCGTCGGCGCGGACGACGCGCTGCACCGCGGGCAGTCGACCTTCATGGTCGAGATGACCGAGACGGCCAACATCCTCAACAACGCCACCACCGACTCGCTGGTGATTCTCGATGAGATCGGGCGCGGCACCTCGACGCTCGACGGGCTGAGCCTGGCGTGGGCGATCGCCGAGTGCCTGGCCGGCGATGAGGAGAACCCCGGCCCGCGGACGCTGTTCGCGACGCACTACCACGAGATCACCGAGCTGGAAGAACGGCTGGAGGGTCGCGTGCGCAACCTGCATGTCGCGGTGCGGGAGTGGACGACCGAGGACGGGCGACAGGAGATCGCGTTTCTGCACTCGATCCGCCCGGGGCGGGCCGACCAGTCCTACGGCGTGCATGTGGCCGAGCTGGCCGGTGTGCCGAAGCCGGTGACGGTGCGGGCGCGGGAGATCCTGGGGGCGTTGTCCGTCCAGCACGCCCGCGTGGACACCGCCCGCGTCGAGGCCCCGCGCCGGAGCAAGGCGAGCGACGGACAGCTCGGCCTGTTCACCGAGTTCGTGCCGCACCCGGTGGTGGACGAGATCCGGGAACTGAAGCTGGACACGATGACGCCGCTGCAGGCGTTTGATGCGTTGCGTCGCTTGCAGCAGCAAGCCTCGACCGGCGCCTGATCAGATCTCCGCGTCAGGGATGTGCAGGTCGGGGATATTGCCGAAGGCGATGCGGCGTGGGGCGGCTCTCTTGGCCGCGTGCATACCGGCGGGGTAGATCGCGTCGTAGCCGTAGCGCCGGGTGATGCGGTCCAGCACGCCCGAGAGGGCCTCGCCGCGGTTGGCCTGCTCGAACAGCGATGGCTCGACCGACCGCGAGGGTATCAGACCGCTGAGGACGACAACGACCTGCTTGGGACGGTCGGTCCGCGGGGGCGCCCATGTGCGGGCGAAGACCCGCTGGAGTACGAGCGAATCGCGGGTGGGCTCGAAATCATCATCGCCCGACCATCGACGGCCGTTCTCGAAACGGACCGAGATGTGCATGCGTGTCGCGTGGTGATCGATATCGCGCAGTCGCACGCACGCCTTGGTCAGGAGTCGCAGCCCAAGCGCCCGTGCCCCGTCGTGCGTGCGCAGCGATGGGTCCATGATATGCCCGTGGCTGACGCTCTGGCGGGTGGTCGGGCGGTCGTAGTAATCGGGCCCGCCGCGGAGCTGGGCGTGCCACATCGAGCCGAGGACGCCCTCCCAGGCGGCGCGGAGTTCACTCTCCGAAGCTCGATAGAGGTCCGCGGCCGTCACCAGGCTGCGTGCGCGAAGGCGGCGGCCCATGCTGTCGCCGATGCCCGTCAGCTTCTGGACATCGAGGGGGAAGACCTTCTCCGGGATGGTGCGGTGATCGAGAATGAGCAAACCGTCGGGCTTGCCCAGGTTTGACGCGGTCTTGGCAAGGAAGCGGTTGGGGGCGATGCCGACGGTGCAGCGGATGTGCTCGCCCAGGTGTGTGCGGAGGCTCTGCTTGATGTCCCGCCCCAGGGCGATGGCCTCGGCGTGTTCCCGTGTCCGTGGGCAGAGCTGGATCGACAGTTCGTCGATCGAGTGAACATTCCAGACCGGGGCGCAGCGGTCGATGGCGTCGAGGGCCTTCTGCTGCATCTCGATGTACACCCGGTGCTCGGCCAGCACGAAACGGATGCCCGGGCACATGGCCCGCGCCTCGCGGATGGGGGTGCCGGTCTTCACACCGAACGCCTTGGCCTCGTAGCTGGCGGCGATGCAGCAGGTGTTCTCCGTCTGGACCGGGATCACCCCGACCGGGCGGCCCCGCAGGCGGGGATCCCGCTGCTGCTCGCAGGACGCGAAGAAGGAATCGAAATCGATGAACATGGCCCGGAGGCGGCGGAGCCCGTCGAACTCGGGGCGATCGAGGTCCATCCCGGGCTGGAGGGGCGGCGGAGGCACGCCTGGAGCATACCAAACAAAAACCGTCTATCAAGTGCTTTCAGCCGACTTCGCCGGGCCGAACCGCCATGCGGCCCCGCATTCGGGACACACGGTGCAGCCGTCCGGCTCGGTCGGCAGGCCGGCGAGGTCGTAGCGGCAGGACGGGCAGACCGGCGGGAGCGCGGCGCGGGCGGACTCGAGCTTTTCGAGCGCGGCGTCCATCTGCTGGCGCCAGATGTATCCGAGGGCGATCACAGGCGGGAGGAAGACGAAGAAGAGGACCGCTCTTTGGGTATTGCCGGACATGGCGGCGCGGACGCACGCGGCGATGAGCAACGCGCACGCGATGACCACCACGCTCCAGCCAACGATGTGCGTCGCGGCGGACTCCCGGTCACGCCGGACCTGAGCGAGTCGGTACCACAGCAGCGTCGCCTCGTCGGCCTTCATTTCGAGCCGGAGGTGCGGCGAGCGGATGGGGAAGCGGCGGCCGCGGTCGTCGCGGATGGTGAGCGTCTGGGTGCGGTGGAGGAAGCCGATCATCGGTTAACCACTTGGTTGGATTGCTGGTCCGCCGCTTGCACTCGCCACGCGGCCCCGCATTCAGGGCACACCACGCACCCGTCGCCCTGCGGCGGGATCCCCGCGATCCCGTGCGCACACGCCGGGCACAGCCCGTGTCGCAGCATCGCGTCCCGGGCGTGCCGTGCGCTCCGCCATCCGTAGCGCATGCTGACCAACGCCATCGGGATGCCGAAACCGAAGAAGTAGACCGGGATGAAGGGAAGCATGACGAACAACGCCCGCCGCCCGAACATCACCCCGAACGCGATGGCGTGGAGCGGGGTCATGATGGCGGTGAAGACACCGCCGAGGGCGACCAACCCACGCCAGAAGGTGGCACGATCGCCGGGGGGCGCCAGATCTTCGAGCGGCACCCCGGATGCTTCGACGGCCTCGTGGATCGTGCAGATCCTTCGGCGTTCGCCCCGGGCGTCATGGAGGGTGTCGGTGTGCATGGCGTGCCCGATCCGTCTGCCCGCCCGACCCCGGCCGGGGTGAGCATGGTACCGGGCGAGCGCACTAAAGTGGTTCATGCTCGTCCTCGGCATCGAGTCATCCTGCGACGAGACGGCGGCCGCGGTGGTCGAGGGGGCCCGCGTGCGGTCGTCCGTGGTCGCCACGCAGCACGACCTGCACGCCGAGTACGGCGGGGTGGTGCCGGAGATCGCCAGCCGGGCCCACGAGGAGCACATCCTTCCGGTGGTGACCCGGGCGGTGCGGGACGCTGGGGTCGAACTGCAGGATCTGGACGCGATCGCGGTCGGGCACCGGCCGGGGCTGGTCGGGTCGCTGCTCGTCGGGCTCTCGGCGGCCAAGGCGCTGGCGTGGTCTCTGGGCAGGCCGCTGATCGGCGTGGACCACGTGCACGCCCACCTGACGGCGGCCGCGCTGGACGGCGAGCCGATCGCGTTTCCGGCGCTCGGGTTGGTGGTCTCCGGGGGGCACACCACGCTGTACGCGATGGCGAGCGAGACGGAGCTGACGCGGCTTGGGGCAACGATCGACGACGCGGCCGGCGAGGCGTACGACAAAGTGGCGGCCATCCTCGGGCTGGGGCACCCCGGCGGGCCGCTGGTCGACCGGCTGGCGAACGAGCCCGGCACGGATGATCGGGCGTTCGATTTCCCGATCGGGCTGATGCAGAAGGACAACCTGAACTTCAGCTTCTCCGGCGTGAAGACAGCGGTGCTCTACGAGGTAAGGGGACGTCCCAACCCGCCGACGCTGCCGGGGCGGGAGCCGATCGTGCTGCCCCCGCCGCCGGAGTTGACGGAAGAGCGGAAGCGGGACATCGCCGCGAGCTTTCAGCGGTGCGTGTGCGCGGCGCTGCTCCGCAAGACCGAGGCGGCGTGGGCGCGGCACGGGCCGTTCCGGTCGCTGATCGTGGGCGGCGGCGTGTCCGCCAACAGCCGGTTGCGGCGTGAGATGACAGAACTGGGCGAGCGGCTGGGGGTTCCGGTCCGTGTCCCGCCCATGAAGTACTGCGTCGACAACGCGGCCATGATCGCCGGGCTGGGGGCCGTACTGCTCGAACGCGGGCACCGGGACGGGCTGGACCTGTCGGCCGTGCCGACCACGGCCTGCTGAACGGTCAGGCCCTGTCGCCGAGCTTGTGCTCGATGCGGACCAGGGCATCGCGGATCTCGACCAGCACACGGGCCTCGTCGATCTCTTCGCCGGTGTCGGCGGTGGAGCGCCGCTTGCCGCCGCCGTCGCTGAGCCGGTCGCGCTGGGCAAGCACGGCCCTGCGGAAGGCCGGGGCGTCGACGATGCCGATCATGTTGACCAGCGAGCCGCCCGCGGCGCCGGTGGTCTGACCCGCGGTCTCGACGCGGAAGCCGTGCAAGCCCAGCCAACGCATGATGGGGCCCTGGTACATCTGCAGGTCGGTGACCTTCTCCAGCGGCACGGTGCTCTCGACGCGGTTGAGCAGGCCCTTCTTGATCTCGAGCGTGCGCTCGGTCAGGGTGCAGGCGAGGCGGTCGAGGTACTTGTCCATGACGAGCATGACGATGACAAGGACGACCGGGATCACGGGGATCAGGACGATCGTGCAGGCCATGATGATGGCGGGCTGCCAGAGGTAGTACTGCTTGATGGAAGCGCGGTTGAACTCGGCTTCGCGGAGGATGGGGTAGTCGGACATGTGCTGCTCCTAAGGAGAAGATGTTTGGAGGAAACACACTCCGTTTGCAGTATCACTCCCCCGGAATATACGAGATCGCCCCCTCCATCGGGCTGCTCGCCGTGGCGTACCGCTTCTTCTCGATCCGCCCGGCCAGGTAGCTCTGCCGCCCCGCCTCGCAGGCCTTGCGCATGGCGTGGGCCATCATGACCGGGTCCTTGGCGTGGGCGATGGCGGTGTTGAGCAGCACGCCGTCGGCGCCGAGCTCCATGGCGACGGAGACATCGCTGGCCGAGCCGACGCCGGCGTCGACGATCACCGGGTAGTCCGGGTCGCCCGCCTTGAGGGCCTCCAGGCACAGCACGATGTTGTTGGGATTCAGCACGCCCTGGCCCGAGCCGATGGGCGAGCCGGCGGGCATGACGGCCGCGGCGCCGGCATCCTTGATCCGCTTGGCCACGATCGGGTCGTCGCTGGTGTAGCAGAGCACCTGGAAGCCGTCCTTGACCAGCGTCTCGACCGCCTCGACGGTGCCGATGGGGTCGGGCAGCAGCGTCCGCTTGTCGCCGAGGACCTCGAGCTTGACCCACGACGCGCCGGGGTTGTCGAGCTGCTCGAGCAAGTCTCGCCCAAGGCGGGACACGCGGACAGCGTCCTCGGCGGTGAAGCAGCCGGCGGTGTTGGGCAGGATGGTGTACCGGGACAGGTCTAGGTACTCGAGCAGGCTCTTGCCCTCGGCGTTGAAGAGCCGCTCCCGACGCACGGCCACCGTGATGACCTGCGAGCCCGACGCGTCCAGGGCGTCCCGCATCCGCTCCATGGTGTCGTACTTGCCGGTCCCCACGAACAGGCGGCTGTCGAAGGTCCGCCCGGCCACGGTGAACGGGGACAGCCCCGGCTCGGTCCGGGATGCAAGATCGGCTGCGGTCGTCTGCGTCATGACAGATCGTAGAGCCCGAGTCCCGGCCGAGCCCCAACCGCGGGCCCGCGCGCCCACGCCCGCCGCATTGGTGGTACGCTTGGGACCACGGAGGATTGCCCATGCCAGCCCGCCCCATACTCTGCCTGCTGCTCGCCGCACTGCTCTTCCCGGCCGTCGGCTGCGCCAGCACAACCATCGCCGTCAAGGAGAAGCTCGGCTACGCCAAGCGGGAGCAGCTCGTCGATGAGGTCAAGCACGCCCGGAACGCCCAGCAGAAGGCCAAGGAGCAGTTTGCCACCACGCTGGAAGAGTTCAAGGCCGTCACCGGCTTTGACGGGGGCGATCTCGAGCGGCAGTACAACAAGCTCAAGACCCAAGCGGACCGATCCCGTGACCGTGCGAGCGCCGTCCGCGGTCGCATCGACTCGGTGGAACGCATCGCCAACGCGATGTTCCGCGAGTGGGATCAGGAGCTGAACCAATACTCGTCCGAGACGCTCCGGGCCGCAAGTCAGGAGCAGCTCGACCTGACCCGCCAGCGCTACCGGCAGCTGCTCGACGCCATGAAGACCGCAGAAGCCCGCATGACGCCGGTGCTCACCGCGTTTGACGATCAGGTGCTCTTTCTCAAGCACAACTTGAATGCGCGGGCGATCGCCTCGCTGCAGACAACGGTCAACGAGCTGGAGACCGAGATCGCCGCACTGATCGAGGAAATGAACCGCTCGATCGACGAGGCAAACGCCTTCATAGAAGGCATGCAGGACGGCTGAGCGGGCGCGAAAGGTCACCCTCGCCGCAGCGGCTGGCCGGTGGGGTCAGTTCCAGCTCATGCCCTTGGGCCAGTCCTCGGGGTGCTGGCCCTCCGCGGCCCGGATGGTCGAAGCAAGTTTGCGGAGTTCGTCAGCCAGCATCCGCGTGCGCGCCTCGGGGCTGGGCTCGCTGAGCATCCGGTAGCGGTTCTCCCGACCCATCACCATCGTGAACCCGACCACATCCAGCAGGACCGGCGTTGGGATGGCATCGTTGCGGACATACTCAAGCACCTGCTCGGCGATCCGCAGCCTCGACAGGGCTCCTCCTGCATCCAAAGCGTCGTCCACCCAGCTTCGGAGCCGCTCCATGGTGCCCGTGTTGTCTTCCAGTTCACCGGACTCATTCCCGAACGGCTCGAGCACCGCCCGGCGGTAAAGCGTGCCGCCGCCCGCCGGAATCTCCTTGACCACCCTCGCACGACACAGCCCGTGGAGGATGATGTGAAACCGCCCATCCGGCAGGCGTTCATGGGTCACGATCTGTCCGACACACACAATCGGGCGGATGCCAGGTTCGCCAGCCTCGGTGCGGGGAAGCGACGGATCGAGGGTCGCAATGGCGATCTGACCGGCCGCGTCCAGCTCGTTGTCGACCATCTGACGATAGCGGGGCTCGAAGATGTGCAGCGGCATGGGCTGCTGAGGGAGCAGGACCGCGTCCAGCGGGAACAGTGCCACCGGACGCCCGAAGTTCACCCTGACCGACTGCGCCCCGTCCATGAAGAACGATACGCCCCGGCCTCGGACACGGATGCCCGAAGGTTCTCGGCCCTCACGATACCTCCCCAAACCGCTGCTCTATGGAAAACTCCCTGGACGGCGACAGTCCTTCGGTGCCCGTGGAGTGGGCGTCCGAGACCCATTCCCGCGTCAAGCCAACCGCGGCCCGGTTTCAACGCCGACATCCCGCCCGTCCCGGAAGTGTGTGCAGGGCGGACGGTTGCTGCGTTGGGATACAGTTCCCGGCGTGCGCGGGGCGTGCTGAGAAGGAAAACATGAGATGAACCGCGTCTAGATCGCGATCAGCGCCACGGCGCCGATCGTCCCCGCCGGGTACGCCGCCGCGGGCAACGCCAACCGTCTCGCGTGATCTCGCTCCCCCCCACCTCCGTCGGCTCCTCCAACGATCCGCACTATGTCGATGCCTCCACCGTCGGTGGCGGCGTGGTCCTCCCTTCCGGGGTTGGGTACCAGGCCGTGGTGCCCACCCTCGGGACCCTCGCCCTGCTGGGGCTTGGCAACATGGTGGCCACCCGCCGTCGCCGCTGATGTCCAATGCTCACCTCAACCGCTCAAGCCCCACCCCGTCGGGGTATTTTCATTGCCGGCGCTAGAATGGCTCTGTGCCAGCCCCTACCGAACGCCAGAACATCCAGGTCCGCGCCGAACGGGCCGTCCTCGCCGCCGTACGCCTGCCAGGATCTGTCTTCGACCCACGCGACCCCTTCGGCGAGCTCCGCGAGCTGTCCAAGCAGGCCGGCGCCCAGGTCGTCGGCGAGCTCGAGCAGCGCAGAGACCGCCCCGAGCCAGGCACCTACATGGGCAAGGGCAAGCTCGAAGAGCTCAAGGCCCTCTGCGACGCCCTCGACGCCACCGTCGTCATCTTCGACCACGAGCTGAGCCCCAAGCAGATCGCTTCCATCGAGAAGATCGTCGGGCGCAAGATCCTCGATCGCTCCGAACTCATCCTTGACATCTTCGCCGGGCGGGCCACCACCCACGAAGCCCAGCTCCAAGTCGAACTCGCCCAGCTCGAATACACCTACCCACGCCTCCGCGCCATGTGGACCCACCTAGAGCGCATCAGCGCGGGCGCCGCCTCCGGCGGCGTCGGCACCCGCGGCCCGGGCGAGCAGCAGCTCGAGATCGACCGACGCCTCGTCCAACGCCGCAAGATCGTCCTGCAACGCGAGCTCGCGGACATCCAGGACCGCAAACGCCGCGCCGTCCGCCAGCGCAACATCGATAACGACACCGTCGGGCTCGTCGGATACACCAACGCCGGCAAGAGCACCCTCTTCAACACCCTCACCGCCGGCGGCGCCTATGCCGATGACCGCGTCTTCGCGACCCTCACCACCCGCACCCGCGCCTGGGACCTCGGCGGCGGCGTCTCCTGCATGCTCTCCGACACGGTCGGATTCGTCCGCGAACTGCCGCACCACCTCATCGCCTCCTTCCGCGCCACCCTTGAGGAAGCGACCCACGCCGACCTGCTGATCGTCGTACTCGATATCTCCGACCCGTCCGTCGAACTGCACCACGAGACCGTGATGCGTACCCTCGACGAGATCTTCGAAGACGTCGAGAAACGCGAGGCCCGCGACAAGGACGCCCCACAATACGAACGCCCCGAACTGATCACCGTGCTGAACAAAGCCGACCGTCTCGAAGACAACCGCGACATCCTCTATTGGCAGTCGCGCGTGCCCGGCTCGATCCCGCTGTGCGCCCTGCCGACCCAGCCCGGCCACGCCGTGCCCGTCGGACAGGAAGAACTGACCCGGCGCGTCCGGGACCATGTCGTCGGCCCCGTCCGCGAACTGGATCTCTCCCTGCCCATGACCGACGCGAAGACCATCGACACCATCGAACGCCGATGCGAGGTCCTGGACCGCTCCTACGAGGGCGATCGGGCGGTCCTCCGCGTCCGCCTGGGCACACGGCAGCTCGCCCGGCTCCGCTCGGCCAGTCCCCGGCTCGAAGCCTTCACCCCGGAGGGGGAAAAGATCGAGCGCGAGTCCGTCCGGGCCGGCTGGCGACGCTGAACCGCCCACCGAATCCGGGAACTCGCCCGGACCGTTGCCCGTATCGACCGAAACAGGTAGGCTGATGCCACCACAAGCCGGGCCGCCCGCACCCAACGCGGCCCCCGAGATCCGCCACGCGGATCCCCCGACCCCACCCAGGAGGTTCCCGATGCGCCGCACCGCCCCGATCGCTCCGATCACCCTGCTCGCCATCGCCGGACTGACCGCGCTCCCCGCCGTGACCACCCCGGCCCACGCGGCCGCCCGGGTCGTCGACGACTGGGCACGCGAGAACAAGGTCGCCAACCTCCGGGCCCTTTCCCAGCGCATCACCCTCGATGTCACCGACCAGCCCGTCGAAGATATCTTCCGCTTTATCGCAGAGGTGACCGGTGCCGACCTCGAACCGATCTATCTCGATGACGACCGCCTCGAGGGCATCGACCCGGAAACAACCCTGACCTTCAAAGCCACCAACACACCCGCCCTGCTCGTCCTCGAGCGCCTGCTGTCCCGTGTCGAATCCAAGGAAAAGCCCGCCAGCGGCTACACTTGGCAGTTCTCCGACACCGGCAGCATCGAGTGCGGCCCCAAGTCCATCCTCAACCAACGGCAGACCACTGAACTCTACGACATCTCCGAACTGCTCTTCGTCATCCCAAACTTCGACAACGCTCCGCCCTTCGACCTGTCCACATCGCTCCAGCAGAGCCAGGGCGGTGGCGGAGGCCAGTCTCCCTTCCAAGGCGCACAGGACGACGACGACGATGAGCCGCTCGAGGACCGCGTCACCCGCATCATCGATCTCATCCAGGCCAACATCGAGCCCGACGAGTGGACCTCCCTGGGCGGCAGCGGCGGCTCGATCACCACCTTCGGCACATCGCTCGTCGTCACCGCGCCCGACTACATCCACCGTCAGATCAACGGATACGACTTCTGGCCCTCCCGACTCCACCGCGCCGGCCGATCCGGCGTCCAGGTCCGCCCGGACGACCGCATCTCCGGCCAGCGCAAGCCCTGATTTTCTCTGTCCTTTCCCCGCCGCAGGCCCCGGACGAGCCACACGGCGGGCGGTGCGCTCTACGATGCGACATGCGCCGTCTCAGCCACGCCGATTGCGTCCGTCTCGCACGCGAGGCCTTCATCCGGGAAGACTGGAGCACGGCCGCGCAGTACTACAAGCTCGCCCTCAAGAACGACCGGGACAACCCCGAGTTTCTCCGTAAAGCCTCACTGGCCCTCTCGCAATCCAACAGCCTTTCCGAGGCCGAGGAACTGGCACGCAAGGCGTGCAAACGCCAACCCAACGACCCGGACAACTGGATTGCCTTGGCGCTCGTCTTCCAGAAGCTCGAACGCGAATCCGACCAGCACGCCGCCCTCGACCGTGCCCTCCGGGTCGATCCCTTGTACGGACCGGCGATCCACGCCAAAGCCAAAGCCTATTTCGAAGCCGGCGACACAGACGCCGCCCTGCGCGTCACCTCACCATTCCAGAACGATCCCAACGCCCCGCCACTCTCCCTTCTGATCCACGCGCGGGTCTGTCGATCGCTCAAGCGATACGACGACGCCATCGCCGCCGTGACCAGGGTAATCGACCACCCCGAGACCCTCCCCCGCCACCGCATCGGTGCTCTGTTTGAGCTGGGCTCGACGCTCGACGCCAAGGGCGAATATGACGACGCGTTCGCCGCGTTTTCTCGCGCCAACGCCGGCATGCCGCCCGGTGTGCCGCTCCACGCCGAAAGCGTGATCAACACATGGACACGCTCCCTGCTCGACAGCCTGCCCGAGTCCGGCAACGACTCGCAGCGCCCCGTCCTGGTTGTCGGCGTCGCCCGGTCAGGCACGACACTGACCGAGCAGATCATCTCCAGCCACCCCAAGGGCGGCGGAGTCGGGGAACTCGTCACCCTCCCCGCGATCTTCCGCCGCACCGTGACCGGCAATCTCACCCGGAGCATGATCGCCGCGTACGCCGACGAGTACCTCGGCGTGCTCGCCGAGCGGGCGCCCGACTCCGCCGAGCGGGTCGTCGATAAGCACATGTACTCCGAGCCATCGCTCGGGCTTTTCTCGAAGATGTTTCCCGGAGCACGCGTCATTCACTGCCTCCGAGACCCGCTCGACTGCTGCCTGAGCGCGTTCTTTCAGAACTTCGGCGCCAACCTGCCCGTCTCACGCGACCTGCCCACCCTCGGCAGGCACTATGTCGCGCACCGGCGCATCATGGAGCACTGGAAGCAGACGCTCGATATCCCGATCCATACCAGCATCTACGAGGAACTCGTCGCCGAGCAGGAACCACGCTCGCGCGAACTGATCGAGTTCCTCGGTCTCCCTTGGGACGACGCCTGCCTGCGATTCCATGAACACGCCGGCACCGTCCGCACCGCCAGCACCGCCCAGGTACGCCAACCGATGTACACCTCCAGCACCCAACGCTGGAGAAGGTACGAGAAACACCTCGGACCGCTCATCGATGCCCTTGGCCCCTACGCCGACCACGCGAGGACAACCGCATGAATCCGATGCTCACCGGCGGAAGGCCCGCCTTCCCCACGGTCTACCTCCAAGCCCGCCAGCGCGCCGCCGATCTCCTCAACGCCGGCGAGCGTGACGCCGCCATCCCCATGCTCCGCGACCTGCTCAAACAACAGCCCCGCGACATCCTCGTCCTCCGCATGCTCGGCAACGCCCTGTCCCAGAACACGGTCCACGCCGCCAAAGGCACCGAGCCGGAAAACATCCGCCTGCTCCGTTTCGCCCATCAACTCAACCCCGACGACCCGGAGACCCTCTGCGATCTCGCCAGCGCCGCCCGAACCTACGGCCAGACCCGCCAAGCACACCAGGCCGTCGACAAAGCCCTCCAACTCGATCCCAGCCACGGCCGCGCCGTCATGATCAAGTGCAAGCTCCTCGAAGCAAGCAACCGGATCGACGAAGCCTGCGAACTGGTCGAAAAGGCCCGCCAGTCCGCAGACAGCCCCGAACTACGCATCGTTCACGCCACGCTCTGCCTCAACCGCAAAGACTACAAAGCGGGCATCGATGTCCTCACCCCGATGATCGACCAGGTCGAGATCATCAAGCCACGCCGCGAAGAGATGTTCTATCTCCTCGGCCAGCTCTACGACCGGCTCGGTGAATATGACACCGCGTTCAAACACTTCACCACAGCCAATACCATGCAGGGCAAACGCCCCCCCGCTAACTTCGACGCACACATCAACCTCTGGAACGACGATGTCATACGCCGCATGCCCACAGCCGCGGCCGACGGATCACGCTCGATCATGGTCGTAGGCATGCCCCGATCGGGCACCACCCTCACCGAGATGATCCTCGCCGCCCACCCCAAAATCGGCGGCATCGGCGAGAGCCCCCTCGTCAACCAACTCGCACACCGCAACCCTCCCGCCAAGATCGATCAACGCGTCATCGACGCGTACGCCAAGGAATACCTCGGCATGCTCGACGAGATGGTCCCGGACAAGTCCTGCGTCCGCGTCGTCGACAAAATGCCGGAGAACTACATCCACCTCGGGCTTATCACCCACATGCTGCCAGGCTGCAAGGTCATCCACTGCAAACGAGACGCCCGCGATGTCTGTCTGTCCATCTACTTCCAGGCCTTCGGCCCCTGGGTCCAGTACGCCCGTGACCTCGAGACCATCGCCCAGCAATACCTCGGATATGTTCGCATGATGGAGCGATGGCGAGACATCCTCGATATCACCATCCATGATTCCGTCTATGAAGATCTCACAGCCGATCCCGAACCGCACATCCGCGCACTGCTCGACCATGTCGCTATGCCCTTCGATCCGGCATGCCTCGAGCCACACAAAACAAAGAAATCGGTCCACACCGCCAGCATCGCCCAGGTCCGAAACCCGATCTACAAATCCAGCCGCCAACGCTGGAAAAACTACGAGAAGCACATCGGGCCGATGCTCGACCTGCTCAAGGATGTCTGAACCAGCCAACGCCCCGAGCGGGCGAGGAGCACCCCGTGACCATCCGATCCGCCTCCGCCCTCCTGCTCGCACTGACCGGCTGCGCCGAGCCAAAGCGTGACCCGGTCCCCGATTCCCGCCCCTACGCCGCCGAGGTCCGCCAGGCGGAGCAGGACTGGGCCACCTGGATCGTCGGCACACGCTGGTCTCTCGCCCGCATCGAGGGAGCCCCCCTCATCGAGGGCACCTCCGCCGAGCTTTCCTTCAAGCCCGAAGAAACCTGGATGTCCGGCTCGGCCGGCTGCAACAGCTTCACCGGCAGCTACATCCGCCGCGGCGCCGCCGGCATCGAGATCGGCCCCCTCGCCGTCACTCGCAAGTTCTGCCAGTCACCCCAAGGAATCATGCAGCAGGAGTCCCGCATCCTCTACCTGCTCGACACCGCCGATTCCTACGCCGCCACCCGCGACACCTTTACCCTCTTCATCGACGCCGAGCCCGTCCTCATCTACACCGCCAAACCCTGACCGATCCGCAATCGCCCCCCGCCCGTACCATCCCAAGGCGTGCCCCACGCCCGGAGGATTCGCGATGAAATGGACCACCCCCGCACTGCTCGGCACCCTCGCCGTCGCCGTCGTCGGCTCCACCCTCGCCATCGCCACAGCCCCCGACCGAGACCTCTACACCTTCTTCGACCCCATCGTCGATGTCCGAGCCATGCTCGGCGAACACTACGCCGAGGAACTCGACGACCAGGCACTCCAGATCGGCGCCATCAACGGCATGCTCGAATCCCTCGATGACCCATACACCGTCTTCGTACCCGCCAAGGACACCGAAAACTTCGCCAAGGACCTCACCGGCGAATATGTCGGCATCGGCGCCGAAGTCGGCCTCCGCGACGGATGGTTCACCATCCTCACTCCACTCGACGACTCCCCCGCTTGGCACGCAGGCGTTCTCGCCAACGACCGCGTCGTCGCCATCGACGGCCAATCCACCGAAGGCCATTCCGTCGACCAGTGCATCGAAAAACTCATGGGCCAGCCCGGAACCGATGTCACCATCACCGTCCAGCGCGCCTCGGGCGAGCAGACCGACATCACCATCACCCGCGCCCCCATCCGAGTAAACCCCGTCAAAGGCTTCGCACGCTCAGATGCAGGCGAGGGCGACTGGCGCTTCCTCCTCGACCCCGATTCACGCATCGCCTATGTCCGTCTCAGCCAGTTCACGCCCACCTGCGCCGCCGAACTCCGCGCCGCCATCGAGAAAGCAACCACCGAAGCCGGCGGATCGCTCGGCGGACTCATCCTCGACCTGCGCTTCAACCCCGGCGGCGTGCTCGAACAAGCCGTCAGAATCGCCGACGATTTCCTCTCCGCCGGCGTGATCGTCTCCACCGAGGGACGCACCACCCCCAGACGCGTCGAACGCGCCACCGCCGATGGCACCCTCCCCGACTTCCCTATGGTCGTGCTCGTCAACGCACAGTCCGCCAGCGCCTCGGAAGTCCTCGCCGGCGCACTCGCCGACCACAACCGCGCCATCATCCTCGGCTCACGCACCTTCGGCAAAGGCCTCGTGCAGTCCGTCCGCCCCCTCCCCTCCGGCGCGGGCGTCTTGAAAATCACCGAGCAGCACTACGCCCTCCCCAGCGGCCGCATCATCCAGCGAGAAGACGACTCCGAGGTCTGGGGCGTCGATCCAACCCCCGGCTACTTCCTGCCCCTCACCGACGAACAGACCCGCGACATGCTCGCCGCCCGCCGCGAGCAGGAAATCATCGCTCACCACGACCACCCCGCCCCCGCCGACGCCGAAGCCATCGTCGAACAACTCAAAGACCCCCAACTCGCCGCCGCCCTCCGCGTGCTCCGGCACCGCATCGCCACCGGTGAGTTCAAGCCCGTCGGCATACCCGAGAACGACCCGACCACCGTCGCCGCCGCCGAAGTCAAGACCATCCTCGAACAGCGAGACCGCCTCCTCCGCGAACTCGTCCGCCTCGACCGACGCCTCACCGCCGCCGAGTCGGCCGCCCCCGACGCCCCCGAAACCCGCGACCTCTGGCCCGACGATGTCTCTGTCCAGGGAGGAACCATCACCGTCACCGACGCCCAGGGCAACACCGTCGCCACCCTGACCATCACCGGCCCCGATCTCGAACGCTGGCTGATCGACGCCGGCGTCGAACCCG
>RFGH01000131.1 GCA_003696675.1 Planctomycetota bacterium
CCCTTCAACTCCTCCGCCTTCGCCCGCGGCATCACCAGGGTCGCCCGCCCCGTCCGCACCACGATCAAATCCTCGCACCCCACCAGCGCCACCAGGTGGCCCCGGTCGCTCCCGTCCCCGATCACGATGTTGTTCGTTGACCCGTGGCTCGCCACCCGCAGCCCCGCCACCCGGTTGCCGTCCCCGTCCGGCGTGATCGTCTCGCCATAGCTCGGCCAAGACCCCACGTCGAGCCACTCCACCGCCATCTCCACACCCACGATCGAAACATCCGCCGCACCGCTCGCCGGCTCCATCACCCCATAGTCCACGCTCGTCTTCTTCAGCGTCGGATACACCTCGTCCAGCACCGCCTTCTGATCCGTCGTCCCCCACGCCGCCGCGATCCGCTGGATGCCGGCGCGGTTCTCCGGCAGATACCGGTCGTACAACTCCAGAAACTGCTTCGCGTTGAACACGAACATCCCCGAGTTCCAGAAGAACCGCCCGCTGGCGACATACGCCTCCGCCTTCTCCAGCGGCGGCTTCTCCACGAACCGCTCTACCCCGAACGCCCCCTCCCCGATCGGCCCGCCACGCTCGATGTACCCATACCCCGTCGCCGGATGCGTCGGCGTGATCCCGAAGGTCACCAGCCGCGTCGGATCCGCCTCCACCAGCGAGAACCCCAGATCCATCGCCGCGTTGAACGCGTCCGCCGGCGTGATCAACTGATCCGCCGTCAGCACCGCGAACACCGCCGCCGGATCCTCCTTCGCAAACACCGCGGCCGCGAACGCCACCGCGTTCACCGTGTCCCGCGGCACCGGCTCGCCCAACAAATGCGCATCATCGAACGACGGCAACGCCTCGAGAATCTCCCGCCGATACCGCTCCCCCGTGCAGATGTACCGCCGGTCCGCCGGCACCAGCCCCGCCATCCGCTCGGCCGCGATCTCCAGCAGCGACGCCACCGACCCATCCTCCCGATGGATAAACCGGATCAACTGCTTCGGCTGCCCCTCCCGGCTCATCGGCCAAAGCCGTGTCCCCGACCCCCCCGCCATGATCATCGCATATCGCATGGGGCAAGTCTAAGAGACGAACAGACGCAGAGACGGAACGACAAAGTGCTCCGAAATCCGCCCGCTTCCCCATCTTCACTGCGTCTCTCCGTCTTTGCGTCTCTCCGTCTCTTCCCATACCATCCCCCCATGCTCACCCGCCTCACCGGCACCCTCGAGTCCGCCGACGACGCGCTGACCATCACCGTCGGACCGGCGGCCGTCCGCGCCGAAGCCCCCCGCTACCTCCTCGACCGACTCGCCAACCAGGTCGGCCAGACCGTCACCCTCCACACCCGCCTCGACCTTGAGAGCCACAACCAGGGCGCCAGCTTCTCCCCCCGGCTCATCGCCTTCGACACCCCCGACGAGCGCGCCTTCTTCGATCTCTTCACCTCCGTCAAAGGCCTCGGCGCCCGCCGCGCCCTCCGCGCCCTCGCCCACGACCCCGCCCAGATCGCCGCCTGGATCGTCGCCAAGGACGCCAAGGCCCTCCAGCAACTCCCCGAGATCGGCAAACGCCTGGCCGAGACCGTCATCGCCGAACTCTCCGGCAAGGTCGACCGCTTCGCCAGCGAAGCCGCCATGACCACCGGCCCCGCCGGCTACGCGCCCGCGGCCATCGAGCCCAGC
>RFGH01000132.1 GCA_003696675.1 Planctomycetota bacterium
GCCGCCGGACCCGCCCGGATCCCGACCGAATCGACCATGCCCGCCCAACCCTCCCAGCAGCCCGGGCGACAGGCCACCGGCTGATCCCGGGCCGCTCGCCGCTCGCCAAACGCCGCCCGCGCGCTACGATCGTGGCCCATGGGTAAGAGCCGCGAAATCAAGAAGCGCATGAAGGCGGTCGGCAACATCAAGCGCATCACGCGCACGATGCAGATGATCGCCACGAGCAAGTTCTCCAAGGCCCAGCAGGCCTCGCTGGCCACCAAGCCCTACACCAGCGCCCTCTTCGGCCTGGTCGGGCAGCTCGGCGCCGCCGGCGTCGGCGAGGGCCACCCACTCCTCAGCGAGCCCCAGAGCGACGCCCCTGAGCTGACCCTCATCATCACCGCCGATCGCGGTCTCTGCGGCCCGTACAACGGCTCGCTCATCCGCACCGCCTTGGCCCACCTCAAAACCGATTCCAAGATCGCCAACGGACCGATCGAAGTCGTCGGCAAGAAGGGCGCCAACACCCTGAAGTTCAACGGCTTCACGGGCTTCACCCACCACACCCACTTCGGCGACAAGCCCTCCTACGAGGATGTCGAGCGCCTCGCCCAGTCCTTCATCGACGCCTTCGTCGCCGGCAAGGTCTCGGCCGTCCGCGTCATCTACATGCGATACATCTCCGCCGGCAAGCAGACCCCCGAGGTCCTCCAGCTCCTGCCCTTCTCGGCGCCCAAGGCCGACCAGAGCGCCGAGTCCGGCCGCCAGGATGTCTACGAGTTCAGCCCCGACGCCGAGAGCCTGCTCGACTCGATCCTGCCCGCCGCCGTCAAGGCCGTGCTCTTCCAGGCGTTCAACGACGCCATCGTCTCCGAGCACATCGCCCGCATGGTGGCCATGAAGGCCGCGACCGACAACGCCGGCAAGATGGGCAACGCCCTCCGCCGCCAGTTCAACCGCGCCCGCCAGGCCCAGATCACCACCGAGCTGACCGAGATCATCTCCGGCGCCGCCGCCCTCGAGTGAGCTCGGTTCTCCCTCAAAACAGGGATTGCATGTACCGCGAAGTCTGCTACAAAAGGTCTCCCTGAATAAGGAGGCAGTATGCAGCAGATCTTGATTTCGCTATTCACAGTTGTGTTTGCATGTACGGCATACGCGCAGACACAGGGAGGAAGCACGCCTTCACAGGCGCCTGCAGTCGCATTCATCTGGCAAGACCTCTATGGAGATGTATATACAGCTGGTGAGGACGGGCTTTGGCTGAGGAGTGATCTTTCAGTCAGTACTCCGCACGGGGACGGCGTCGAAATCGTAGCAATAAAGATTGATTCCCAACAAAACGTCGTACAAGAGCATACTGGATCAATCTTCGTAGAACACACACGATATCCAGCGTATTGGTTTCCTGTCCAATCGTCGTTTATCTCCTTTGACTACAACGGATCTCCACTTGTTGTCAAAGTTTCGTGCTGGATAGATGTAGTTTCAGGGAGGATGATCAACAGTACTGGTACCGAACGCATCGTGGCGTCCCTTGTGTATGTCGTAGACTACGAAGGTATCGGTGCTCAATCAGGCGCCGGTGTTAAAGTAGAACACCTGCTACCATTTCACCGCTCCACCTCGCTTGAAACTGCGGACACTAGAGCATTTAGAATGTCGGCGATTGATATTTACGACGGCGAGCAGATTGATCTTCCAGACTGCAGTCAGTTTGATGATTATTGCGAGCATCAGTTTTGCCTGTGTGAAAATGAGCATCAAATTGCCTATGAAGGTGCGATGGATCTTTGCGATGGTTTTAATGATGTAACCTTGAGTGTTGGCACGGCGACAGCGTGTGCTGGCGGCTCTGCTGTCCTTGGCGCCAAGGTTGGAGCTAAACGAGGGGGCTTTTGGGGAACAATACTTGGAACTCTTGTTGGGGGGTGCGCCGGCGCCGCTACAGGTTTCTTTACGGTTGAAGCGATCGAAGACGCTGCCTGCCGGCAAACGGCTGAGACCAGACGACAAATCGATCTTCAGTTTAGCCGAAATGAGCTAGCTAAATGTCGCAATAGCGAGCCCCCTTCATTTACATGCCGTGATACCCTTCAAGACTTGGGGCCCTGAGATACATGCCGACAGAGATCTTGCCTACGCATTTTCCTAAAGCCGCAAGAGATTGTGTTTCATTGCCTTTCTGGATGATCTCTCTACCAGTTGCGTGTCTTACTTCTATTGTCATACATCGACTGGCAGGTCCGTTGTCCAGTGCGACTATTAATGTCGCACTGGACAATTTCCTCATTGCTATTTCAATTTGTTCGATCTTCTTGGTCTTTGTAAGAATCTTTGTCGGCTTGTATCGCCTGAAGCACCTTATTGGTGCTGCTCGCAGCGTGTCGTGGCACGCATGCCTAGATTGTGGCTACCCAATTGGCTCAAGCAAGGTAGTGCGATGCCCCGAGTGTGGTTCTTCATACTCAACAGAAGAAGCTATTGAAGGGTGGAGGCGAATGGGGCACAGGTGGTGTAGCGATTGCTCCAAGAGCTAGTGGTCGCCGATGACCGTCACCCGCTTGTGCACGCCCGCGCCCATCGCCCGCGCCAGGGCCTCGCGCACCGCCGCGGGCGTCAGGGCGTCGTACGCCGCCGGCTGCCCGCTGATCGAGTCGATCCCCAGCCCATTGCCCGCCAGCGTCGACAGCCGGTCGGCCCAGAACTCCGGACGCTCCCACACGCGGTCCACCTGCCGGCGTGTCCGCTCGATCTGCTCGCGGATCGTCCCATCCGGCAGGTCCGACAGCACCGCCTCGATGGCCCGGTCGATCAGCGAGCCGCCGTCGCCATCCGAGCCGGGCTCGAAAACCACCCGGGCGCACAGCGACGCCCGCCCCGGTACGCCGTCGCCAAGCCACAGCCACGCACGCGACTCGGCGACATCCGGCTGCTCGTCCGCCAGCCGGCGCAACACCCGATCCACCAGCTCGGACGCCACGAGCATCGCCCGCGCTGTCGCCAGGTCATTGGCATCGCCGAACACCACCGCGAGCAATGACTCACCCGCCGCCCCGACGACCGTGGCGGTGTCCTCGCCGCCCGGCAACGCGCCCCACGACTTCGCCCACCCGCGGCTGGGACGCTCCCGCGCGGGCAGCACGCCCAGCGTCGCCGCCGCCGCGTCGAGCATCGCGCCCGCCTCGCCCGGGCCGACGATCGCGACCTCCGCGGGCGCGGCGCAGACCGCACGCAGCCACGCCGTTGCCTCGCCAGCATCGATCGAATCGTTGGGCGGCGGCACGACGGAACGGGGGTCTTTCTCCCCCACGAGCCGACGCCATAGCATTTCAACGCCCGGACCGAAATCCCGATCACGCCCGACCGCACGCCCCACGAACGCCGGGTCCACGCCCGGGTCTCCCGCCAACGCCGCAGCCAGCGCGAGCGCGTCCCGCTCCGACCCCGCCGGTCCGGTGATCTGCAGGGCCAGCCGTTGCTCGTGCACCTCTGCGCGAAACTCGAGCCCACGCGACAGCGTCCACGCCCGGATCTCCCTCGCACCTGCGTCGCCGATCTTCGGGTAACGCCACGCCGCGGCCGCGTCTCGCGTCCGCCCCAGCGTGCGAGCGTCCTCGTCCGTGACGCCGGCGTTGAACACGATCCGCACGATCACACGATCCGCCGCGTCCATCCCGCGTGCCCGCGCCACAACTCCGTTGGCGAGAACGCCGGACCACACCCCGGTCGGCACATCAACAGAAACCTCGACCAGCGAACCTGCACCGGCGGCAAGCGGAGGCTCCCACACGGCACGCGCCTGTGACGGCAGACCGTCCGGCGCGGAGAGCACGGCTCGCGCAGCCGCTTCATCCACACCCTCGGCCCCCGCGGGGCCCAACAGGATGCACGCCATCGCATCCACATCGAAGAGCCGTTGCGCCCGCTCGCCCAGCGCCGCGTCGGTGGTCTGCGCCAGCACCCTCGACGCGTGCGCCAGTTTGTCCGCCGGTTCCACGAAGCCGTGCCCCCGGGCCGCGGACCATGCCAGGACGCCCCACACGCGCGCCGCGTCCGACGCCTGCCAATCGCGCACGCCGGCCTCGATCTTGGCCAGCACCGCCGCCCGTGCCGCCGGGAACTCAGACGGCTCGAACCCATCCGCGCGGATCCTCGCCAGCTCGACCATCGCCGCACGCCCCGCCGCCGCGTGATCGCCACGAGCCAGCGACACCGACACCTCGCTCAGCACCGCACCGCGGACCAATACACCCGAGTACGACTCGACCTTCTCCACATCCGGCTCGGCCAACGCCACGGCGCGACCCACCCGCGCCGCGACCAGCTCGGCCGCCGTCATGTCCAGCGTCTGCTCCCCCACCGGGTCGGCAGGCTCCGCGCCCACGGCTCGGGCCGCGACCAACGCGATCTCCCGAGACTTATACCCCTCGATCGTGTGCGCCGACACTCGCCCACCGATGCCCCCGCCGGTCATGCCGGGCTGGCCCGGCAGCGCGCCCCGCGCCGGCACGCCCTCGAACGCACGCCGTGCCGCGCTCAACGCCCCACCCGGATCCACCCCCCCCATCAGGATCAGCACGGCGTTGCCCGGGCGGTATCGATCCGCGATGTACCCACGGACCGCATCGGGCGTGATCGCTTCCAATCCCTCACCCGTCGGGATCAGCGCCCGCTCACCCAGCGGCTCGCCCGCGAAGATCTCGGGCATGTACAGCTCACGCGCCCGGAACGCGACCCCGCCGATCGGCGACGGATTCCGCGACACCAGCCGCGCCGCTTCGATCTGTGAGTCCGACGGGACCCAGCCCGAAACGAGGTCCCGCGTGTGCAACAGCGCGGCCGACATCGCCTCGAAGTCGCCGCGCTCGCACACCAGCAGGAACGACACCGAATCGGGCATCAACCGTCCGTGCTCACCCGCCCGGGGATCAAGCCCCCGCTCGCCCCGCGCACCGAACCGCCCGCCGAAGGTGGCCAGGGTCTCCCACGGAACCCCCGGCGTGCCGAAGCCCGCGGTCCGCTTCGCGAGATACGCCGCCCCCGCCTGCCCCGCCTGCTCGTCGATCGAGCCCGCCCGGATCACCAGCCCCACGCCGACCTCGTCGCAGCCCGGCAAGGGATAGACCCAGACCTCCAACCCGCAGTCGAGCCGCGCTCGGGTCAGCCCGGACGGGTCGGCGGGCGGGCCCGCGGCGACGGGCCGAGCCAGCACACAAAGCAACACACAGATCAGCGATCGCATCAACGCAGCCATCCCACACAATGTACCGCCCCGCTGCGGATTCGATGCGAAGGACGGGCCAGCCGCGGGGAACGCCCCATATCCACCGCCCGGGATCAGGCGGGGTCCGGGGCGAGCGGGTCCGGCTCGTCGAGGAACGCGCACACGCCCCCGCAATCCCGGCCCTTGGGGAAATGCCCCTGTGTGATACCGCGGATTGCCTTGTCGATGTTCTTGCGGATCTTGTCCATCCGCAGTGAATCGAGTGATATCGACCCCTTCTCGCCCGATGCGAGCATCCAGTACTCGCCCACCGAGCCCGAGCAGTCGTCGCCCGGGAACAGCACCGGGAGCGCCATCGCGTAGATGCCCAGCTGCAGGTCGTCGTTGGCCGGTTCGAGCAGAGCCTTGCGCGGGTTGCCGGTTTTGTAATCGATCACCTTCCAGCCGCCCGTTGGCAGCCGATCGATCCGGTCGATTTTGCCGGCGATCGAGTGCGAAATGCCGTCGCACTCATACGGCAGCACGAACTCGCACTCGAACCGATCGGTCAGCTCGGCACGCGGATCGTGCATGTGATCCCAGTACATCCGGGCCTGCCCGAACGCGCGGACAAGCTCATCGTGGTTCACCTCGGTGTCCTTCGGCCACATCGCAAAGAACTGCCGGCGCGTCTCTTCCTCGAGTTCGGCCCAACCCGGCGTCGGGCGGCCCTCGTTGTCAGCATCGGCCCACCGGCGCATGAACAGCTCGAGCGCCTTGTGCAGGGCGCTGCCGAGCGATGTCGCGGCCGTCGCGGGCGCGGGCAGCTTCAGCTCGTACTTGAGCCGGTAGCACAACGGACAATCCAGGTACTGCTTGATCCGTGTGTAACTCAGACGAAGCGGACAGGGCGAGCGGGACGCTTCGGACGCGGCACGGCGCGCCCGCAGGCGGTCGACAAGACGCGCAGCCTCGTCGTACACCCCCGCGGCCCGGGCCCACTTGGGGATTGATTCAGTCCGCTCGACATGAGCGATCATCGCCAGCAGACTCGCCGAGCGCAACAGATCATCGTCGGCCACCCCGGGGGTGTCGCTGCGCTCCGCGGCGTCGAGCGCCCGCGCGGCCGCACGACGGACCGACCGGCGGGCCGCGTGCAGCACCGCCGCCCGATCGTCCGCCCCGAGTCCCTCCCGCTCGATGCCGTCGAGCTCGTCCCCCTCGAGCCCGGGCAGATCGGACGCGTCACGATCGATGATGCCAACATCCGGATCGGCCAACAGTTCCAACGGGAAGTGCGTCGAGCTCGGTTTGCCCTTGGGCGGCTTGGCCATCAGCACCGCCCGACGCTTGGCGCGGGTCAACGCCACGAAGAACACACGCCGTTCCTCGTCCATCCGACGCTCGGCCGCGCTGCGCCCGTGCGGGTCCGCCCCCGCGATCGACGGAGGCACCAACGGGTCCTCGCTCCGAGATTTCGGGAAGCCGTGCGCCGGCCAGCACTGCTGGATAAAGACGGTATCGAACTCCAAGCCCTTGCTCGCGTGCGCGGTCAGCAGACGCACGCCGTCGCCCTCCACCCCTTCCGATTCGGGCGGGTCCAGCGTTTCCTCCGGGGTCGGTGAAAAACGCTTCTCGCTCTCCGGCAGATCATCCATGTACGCCAGCAACGCGCGGAGATCACGCGGCTGGTCCAGTCGCCACAGCCGACCACGAACAAATCGCACCAGACCGACCAGCGAACGCACCCGCGCCGCCCGCTCCCGCTCGCCGAGCTCTTCCGCGTGCGCCACGCCGGTCTGTCGGATGATGCGCATCAGCGCGTCGTCGGCCGGGCGCCCCGATACCGCCTTGGCCAGCACCCCCTCCATCGCCGCCGCCCGGGCGAGCGCTTCTTCCATGCCCGCCGGCGCATTGGCCGCCGCCCAAGCCATGAACGGACCGGGATCGGGCGCTTCGCCCTCCTCGGCGAGCGATCGTTCACGCCGGTACCGACCCTCCAGCACCCCCACCGCCGGCGCGGGCAGATGGAACGGCGCGTGCGCCAGGATGGACCGGGCCGCCCAGGTCCGGGTCGGGTCGACCAGCAGGTTGCACCAGTCCAGCACGCCCTGCACGCCCGCGTCCTCGTGCGATGCGTCAGAGACGGAACTCACGCTCGGAACACCGATGACATCCAGCGCCGCGCGGACCCTCAGAAGATCGTTGTTGGTGCGGGCGATCACCGCGATCTCGGTCAGATCGATCGCCGGGTCATCCTCTCTCATCCGCCCGATCATCGCCGCGATCGCGTCCGCGCCGGCGTCCGCATTGGCGACCCGCACCATCTCGACCGACGAACCCGCGGGCGCTCCCTCGCCCGACACACCGACCTTGTCCGGCGCGAAACGCGAACCCGCCAGCGAGATGATCCGATTGGAAGCGCCGACGATCTTGGCCCCGCTCCGGTAGTTTGTCGTGAGCTTGAGCGTGGTCGTTCCGGGCCAAGTAGCCTCGAACCGCTCGAACGCCCGCTCGTCCGCGCCGCGGAAGGCGTAGATCGACTGATCGTCATCGCCCACCACGCACAGATCGGGGTTTGAACCGGGCGGGCAGATCTCCGCGAGAAACGCGATCTGCGTCGCGTTGAGATCCTGGAACTCGTCCAGGAGCACATGGCGGCACTCCTGACGCACGATGTCCCGCGCCAGCACCGACGCCCGCAGCAGCGCGATCGGCCAGCGGATCAGATCGTCGAAACGGGCCGTGCCCTCTTCGAGACACCGCCGGTCCATGTGGGCCGCCAGCTGTGCCGCCTCGCGGAACATCGCCAGCTCCGCCCGGGCCGCCCGAGCCTCCGGGGACCCGTCGCCGGCGAGGGCTTGCTCCTCCCGATCGCACCGGGCCAGCGCCTCGCCAGGCTCAACACCCAGGCTGACCAGCTCGCGCGAGACGCTCAGCCCGTGCTCGACGGCGGCATCGATGCCGCGACCGATCGACGCCCGGTACAGCCCCTCGGCCCGGATGATCTCCCGGGCCATCCGACGCTGTTGGGCCACATCCAGCAGCTCAACCTCCCCGGGCAATCCGAGCATGTCGCCGAAGCGGCGCAGGATGTGCATCCCGAAGGCGTGCATCGTGCACGCCCGCATCCGCGCCACCACAACCGGATCGATCAGCGCTGCAAGCCGCTCACGCAGCTCACCCGCGGCCTTATTCGTGAATGTCACCGACAGCACGGACTCGGGATTCACCCCCCGCTCTTGGATCAGGTGCGCGACCCGTGCCGTGATCACCCGCGTCTTGCCCGTGCCCGGCCCTGCGAGCACGATCAGCGGCCCGCCCGCGTGCTCCACCGCAGCCCGCTGTTCCTTCGAAAGCGTCACGCCCACCGAACCCCCTTGGCTGCTGAGTCGATCACCTGACGAGTGTACCGCACCGACCGTTAGCGCGAGAGCGCATGATGCTGCCCGCTGACGGGGTGCTGTCACCCCGCGCTGCGATGGGGCCGGGGCCCGGGCACCGGCGTCAGGCGTCGCGCTTCCTCATATAGAGATGCACGGCGGTCGTCCCGTACCGGTGGGTTTCCGGCCCGTCGGCGCCTTCGATCTCGAGGGGAACCTCAACGGTCTGTACGCGGGGCTTCGCACCGGCTTCCAGCTCGGCCTCGAACGCGTCCAGCGCTTCTTCGGCATCGGGATCAGACAGGTCGATCTCGACCGTCACGGGCTTGGCGGTGCCGGCGTCGGACGGAGCGTCGATCTTGTGGAGGAAGGGCCAAGGTGTCCGCAGCACCAGGAAGCCCGTGTCGTCGAGCATCTGGATCAGCCGCTCCGCCTGGCGGACCACCCGCACCCAGCCCTCGGGGTCGCGGACCAGCTCGTAGGGGGGATCCATGAACACCAGGTGCACGGGCCGGGGACACCGGGTCAACGCGGCCGGCCCGAGGGCGTCGCCGATGATGACCTCGCACTCCTGACCCGCACCGACCGAGGCGATATTGGCCTCGAGCACCTTGGCCACCCGCCGATCCTTCTCGACCATGACCACGCGGGGCGAGCCGCGGGACGCGGCCTCAAGCCCCATGGCCCCGGTCCCGGCGAACAGGTCGAGCACCCCGCCGTCCTCGCAGTGCCCGCGGAGCAGATTGAAGATGGCCTCCTTGACCATGTCCGGCATGGGTCGCGTGGTCGCGCCGGCCGGGGGGCCTTGGAGTGGTCTGCGCTTGTACTTTCCAGCAACGATCCGCATCAGGCTCCACCGAAGGAGCGGCGGGGACGCGAGTCAAGCCCGGGCGGGTCCGAAGCGGAGTATTCGCATCAGTTTGCACGCCGGATCAGGCGACTTCGCCCAGCAGCACCTCGGCCGAGCACACCGACACGGGCGGGGACTTCAGCCCGGTCACGAGCGACCAGAAGCCTGTGCCATCCTCGTCGAGCCAGCCGCGGAACGCCGAGCCGGCTGCCTTGGCGGCGTCCCGCAGACGCTCGGAGCCGACGAACACGCACCGCTGGATGAACACCCCGCCCTCGCCGGAAAACTCCAGCTCGCCCGAGACGCCGACGACCGCCTCGACCACCCGCGCGAACAGGGCGGGGCGGGCGCGGAGTAGCACATCGGCGTCGTGCCAGATGATGATCCGCTGGCGGGGAGTGGGGCGACCGGGGATGCTCGACCGCTGGCGGAGGGCAGCCACCAGCCCACGCGGGCCATCGATCGATCGGGCCATGTCATCGGTCACGATCTGACGCTCGATCTGCGAACAAAGCCCGTCGAGATCGAGAATCGCCCGACCGTGCAGCACACAGACCTCGGTGGCGGGCTGGGTCATCAGATAGGACTGGAGCGAGGCGGCAAAGCGGGTCCGAGAACGGATATCCCTCGACCACACCACCAGATGATGGGATTCGAGCTTCTGGCAGACTTCCGGCTGCCAGGTGCACGGCTCGAAGCCGAATCCGGATGAAGCAAGGGAGAGGTGCATACCGAATAACACCGCCGGCATGTACAACCGGACGGACAACTCCAGTTTGCAGGGGAGTGGTGGTGTCAGGCATCCGCGAGCCCCATGCATCCCGCGGACGCATGCAATGTGCCCCAGATTCGGCCTAGATCCACCCAATCGGCGGTTTATGCCGATTTTTCCGGTGCGACCTTCTCGGTGATTTCCAGTACAATCGTGTGTCAGACGGCTCCCACAGACCGGGGAAGGGGAGGTCCCGGATGGAAACACAACACTTTCTTTTCCACAAAGTTGGGTGTGAGCTTGGGGAACATTTCCCATTTTCACAGGGAGCGAGTCGGGGACCATCGACACAACCGGTCGCGGGTCCGATCATCGAATGAGCCTCCGAGTTTAGGGGGGGCCCAAGTCCCGGGGACCATACTGCTTCAGGGACGATGGGCTGAGGGGAACGCGAAAGCACGAAGTGCAAAGGACGGCAAAGTTGACTGACGCACGCCATACACAGGCCCAGCCGCTCGGCGACCAGGGCATGAATCAGCGGTCACTCGTGGCCGTGGCGGGGGCCGTGGCCGCACTCCCGGCGGTGGCGACTCAGGACTGGGTCGAGCGGGCGGCCGAGGCGATGACAGGGCTGGACACCCGGTGCCAGGTCGCGGTGTTGATCGCCCACCTCGAGCCGAACGGGCGCCTGGACGCGGTCGAAGCGGTCGGCGTCCGGGTGTCAAAGGAGCTCGCCCGCCATTGGGCCGACCCCGGGCAGGAGGGGATGCATGCCAGGGTGAAACTCGAACGAATGACCGACCTCGGGCTGCATGTGCCCGCCGAGGCGTTCTCGCGCGGGATGGGGGCGTTGGCCGATGATCTTGGCCCGTGGCGTGACGGCCCCTTGGCCCGCGTCTGGCACGGGGCTTCCGTCGACCGCCTGCTTGTCGGGCTGGCCCCGATCAGCGGGGAGCCGGGCGGGCGGTGCGTGATCACGCTCGTGGCGCTGGCCCCGGTGGAGGGGCGTGCCCAGCGTCCGGCGCCGAAGACCATCGCGGCGCTCATGCCGTTGCTGAGCAAGCGAGCCTGCATGGCCCTGCCGGCGCAGAACCAGATCGCGTGGCTGACGGACAGGGAGCAGGATGTGCTGGACCGGCTGACGCTCGGGCGTTCGGTGCGGGAGATCGCCGATGAGCTCGGACGCTCGCCGCACACCGTGCACGACCATGTCAAGAGCCTGCACCGCAAGCTGAGCGCGTCATCGCGTGGCGAGCTGGTGGCGCGGGCGCTCGGGCACGCGGTGGGCGAGCCGGAAGCGATCGATCCGATCGTGGTCGAGCGTGTGCGGGCGGCGACGCAGATCGAGCCTTCACCGACGATCGCGACGCGGGTGCACTGACCGCCGCGGCGGACTGAAGTTTTCAGGGCGGGCCGTGGGTCCGTCCTTTTTGATGCCTGCTGGCTTAGTCGTGCGTAAAGGGCGCGGGAGTGGCGATGCCCGCGAGTTCGCGGATGCGGGCGTCCAGCCTTGCTTCGAGATCGGGGTCGGTGCCGATCACCTCGCGGTATTCGGGCTGCTCGCCCCGGCGGCGGAGACCGGGGTCCACGCTGTAGCTCGAGAACCGCAGCGCATCGGTCTCCACCCGCCAACCCGGACGACGGACCCGAAGGATCGCCACCTCGACCAGCAGCGAACTCGGCTCCTCCGGCGGGTCGAAGGTGATGCGGACCTTGCGCTCGTGCTGGTGGAGAAGATCGCGGACCTCATCGTCCAGTCCGGTCTGCTCCCGATCCCACAGCGTGGCCAGACCGGCGGTGCGCTTGGGATAGGTCGTGATCACCCCGCGTGCGGCGTCGATGCGGTCTGGGACGAATCGCCATTCGCCGAGCGTCCGCATCGCGGCGTCGAACACCGCGGGGTACCGCTCTGGCTCGAAGCCCATCGGTTCTGGTGCGGGGCGGGGCGGGGGTCCGGCGCACGCGCACGCCAGCAGGGCGAGGGCGGCCGCGATGGTGGGAAGGGGTCTCACGGGGAGGACTGTACCACCGAGTCGGCCGCGGTGCGGATCTCGGAGAGCAAGGCATCGACGGCCCGGTCATCGGTGGTGGTCGTGCCCACGGACACGCGGGCGATGGCCGCGGAAGATCCGTCGGCGCCGATCGGCACGCGGGTGGGTGTGATGAGCACCCGCCCGGACGCGTTGACGCGGGCGACGAGTGCATCGGTGAGCCGGTCGTCGCCGCGCACCCGAAAGCACACGAGGGCGAGGGACCGGGGCAGGGGCAGTTCGAGGCGTGGATCGGCGCGGAGCGCGGTTTCGATGCGTTCGGCCATCGCGATGTGGCGGCGGATGTGCTGTCGCAGCCCGTCGGCGCCGTAGTGACGAATGACCCACCAGAGCTTGAGCGCCCGCAGGCGCCGTCCGAGGGGCACATGCCAGTCGCGGTAGTCGACGACGGTGCCGGCGTCGCTGTTGGCGTCACGGAGGTAGGCCGGGGTGATGGCCATCGAGTCGGTCAGGGCTTTGGCGTCGCGGACCCAGAACAGATCGCAGTCGAAGTTGGTCAGCAGCCACTTGTGGGGGTTGATGCAAACCGAGTCGGCGTGGTCGAGCCCGGCGGCGACGGCGCGGTGCTCGGGGCAGACGAAGGCCGCGCCCGCCCAGGCCGCATCGACATGCAGCCACGGGCGGCGTTCGCAGCCGTCGAGCACGGGGGCGATGTCCGCGAGCGGATCCATCGCGCCGGTGGAGGTGGTGCCCAGGGTGGCGACGACCAGCGCGGGGCAAAGCCCGTCGGCGAGATCCTGCCCGATGCGATCTTCGAGCTCTCCGGGGTCCATGCGGAGCCGGTCGTCCGTGCCGATCAGACGCACACGCGAACCGTCGTCGGGGTCGTCGGCCAGACCGGCGACCATGGCGGCCTTGACAACCGAGGAGTGCGCCTGGGTTGATGTGTAAACCGTGATGCGATCACGCGGGACACCCGCGCGGACCGCGCGGTGCCTGGCGGCGATCAGCGCGGCCAGCGTGGCTTCCGATGCGGTGGCCTGGATCACGCCACCGCCGCCGAGCCGGGCATCGAACCGGAACGCGTCGGGCAGACCGAACAGCTCGGCGCACCAGTCCATCATGCGCATTTCGAGTTCGGTGGCGGAGGGGGATGTGGCCCACAGCATGCCGTTGGTGTTGAGGGTGGCGCTGGCGAGTTCCGCGGCGATGGCCGGGGCCGAGGCGTTGCAGGAGAAGAACGCGAAGAAGCCCGGGTGCTGCCAGTGGACCAGTCCGGGTTCGATGATCTCTCCCAGATCGCGGATCAGGTCATCCCAGCCGGCGGTGCCCAGGCCGTGCTCGGGCGGGTGTGCGGGCAGCCGTGCGAGTGTCTGGCCCGGGCTGGTCGGCGTGCGGACGGGGCGGTCGGGCAGCCCGGCGAGGTAGGACCGCCCCCACGCCGAGACACGCCCGATGAGATCGGCGTAGAGCGTGGGATCGAGGGCCCGTGCCGGGTCCATGTCGGCGGCGCGTTCGGCGTGGTTGTGTTTGGTTTGGTCTTGCATTGGTCGGCGGGTTCTGGTATTCCTACTCGGTCGGCATCCGTCGATTCTCCGCGACCGGACGCGGGATTTCCCGCTGGGCTTCTGCCCGGCAGGACTGTGTGCCGGAGCGGACGGGGTCTTCGTGGGGCTCTGTCCGACAAGAGCGGCGGCGGGTGCGCGGCGTTCGTGGGTTTTCTCGCGCGGCTCTCAACCGCGCGGGTCATCTGGTGCGGGGTCTCGTGATGCGACATCACGATGTGTGTACGCCCTCTTTGGGTGCGTTTATAGTCTTGGCCGCATGCGGTCAACTGTTCGCGTGGGCTTGCGTCGCCTCGGCCGAGCCTGCGGGGCGGAGGGCGGCGGATCAGCCCGACCGCACCGCCGAACCGGTGCCCGGGGCGTCGCGCGGCGCGGGCCTGTTCTTCGTCGACGCGACTGCCGAGACGGGTCTGATCCACACCTACGACACGCCGCCTGGCGTGCCGACGCTCTCGGCCAGTTCGGCGGCGGGCGGCGTGGTGGCTGATTTCAACAACGACGGGTTCGATGATCTGTTCGTGCTCGGCGGCGGCGTGCAGCCGGATCGGATGTTTGTCAACAACGGGGACGGGACATTTACCGATCGGGCGCTGCAGTGGGGTTTGGCGCGGACGCACCACGCTTTCGGCGCGTCGGCCGCGGACTTTGACAATGACGGGGATGTGGACCTGTTCATCACGAGTTACGGGCCGGCGAACGGTGCGCCGCAGCCCGGGCGGTTCCTGCTGCTGCGGAATATGTCGCTCGGGCCGAACAGTCTGTTCATCGACATCGCGCCCGCGTCGGGGGTGGCGCAGTGCCTGCCTGGTCTTCTGGATGGGACTGGGTCCGGCTGGGGGGATTACGACCTGGACGGGGACCTGGACCTGGTGGTGTGCTCGTACAAGCGGACGCAGCCGGGCAACCGTTTGTTCCGCAACGACGGAGCGGACGGGCTGGCGTGGCGGTTCACGGATGTGACCGCGCAGGCCGGTATCGAGCGGACGCAGATGCAGGGATTCCTGCCGCGCTTTGTTGATATGAACGGGGACCGCTATCCGGAACTGATCCTGATCGCGGATGCGGGCAGTTCGCGGTACTTCGTCAACAACGGCGATGGAACCTTCACCGACCGGATCGCGGACGCACCCGGACTCGAGCAGATGAACGGCATGGGCATCGATGTGGGCGATGTGAATCAGGACGGCCTGCTCGACATGTATGTCACCAACATCGATTACGGCTCGGGCGGGAACATACTGCTCGTGCAGCACCCGGACCACACCTTCACAAACATCGCCGGCAGCGCGGGCTGCGAGGACGGATACTGGGGCTGGGGCACGCTGATGCTCGACATCGACCACGACGGCGATGTGGACATCGCCGAGACGAACGGCTCGAACGGGCAGTTCGCGGGCCGCCCCAGCCTGCTGTTTCTCAACGACGGCGACGGCACTCGGTTCACCGAGTCCGGGGCCGCGCTGGGATTCGTGCACAACGGCCAGGGACGCGGGCTGGTCCGCATCGATCTGGAGAACGACGGGGATCAGGATCTGGTGATCCTCTGCAACAACCAGCCGATGTCGGTGTTCCGCAACGAGCTGATCGGTCCGGACCGGGTGACGCCGGAGGATGCCCGCTGGCTGCGTGTGAAGCTGGACACATCGGCACGCCCCGGGCTGGCGCCGCAGGGCATCGGCTCGATGGTCCGCGTGCGCGGCCCGTTCGGCGAGCGCATCGCCCCGGTGGACAACGCCTCGAACCATTGCACGACCTCGGCGCCGCTCGCGCAGTTCGGGCTGGGCTCCTTCAGTAGGGTCGATTACCTCCGCGTGGAATGGGCGGACGGCACGCACACCACGCTGTCCGGCGTTGCGGCGGACCAGATCCTGACGGTGCGCGCTCCGTTCCATCCGGCGGACTTCGACGGCTCCGGTTCGGTCGACGCGCTGGACGCCGCCGCGTTCGTCGACGCGTTTCTCGCGGGTGATCTGAACTGCGACTTCACCGGCGACTGGCGGCTGAACTTCTTCGATGTCGCGGGGTTTGTCGACTGGCTGCGCGACGGGCTGTGAGTCTCCGCACGCCGTGACTGTTCGCCGACTCGCACCGGCCGGCCGCCCGGGGCCACGAACCCTCGGCGGCCGGTCTTCTTTTACCACCAGACCCGCGTCAGTCCTCGCGGGGTGGGCGGATGCGTTCGGTGATCTCGCCCGGTGGCTTGCCGGTGCGGAGTTCTTCGAGCAGCCGGAGGTAGGTCTCGTAGCGGACGGAAGCGATAAGCCCGTCGGCGACGGCCGCCTTGACGGCGCAGCCCGGCTCGTGCTCGTGCGTGCAATCAGTGAACTTGCAATCCCAGGCCAAGTCCACGAACTCCGGGAACATCCAGCGGAGCTCGTCCGGGGTGATGTCCGCCAATCCGAAGTACCGCACGCCCGGGGTATCGATGACGCGGATCTCGCCGCGGGGATCGGGCACGAAATGCATGGCGGAGGAGGTGGTGGTGTGCCGCCCGCGGAGATCCTGACCACGCACCGCACCGGTCTCAAGCCGGAGTGTGGGATCGAGGGCGTTGGCCAGCGAGCTTTTGCCGACACCGGAGTGCCCGACGAACGCGCAGGTGCGTCCGACGAGCCGTTCCCGCAGAGCGGACACATCGCGCTCGCCCGTTTCCGGGTGTGCCTTGCAGAACACGACCGGGATGCCGGCGTCCCGGTAGGGCGACAGACGCTCTTCCGCCGCTCGCAGACCGTCGGCGTCGGCGAGGTCGGCCTTGTTGACGGCGATGATGGGTACGGCACCCCCGTGCTCAATCGCGACGAGGTACCGATCGATCAGCCGCGGGTGCAGCGGCGGAGAGACCAGCGAGACGACGATCACAACAGCGTCGATATTCGCGGCCACGACCCGCTCGGTGCGGGGGTCGCGGGGATCGGGGCGGCTGAGGACCGTGCGTCGGGGCAGCACACGGACGACCTCGGGGTCGCCGTCGGTCTGCGTGGTGAACACGGCGCGATCGCCCACGGCGATGTCGGACTGCTGTCGGGACGCGAGGTCGGCCGAGAGCCGGCAGCCGACCGGTTCGGCACCGTCGGGGCGGACTCTGGCCCACCGCCGCGTCAGACCGATGACCAGGCCTTCATGGAGATCGCTCGACTGGGTGGCGTGGTGGCTTTCTTCGGAATGGCCCCGTTTGCGTTCCTCGGCGAGCAGACGCAGGACCCAATCGATCAGCGGGTCCGGACGGGATTTGCCGCCGACACGCTCGCCGTCGATCGTTTCTCGGGACTTGGCCCGCCGACGCTTCTGGGCGTCGGACCTCTGGCGGCGTGCGGCATCAAAGAGCCGGTCCCGGTCCTTCTTCGGCAGGGCGTTCAGGGCGGCTTCAAGCTCACGGCGCTGCTTGGGGTTCAACGGGGGATCATAGGAAACCGCCACTCGTCTCTGGGGACTTGGGAATGGCGGGGATCGGATGGCTCGCCGATGGCTGTTCCTATCCTTGCTGCATGAGTCGATACGACGAGTTCCAGTCCTTCCGCGCGTCCCTGAATGAGAAGATTCTCGCGCAGGGCACGATGCAGACCAAACGCTTCTTCACGCTCGACACCAAGACATATGAAGCAGGGGCGCTCGACGCCAAGACCAAGGAACTGCTCGGCCTGTCCGCCAGCATGGTGCTGCGGTGCGACGACTGCATCGCGTACCACATCGACCAGGCCGTCAAGGCCGGGGCGAGCGATCAGGAACTGTGGGAGACCTTCGACATCGCCCTTGTGGTGGGCGGATCGATCGTCATCCCGCACCTGCGTCGGGCGGTGGCATTTCTTGAGGAATGCCGGGCCCGCTGAGGGCGGAGAGCGAACATCACAGATGCTGGAACCCGCCTGAGGTGCTCGCTGTAAGCCCCCTCGCATGGGTGGGCGAGAACGCCCGCCGGGCCTGCGCCAACACACGGAAGAAGTCAGTTGGGGCGGCGGCTTCCGAGGCGGCGCGAGCCGGCGTGCTGTCGCGCGACGAGGCTCAGATCGGGGCGTTGCTGGACGATGGGGTGATGCCGGAGCCTGGCCCGGATGGCGCCGCGGGCGTCCGCGAGGGCCGCACCGGCTGCGGGATGGCGTGATCGGTCGGCTGCTCGCGGGGGTGTGGCGGCGCAAAGACGCCCGCGGGACTGATCGCCCGGTGTCCCGGTGCGTCGTCCCGCGGGCATGGTTCGCGTGCGATCCGCGAGTTGATCGGGGCGTGGGTGTTACTTGCGGGTGTACTCGATGTGGCCGGACTTCTGCCACGAGCCGTCGGGCATGAGGTCGTAGAAGGTGTCCGTGAAGTGATCGTCGTCCGTCCATTCGGTAACGATCTTCATGGTTGCTTCGCCCATGGGGGACATGAAGGTTCCGCTCATGGTGGCCGTATCGCCGTCATGGGTTCCGGTCATGAGCATGATGCCGGTGCTGAAGGTATCCATCCAGGTGCTGACATACTCCTGCTTGATGTTGTCGTAGCCCACATAGGAAAGCCCGTCGAAGGGCATGCCCATCATGTCATCGACATGGAAGTCGGCTTTGACGAAACGGCCGCCCAGCACCCATTCGCAGGTCATCGTGCCCTCGGCCTCGACCGGTGGCGAGGTGGGATCCATCAGGAAGCTGGTTTTGGCGTTCCACGAGCCGATCGAGCGGGCCAGGGCGGCATGGTGCTCGCCGGGGTTGGCGGTGGCCATCCACGCGGCCATCTCCTCTTCGGGCGTCATCGCCGCCTGCTGTCCGTTCCCCGCCCCGTGCCCCGTGTCCTGCCCGTGCTCGTCGTGCTCCGGCCCGAAGCCGGTCAGAACAACCACAGCCCCGGTCGCGGCGACCCCCGCGAAGAAGGCCAGCATCGTTGTTTTCCGCATGATTGATCTCCTGTGCGTGCGTCCGGCGGTGACCACCGAACAATGTCATCTTCGCGCGCCGCGAGCGTGATGTCACGCAAAACTGGGGCAAATACAAACAAATATCGTACATTGATCACCATTCTGCCGTAAATCACCCACCCTGAAACGGCCAGTGGACGATCTGAATGTCACGCAGGCTGGCCAAAGCGGGCCACTTGCAGCAACCTGACGCACCGAACAACCGATCTACCCCCGCGAGCCGTGCGAGCGAGGGGAGCGGGCCGTTGGGAACAAGCGAAGAGCACAATCAGGCGGCCGTCTCCGCGGCCTTCTTCCCGATCCCGATCGACTCGCTCGATGCCCCGAGCCTGGAACTGGACCTTTACCTCCGCCACAGCCGTGGGGCGCCGGTGCTCTACCGGGCCAAGGGCAGCGCGTACTCGGTCCGCGATTGCAAGAAACTGGCCGACCAGGGCGTGACCCACCTCCTAGTGCCGATCACGCAGCACCGCGTGTTCCAGAAACTGATGACTGAGCGCGTGACCACGGCGTACGAGGACCCGAACCTCAGCCGGGCGGAGCGCACGCGGATCGTGCGTGAGTCGTGCGCCGCCATGATCTCGGATCTGATGACCTACCCCCATATTCCCGGGATCTCGGAGACGCTGGGCGACATGGCGGGCTGCTTCGCTGCGTGGTGCACGCAGGACGAATCGAAGTTTTCCTACCTCCTCGACATGTCGGAGCACGATTACTACACGATCACGCACATGGTGAATGTGGGTGTGGGCTGCGGCATGCTGGCCGCGGAGCTGGGGATGCCGACCGATCAGATCCAGAGGATCGTGCAGGGCGGGCTGATCCATGATGTGGGCAAGATCGGTGTGCCCGCCGAGGTGCTCAACAAAGAAGGCAAGCTCACCGACGAAGAGTGGGCGATGATCCGCCGGCACCCCGAGATCGGCGTCGAGATCCTCCGGACGAACGGGGAGACCTGCGCGGAGGTAATCGAGATGACGATTGCGCATCACGAACGGCTCGATGGATCCGGTTATCCGTACGGTCTCAGCGGCGATGCCATCGGCATACCCGCCCGCATCTGCGCGGTGCTGGATGTCTATGACGCGATGACCGCCGCCCGACCCTATCGCGGCCCGCTGCCGCCCAACAAGGTGCTCGACACGATTCGAACCGAGAGCGGCAAGGGCTTCGACAAGTCCATCTTCGATGCCTGGGATCGCGTCGTGCAGCGGCTGGTCGAGCAGGACCCATCACGCGCCGTACAAGACACGGGGCAGCCCGTTCCGCCGCCCGGCATCCTGCGCCAGATGCCCAACGCCGCCGGATCCACAGATCAGACGGCACTCGCCGCGGGCGAGGTGCGGGGGGTGTTTGTTCGCAGGTTCATGCGCACCGGGCCGGGCGTCGGCGATCCGATCCGGTGCCGCGTGATGAGCACCGAAGCCACGGCCGTGCGTTTGACGCTGCCCTGCCCGGCCGCCGCCGGCGAGATGCTGCGAATCACCCTGCCGGATGAGAGCACGCTGAACCTGATGGTCACGCGGACGACCTACGGGCCCGGCGGAGAGCCGATCGTCGAGTGCGCCCGGGCCGCCTGATGCGGCTCACCCCACGCTGACGCGATCGACGATCTCCAGCCCGAAGGCCTCGAGCTGCGGGTAGGGCGTCCTGGAGTTGGTCAGCAGCCGGAGCTTCGTCAGCCCCAGCGCCCGCAGGATCTGCGAGCCGATGCCATACTCGAGCATGCCCGGCGGGACCGAGTTCCGCGGCGTGTCGTCCTCGCGGTGGCCCGACGGACGCTGCAGCCGGTCGCGCCAGTCGTCGCCGATCACCGTCGGCCTCAGATAGACGATAGCCCCCCGACCGGCCCGCTGGATCGCCCGCATCGACTCACGCAGCGTCTGGCCTGTCGAACCGTCGCTGGACGAATCCAGATCCCCGAAGATGTCGCCCAGCAGATCGCGCCGGTGCACACGGACGAGCGTGGGCTCGGGCGATTCGATCACCTCGCCCGCCGAATCGAGCGCTCCCACGCCGCCGACCGTCAACGCCAGGTGCGGGAGCGGGTCGACCATCGAGCGGAAGGCGAACAGGGTGAACTCGCCCTCGGGCGTGCGGAGCGGACGCCCGGCGGCGGGATCGAGCCGCTGCACGATCGAGTGCTTGCTCAGCCGGTGCTCGATGATCTGGCGGACCGAGCACATTTTGATGTTGTGCTTTTTACACAACTCGATCAGGTCGGGCACGCGGGCCATCTCGCCGTCGTCGCGCATGATCTCGATGATCACCGCCGCCGGGTACAGCCCGGCCATGCGGCACAGATCGACCGATCCCTCCGTCTGCCCGATCCGCACCAGCACGCCACCGTCGCGCGAGCGCAGCGGATTGATGTGTCCGGGACGCACGAAGTCGTCGGGTCCGTACTTCGGGTCGATCGCCATGCGGATGGTCTTGGCCCGCTCCGACGCGGACACGCCGGTGCCGAAGCCGTGCTTGGGGTGCCCGTCGATCGAAACCGTGAAGGGCGTGCCCCGCACGGAGGTGTTGTTGGGCGACTGGGGCGAGAGTTCGAGCCGGTCGCAGTCGGCCTCGGTCAGTGAGAGACACATGTAGCCGCGGGCCACGGACAGCATGAAGGTGACCGCCTCGGGCGTGACGAACTCGGCCGGCAGGACGATGTCCCCCTCGTTCTCCCGGTCCTCGTCGTCGGTCAGGATGACCATGCGCCCGTTGCGGAGCTCGTCGAGGATCTCGGGGATGGGGGCGAAAGGGGCATCGGGCATGGCGGATCGTAGTGCCCGGAGCCGGCCCGCCCGTACCCTTCGCCATGGACATGACCCCCACCCGCTGGACCGCGACCGCCGCCTACCTCGACGCCGTGTTCGGCGAGCAGGACGATCACCTCGCCACGCTCATGACCCGCGCCATCGAGGCAGGCCTGCCCGACATCGCCGTCTCCGCCAGCGTCGGCCGCTTCCTGCATCTGCTGGCCAAACTCGCGAACGCGCGCACGATTGTGGAGGTCGGCACGCTGGCGGGCTACTCGGGCATCTGGCTCGCCCGGGCGCTGCCGGAGGGCGGCCGCCTGATCACCATCGAGCCAGTCGAGAAACACGCCGCATTCGCCGAGCGGGCCTTCGCCGACGCCGGCGTGGGCGGGCGCGTGACCGTCCGGCGCGGCACTGGGCTGGAAATCCTGCCGAAACTCGTCGACGAACTCGGCCCCGGTTCGGTCGATCTGGTGTTCCTCGACGCGGTGAAGCAGGAGTACCCCGAATACTGGCCGCACGCCAAGACGCTGGTCCGCCACGGCGGGCTGGTGGTGGCCGACAACGCCCTGGGCAGCGGCGACTGGTGGATCGGCGAGCCCGCGGGCAACCAAGCGGCCCACGACGGGGCCGACGCACTCAACCGCCTGGCGGCCGCGGACCCGGCGTTCGATGCGTCGTGCTTGCCGATCCGGGAGGGTATGATGGTGGCGCGCAAGCGGGAGTTGACGCAATGAGAGGGGCAACGGGAATGCTGATCGCGGCGGCCTGCTTCGCCGTGCTTTTCCTGGCGTTCCGGATCGCGTATCCGCCCGTGTTCAAGCCGCGGCTCGCGATCGTCACGATTGAACTCGAGACACCGGGCGGGCCGCTTCCGTTTGCATTGTCTCTATTGCATCGCGATGGCAGCGTGACATCGCTCACCGTGAACAAATGTCAAGAGGTACGCTTCTCGCAGGACAACACGACACTCACTCTTCACTTCGACGCATACGAATCCGAACTCACACTCCAAGGGAACCTGCCTTCGGGTCTGTTGCAAGGGAAATGGACCAAGACGCGCGGCGAGAACCAAGCGGTGCTCGCTGCAAGGTCAAAGCCAACAACCGGCCTGTTTGATCCCATCCCCGACGCCGGAGACCCCGCCCCGTTCGCCGGCCGCTGGTCCGTCGACTTCTCCTCCACCGACGACCCCGCCGTCGGCGTGTTCGAGGTCGACGCCAATCAGATCGCCGCCGGAACCTTCCTGACGACCACCGGCGACTACCGCTACCTCGCCGGGCGTGTCGACGGTGACCTGATGCGGCTGTCGACCTTCGACGGCGCCCACGCCTTCCTCTTCCACGCCCGCATGCAGGAGGACGGCTCGATCTCCGGCGACTTCTGGTCCGGCAACTGGCACCACGAGACCTGGACCGCCGTGCGCGACGACAACGCCCGGCTTCCCGACGCCTTCGCCCAAACCACGGTTGCCGACGCTGCCGCCCTCGACGACCTTGTCTTCAAGGCCCTCGACGGCACGCCCACCAAAGTCACCGACCTGCTCGACGCGAGCGGCGCCAAGGCCCGCATCATCGAGGTCTTCGGCTCGTGGTGCCCCAACTGCGCGGACGCCGGGGCCGAGATGCGCCGGCTCAAGGACACCTTCGGCGACGACCTTGCCATCGTCGGGCTCGCCTTCGAACGCACCGAGGACTTCGCCCGCTCGGCCAAACAGGTCCGCACCTACACCGACCGCTTCAACGCCGACTGGCCCGTCCTCATCGCCGGGCTGTCCGACAAGGCCAAAGCCAGCGCTGAACTACCCATTCTCGACAAGGTCCGCGCCTACCCCACCACCATCTTCCTCAACGCCGACAACGAGATCGTGGCCGTGCACACCGGCTTCAACGGCCCCGCCACCGGCGACGAGCACACGAAGCAGCGGGCTGAGTTCGAGCGGATCATCCGGGAACTCATCGCGGAGTGATCACAACAAAGGAGCCGCACCCCAACAGGTGCGGCTCTTTCTCATGCGAACAGCCGGATGACCACGGCACTCACGCCGGCAACTTGTCCAACTCCGCCTGCACCCGCTCGACCAGACGCCCCACCGTGTCCGGCCCGAAGTCGAACGGCAGGCCCGCCGCCTTGAACAGTTCCGGCAGCGGCTTGCTCCCGCCCAGCGACATCGACCGCTTGTACGCGGCCAGCGCCTCGTCCACGCCCTGCTCCAGGCTCATCAGCCACAGCCCGAGCGCCCCCAACTGGGCGATGCCGTACTCGATGTAATAGAACGGGCTGCCGAACAGATGGCCCTGCCGCTGCCAGATCAAAGGGCGGTGCTGCTCGATGCCGTCCCACGCCACGCGGTGGCCCTGGTGCCCGAAACGCTCCTCGAGCGCCAGCCACTGCGCCGCACGCTCCTCGCGCGAGTGCGTCGGATTCGTGTAGATCCAGTGCTGGAACGCGTCGATCGTCGCGATCCACGGCAGCAGACCGATCGAACCCTCGAGCTGCTTGCGCCGGGCGCGGTCCGCATCCTCCTTGTTGGGGTAGTACTCGTCCCACATGGGCATCGTGAGCAGTTCCATGCTCATCGAAGCGACCTCGCAGAACTCGATCGGAGCGCTGCGGTAGTGCACCAGCGGCTCTTCAACGCAATACATCGAATGGAACGCGTGACCCGCCTCGTGCACCATCGTCTCCACATCGCGGTGCAGACCCGCCGCGTTCATGAAGATGAACGCCTTGCGGCTGCGGTCACGCATGTACTGATACCCGCCGGGGGCCTTGCCCTTGCGGGAATCCAGATCCAGGCTCGCGCCGTTGGCCGCACCGTTGGTGTTCGTGCCGTCGCCCAGCGAGCCGAACATCCGTCCCAGTTCCGGGCTCAGACGGTCGAACACCCGCCTCGTCTTGGCGACAAGGTCCGCCCCGCCGTTGAACGGCTGCAGCGGCGAGCGCCCCTTCGGGTCCACCGACAGATCCCACGGCCGCAACTTGTCGACACCCAGCATCTTCTTCCGCTCGGCATCGAGCTTCGCCACGAACGGCATCACATGCTTCTCGATGCCCTCGTGGAACGCGAAGCAATGCTCGGGCGTGTAGTCGAACCGCCCCTTGGCCTTGAACGCATAGCCCACGAAGTTGTCGAACCCCGCGTTCTTCGCCATCTCATGCCGCTTGGCGACCATCTGATCGAAGATGCCGCTGATCGCCTCAGCGTCCTTCAGGCGACGCTCGGCCACCGCCTTCCACGCCGCCTCGCGGACCGAACGATCCGCCGACTCCTGGTACTTGCCCATCTGCGGCAGGGTCTTCTCTTCGCCCTCGAACTCGACCGTCATCGCCCCGCAGATCGTGTCGTACTCCGAGTCCAACTTGGTCAGCTCGGTCTGGATCGGCACATTCTTCTCGCGGAACAGTTCCACCGCCGCGATGGTGTCGCGGTTGATCACGAAGTACCGCTCGCCGAGATCGAACTTCTTGGCCAACTCGGCCTGCTTCTTGTTCAGCTCGAAGCTCGCCGGGGAGATGTGCGGCACGACCTGCTCGACGAAATCGAGATAGGCCTGCTTCTTCTCTGCTGACGCCGTATCGCAGGTCATCGCGATGTACCGCACCGCGCCGGCCTCGCCCAGCGTTGCGTCCAACTCTGAACGGTCCAGCAGCCAACGCTCGAACTCCTCCGGCGTGGACACCGACCTCGCCAGCAGATCCGCGAAATAGGGCTCGATATTGGCCCACTTCGAGCAATCCAGATCCGCGGGCACAAAGTCACTGGCGGCGAGCGTCGACATCCGAAATCCTCCGAAATCATTCTGGAAATGAACAGCCGATGATACGCCCGGCCCCCCAACAGGCTGCGGCCGTCCCGAAATCAGCGAAATCACCCCGCCCCGTTCACGCCAGCGACTTCGCCATCGCCAACGCCTCCTCCCGCGTCGAAACCCGCCCCTCCAGCTGCGCGTCGTACACCGCATCGAGCACCCGCGAGAAGCTCGGGCCCGGCCGCATCCCCAACGAGATGAGCGCCGCGCCGTCGATCAGCGCCGCCGGAGCCAGCCCCCCGAAACGCCCGTCCAGCCGCGCGACCTCCGCGTCCACCGCCCCGCCCAACGCCGGCTCGATCGACCGCAGCACCGCCATCGCGTCGCGGAACCCCGCCCCCGACGCCAGCCGCTTCCGTGCCGCCTCGCCCAGACCATCCCACGCCGTCAGCAGCGAGCCGAGCGCCGCCCACGCCGCCCGCAGCCCGTCCCGGTCGTCGTTCGACAGCAGCAACGCCCGACGCGCATCGGCGATCAATCCACCGCCCGCCATCCGCGGCTCGTGCCCCCGCGCCACCAGCAGCCCCGTCAGCGCACCGACATACCCCACATCGTCCGCCATCCCGCGCAGCACCGCCGCGTCATAGTCACGCTCCTCACCGAACACCGCCCGCGCCAGACGCAGCTCGTGAAGCAGCTCGCACGCCCGCGCCCGCGTCGGGTGCGTCAGCATCCGCCGGATCTCCTCCCCGATCCGCTCACGCGACACGCCCTCCAGCCCGTTCGCGTGCCGCCGGATCGCCTCGCCCGTGCCCTCCTCGATCGACAACCCATACCTCGCCGCGAACCGCACCGCCCGCAACGCCCGCAGATGGTCCTCCGCCAGCCGCTTGTCCGGATCCCCCACCGCCCGCAGCGTCCGCGCGATCAGATCCTTCCGCCCGTCTACAAGGTCGATCACCCGCTCATCGCCCGACTCGAGCGGATCGATGAACAGCGCGTTGATCGTGAAGTCCCGCCGCTCCGCGTCGCGACGCGCGTCGGAAAACTCCACCGAATCCGGGCGACGCTTGTCGCTGTACGCCCCGTCCGCCCGGAAGGTCGCTACCTCCACCGTCGGCCCGAAGTCCCGCACCAGCATCACGCCGAACGCCGCCCCCACCTCCGCCGTCCGCTTGAAATACCCACGGATCGCCTCCGGACGCGCGTCCGTCGCCACATCGAAGTCCTTCGGCTCGACCCCCAGCAGCTCGTCCCGCACGCACCCGCCCGCCAGATACGCCGTGTGCCCGTGCTCCCGCAGCCGGCGCACGATCGCCACCGCCGCCGCCCGCGCCGTCATCACGCCGTCCTCGCCCGTCCCGTGCTCCACGCCCACAGGGTATCGCACACCGCTTTCCGATATGCTCCCCCGATGCCGGTCACCACGCCCGAATACCTCTGTTTCCTCGAGCCCGTCCGCCCCGGCATGCCCGACGCCCCCACCCCCGAGGAGGGCGAGACCATCGCCGAGCACTTCGCCTACTACGAACGACTCCTCGCCGAAGGGACCCTCATCCTCGCCGGACGCACCCTCGAACCGCCATTCATCGGGCTGATGCTCTTCCGCGCCGACTCGCCCCAAGCCGCACAAGCCGTCGTCGATGCCGACCCCGCCGTCGCCCGCGGCGTCATGCGCGCCCGCGTTCAGCCCTACCGCGTCGCCCTCCACGGCCACTTCTCCCCCTGACC
>RFGH01000014.1 GCA_003696675.1 Planctomycetota bacterium
GACGGAGGGACGGAGGGACGGAGGGACGGAGGGACGGAGGGACGGAGGGACAAAGAGACGAAGGGACGGAGTGGGGGACCGTCAGCGTTGGGAGTCGATCCAGCGGTAGATCTTGGCTTCGAGGACGGGGAGGGGGAGGGCGCCAGCGTTGAGCAGGGCGTCGTGGAATGCGCGGCGGTCGAACTTGTCGGCGAGTTGGGCTTCGGCATGGGCGCGGAGTTCGAGGATTTTGAGTTGGCCGATCTTGTAGCCGGTGGCTTGACCGGGCCACGCGATGTAGCGGTCGACTTCCGAAGCGATGTTGTGTGTGGAGAGCGCGCTGTTGGCGGTCATGTAGGCGATGGCTTGTTCGCGCGGCCAGTCGAAGGCGTGGATGCCGGTGTCGACGACGAGGCGGAGGGCGCGCCACATCTCGAAGTTGAGGCGACCGAAATCGTCGTAGGGATCGTTGTAGAGCCCGCGGGGGGGTTCGGCGACCTCGAGCCCGAGCCGCTCGGCGTAGAGGGCCCAGCCTTCAACGAAGGCGGTGAAGCCCATGGTGGTGCGGAGGGGGTGCTGGGCTTCGAGTTCCTGGGCGAGTGCGATCTGGTGGTGGTGCCCGGGGACGGCTTCGTGCAGGGTCAGGGCGACCATTTCGTACTTTGGTCGCTGGTCGAGGCGGGTGATGTTGGCCATGAAATAGCCGGGCAGCCCGGCGGCGGGGGATCCGGGGTAGTAGTAGGCGGTGGGGGCTGCGGCGGAGGCGAAGAGCGGGAGCGGGCGCACGCCGTAGGTGAGGCGCGGCAGCGTGGCGAAGAGGCGGGGCATTTCGGCGTCGATGTCTTTGCAGATGACCTTGTAGCCATTGAGTAATGCGTCCGGGTCGTCGTAATAGAAGCGCGGGTCGGTGCGGAGAAACTGGATGAACGCGGCGAACTTTTCGTCGTCGCTGTTCCACGCGCTGTTGTTGCCGTCCCAGTCGGTGCGTGCGATCACTTCGAGCATCTCTGCGCGGATGCGGGCGACTTCGGCCAGTCCGGTCTCATGGATAGAGCGTGCGGTGGCATCGGGGAGGGTGGTGTGCTCGGCGACGGCGATGTCGTAGGCGCGGGGGCCGTCGATTCCTCGTGAGATGCCGGGCGAGTTGCGGCACTGGGGCAGGTAGGCGTTCTGGAGGAAGAGAGCGAACTCCTCATAGACCGGGATGATGCGATCGGCGATGACGGCGCGGGCTTCGCGGGCGAGGTCCGAGTCCTGGTCGATGGTCAGGAACGGGCGATAGAAGGGGGACTGCGTCGGGTCGGCGGCGTAGTCGGGGTTGGCTTGGGCGATGGCCTGGGCGACGGCGGGCTCGACCACGGTTCGGGGGGGGACGCGGCCTTCGGCAACGCCGAGGCGCATGTTGTCCATGGTGTCGCCGACGATGATGGGGATCTGCTTGAGGCGCTGGAGGTAGTCTCGGCGGTGCTTATCGGTGGACATGGGGAGCTGGTCGGCCAGTTGCGGGAGCCAGACCTGCGGGCCCGCCTGCCCGGAGACGGGCATCTGCCACCGCTTGAGGGGGGCGGCCGCGAGTTGCTGGTCGAGGATGTAGCGGAGAAGGTCGGCGTCGAGACGGTCGGCTTCGGAGAATCCGGCGGGGTCGAGATCGGCCACGGATGCTTGGAAGGACACCAGGGTGTCGACCCATGCGAGTTCAGCGGCGGCGGAGACATCGCCCATGCGGTCGTTGAGGCGTTCGTCGCCGAAGAGGGGTCCGATGGATTCCGGGCTGCGGGCGTGGAGGGCCTCGAGGTACTCGGACATGAGC
>RFGH01000133.1 GCA_003696675.1 Planctomycetota bacterium
CCCGTCGTTCCTCGGGCGCCACGGTGAGGAGGGTTCGCGCTGCCGCACGCGCTCCGCGCGCGTCGCCTGCGTCGCGGCGGAGGGTGGCCAGGGCGTGGCGGAAGGGCGGGGACTCGGCGATGGCGAGCAGGGCGTCGAGGGTGAGGGCGTGGCGCTCGCAGAGATCGAGCTCGGTGAGACGGGGGTCGTCGAAGTCGGCGAGGAGGGCGTCTGTTTGGGATCTGTTCATGCCCTGAAGATACATGGTGGGGGATGGGGGTCAAGGGTGGGGGTTGGATGTACGCGAAATCGCGCACAAAGGCGGTCAGTAGGGCAATCCGAGGGGCACGCTTAAGGAGAAAAAGGGCGATTGGAGCGTGTGAGGGCGGTTTTCGGGGTGAACGGTTGGAGCACGCTTAAGGAGCGCCTTTACGACTGCCCGCGCACTTCGATCTCCATGCCCGTCGAATCGCGCTCGACCTCCCGAACTCGCCGGTTGTAGATCGAAAACAGATCTGCAAGCACCGAGACGGCATCTGTTTGATCGTCGGTTGACATTTCATCCACATTCAGACCAACGAAGGATTCGATTCCGTGGACAGAGACGCGACGCGTGGTATTGGACTCCAACAACCTCTTGGTCGACTCGCGCTGGTGCTCTCGGACTAAGACTCGGCAGCTCAAGCTGTCGCTTGCGTTCTGCTCCCACCGTCGGACGAGTGCCTTGGTGGGTGAGATTGTGACATGAAATGCAAAGTTATGGACTGTGAAGTCTGCGTTACGGTCGAGCCCTTTATCCTGCGCGAAGCAGGAATGATTCTCGACCACCAATCCCTGCTTTCGATACCTTCGCTCCAGTTTGGCCCCTACCAAATGCTGCGCAACCGGGCCGCAGATCGAGCGCTCATCCGCCGCATCGAGGATCCGTTTGAGAATGACTTCCGAATCGTCACCTGTCGCCATTGAAACCACAATGGGGTCTGGTTGAAGAGCTGGACGAACGAACCGCTCAATAATGGTCTCTTCCCAAGCATCGATTAGGGCTTCAACTTCTGTGGCGTGAGCGGAATCGATCGCAACGGCGGGCATCGATGACAGCAGGTTACGTACGGGCCGGAAGTTACCACGAGACGATCTTCCTCCGTCGATTCCGAGGTACTTCCCAGTGATCTGATGATCCAGTAATATCGATTGGACTCGGGGACCCGTGATGCCGGAGATCTGACCCTCGTTCGCCGTCACAAAGAGCGACAAAGCAGCGAAACCACGCCATTTGGGATTATCGACTTGTTGGAAAATTTCTGAGAGCTGGGCTCGCAGCGAGGCTTCGGACTTGATCCGCCTGAGCACGACAAGAACTGCAGCGACGTTTCCGCGGTTTTCCGCACGTAAGCCAACCGTGTCGCTCCAATCTCCGATCCATGTGGTCAGCTTGTCGCCTTGGTTCATATTTTGGACTTTCGTCAGATACTACAGGCGCTGGCGTGAACTAGATTGTTGAGATAGTTGCGAGCGATCCATTCGATGACAGGAACACAAACTGCGTCACCGAAGCCGAACAAAGCTTGATTCAATGAAACTGCGATATGGTAGTTGTTCGCGCCCATCAAACGCGCGCATTCGTCGGCGTTCAATAGCCGTACGCGATACTTCCCATAGCCCGCTTGAAACAGGATCTGCCGACCACTGCCTCCCTTCGGGGTGCGGAGGCATCCAGCTATTCCGTCGGTCCGCAACTCAGCCATCGAACGACCATTGCGAACTCGCCTGAATACGGTACCATGGCTCCACTTGCGTGACTCCATCATCCGTCGTGCGACCGCCTGATGACGCTCGCTCATTTGACTGTAGAGGTAGTCTGCTCTTTCCTGAGACCACCACTGATCGTCCTCGGCAGGAACCTGATCCAAGATCTCCCCGAGTTTGCGGGAGCCGTAAGGCGGGAGGTCCGGCAGAGACCGAATGCACCAATCAATGTCGTCGGAGGCGCGGGTCACGGCGTCGAGCAATGCCTTTGGCCGGAGCGTACTGGGCTCTAGAGCATCAGGTGCGAGGCATTCCGTCGGATCGCTTCCCCGATCGCAAACCACAAAGAGGCGAGGCCGACTCTGCGGCACGAAATGGGCGGCATCGATGATGAAGGGATCAACGGCGTAGCCAAGATCATTCATTGCCTTGAGCGCCGACCGGAAGTCTTGGCCACCATTTGAAGACAAGAAGCCTGTCACATTCTCCAAGAGCACCAGTTGGGGGCGAGCCTCTCCCTGCGCTTCAAGGAGGCTGTGAAATCCCCAAAACGCTGACGACTGACCGGCATCGAGACCGCCTCTTCGCCCGGCGACTGACAAATCGGTGCAGGGGAAAGAAGCATGAGCCAGCGTCGCGTGAGGAACCTTCTCCGGCGACTCGGCTAGGCGGTGGATGTCCTCAAGTACGAAGAACTCGTCGGCACCGAAATGTCCCTCGTACATGCGGCGTTTCTGCTCATCGAGATCATTTGCGAAGACGGGCGTCCATCCGGCGGCCTCCAGTCCCATGCGGGCGAGACCGACTCCCGCGAAGTACTCCGCGAAGGTGAACGGGTCGTCCGAGGAAGGACGCCGCCCGTGGTCAAACAGCGTTGGCTTTCGGCCCACCTTCATCTGGCACCTTTCCGAAGAACCGAAGCACCCACTATCCGAACTTTACCCTATCAGACATGGCCGCTACTGGCAAGTCCCCCGCATCAGGAAACCGGCCAGGCGGACTGGCAATCGGCCCTCACGAAGCTGGCATTCCCAGACCGTCCACACAGAGTACCCGAGAATGCGGAGCTGCCGCGAAACACGACGATCCCTCCGACGGTTGCGCTCGACCTTTTCGACCCAGTACGCCCGGTTCGATTTGGGCGTGCGAGATCCACGCTTGCAACTATGACCATGCCACCAGCAGCCATGGACAAATACTGCTGCATCGAGTTCCGGTAGAACGAAGTCGGGCGTGCCGGGCAGGGAGCGATCATTTCGGACATAGCGAACCCCGGCGGATCGAAGCACAGCCGCCATTCGTCGCTCAGGCTCGGTATGGCTCGACTTGATCGCGGCCATGGTGCGACTACGAAGGTCGCTGGGTTTGCCTGAACCGGCGGTGAGCATATCAAATCAACCGATCCTCGCTCGCCAGGTTGTGGGCCGGGGCGGTGTTGAGTTGGACGATGACTTGGCTCTGGAGCCGCTTGGCTTCGTCGGCGTCGACATAGTCGGAGTGGCAGGCGGCCTTGCCGGCGTCGTCGCCGGGTTTGACCTTGCCCTTGACCTTGGCCGCGAGCTTGTGGATTTCCTCGGGCTTGAGGTAGCCGCGTTGGGCGAGGATGGCCTGCTGCTCGGGGGTGAGGGCGTCGGACTTGACGGGTTTGCCGCGCTCGAAGCCTTCGGCCTTGCCGGAGGCGAAGTCCTGGATTTCCTTGGAGATGCGGACGGAGCACCAGTCGTGGCCGCACATGGCGCAGAAGTCGGTGTCGACATCCAGGTCTTCGTCGTGGTAGGCGCGGGCGGTGTCCTCGTCGAAGGCGAGTTCGAAGTGCTTCTGCCAGTTGAGCGCTGCGCGGGCCTTGGTGAGGCTGTCGTCCCAGTCGCGGGTGCCGGGGATGCCGAGGGCGACATCGGCGGCGTGGGCGGCGATCTTGTAGGCGATGCAGCCTTCCTTGACATCGCCTTTCTTGGGCAGGCCGAGGTGCTCCTTGGGGGTGACATAGCAGAGCATGGACGCGCCGTGGTAGGCGATGGCGGTGGCGCCGATGCATGAGGTGATGTGGTCGTAGCCGGGGAAGACATCGGTGACGAGGGGGCCAAGGACATAGAAGGGCGCGCCGTGGCAGAGGCGGCGCTGGAGTTTGGCGTTGAACTCGATCTGGTCGAAGGGGACATGGCCGGGGCCTTCGACCATGACCTGGACGCCGTGACGCCAGGCGCGTTCGGTGAGTTCGCCGATGGTCTGAAGTTCGGCGAGCTGGGCGAGGTCGGTGGCGTCGGCGAGTCCGCCGGGGCGGAGGCCGTCGCCGATGGAGAAGGAGACATCGTGCCTGCGGAGGATCTGGCAGATGTCGTCCCAGAGGGTGTACATGGGGTTTTCGGCGTTGTGGACAAGCATCCACTTGGCGAGGAGGGATCCGCCGCGGGAGACGATGCCGATGAGGCGGTTCTTGACCAGGGGGATATGGGCCTTGCGAACGCCGGCGTGGATGGTCATGTAATCCACGCCCTGTCGGGCCTGGTGCTCGATGGTTTCGAGGATGATCTCGGGGGAGAGGTCCTCGATTTTGCGGCCGATGATCATTGAGTAGATCGGCACGGTGCCGATGGGGACGGTGGCGTTGGCGATGATGGCGGTGCGGGTGGCGTCGAGGTCGCCGCCGGTGGAGAGGTCCATGACGGTGTCGGCGCCCCACTTCTCGGCCCACTGGAGCTTCTCGACTTCTTCGTCGGTGCTGCTGCTGACCGGGGACGCGCCCATGTTGGCGTTGACCTTGGTCTTGGTCGCGCGGCCGATGGCCATGGGGTCGAGCTTGTGGGCGAGGTGGTGGATGTTGGCGGGGATGATCAGGCGGCCGGCGGCGATCTCGTCGCGGACCTGCTCGGGGGTGAGGTGGGGCTCGCGCTCGGCGACGCGGCGCATCTCCGGGGTGATGATGCCGAGGCGTGCGTGCTCGAGCTGAGTGATGGGGGTGAAGCCTTCGGTGGTGACGACGCGACGGGTGACGCCGCGCGCGTCGGTGAAAGTGTGGACATGGGCGGGAGTCTGATCGTTGGCGTCGCAGGGGTTGGTGAGGATCTCACAGGTCCAGCCTTCGGGGAGGAAGTCCCAAGCGGTTTTGTCGCTTGGCGCGGGCATGCCGGGGGTGTCGGGGCTGGAGAACATGCGGGGGCCGCCGATGTCGGGCTTGTTGGCGAAAGAGCCGGGGGTCGGGGCCTTGTCGTCGACGCCGGGGTTGAAGGCGCCGTGGACGGGGAGTTGGTAGGCGTTGTCGGGTGTGGCCGGGCCGGGGTTGGTGGTGCGGTAGCGGGCGCGGAGATCACTGGCGGTGCGGAGACCGGCGGTGGTGTGGTTGTTGGCTTTCCAAGCGGGTGAGCCTTCGGAAAGGTGGGCGGGGAGGGTGCTGGTGGGCTTGTCAGAGATCATGGTCGCCTCCGTGTGGCGGGAAGAACGGCGTGGGCACGGAGGGGCGGGGCACAGCAGCCCGCGATCGCGTTCCCTCCGCCGGTGCGAACCGGATCAGGTTCGACGGGTGCGTCTCAGCCTGGCCGGAAGGGTGTCCGGGGGCGCCCCGCGCGATCTGGGGGAGTGTAGGGGTCCGCGCGGGTGGGGGCTGGAAACGAGCGGGCGAACACGGCGTTCGCGGACGGGCAAGTGGTGAAACTCCGGCTGAGGAGTTGGGCGATGTGCTCGACCGCGAGGGGCGGGTGCTGACGCAAGGCGAGGGGGCGACGGACCGGCGGTTCAGCGGGTCGTGGCGGGGCATGCTGCCTCCGGCGGTGTATCGCTGAACACCGAGAGCCTCACGCGCCGGCGGTCAGGGACCAGGTCATGCCGCTGTTGGGCGGAAGATCGGCCACGCCGAGGTGGCGGAGCATGTTCAGGCACTGGGCGCGGTGGTGGACGCCGTGGGTGGTGACATGGACAAGTACATGCGAGCGGACAAAGGAATAGGTCTTGCCGCCACGCTCGGCGGTGAGGACCTCGTCGATCGGCCCGTAGAGTGCGTGCTCAGCGAGGTCGCGGGCGGCATCATCATGAAGTGTGCGCCACTCGGCCACGCCGACCGGGGCGTTGTTTTCGATACGCTCGCGGGCGGGGCGCTTGGCGAGCAGGTCGGTCCAGCCGCGCATGGCGCCGATGATGTGGGTGATGGTCGGACGGAGCGACCCGAGACCCATCTCGAAGGGACGGTCGAGCTGCTCGTCGGTCAGGCCTGCGCAGGCCTCGATCAACGCTCGGTTGGCCCAGGCGTTGTGCTCGAGCATGACGGCGATGGGGTCGGCGGGCAACGGCATGGCGGGGTCCTCCGGGTTGGCAGTGTACCCGGAGCGAGCAAGGCAGCGGGGCGGCCCGCTGCTACCAGAAGCGTGGCCGCCCTTTTTCCCGACACACAGACCTACCCAACGGCGCGCATCGGTCATGCCTTGATCTTGCTCGAGTCGGTCAGGCGGTTTTCTGCCCGGCGTGGATGCCCTCGCGGCCTTCGACAACGCCGCAGTCGATGAGGATCGCGCGGGCCGTGGTAAATGGCCGAGACGGGCCTGCCCGCCTCGAAGAACGCCAGGAGGAAGGTGGTCGCGTCTTCGCGCATGCGGAGCTGGTCGGGGTTCATCACACCGCCGGGCAGGACGAGAACGCCGTATTCATAGACGGGGCCAGCGCGTGGAACCATGCTCATCGAACGGGATGAGCGAGAGTGCTCTCTCCGATCTGCTCCCTCATATTCGATCAAGGATCTGACACCGCGCTGAATCGGTCATGAAACCTCGTTCGTGCGCTGCTATTCTGCCTTGTGAGCATCAACACCACCGAATCGACTGGCTTCTACGACGATCCGACGATCTACGACATCCTCCACGCTCCGGGCACGGCCGACGAGGCCCGCGCGGTCGAGTCGATCGCGCATGAAGCGCTCGGACACGGCGGGGCGCTGACTTTTCTCGAGCCGGCCTGCGGCACAGCGCGGCATCTCCGCTGGCTGGCGACCCACGGGCACCGCGGCGTGGGATTCGATCTGTCGGCGGACATGATCGCCGACGCCAAACGCCGGGCCGCCCGCGCGGGACTGACGCGTCGGCTCGATCTGTTTGTCGCCGACATGACCGACTTCGCCTCGCGTGTACCACGCCCGATCGACGCGGCCTTCAACCTCATCAACACCATCCGCCACCTGCCCAGCGACCGGGCGATGCTTGACCACTTGGCGCAGGTCGAGCGGGTGCTGCGCCCCGGCGGTGTGTATGTCGTTGGGATATCGACGACGATGTACGGCGTGGAGATGCCCAGCGAGGATGTGTGGGTCGGCGCCCGCGGCCCGTGCCGTGTGACACAGGTCGTCAACTACCTCCCTGCCGAGCCATCCGACCGCTGCGAAACCGTGCTCAGCCACCTGCACATCCACCGCCCCAGCGGCGACGAGCACCGGGACTCGACCTACACGCTCCGGTCCTACTCGCTGGACGAGTGGACGCGCCTGGTCGGACGCTCGGCGTTGCGGATCGCCCGCGTGACCGACCACGACGGCATCGACACAGACCCGCCCACGCTCGGCTACGCGATGTTTGTGCTGGCGAGGCGCTGAGCGTCAGGGCGCTTCGATCGATTTCATCAGCCGCACGCCGGTCTTCGGCTCGGTCAGGGCGACCGAGATCCGCGTGCCCGGCGCGACTTCCCGAACCATCATGCGCCGCGTGATGGTGGAGCCGGCGGCGATCTCGCGGACGGCGGACCGCTCCCTCGCCGAGCCCGGCGCGAAAGCCACCAGATCAACCGCACGCGAATCATCGCCGGCGTTGGTCACGAAGGCGTGGACGACCACATCCGCGCCGACGCGGGCGGCGGTCACCTCGATCGAGAGGGTGGGATCCTCCAAACGCAGCCAGCCGCGGACACGCGCCGGCGCATATTCGGCGTCGGCAGAGATCTGCACATCGAACACGGCCGGCACCCAGCCGGACTCCTGGGCGGCGCCGAAGCCGATCTCCACAGGCACGCGCGACTGCGCGCCCGGATCGATGACCATGGGCACAACCCTCGGCTCGATCAGCCACGAGCGGTCCCGGTTGGCGATGCCCTCGCTCAACCCGCCCGGCTCGACGATAAAGATCTTCGCACGCAAGGGCACCGGGAACGGATTGTCCATCACCAGCTCGTGGGTCCGCCCGCCGATGGTGGGATCGAGCGCGCCGGGGTCCAGCCGCACGGACGCGAGGGCCTGGACGAGGGGCGCGTTCACACCGGCGAGGATCAGCGGCTCGCGCGTCACATCCACGCGATGGGCCGCCATGCGCCCCCCGGTCGGTTCGGACGGCTCGATCACGCTCCGCTCACCCAGCAGCCCGATGCGTTCGACCGTGCCCGTGGCGAGCGGCAGTTCCAGCGTCCGCGCGGGCGCTTCGGGATCGTCGAGCCAGACGATCAGCAAGGCGTCCTCGCCGGAGCCGGCCATCAGACTGGCGATGCCCGGCCCGAGATCAACCTCGCGGATGCCCGGATACCGACCGAGCACCGAGCCGAGGGTTCGCCACATGACCAGCTCGGCCGCGGGCATCATGATCGGGCGATGCCCGCCGCTGCTGCGCCACGGGTCACGCAGCAGCATCGACACACGCTCGCTCACACCGAGCCGGCGCGCCTCGGCCCACACGCACAGCGCCCGGCGGGCGATCTTGCCCAACTCAGCCCGCGACACCCGACCGTCGGGCGAAGCTGGAAACTCAATCGTGAGCGTCGACGGATCCGACGAGCCCGCCGACGAGGATGCCGACAATGCCCACGATCGGACCAACTCTCTCAGCGCCGCGTCGTCGCCCGCCAGGTCGTCACGCACCACCACGCCCAGGCCCGGGCCGGCCATCGAGGGATCGACCGTGTCCCCGATCGGCCACGGGGCCCGCAACTCCGGGCCAGGCACCCACCGCGCGATCGTGTCTCGCGCGTTGTCCAGCATCGGCACGAGCGTGCCGGCATCGAAGTACATCGCGTGCTCGCCGAGCTGCCAGCTCAGCACGCCCTGCCCGAACCGATCGAGCGCCTGCTCGACCCACGGCATCCACAGGTTCGCGTCCGCGCCGAACACGCCGGGGACATCCCACGGATCGCGCCCCGCGCCGTGCGCGAGCGTCTCGGGCGACTCGCCGAAGCGGATCGTCATGTCCACACCCTGATCCACGATCGACCGCACCGCCTCGAACGCAGGGTTCGCGTCCGGCGTGGCGCGTTCGGCGGTCATCCGCTCGTCCCACACCCCCACCGACGCCGAACCCGCACGCGACCACGAGGCCAGGTTCGGCAACGCGGACGCACGCTCGGCGGTCAGGGCATCGGCGCTGATGCCGAAAGATCGGTCGGTGCGCCCCCGATCGTCCTGCGGAGCACCCCACGCGAAGTCGAGCACACCCGTCCCGACGACCTCGTCCGCCGAATCGACCTCCAGCACGGCGCGATACCACCCCGGCGCGGGCAAACGGGGGATCACGGTCTGCGTCAGCCTCCCGGTGGCCGGGCGGAGCGTCTGCGTGTCCACCACGCGCCCGTCCGCGTCGAGCACCCGCATCACGCCCGAGAGACTCTCGCCCGTCAGGTCCCGCACGAGCACATCAATCGTCGGCGTCTGACGCGAGGGGATCACCTGCCCCGGCACACCGGTGTTCAGCTCGATCCGCGGCAGCAGACGCACCACGACATCGTCGAACCACGCGTCGGCGTGGTAGTCCTCGCGCCAGACCGAATACGGGCGGCTGAGCTCAGCGTCTGGCTGGTCCTCTGGCTGGAGCACCAGCAGCTCGATCTGGAGAAACGCGGCGTCGGCATACAGCCCGGGCACGATGGCGCTGATCTCCGTCCAGTCGCCCATCGTGCGCACAAGGGGCGAGAGCGACTCGCTGCCCGCGATGACCTCTCCCTTTTCGTTGAGCAGCCGGGCGGCCAAGCACGCCCGCGCGTGCACCATCCGCTCCGTCCGCACCTTGGACGACACCTCGTAATCCGCGCCCGGGAAGACCCCCACCGCGCCCGGCAGCATCCGCAGGCTGGTCGAGCCGCCCCGCGCAGGCAGACGCACCGCCACCACACCCGAGGTCGCGCCGGACTGCCCATCGAACTCGGCCTGATTCCAGATCGGAAAGTTCGGGCGGATCCGCGGCACCTTCGGGTCGTGCTGGGCGCGGATCCAGCCCAGCGGCACCGGCAGGGGGTTGTATTCCGACTCCTCGAAGTCGAACAGCCGCACCAGCCGCTGCGCCCCGGTCGGACGCTCCACCGGCTGGGCCAGGACCGCCCGGCCCGTCCCGGCGCAGGCAGCCACCGCCAGGGCCATCGCCCCGCGACGCGCCGCAACCGATCCGGGAATGATCCGGGCGAGCCGAGCCATCTCTCTGAAACCTATCGGCACGCCCGCGTCCGGGCGTCCACACGCCGCCACCAGCCCAGTCACGCCATTCCGCCCATAGGACCGACCGAATGACCCACCAGCCCCCACCGACGCCGGCGCCCGGCCTCCCCGCCGAGCACCCCCGCAAGCCGCTCGTGCCCTTCGTGCCCGACCGGCCCGCCCCCGACGCGGCCCGCGCCTTCTACGACATCATCCGCAAGCGACGCACCGTCCGCATGTTCTCCGACCGCCCCGTCTCCCGCGAGACCATCGAGCAGATCCTCCTCGCCGCAGGCACCGCGCCCTCCGGAGCCAACAAGCAGCCCTGGCGCTTCGTCGCGGTCTCGAACCCCGACATGAAGCACCGGATCCGGCTCGCGGCCGAAGAAGAAGAACGCGAGTTCTACGAACGCCGCGCCAGCGCCCGCTGGCTGGCCGACCTGGCCCCCTTCGGCACCAATCCCGACAAGTCCTTCCTCGACATCGCCCCCTGGCTGATCGTCGTCTTCGCCCTCAAACAGACCGACGACGGCGGGCAGGTGTACTACCTCAACGAGTCGGTCGGCATCGCCACCGGCATGCTCCTCACGGCCGCCCACATGGCCGGGCTGGCCACCGTCACACACACGCCCAGCCCGATGGGCTTCCTCCGCGAGGTGCTCAACCGCCCCGAGCACGAACGCCCGTTCATGCTCATCCCGATGGGCTACCCCGCCGACGACGCGACGGTGCCCAAAATCGGCAAGAAGCCGCTGGACGAGATCGCGGTGTTTGTGGAGTGAATCCGCGCACAACCAACGAGCCGCGGGCTTCAGCCCGCGCGGTCCCCCGGTAATCGACGCGCCCCCTACCACCCAAAGCCACGACTCGCAAGCCATGCCGTGCCACCCACCCCGGAAGCCCGCCCGCAGGGCGCTCCACCCCTGATCCCCAACCCCCAAGCCAAAAGAACAACAGCCCCGCTTTCACGGGGCTGATGTTCGCCTGTCTTGGCAAGAGAGAAAGAGAGAAAGAGAGATTGTGAACCCCGTCGGCCTTGGCTTTCCGGAGTTGATTTCGGATTTCGTCGTCCTCGGCGTGCCTCGGACACCTACAACATGCCACCGATCCGCCGCCGTGCCAGCCGAAGAGCATGATTTTTTTGGACGGACCCGAAAAACCCCCTCCGCTGGCTCAAAAACGGGTGCGACGCCTCGCCCCATTTCCCGTTGCACACCGACCGGATGGCGTTTACGCTGAGCGAAGATGAGGGCCACACACCCGTGAACGAAGGCAACGCGCTGGCCAGCACGCTCGAGCCCGCCCTGCGCGACGCCTGCCGCGGGCACCTCGGACCCGTTCAATGGTTCCACGCCACCTGGCAGCACGGCGGGGCCGGCACCGGCTTCGCCGAATGGACCACCTCCCGCGGCCGCAAACTGCCCTGCGTCGTCAAACTCCCCGTCCCATACCGCGAATACGCCTGGACCAAGCGGCTCGGGCTGGTCCACGAGGACGACTGGGACCGCTCGGAGCCTGCCAGCCTGCCCACCCCCCGCGTTCTGGCGGGGGGATTCGAGCTGGGGACCTACGACTTCGCCTGGCTCATCATGGAACGCTTCCCCGGCAATCCTCTCGGGGCACACGCCCTGACCGAGCCGGACATCTGGGATCTCTTCGAGACCACCGCCGAGTTCCACGCCGCGGCCGTCCTTGACACCCCGGTCGACCTCACCCATCCCGGGGATGAACCGGACTGGGCCGCCCTGCTGGACCGGGCCGAGCGGCAGACCGAAGCCCTCGGGCTGGACACGGCGCCCCGATGGTCCGCCGCCCTGCGCCGGGTACGGAACGCCCTGCCCGCCCTGCTGGACGCGTGGCAGGCCCGCCCGATCGACACCTGGTGCCATCGGGATGTGCACGCCCACAACGCCATGCGGCGCGCCCACGCCGACGGTGCACGGGGCAAACTCGCGCTGATCGATCTGGCACGCATCGCCCCCGGATGCTGGGTGGAGGATGCCCTCTACCTCGAGCGGCTGTGTTGGGGGCGCGAAGAGGTGCTCTGCGGGGTCGACCCGGTTCGGGCGCTCGCGCAAACACGCCGCGGGATTGGACTTCCGGTCGACGACGCCGATCTGACCCTCGCGGATGTCCGCCGGGTGCTCATGGCGGCCACCAGCCCGGCCTTTTCACGAACTCAGGGCGATTTGGTGTACCTCGGTGCGGCTTTAGACCGTCTGGAACGGCTTTTGCCCACGGTTTGTGGGTAAGATCGGGCTGACCCGGCGTCTGAACCGGGCTTCAGCACCACCCACCACCACCGGCGCGCCGCGCCGAGCACAGGAAGGGGATCGCGATGGACTCATTGGACAAGATGCAGGGGCTCGTAGAATCCTGCCGCGAGGACTTCAACAAAGCCAAGGGCGGCAACAAGGCGGCTGGCACCCGCGTCCGCAAAGTCATGCAGGACATCAAGAACCTCGCGCAGGACATCCGCAAGGAAATGCTCGAGAACCGCGACGGGGAGTAACCGTGTCGTCCATCGCCAGCGGGCACACCAAGAACCCGATCAAGCCCGATCGGCCGACCATCGTCGACCTGGGCGCGATCGATCTGTCCGCGACCGCCGCCACGCGCGAACAGATGCTCGACTACATCCCCCACCGTCACGAGATGGCCCTGCTCGACCGCGTCGTCTGGGTCAACGACGGGCACACCGAGGCGGTCGCCTCGATCGGTGTCCGGGGCGATGAGTTCTGGGTCCGCGGGCATTTTCCCCAGCGGGCGATGATGCCCGGCGTGCTGATGGTCGAAGCGGGTGCCCAGCTCGCCTGCTGGCTCTTCAATGTGCGCCAGTCCACCCCGACCATCGCCGCCTTCCTCCGCATCGAGAACGCCGTCTTCCGCCAGAGCGTCACGGTCGGCGACACGCTGTATGTGCTCTGCAAGGAGACCAAGTGCTCTGCACGCCGCTTCGCTAGCGAGATCCAGGGCGTGGTCAACAACCAGATCGCGTTCGAGGCCTCCATCGTCGGCATGCGCATCGGCGACGCCTGACCCGCGTCTCAAACCCACACCAAAAAGCAACCAAAACCCCCGCTCGGCGGCGGGTTTTTTCGTCCGTTCGAACTCGTCAGAGCGACACGCGCCGGTTGTAGACCCACCACTCGAGCAGCATAATCCCCAGCCCGCCCAGCACGAAGAACGGCCACAGCTCCAACAGCCCGCCGCTGGTCGCCTGCCGGGCCTGCACGACGCGGTCGGCCAGCCCGAGCTTCTCGGCTGCAGCAATGTCCGATTCGGCCGGGTCGAGCAGGTTCGACGCGAACTCCCGCGACACACGCCCGTCCTCGACGGTGTCGGTCGCCCCCGGAGTCCCGGACCAGCGGAGCCGGTAAATGCCCTCGTCCCGCACCGGGCCGAAGACCACGCGCCCGTCGAGACCGGGGACCAACTCCTGCGAGCGCCCGCCGGGCAACTCGACGCGGACATCCGTCGCGTCGTCGGGCAGGCGGTCGCTGAGCACGCCACCGGGCTGGATCTGTCGTGAGCCGGCGCCCTCGTCGGTCACGCTGCCGGAGAGGTACTCGACCGCGCTGCCGAGGTAGACCACGAAACTGACCTGGAAGGGCCAGTTGGACTGGGCGGGGTCGAAGGTGGCGACCAGAGCGCGGACCGAGCCGTCGGAAACCTCGACGATGGCCGGGCCCTCGGCCGACTCGGCCAAGGAGACCACGCCCGAGTCGTCCGGGATCTCCACCGGGCGGGTCTTGCCGAGCACTACGCCGTCGAGTGTCAGGTCGCGCAGCACCGGGTGCGTGCGTCGCCAGTCGATGATCTGCCCGGCCGGGCCCTCGCCGAGGTCGGTCACGCCCTGCGGCGGGGGCACCACCGCGCCGAAGACGAGGTATCGCCCGGGGTCCAGCACCGCGCCGGCGGAGTTCGCCTGGGGCAGGTAACGGTCGAGCACGATCACATCGAACTGCGCCAGCGCGCCCGACACGCGCCGGGACTCGTACTCGTCGGGCGCGATGATCTCGAAGCGGCTGAGCGGCAGCCCGCGGAGCGCCTCGGACAGGAACAGGCTGCCGGTCGTCACCAGCGCCACGGCCGATCGCTTCGCGGGCGGAACGATCAGCACGCCCTCGTCGTCGGCACGCAGGGCGTTGCCCGGGGTGTTGGCGATGCCCGCGAGCCGGGCGGTGACGGTGACACCGCGGGGCTCGGTGAGTTCGAAGACCACGCCGCCGGAGCCGGGTCGGGCGGCCATGCCCGGCTCGGCGGGCTCGGCCGCGGGCACGGTCACTTCGCGGACCGAGGTGAGCGTGCCGTTGACCAGCAACTCGACATCGACCGAGCGTGAAGTCGGCTCGGTGCCCTGCACGCCGACGAAGACGCTGAGCGTGTTCGGATCGTCAAAGGCCCGCTCGGCCCGCAGGGCGGTGATGCCCAGGTTGTGCGCGCCCGGGTCGCCGACCATGTGGTACTCGAAGCTCGGCGGCTCGCCGGCCTGCTCGGCGTCGGCCTGGAAGACCTCGGCGTCGGGGATGCGGCCGTCGCTGAACAGGTGGAAGGTGTACGACGGCCCGCCCTTGAGCCCGTCGATCTCCATGGTCTGGCCGGGCTGCGTGCCGCCGGCGTTGTCGGTGAACTGGCGCGTCGGTCGCTGGGCCTGGGCGAGCCGGTAGGCCTCGCCGATCGATGTCGGCGCGTCGGTGGGCTGGACCGAGCGGATGGCGTCGGCCAGCACCCGCTTGTCGCTGGTGAAGGGCTGGATGATCTCGGCGGCGGCGTCGAAGGCGACGACCATGGCCTCGTCGGCCTGGCAGCGCTCGAGCACGCCGGGCTCCTTGAGCGTCTCGACGAGTTCGATGGCCCGCTTCTTGGCTTCGTCGAGACGCGACCAGCCGTCCCTGGCAGGGTCGCCGTCAGTGGACGCCATGGACGCGGAGCGGTCGAGCATGATGACGATGCGCTGGCCGCCGGCGTTCTCACGCTCGGTGCGGGGCTGGGCGAGGGCGAAGACGAGCAGGGCGAGGATGAGGAGTTGGAGCAGCAGGAGGATGTTGCGCCGGAGGCGCTGGAAGGGGGCGTTGGCCTGGATGTCCTGGATGGCCTTCTTCCAGAGCAGGGTGGTGGAGACCTCGAGCGGGGCGCGCCGGAGCTTGAGGAAGTAGAGGATGATGAGCGACGGCACGGCAATGGCCGCGACGATGCCGGCGATAAGGGGGGTGGCGAAGGTCATGGGGTGGCCTCCCATGTAGCCCCGACCGGAAGGGAGGGGATGGGGAGCGTGTTCAACCACGCGCACATCATCGAGTCATTCATCGCGTAAGCCATCCCCTCCCTTCCGGTCGGGGCTATCTGTGTGTTCACCGCAGCACCCCCCGCTTGCGCATGTAGTCGAGGATCAGCGTCTCGATGGGCGTGTCCGTGCGCACGGTCAGGGCCGTGATTTCGCGCCGGGCGCAGAAGGTCCGCAGGTCCTCGCAGTACGCCGACAGGTTCTGCTTGTACTTCTTGAGCAAGGGCGCCGAGATCGTGACCTCCGCGTGGTCCTGGTCCTCGATGTCGATCAGGCGCAAGTCACCGGCGATCTCCGGCTCGACCTCCTGCGGCGAGAGCACCTGCAGCGCGAACAGGTCATACCCGCGACCGGCCAGCAGGCGCAGGCCCGTCTCGTAGCCCTCCTTCATGAAGAAGTCGGACAGCACAATCATGATGCCCTTGCCGCGGCGCATCATGGCGATCCGCTTGGCCGCCCGCCCGAAGTCGGTCGATCCCTCGGGGCTCAGCGAGCACAGGAACCGCCCGACATCCTGCACGCGCCGGCGGCCGCGCAGATCCCGGATCGCCCCGGCGATGCCCTGCTCGCCCAGCGGCGCGACGGCCGGGTCCCGGGTTCCCAGCGCCGTCACGGCCACGCGGTTGAGATTCACCAGCCCGATGTAGGACAGCGCCATCGCGACGCGCTGCATGTAGAAGAACTTGTGCGGCTCGCCGCAGTCGCCCGATGCGCTGGCGTCGATCACGATGTGCAGCGACAGGTCCTCTTCTTCGAGGAACATCTTCATGAACAGCCGGTCGAGCCGCCCGAAGATGTTCCAGTCGATGTGGCGGAGGTCATCGCCCACCGAGTACGGCCGGTGGTCGGCGAACTCGACCGACTCGCCCCGCTTCTTGCTCCGCCGCTCGCCCTTGAGCTTGCCGGCGAAGATCTTGCGGCTGGACAGATCGAGCTGCGAGATCTTCGCGACGAGACGCGGGTCGAGCAGCTCGTCGATGGTGGTCGGGCGGGTTGGGTTGGATGATTTGAGCATTGGGATCTTTGTACGCAGAGGACGCGGAGGTCACGCAGAGGACGCAGAGGGGACATTCGGGGGTGAAGAGGGGGTGTTCAGAGCCTTTGAGTTGATCCTGCGGTAGGTGCCTTTCTGGATGGTTGGGGCGTGAAAGTTGATGAGCAGGCCGAGCGGCTTTTGGGTCAGTCGGAGATAGGAGACCAGTTGGGCGAGGTGGAGATCGTCGACGGCCCGGACGGCCTTGAGTTCGAGGATGATGCAATCCTCGACCATCAGATCGATGCGCTGCGGCGGGAGCGGCCGGCCCTTGTACTGACCGACAAAGCCGACCTGCTGTGCAAACCCAATGCCCACACGCTGAAACTCGGCACACAAAGCCGACTCGTACACCGATTCGAGCAGACCAATCCCAAGCTCCCGATGCACCTCGATCGCGCAGCCGATCACTCGCCTGCTCAGATCATTCAGTGCTTTGGGAAGCTCGACCCGTTCCAACCCAACACCTCAATCCTCTTTGCGTCCTCTGCGTGACCTCCGCGCCCTCTGCGTTCAGTCCCCCCTCACCTGACCCCCACCGCCGCCGTCGGCTGGGTCGGGGTCAGCTTGATGATTTCCTTGACCAGCATGTCCGGGTCCACGCGGTCCGCCTCGGCCTCGAAGTTGAGCAGCACGCGGTGGCGCAGCGCCGGCAGCGCGACGTCCTGGATGTCCTGGTACGAAACGTGGAACCGCCCGTCGACGAGGGCCCGCACCTTGGACGCCAGCACCAGCGCTTGGGCCGCGCGGGGCGAGCCGCCGCAGCGGACGTAGCGGTTGGTCGGCCCGTTCGGGCCGCCCGCGGCCGAGTCGGTCTCGGGGTGCGTTGCGAGGACGAGCCGTGCGGCGTACTGCTTGACGTGCGGGGCCACCACGACCTGGCGCACCAGTTTCTGCATTTCCAGGATCTTCGGCCCGTCGACCACTTTGCCGGCGACGGGGGTCTCGGCGCCGGTGGTTCGATCGAGGATGGTCATCAGGTCCTCGAGCGGGGCGTAGCCGACATTGACCTTCAGCAGGAAGCGGTCCAACTGGGCCTCGGGCAGCGGGTAGGTTCCCTCCTGCTCGATGGGGTTCTGCGTGGCCAGCACCAGGAACGGCTGTTCGAGTTTGTAGGTCGTGCCGCCGCTGGTGACACTGCGTTCCTGCATGGCCTCGAGGAGCGCCGACTGCGTCTTGGGCGTGGCGCGGTTGATCTCGTCCGCCAGAACCACCTGGGCGAAGATCGGGCCCGGCTGGAACTCGAACCTGCGGCGGCCCGTTTCCGGGTCCTCCGTCACGATGTTCGTGCCGATCACATCCGCCGGCATCAGGTCCGGCGTGAACTGGATGCGGCTGAACGGCAGGTGCAGCGTCGTCGCCAGCGTGCGGACCAGCAGCGTCTTGCCCAGCCCAGGAACGCCCTCGAGCAGCACATTGCCGCCGGCGAACAGGCACACCAGCACCGAATCCACCACGGCCTGCTGGCCCACCATCACCTTGCCGATCTCCTGCCGGAGCCGGGCGAAGGTGTTGCGGAAGTCATCGCACTGAGCGCGCACCTCGGCCGGGGTCTCGGTGCTCTGGTTCACATCGGCCATGTCGGCCCTCCTTCACTTCGCCAGGGTCTCCCAACAGGGAGAGCCCGGGGGTTCATCGTTCTTCCATGTCGTCCTTGGCGCGGCGCTTGGCCTCGCGCAGAGCGGACAACGCATCTTTCGGCCCGTCGTCCGTGGGCTTGGGGCGTTCTTTCTTCTTCAGCGGTGAATCGCGCTCCTCCTCGCCGGAGAGCGCCACCGGCCCGGTGCTGGCGGCCCGCTCGGGGCTGGCTTCGTAGCGTCTGGTCGCCCGCTCGCGGGCTTCTTCCGTCGAGACGATCGAAGCGCTGCGCCGGCCCTTGACGCTTTTGAACGCCTCGGTGGCATCGCTGGAGCGTTGGGCTTCCTTGCTGACCGAGCGACGCAACCAGGCGCCGATGGCTTTCGGATCAATCCGCACGCGCCGGATGCCCACATCGGCCAGGAACACGCCCACGCCGGCGATCAGGAACGCCAGCCACGCGGGGGTGAGCGCCACCGGCATGGTCAGCGTTTCGCGGTCCCACAGGTTGGCCGCCGTCGGGTCTCCCGTCAGCACGCGCCCGCCGGTGATGGCCGCTACCTGACGCAGCAGCGGCGTGTTGGTCTTCAGCGCCCGGAACTCATCGGCGTAGGGCCTCGTCGCGGCGGCCTGGGCAGAGCCCTCCAGCACCCGCCCGTCGCGACCGGCCGCCCGGTAACGCATCGACACCACATACGCGCCGGACGAGGATGAATCGAACACACCCTCGTACCGCCCCGGGCCGACCTGCCGGATCTCCACCACCTGGCCATTGCCGTCGGGCGTCGCGACCCGGGCCTGGAACCGCGCGAAGTCCAGACGCTCGCCGGAAGGATCGAACGCCTCGACGATCACGGCCGTCGTGTCACCGCGGTTCTCCGTCACCACCCGCAGCGTCGCGTTGTCGCTCGGACGCATCGCCCAACGGATGTGCTGCTCCCAGAACTGCTTGAAGCCCGCCCAGCCGACCCACGCGCCCGCCCACCGGGAACTGGCATCGCTGGTGAAGGTCACGACTCGCCCCAGCCCGTGCTGCCACTGGGCCGCGACCGGGTCATCTTCCTTGCCGCGAAGCGTCACGAGGCTCAGCCCCTCGCGCTCGGCCGCGACCACATAGCCAGTGATCGGCGGCACGCCGCTGATGCCCCGCATCGTCTCCGTCGGCACGCCGGTCATCGCCGGGCTGAACGGCTCGCCCTCCCAGATCAGCGCCCGACGCAGCGTCTGGGCCTCTTTCACGAAGATCTGCGGCAGGGTCTCCAGCGCGCTGTTGCCGACGCTGTAGTAGGTCCCGCCCGTCTCGCGGGCCATCGTCCGCAGCGTGTTCAGATCGCCCGGCGAGTGCGGGTTCACGCCCACCGCCGAGATCGTGATGCCCGACTGACGGAACTCACGCAGGATCGAACGCGACAGCGTCGGGTCGCCGTCGGAGATGACGATGCAGTGCTTCTGCCCCGCCTCGGCCGCCTGAAGGCCCGCCAGAGCGAGCTGCAGCGAGGGGTCGAAACTGGGCATGTCGCCGAACTGCAGCCCGTTGATCGCCCGGCGCACCGCCGTGCGATCACCCACCGGCGACATCGGATAAACCCAGTCGGTGCCGCCGAGGCCTTGATACTCGACGATGCCGATCAGGTCCAGCCGCGACAGGGCGTCGGCCGCCGCATTACAGATCTGTTTGCCGTAGAACACGCCCTGCGGGATCTCGACCGAGTGCACCACCAGCGCCAACGCGCCCCGCGGCATCTGCCGCTTCTGCGGCGGGTCCAGCCGGATCGGCAGCGCATCGGCCAGCGGCGAGCCGATCCACCCGCCCGCGCCGAACGAGTCCGGCCCGCCGATCATCACCAGCCCGCCGCCCGTGTCGTGCACATACTGTCGCAGCAACTCCTGCTGCTGCGCCGTCGACGAATACGCGTTCTGATTGATCAGCACGATGGCGTCGTACGCGGCCATCTCCGGCAGCGTCGCCGGCAACCCCTGGCTCGTCACCCGCTCCGTGCGGATCTCGGCCGCGTTGAGAGCATCCTCAAGATTCGAGACCTCCTCGGGCGTGTCCGCCACCAGGAGCACCGTCCCCTCCGAGCCCACGAAAGTGATCGCGCTGGCCCGGTTATTCTCGATCACCGAGTCGCCGCGCGTCGTGCCCGGGTTGCCCTCCTCGTCCAGCGACGCCAGCGGCTCGAACACCGCGTCGTACTGCTGCGGGCCGGGGCGACGCGGCGTCACCGGCACGCTCAGCACATGCCGCCCCGCCCCCAGCCGCACCAGCGAGCCCGTTTCCGCGGGGTCCGGGTCCAGATCGATCACCGTGCCGTTCTGCGTCACGCTCAGCCGCCCCGCCACCGGCTCGGTCACCGTCAGCACCACCCGCAGCGACACCGTCTCGCCCACGCGCACGCCCGACGGCACCTGGATCTCCTCGACGATGACCTCCTCGCGGAACTCGAAATCGACCGGCAGCACATCCACCGGGATGCCGACCGCCTTGGCCTGCTCGGCCGCCCGCAGCAGCGACCCGTCCGTCTCGTTGCCGTCGGAAATCAGCACGATCCGACCGGCCGCGTCCTCGGGCGACGCCGCGATGGCCAGACGCACCGCCTCGTCCAGGTTTGTCCCGTCCCGCGCACCGATGAACTGCCGCTGCACCTCGCGCACCAGACGCGAGGGCGAGGATTGCACATATGCGTCCTCGGCCGCCGTCACGATGCCCAACAGATCCTGTGGCTGCCTGCCCACCTGCGCCTGCTGGATGTACGCGTCGATCCGCTCTTGCGCTGTGCTCGGGATCGAACGCGACGCGTCCACCACCACCATCACCGACACCGATTCGCTCTCGTCACGCAGCTGCGGCTCGGCCAAAGCACCGGCCAGCAGCCCGATCGCCAGCGTCCGCGCCATCACCGCCGCCCAGCGCGACCCACGCCCCAGACCGCTCAGGCTCCGACGCGACAGCCACCAGGTCAACAGCCCCAGCGCCGGGATCAGCAGCAACCACTCCGGGCGGTCAAACTGAAGCGGCCCCACCACCGCCGCCCCCAGCGTCAGAGGCCCGCTACTCATCTCCCCACCCCCGACCACGGCACCACCTGGATGCGATCGTTGCCCGAGTCGAGAATCACCAGCTCGTCCCCCACCACCTCGCCCGCCCACGGCGTCGCCGTCTCGCCCACGCCACGCCCCGGCGTACCGATCAGACGCACCGTCCGCCCGCTGTCCAGGTCGAGCAGGCGCAAACGCGACCCGCCGAACTCAGTCACCAACGCCGTCCGGTCATCGATCAGACACAGCCCGTAGGGAAACCGCAGCGGCTCGACCGGACCGCCGCCGAGCGCCTCCGCCCCGTCCGTCCAGCCCAGCACCGATCCCAATGCCGCGTCGAACCGCACCACCCGGTGACGCCCCGCATCGCTGACCACCAACTCACCGCCCCGCAGCACCACGCTCTGCGGCCGCGCCAACGCCGCGGGGTCATCCTCCGGCGCATCCATCGCCACCCCGGAGATCCCGATCTGCCGATCGAACACCGGGCGCCCGTCCTCGAAGCGGAACACCTGGATCCGGTCATTCCCGCCATATTCCGACACGAACACCTCGACGATCTGCCCCCCGTCGTCCTGACGCACCGCGATGTCCGTCGGATAGATGAACTGTCCGGGCTCGTACCCGTACGAACCGAACGCCAGATCCGGTTCGGTCGGCTCTCCGCCGTGATCGAACGGCAGCCGATACACGATCACCCGGTGCTCGTGGGTGTCGGCCACCCACACCGCCGGCGTGCCCGGCTCGCCCGGGAACGGCGCCACCGTTAGCCCCGTCGGCATGCCCAGATCGAACTCCGGCGTCCGCAGCGACCCGACCGACGCCCCCGTTTCCAGATCGATCAACTGGATCCGCGCCGTCTTGTCCACCACGACCAGCAGCGTCCGCCCGTCGATCTCCGCGTGGTCCATCCCCCGCGGATACAGAAACTGGCCCGCCTGCCGCCCGGTCTCGCCGATCACCCGCGAGACCTCCAGCACGCTGCCCGCCTTGTCCTCGCCGCATCCGGACACCAACAACGCCGACACCGCCACTCACGCCGCCGCGCCACGCACCCACCAACCTGTCCCATGCGTGCACAAGACCGGCATCATACGGAATGGGGTACTGCCCCGTTCCCTCCCGGTTGCCGACCCATCCCACCCAACACCAACACCGCGGCGCCGCCGAGCACCACCGCAAGCAGCCCCAGCACCACCCCCCCCGCGCTCAACTGCTCCAAACGAGCATAATGAAGATCGCTGAGCATCTGCTGCGGCAGGTTGCCCGACCCGGGCGCCCGCACCTGCACCGACGCTTCGATCTCTGACAGGCCCAGAACAAACGCCCCGAGCCACGCACCCACGCCCAGCCGCACAGCCCGCGCCGGGTGCACTCGCACCCACCCCCACGCGTCACCCAGCCGATCCAGCCGACGCATCGCCCGCTCCTCCGGTGTCTCGCAC
>RFGH01000134.1 GCA_003696675.1 Planctomycetota bacterium
CCCCCAGCGTCACCGCCGGCCGGGGAGCCGTGATCCCCGCTGCGGGATCCTCTGCCGACCCCCGTCCGTATCGACCAAGGGACAGCCACCGGCCCGCGCGGTACCCTTGCCCGCGAGCCAGACAGGAGACCCCAATGCCCTCACCCCGACGCCGCGCCTTTACCCTTGTTGAACTGCTCATCGCCATTGGCATCATCGTGGTGCTGGTTGCGCTAACGATCGGCGTCGGGGCGACCATGGCCAACGCCGGCAAGAAGCGGGCAACCGAGGCCGCCATCCAGACCCTCGACCAGATGCTCGACGCCTATATCCAGGCCAAAGGCGGTAACCCGCCGGGACTCGTTCGAGTGGAGAATGTCCGTTTACCTTCGTCCGCTGGCATCTCTGGCAATAACGACGGCTACTACCCGGACGGCTACTACCCGATGGTCGACGGATATTCCGAGGAAGACGACCGCATCATCAATACGGTGGGCCTGTTCCTGTACGAGGCCCGCTCCGTCTCCGCCGTGCAGGACATCCTCTCGGGGCTCGATCCCAAGATCGTGCGGACCTTCCAACCGGCCGAAACCAATCCCCGCCAGCCCGAACTGACCACCGTGTTCGACGCGTGGGGCAACCCGATCCGCATGGTCCACCCGCGTTTCGACGATCGCATCCTCGCCAACGACCGGACCCCGGGTGACCCTGGACAGGCGGTCGATCTGACCGTGGCCAGCCGCGGCTTCCTGGTGGGCGCGGAGCTGACCCCGTCGGTGCTCAACAACATCGTGCTCGGTGAGGTGCGGCGCAACGCCCTGACCGACGATGATTATGCCGCCAACCCGGACCTGATTGGCGACTCCGATGGCGGGATCTGCCCCAGCACCCGTCCGTACTTCTACTCGGCGGGCCCCGACGGCGACCCCTCGACCATCGAGGACAATGTGTATTCGGCCACCCCCCGTTTCCGGACGCCCTCCTGACCGATCCCGCCTCTCCTAGGCCAGATCCGGCTTGCAGGGTCAGAGATCCGGGCCTATGGTTGGCCCCGGGCCTGAGGCCCGACATCCGGGGTGTAGCGCAGCTTGGTAGCGCGTCTCGTTCGGGACGAGAAGGTCGGAGGTTCAAATCCTCTCACCCCGATTCAGCAAGAAACCCCTGCGAAAGCAGGGGTTTTTCGCTTTTCTGGGACTGCTCATCTGATGCCCGACAACAGGGCCACGGGAAGCGGGCGGGAAACCAAAGGGGCGGATGAATGCTCTGGCCCCGCTGCCTCACGGAGCGGGAACAGGCATCAATCCGACTGCCGTCCACGAAACGTTGGCGGGAATCATTCTGCTATCGATAGGTTTGGGGGTATTGTTTGGGGTGACGATTACCCTGCCAAAAAATCCCCACGGCGAAGACTACGAAGACCTAGTAGGCGCGTATTTGCTTGCGCTGGGGTACTTCATCGAAACGAACCTCCACCTTCGGGAGGGGACCGTCGAGATACTTGAACTTGATATTATTGCTACCCCAACGACCAATCCGCTGTCGGAGGCGGTATTGCTCGACGCGAAGTCTGGCAAATCGGGTTTCGCGGACATCTTCAAGATGTTCGGATGGATGAAGTATCTCGATATCAGCAAGGGCTGCGTGGTACGAACCCAATCGCCTGATGCCAGCAAGCGGGATGCGATGGAGGTTGTAAAGCAGGCAACCAATGTTCACGTTGCAACGCTAGATCTGGCTTCTGATGTTGTCGATCTCGCGTGTTTGGATGGTGCATCGATCGCTATGACCGATGATGTGCGAACTTCCATCCTCTCTGCCGCATGGTACGGACGGATTGGCCAGAGAAAATGCCTTAGGGCATTCATCGACTTCTGCAAAAGCGAAGGCGACAGTGTTGAGGCGGTAAAGGCGGCCATTGATTACCGTTGGGCCATCGAACAAGCCTTTCTTGCCCCCAAGCCGATTAGGCGGGCAAGTCGTTTGTATTCTGCGTACTCGGCATCCCCTCAAGTCACTGGGGGCTTGATCGCGCATGTGGCTGGTGGAGATGCCACCCAAGAGAAGGCCGAGTGGGAGAAGGTGCGCGATCTGCCCGAGCGCCTAGGATTTCAGTATTCCCTGATGCTTGAAAACACGGCGCGCCTTGGGATCGTGAAGAATGCACTTCTCCATCTGCTCGACAAGGAATCCCAACCATCCACCCCGAAGCCAAAGGGGCCCCAAGAAATCGACTGGTCGGCGTTCTCGGAATGGACGATGCCGGAGTCATTCAGGACGGGCCTTGCTGCACTGAAGGCGCACCCGCACCGCACAAAGATACCGCGACTATTTCAGATTTTCATTGAGGTATTTGGTGGATTCTACAGGCTTGGTGCTGACGACGACTTGGCTCATTTGTCGGTATGCACCGGGATTCCGAAAGAAGACATAGTTCCTTGCCTCGAAATGTTCAATAGTTTCTTTCCGATTCCGGGGGGCTGGTTCATCTCGGCAAAAGGCGAGATGGCGATGATGAAAATGGTACCGGCTGTTTTTCGGGGGACAGGCGCGTTCGTTCGTGGTGGCCTCAGCAGGGAGACGAACTACAGCAGGTTGTATCCTCAGATGGGCTGGCTTGTTTCAAAATGGCACAATGCTTTGTACCATGTACTGGAGCCTCACCTGAAATCTCCATCCGCATAGGGCATTTGGCGGGCCTGTGCTGATGTGGACTCGTTAGAACCTCCAGTACCTCATTCAGCGCCGATTCTTCAATGACGTAGCGGCCCAGGTGGTGCAGCCCTGGGCACTCGCCGCGATGGATCAGGTGCCATAGGTCCATCGGGTTCGTACCCAGCCTCGCCGCCGCCTCGGCGATGGTCAGAGTCGGTGACACCACCATGAACACCTTGGCTCTTTCAAGGCCTTGATTTATTTCAACGGTGGGTGGTTTCTCGGACCAAAAGGGAAGTTGCACGGTAGCCTCGCGTCTGAGAACCGTACCGATCCGGTTGGAATCCTGCGTTCTCTACCCGATGTATCCACAAATACCAGAAAGGGCGTCCGCTACGAAACCGAGAATTTTGATATGGACGGTTCACATTGGCCATGCCGTGGCGTGGCTGAACATGCTTACTGCCCGCGCCTGTTTTACTACATGACAGTAGAGGGCGTCTTTATACCAAGCGCCGACACCGAGCAAGGCGCAGGCGCTCATGCTCGGGTGGATCGGCCAAGTAAAGCCCTGCCAACATCTGAATACAACGACAACGGCCGGAGCGGTAGGAAGAAGATGAAAAATCATGAAGACTCTAGCACCGACCCGGATCGCCCGCGTTCCGTCCGCAGCCTCGCGCTTACCAGCGACCGGCTGGGCTTGACCGCCAAGCTCGACTTGGCCGAGATCAACGGCACGAGCGCCATTCCCATCGAGTATCGCAAAGGCAGACCGAAGCGTTGTGGCGAGGTCGCCGAACCCGTGGATGAAATGATGGAGCAGGGGCGACCGCTCCCCGGTCCGGAGCCGTGGCCCACCGACCGCGTACAGATCGGGCTCCAGGCAATCCTGCTGGAAGAAGCCGGGTACACCGTCCCCGAAGCGTACATCTATTACGCAGCCGAGCGGTTGAAACTCCGAATACCGGTTGACGATGCACTGAAACGCGAGGCGCTCGCGGAACTGGAGGCCGCGAAACGCGCTGCGGCAGGAGAGCGCCCGCCGCCGCTGGTGAACGATCCGAAGTGCCCGCGCTGCTCGCTCCAGCCGATCTGCCTGCCTGACGAGATCAATCACCAGCGTCTGACGACGCTCACAATCAACAGCGAGAAAGCCGACGAGCAGCTCACGCCGCGGAAACTCTGGCCGCCGCGCGACGACGGCATCCACGTCGTCCTCCAGAAGGAGGGTGTCCGCGTCGGCGTGCGCGGCCAGTCCGTCCGAATTACGGACAAGGACGGCGGCGTGGTCCGCGACCTGCCACTGGCGAACGTTGAATCGCTCGCTGTGCTCGGCGGCGTACAGGTCTCGACACAGGCACTCGCCGTCTTCGCCGACCACGAGGTTCCCGTCGGGTTCCTCACCGCCGCCGGGCGGCTGGTTGCCATGATGGATCCGATGGGGCCGACGAGCGCCGCCGTGCGCGCCGCGCAGGTCAGAACGCTCGACCGGCCCGACAAGGCCCTCGAACTCGCCAGAGCCGTCACGGTTGCCAAAATCGCCAACCAACGCACGCTGCTGATGCGCAATCACGCCGCTCTGTCGTCGCGTGTGGCGGCGGACCTCCAAGGCAGTATGAAAGCCGCAGAGCATGCGATAACGCTAGACGAACTCCGAGGCCACGAAGGCAACGCCGCCGCTATCTACTTCCGCCACTTCGCGGGTATGTTCAAGGAGAGTGTCAAGGAGATCGCCGCGCGTTTCGAAAGCAACGGCCGCAAACGCCGCCCGCCACCCGATCCCGTCAACGCCGTGTTGTCATTCGCCTATTCGATGCTGACGCACGAATGTACCGCCGCTGCGCGACTCGCCAGTCTGGAACCGACGCTCGGGGCGCTTCACGCCACGCGCCCCGGACGCCCGGCGCTGGCGCTGGACCTGATGGAGCCGTTCCGGCCGCTGATTGCCGACTCGATCGCCGTTTCGGCGTTCAACCGTGGCGAACTGACAGAGGGCCACTTCCTCGATACCGCTGCGGGCTGCGCTCTGACCGAGGCCGGCCGCAAGGGCTTCTTCTCCGCCTACGGCCGCCGCATGTCCACGGAGGTAACGCACCCTGTCTTCGGGTATCGCCTGTCCTATCGGCGGATGCTCATGCTTCACGCCAGACTCGTCGCCGCTTGGCTCCTGGGCGAAGTGCCGACGCTCGCCTTCCTGACGACGAGGTAAACCTATGCGCCGCTGCTACCTCGTATGTTATGATGTGCGGAACGAAAAGCGTCTGCGTCGCATCCACAAGCTGATGAAGGCCTATGGCGAACCGTGGCAGTACTCTGTTTTCTACTGCACGCTGAAGGCCATCGACCGGGTCCGCCTGGAGAACGCCGCCCGCGAGATCCTCAACCTCAAGGAGGACCAGCTGCTCATCGTGGACCTGGGCAGCAACGAGGACGCCGCCCGGGAGTCGGCGACCGTTCTGGGCCAGAGTCTGCCGGATCAGGAGAGCGGGATGGTCGTGATCTGACCCCGATGCGGGTATCCTTCCGGCATGGCCCGGAAGACCGAATCCGCCGCCGAACCACCGGCACCCGAGGCCCCGCTGACCCAGCGGGCGTACACCCTCTGTCTGCGCGGCACCGACACGCAGGACGATTCCTGGCGTGATGCGCTGTGGGCCACGCACGAGGCCGTCAACAAGGGGGCCAAGGTCTTCGGGGAGTGGCTGCTGACGCTCCGCGGCGGGTTGAGCCATGAACTGGCGGAGCCGCCGCCACCGCCCAAGGGGAAGAAACGCAGGGATGACGACGCCATCGCTGTTCGGAAGCACCGCCGCATACTCCTTGCGCTGTCGTGGTTGAGCGTGGAGGACGAGCGAGGCGCGCCCAACGGTGTATTTCGAGTCGCCAGCGGGAGAGAGTCGGACTCGGCGCGGCACGGGAAGGTCCTTGAAGCGTTCAAGAAGATTCTCGAGTCGCGCGGCATCATTGGTGACGAAGCCGATTCATGGGTCAACGATTGCACAGCCTCGCTCTCTTCGGCAATCCGTGAAGACGCGGTCTGGGTGAACCGCAGCGCGATGTTTGATGCCGCGGTGCTAAAGATCGGACCGTCGCTCACCCGCGATGAAGTCTGGGACATTCTCGAGCCATTCTTCGGCAGCCGCGAGGCATACTTTGCGGGAGTCGAGTTGACTGACGAGAAATCATCCGCCGAAGAGAAGGCCAAGGATCTTGTTCAGAAGGCTGGGCAATGGCTCAGCAGCCGGTTCGGGACCGGGACCGGGGCTGATTTCGAGTCAATGTCCAAGGTCTACGCCGCTATGGCCGAATGGGCCGACGCAGCGCCCGCCTTTCCATCAGGTGCGGACGCCATCAAAAACCTGGCCCATTCGCTCGCTGATTTCCGACCGGCGACGGACGATGCGGGGGGCATTCTTGGACTGATCAGTGGGCCAGGATACAAAAGCGCGACGCGGAACATTGTGAAGAACTGGGAGTCGCGCACGACCGTCGTTACGCGCGACGACCTGAGGAAGTTCGCGGAGACGGCGACCAACGACGAGCACAAGTCCATGGCGAATGTTGGCGCGAAGGGCCGTCGTCCCTGGTCGGACAGGGTTCTCGAGCAGGTGGAGCACGCCTGCGGATTCACATATCTTCAAACAGGCGGCCCGGCTCGGCACAAACAGTTCTCCGTCATGCTCGACCACGCCGCGAGGCGGGTTTCGATCGCCCACTCATGGATCAAGCGTGCCGAGGCGGAGCGACGCCGGTTTGAAGCCGACGCGCAGAGACTCGGCACGGTTCCAGCGGATGCCGCCGCATGGCTTGATGCATTTGTGCAGGAGCGAAGCGGCTCTGCCGGAGGCGAGTACCGCATCCGGCGTCGGGCCATCGAGGGGTGGGACGAGGTTCTGAAGCGCTGGGCCAGGAGTGACTGCAAGACTGCCGAGGATAGGATCGCCGCCGCTCGCGAAGTGCAGGCCGATCCTGAGATCGACAAGTTCGGCGATATCCAGCTCTTTGAGGCGCTCGCGTCGGACGACGCGCTGTGTGTGTGGAAGAACGGCGACAACTTTACGCCGGATCAACTCAAGGACTATGTGTTTGCTCACGACGCCCGATTCAAGCAGCGCCGATTCAAGGTGCCTGCTTACCGTCACCCGGATGCCTTGCGCCATCCGGTGTTCGGCGACTTCGGCAACTCACGGTGGAAGGTTGAGTACTCAGCGCTCGAAGCCGCGAAGGCAGCGCGTGGCGGACGGCGCATCGGCACTGAGGACGCAGACTGGCTCGGGAATCCGCGCTCTGTCCGGCTAGGGTTGTGGAACGGCGACGCCGTGAATGACTTCGACCTGCGGTGGAGCTGCAAGCGACTATCGGCGGATCTTGCACTCTGGCAGCCTGCGCATAACGGACAGGTCCGTAGCGTGTCGCGGGCCGACCGCCTCGGCCGCGCCGCTTCGGGAATCAAGCCCGATGATTCCCCTTCCCCTGCGGGACTGTTCTCGCAGGCGGAATGGAACGCCCGGCTCCAGGCGCCGCGGTCGCAACTGAACGACCTCGCCGCGTATCTCGATCGCAATGGCGGCCGCTGGGACGACAAGGCCAAGAGGATGCGAGACCGGCTCGCGTGGCTGGTCACGTTCTCCGCGAAGCTGGAGTGCCGAGGTCCATTCATCGACTACGCGGCGCGGCATGGCATCAACGCGAACCGCAAGGGGGAGTACTACCCGAACGCGGACCGCAACAAGGCCGACAAACGGGAGGGACACGCCAAACTGATCCTCTCCCGTCTGCCCGGCCTGCGGGTGCTCTCGGTTGATCTCGGCCATCGCTTCGCCGCGGCATGCGCCGTGTGGGAGGCCCTGCCCAGGCACGAATTCGAGCAGGAGATCAGGGGGCGTGAAATCATCGCCGGCGGAACCGGCCCGGAGCAGCTCTTCTGCCACACCCGTTACACCGATAAGGCCGGCAAGGCGCGCACGACCGTGTACCGCCGCATTGGCTCCGACACACTGCCGGACGGTTCCGAGCACCCCGCCCCCTGGACGCGGCTCGACCGGCAGTTCCTCATCAAGCTTCAGGGAGAGGATGCGCCCGCCCGCAAGGCATCGCCGGATGAAATAAAACTCGTCGAACGACTGGAAAACGAGCTGGGGCGGCGGCGTGACGACGGCCTGCCACTGCCCCGACGCGTTGATGATCTGATGGCCGAAGCGGTTCGGACGCTCCGCCTCGGCCTTAGGCGCCACGGACGCGTCGCCAAGATCGCCTACGCCTTCAACCCCGACTGCCCCGGCATCCCGGGCATGGGCGGAGCCCTCAAGGCGATCGCACGCGGCAACGATGACCACATCAAGTTCTTGGTAAACGCGCTCGCCGACTGGCATGCCATGGCCACGGATGCCGCGTGGGACGGTAGCGATGCACGGCAACTCTGGAATCAGCACATCAAGCCCGTGCCGAACGGGTTCGAAGTCGCTGAGTCGACGCGAACTGAACCGAACGCTGAACGGACGACTCGGCAGCAGCGACGCAAAACCGAGGAAGAGCTGCGCGAGAAACTGCGGCCGATCGCCGAGCACTTCGCCAGGGCAAGCAAGGAATCAACCCGAGGTATCTACGAAGCTTGGAGAGATCTGTGGGAATCGAAGGACGGACCCAAGCGAACAAAGAGCAACTTTGCCCATACGCTGATACACGATCAGGCCGGCAAGGTCATCGGCAGTCGCACCGCGCCGAAACAGGGAGCGCCAAGCCCCGAGGGCTGGCATCTCCGTCTCCGCCAGACGACCGACTGGATCACAGGCCGGCGCCCGCCCGGCAACATATCGCTGTCCCCCGGCTGGAAACAGCATGTCGGAGGTCTTTCGTTGACACGCATTTCGACCATGCGAGCGCTCTACCAACTCCACAAAGCCTTCGCCATGAGGCCGCGTCCGGACAAAGTCCAGGGTGCTCCGGAGCGGGGCGAATCCAACGCCGGCACGGCTCAATCCATCCTCGACGCAATGGAACGCATGCGTGAGCAGCGCGTGAAGCAGCTTGCCAGCCATATCGCTGAAGCCGCTCTCGGCGTCGGCAGGATGAAGCAGACAGATGGTCGTGATCGCAAGCGCCCGCGCTCGCCCGTGGACGCCCCTTGCCACGCCATCGTCATCGAATCCCTCCGAAACTACCGCCCCGACGAGCTTCAGACCCGCCGCGAGAACCGTGCCCTGATGAACTGGTCCGCCGGCAAAGTGCGCAAGTACCTCGAAGAAGCGTGCCAACTCCACGCCCTGCACCTGCGCGAGGTCATGCCCAACTACACGAGCCGCCAGTGCAGCCGCACCGGTCTGCCGGGGATGCGCTGCGAGGATGTGCCGATCGACGAGTTCCTGTCCGCTCCGTGGTGGAAAAAGATGGTGAACGCCGCCGACAAGCGGCTCCAGGACAACGGCACCGACTCACAGGATCGTTTGCTCGTCGAGTTGCAGAAGAAGTGGTCCATTGCGAGTGACCAGGAGAAGCGAGCGCAACGCACGCTCCGCCTGCCCCGCGCAGGCGGCGACCTATTTGTGACCGCGCCGCCCAACCGAGCCGCAACCGTTGAGGATCGAAGCCAGGGCGCGCTCCAGGCCGATCTGAACGCGGCCGCCAACATCGGCCTGCGCGCGCTGCTCGACCCGGACTTCCCCGGCAGGTGGTGGTACATACCCTGCATCGAGGACAAGGCC
>RFGH01000135.1 GCA_003696675.1 Planctomycetota bacterium
CGCCGGAGCCTCCCGCCCTGCCGCTCGTGCTCGAACGGCTCGCCCCGCCCCTGCCGGAGACACCGGCACCACCGGACTCCCAAACACCGCCCTGACCCGATACCATGCCGTCATGGCCCAGCGTCGCCATCCCGCCGAACGCGCCTTCGAGCGCCTCCTCCGCGAACTTCGCGTGCCTTATGTCGCGGTCAACGAGGCCCGCAAGAGCCTGACGCCCCACGCACCCCGACGCGACACCGACGGCGCGGGCGCGCTGAAGAACTTCGACTTCATCGTCTACGGCGACGACACCAACCTGCTCGTCGAGGTCAAGGGGCGCACCATCCCCCGCCCGAAGCGTCCGCACGCCCCCGGGTCGCGTCCCCGCCTGGAGTGCTGGGTCACCATGGACGATGTCGAGGCCCTCCGGCGCTGGCAGCGACTCTTCGGCCCCGGATACGAGGCGGTCTTCGTCTTCGTCTACCGCTGCGAGGGCCCGCCGCCGGACGGGCTGTTCGCCGAAGTGATTGAGCTCAACGGCGAGTGGTTCGCGGTGCGGGCCGTGCGCCTGGACGACTACGAGCACCGCATGACGGTGCGCTCGCCCAAGTGGCGCACCGTGCACCTCGCCCAGCCCGATTTCGAGCGGCTCAGCAGGCCCTTCGCGCTGCCCGCGGACACCTCGGCGCCCCTCGGCCCAGTGCCCGCGATGGAGCCGATCTCCGCCTGAGATCTCCGTTCAACGATCCCACGGCAGCGTCCGACCGAGCAGTTCGCGCAGCCGCGTGTCGCTCCGCCCGAACCACTCGGCGTGGCGTGCCCGCACCGCGTCGGGCACGGGCATCCGACGCTGTCGCAGGTTCATCGACGAGGCGCGGAAGCAGGCCCGCTGGACCAGACGCGCCGGACCGCCGCGCCCACGCATCGCCTTGTCCACCCGTTTCGTCATCCAAAAGAGGGTCCGCAGGCGCGGCGTGACCATCGCGTTGGACTCCGGCGCCCGCTCGACCGTGAAGCCCGCCGCGTCAAGCCCAAGGAAACCCAGGATGCCGTCCAGCACGCCCGCGGGGTCGGCCAGCAGCTCCTCGCAGAACACCACCCGCACGCGATCCGCGCCGAACACATCCAGGCACCGCGCCACCGGGTCGGCGTAGCGGCTCCAGCCGCAATACGCCCACCGCCATGCGTCCGGGCGCCGATCGCGCGGCTCCTCCCGCACGGCACGAAGGAACGACCGTCGCTCCGCGCCCTGTCGCACGCGGTACCAGTAGTGGCTCCACGCCCGCTCCATCGGGTCACGCAGGATGATGAGGATCTTCACGCCCGGCAGCGCCGCCGCGATCCGCTCGGGCACGCCGTCACGGGTCATGTACGACGGTGTGAACTCGCCCCGCACCGCGCCCGCGGGCGCATCGGCGAACCACGCCGCGTAGCCCGCGTCGCCCCCCGCATCGTCGCGATCGAAGTGGTGCAGCTCCTTGCGATCGGGCAGGAACACGCCCGGGTGGGCCCGCAGCATCCGCCACAGGGTGGTCGAGCCGCACCGCATCCCCCCCACGCACACGAAGTCCGGACGGGCCTGATCGGCATGACAAGCCGAGGGGGGCGGGGAGGGCCGGGCGGCTTCGGGGGTCGCATCCGGGCTGGCGTGGGGTTGATCCAAGGGCGGCTCCCTGAGTCGGCGAGCGGATCCTAGTGCCACCATCGCAGCAACCGTTTCGGCACGAACCCTTGACCGGGCGGCCGGATCGGGTAGCGTGAACCCATGAAGCGGACCCCCCTGACCTCGCTGAACCGACTGCCGGCCGCCCTCATGACGCTGGCCATGACCGCCGCCACCGCCGCGGCGCAGTCCGACCTCCGCCCGCCCAAGATCACCCAGAACCCCAGTTCTCCCAAGATCTGGATGTTCGCGGTGGCCATCCTGCTGCTGGCCGCGGTGATCTTCGCTTCGAGCCTCAAGCCGAAGCGCACCCACCAGGACTGACCGAACCCGCTGCCCGGCGACGCCGGGGCAACCCCAGACGCCTCCGGCCCGTACCGGGTTTGCCCGCTGCCCCACACGGAGCCGATCCGATGCCCACCACCCACGAACGCCCCCGCGTCAGCCGACCGCTGATCGCCCTGAACGCCGCCCTGCTGCTGGCGTTCGGCGCGGTCACCCTCGACCCGCACGCGACCGCCCAGAACACCCAGACCATCCAGCGCCCCCGGGGCGAATACACCCTGCTCGGGGGGGCCGTCACCGGCAGCAACGCCAACGCCATCTATGTCATCGATGCGGCCAACAACGAAATGGTCGCCATGCTCTGGGACGATTCCCGCCGCCAGCTCACCGGCTTCGGCTACCGCGACCTCAACAACGACCTGCTGATCGCCCCCGAACGCTGAGGCGCCACCCATGACCGACCAAACCAACCACACCGAAATCCCCGCTGCCGCCGTCTCCGACCGCCGGCCCGCCGCCCACCACGGCGGTTGGCTCTGGGTTTCCGCCGGCGTGCTCGCCGCCCTGACCATCGTCCAAGGCGCGGGGCTGCTCGACCGCCCCGCCTACGCCGAGATGACCAGCCGCGCCGGCTCCTATGTCGCCATGACCACCGACGGCGGCAGCGACGAGATCCTCGTCGTGATCGACGATCGAAACGAGTACCTGCTGGTCTATCGCAACGAGAACCGCCAACGCCTCTCGCTCGCGGCCCGCGAGCCCCTCCCGGACCTGTTCACCCGTGCCCGCGCCCGATCGGGCCTGCCCGCCCGCCCGTAACAACCCGGCACGCATATCCTCCGCCCCGAACGACTTGCGGCCGTTTCCCGCCCGCCGGAGACCCCGTGCCCATCCATCCCCTGCCCCAGTTCGAGGCCGACCTGGCCGAGCACCTCAAAGACGAAGCCGACCGGCTCGCCTACGAGAAGCTCAACGCCCCCAAGACCATCGTCGTCCGCTTCGGCACGATGAAGATGATCGGCGAGTTCCCTTGGAACTCCAACGAGAAGCCCGGCTGCGGCTCCAAGATCGTCGTCCGCACCCACCGCGGCACCGAGATCGGGGAGATGCTCACCAGCACCTGCCCCAACTCGGGATGCTCGAAATCCGTCAGCCGCAAGCAGATGCTCGACTACATCGAGAACTCCGGCGGACGCCAGTACCCGTTCTCCACCGACGGCAAGGCCCTCCGCATCGCCACCCGCGAGGACTTGGACCGCCAGGCCCAGATCGAGCAGTCCCGCCACGGGCTGCGCGCGATCGCCAAGGCCCACACCGAGGCGCTCGGGCTGCCCATCAAGATCATCGATGTCGAGCCGCTGCTCGGGGGCGAGCGCGTCACAGTTTACTTCTCCAGCGAGGACCGCATCGACTTCCGCGACCTCGTGCAACGCCTGCAAAACGACTACGGCACCCGCGTCGACATGCGCCAGATCGGCGCCCGCGACGAGGCACGCGCCGTGGCCGACTACGAACGCTGCGGGCAGTATTGCTGCTGCAAGAACTTCCTCAAGGTGCTCAAGCCCATCTCGATGAAGTCCGCCAAGACGCAGAAAGCCACCCTCGATCCGCTCAAGATCTCCGGACGCTGCGGGCGGCTGATGTGCTGCCTCCGCTACGAGGACGAAACCTACGAGGAGCTCCGCAAACGCCTGCCCCGGCGCAAAACCCGCGTCGGCACGCCAGAGGGCGACGGCGAGGTGGTCGACACCCAGATCCTCACCCAACTCGTGCTCGTCCGGCTCGACTCGGGCACGCAGATCGCCGTGCCGGTCGAAAACCTGACCGAGCCCGGATCGGAGCGTGCGCCCGAACCCCAGCCGCCCGCCGGAGCCGCCGCCGACCGCCCGGCCCGCGGCCCACACCCCGAACGCGCCGGACGCCACGAACGAACAGAACGGACCGACCACCGCTCGCGCCGCCGACGCCCGGACACCGACTCGCCCATCGCCGATCAGCCCAGCGCCGCGCCGGTCACGGACGCAGGCAGCCCCGAAACCGGCGACCCGCCCGCCAAGAAAAAGCGCCGTCGACGCCGCAGACGCTCCGAGGAATCCGCCGGCGAGGTCCCGCCCGCCACGGAACCCGCTCCCGTCGAACCGCGCCCGACGCCCGATGCCGAGGCTCCCAGGAAAAAGCGCCGGCGCCGACGCAAGCGCAAGCCCGGCGCCGAGGGCGGCCCGGACAGCCCGCCCGCCGGCACCGATGAGCCGGCTTCCTGAAGCCCGATCGAACCGCAACGCCGCAACGCCGATACCCTTGCCCGATGAACAGCAAAGCCAAGCCCGTCGGGATCAAGGAAACCCTCACCTCGCTGACCATCGCCTTCATGATGGCGTTCGTCTTCCGCGGGTTCGTCATCGAGGGGTTCATCATCCCCACCGGCTCGATGGCACCCACCCTGCTCGGCAAGCACATCCGCTTCCACAGCCCCTACTCCGGCTACGACTGGGCGACCGGGCCTTGGGATTACTACAACAACTTCGGCGGCAACGAGCCGCTGCCCCGCCAGGGCGCCCAGCCGCGCGGCAACGCCGGCGTCACGCCCCCGCTCACACCCACCGACCCCATGACCCTGCTGGACATCCCCAGCGAAGAAAACCGCCGACTGGCGGCCGGTGACCGCGTGTTCGTGCTCAAGTACCTGCCCGGGCTCCACCACCCCGAGCGATGGGATGTCGTCGTCTTCAAGAATCCCGCCACGCACGACAACTACATCAAGCGCCTCGTCGGGCTTCCCGGCGAACAGCTCGCCATCGTCGATGGCGACATCTTCGTCCGACCCTTCGTCCCCGGCAAGACCGCCACCGAGGGCCCGCAGGCGTGGGAAACCGGCGACTGGACCATCGCCCGCAAGAACGAGCGCACCCAGCGTGCCATGCTCCAGCCGATCTTCGATTCGCGCTTCACGCCGCTCACCGCCGAGCCGGGATACCGCCCGCCCGTCGCGCCCGACAACCCTGGCGCCTGGTCGGGGCTCGAGACCCAGCCCGTGTGGTCCTACAGCGGAACCGGGCCCACCGCGCTGCGTTGGACCAACCGCCGCCCCATCACCGATTTCAACCCCTACAACCAGACCGCCGCCTCCTTCGACCTTGACGCCCGCCCCGACGACGGCACACGGCGCGAACGGCCCTACCCCGTCAGCGATCTCTCCCTCACCATCGCCATCGAGCCGCAAACGCCCGGCATGTCCGTCACACCAAGGCTCGAAGCCCTTGGCATGGTCTTCGAGGGCCTGATCGACGGTGCGAGCGGCACCGTCGCCGTCCGCATGCGACCCGCCGACCAGCCCGACGCATGGACCGTGCTCGACTCCGATGCCTTCCCCGGCCTGCCCGCAGGCAAAACATCGCTCGTCGAGTTCTGGCATGTCGATCAATCCCTCTGGCTCTTCGTCAACGGCACGCTGGTCTGCGGCGGGCCGGAGCTGGGTGCGTATGAGCTGACGCCCGCCCAGCGCCTCGACGCCGCCATGGTCCCCTCGTGGGAACAACTCATCTCCTACCCCAACGCCGGCGACGGCATCACCACCGCGGGCATCTTCGCCCGCCCGGAGCTTTACCGGATGTCCGAGCCGTCGTGGTCCTTCTCGGGCGGGCCGTTCACCGTGCACCGGCTCCAACTCAAGCGCGACATTACCTATCAGCCCGCCGAACCGATGGGCACGCCCTCACGCGGTGCGCACTACGACAACTTCCCGACCCTCGCCGCCGACCAGTTCTTCATGTGCGGCGACAACTCGCCCCGCTCCGCCGATTCGCGCCTCTGGGCCGCCAACAGCATCGATCCCTGGGTCCGTGATCTCATCGATCCCACCCCGGGCGTGGTCAACCGCGACCTGATCGTCGGCAAGGCCTTCGTGGTCTACTTCCCAGCCCCGCTCGACGGCGGGCCCGTGCTCGCGCCCGACTTCGGGCGCGTCCGCTGGATCTGGTGACTCAGCCCAGCACCCGCTCGGCCGCCCGCCCCACATACACCACGCTCGACGGATCGACGCTGAACTCGGCGTGGGTGTCGCTCAGCCCGATGTCCTTGGGCGTCAGGTCCCGGCGCGCGTCGAAGTCCTTGAGCTGCACCCGGTCCTCGCCGTGCACGATCGCGGCCAGCCGGCTGAACTGCTTCTCCCCGTCCGCCAGCAGCTTTTTGAGGTTCCGCGTCGATTTGTACGACACCCGCGCGTGCATCGGGCGCACGCCGCCGGACGCCGCGTCATGCCGCGCCGCACTCCAGGGCTTGCGTCCGCCCGCGTCTTTGTAGGCCCCGGATTCGACACCACGGCGCAGATCGGCGCACAACCGACGCACGAGCGCGTCGCTCGACTCGTCGTCGGCGCCGACCACGAACACCTCCGGGCGCACCGACGCCGGGCGGCGTGACACCGCCTCCATCAGCTCAGCGCCCTGCGGCATCAGGCCCTTGTCTTCCAGCAGCAACGACACCACCACATCGCCCATCGCGAATCCGACCGCAGGCGTCGGCGGCCCGCCCATCAGCTCGATCAGACGGTCATACCGACCGCCGCCCGCCACGGCCCGCTCGCCGTCGGCCAGCACCTCGAACACCAGCCCGGTGTAGTACGCCAGGCCCCGCACCACCGCGTTGTGCTGCACGCCCCAGCCGCCCAACCCGAACTGCTCGATCACATCCGCCGAGCGGCGGAGCTGCGCGATCGAGTCCGCCACCTCGGGCACCATCATCAGCGACTGCTGGAACTTCACGAACGCCGGCGTACCCGTCGGGTTCTCGTCCAGCGCCGCCAGCACCCGCGCGTCCGCCTTCTGATTGAAGAAATACCCGATGACGAACCGGACCTCCAGATCGCTCAGCCCCAGCTCCCGCGCCTTCACCATCGCGGCCGCCGGGTTCTTCGGGATCGAATCGATCCACGCGAACCACGCCGGCAGCGTCTCGTCCGTCGCCCCGATGTGACGCAGCACCGCCTCGGCCATCCGCCGGTCGCTGTACGCCACCACCGTGTCGGCCCGCGTCAATCCGAGATCACGCAGCAGCGAGATCGCCACGCCCAGGATCTCCACATCCGCCACCGCCCGACCCATCGAGGTCCCGTCGTCGCCCACGAAATCGACATTCCACTGCAGGAACTCGCGCAGCCGCCCCCGCTGCGGACGCTCTGCGCGGAAGTACGACCCGCCGGTGAACCACTTGCACGGACGCGGCAGCCCGCCCGCCTTGGCCGCGAACATCCGCGCCAGCGTCGGCGTGAACTCCGGGCGGACCGCGTACGGCGCCCGCCCCGTCGCCCGAACCTGCTCCAACTCTTCGGGGGCCTTGCCGGAATACGCCTGGAACAGCTCACCCAGGATGCCCTCGCCGCTTTTCACCGCGTAGAGGTCGGTCGTCTCGAAGGTCGGGCCGTGGATCTCCTCGAACCCGCAGCGGACCGAGGCGTCGCGCCACGCCTGTTCGAGGTACCGCCGCTTCAGGGCCTCCTCGGGGTACATGTCGCGGGTGCCCTTGGGGGGCGTGATCTTCGAGATGCTCTTTGCGCCGGGTGCCATCGCGGGTAGGGTATCCCCGTGCGCCCCCGCCCCCGCCGAACCGGGCGAGCCCCGCTCACGAAGCACCAAGGATCGCCATGCCCCCCGTCCGCGCCATCACGACAGTCTCGGCCTGCCTGGGCCTGGCCGCGTTCATCGGCGTGCTGACCCTGGGGCAGATCGAGGGGCGGGCACCCCGCGACCGGATCTTGGGCGACAACAGCGCCAGCGGGGTCTCGACCCAGGCCGTCCGCCGCGCCCTGATCCGCGGGCACACCGAGGGGGCCCTGAGCATCGCCCGGCTCGCGTCGCAGGAACGCCCGGACGACCCGGACGCGGCCATGTGGCGGGCCATCATGGAGCACCGATCCCGCAGCGGGCTGGCCGGCACCGCCTCCCGCCGCCTGACCGAACTCATCGGGCCGGATCGCGCCGACATGAACCCGCTCGACCGCTCCAGCCACGCCTATCACCGGGGCTGGGCGCTGCTCACCGCGGGCCGCTCCCGCGAGGCGGCCGAGGCGTTCGTCCTCGCCGCGGACCTCTACGAGCAGGCCGCCCAGGGCTGGGACCCTGCGCTCTACCAGTACAACCTCGCGTGCTATCGCGCCATGGGCGGGCAGACGGACCGGGCGGCCGAGCACTTTGCGCTCTGCGTCGCCGCCGGCTACTCCGACCGCACCGGCTGGTGGAAAGCCGACCCCGATCTCGACCCCATCCGCGAGCACCCCGTCTTCATCGCCGCCGCCGCACGACTCGAACGCCCGGCACGCGAAGGTCCTTCGCCCGACACCGACGCGGACACCCGCACCGGCGGACCCGGCGGACCCGGCGGCTGACCCGACCCTACCATCCGGTCCTATGCCCACGATCACCATCAACGGCGTCCGCTGCGAGTTCGAGAAGGGCGAGCGCGTCATCGACATTGCCAACCGCGCGGGTGTCGAGATCCCCCAGTATTGCTACCACCCCGGGCTGTCGGTCCCGGCCCAGTGCCGCATCTGCCTGGGCGAGATCCACGCCCCCAACCCCCGCAACGACAACAAGCTCGAGCCGCTCATGGGCGGCAAGCTGCTGCCCACCTGCGCCACCGAGGCCACCGACGGCATGGTCGTCTACACCAAGAGCCCCAAGGCCATCGCCAACCAGAAGGCGGTCATGGAGTTCCTGCTCATCAACCACCCGCTGGACTGTCCCGTGTGCGACCAGGCGGGCGAGTGCACCCTGCAGGACTTCTCCTACCGCTACGGGCGGTCCGCGTCACGCTTCCAGGAGCAGAAGGTCAAGCAGCCCAAGAAGAACCTCGGGCCCAATGTCCTGATCTACTCCGACCGCTGCATCATGTGCACCCGGTGCGTCCGCTTCACCCGCGAGGTGTCCGGAACCGGCGAGCTGATGATCGACGGGCGCGGCAACAAATCGCAGATCGATGTGTTCCCCGGCATCGCGCTGGCCAACGACATCGCCAGCAATGTGATCGATCTGTGTCCGGTGGGCGCGCTGCTCGACAAGGACTTCCTCTTCGCCCAGCGTGTGTGGTTCCTCAAGCGGACCGCCGGCATCGACCCCCTGACCAGCTCGGGCGACAACATCTGGGTCGAGCACAACCAGGGCAGGCTCTACCGCATCAAGCCGCGCGAGAACAAGAACATCAACACCTGGTGGATCTCCGACGAGGTCCGCTACGGGTGGAAGTTCGTCCACGCCGAGAACCGCCAACGCACGCCGCTGCGCCGCCAGCACGGCACGCTGGTCGAATCCGAGTGGCCGGCCGCCTATCGCGCGGCGCTCGAGGCGCTCCGGGCCGGCCCGCTCGCGCTGGTCGTCTCGCCGTTCCTCACCTGCGAGGAGGCCTTCAGCCTGGCGCGGCTCGCCCGCTCGATCGATCCCTCGGCCCGCTTCGCGATGGGCCCGGTGCCGTTCTCGGGCGAGGACAAGTGCTTCCCCAACCCGGCCGCCGGCAAGCCCTTCGTGATCCGCGCGGAAAAAGCCCCCAACGCCCGGGGCGTCAAGCGGGTGCTCGATGCCATGGGCGGGTGCGCTGATTTCGGCACCTTCCTCGACCAGTGCCGCTCGGGACAGATCGGCGCGGTGCTGCTGACCGGCAACTACCCCAGCGAGTGGGCTACGCAGGACACGCTCGACGCGCTCAAGTCGCCCAAGGTGGTCCTGATCGACACCCACTCCGGGCACGCCGAGTCGATCGCTCAGGTGGTTCTGCCCAGCGGAACCTTCGCCGAAAAGGCCGGCACCTACGAGAACTGCGACGGCATCCTCCAAGCGTTCGAGCAGGCCATCCCTAACCAGCACGAATCCAAGAGCGAGGGCCAGATCGCCAACGACCTCATGGCGATCATCGCCGGCCAGCGCCTCGAGGAGCACCCGCCCGAGTTCGGCGCCGCCATCGTTGACGAACAACCCGGCCAGGTGCCCGCCGCGACCGAAGTCGTCAACCTGCCCCGCGGCCCGCTGTTCAACGCCGCCGCCGTCCGGGTCGAGATGGCCGACGCCGGCATGGTCGCCTTCGCCAACGATGTGGCCCTGCCCCCCGGCATCGAACAGATCGAGCCGGATATGCAGATGGTTGAACTCTGAGCGGATTCGTGGTTGACAAGGCAAAGAACACCCCGCCGGGGGTCTGTCCGGCGGGGTGGGCCGTCCGTTTCGGACGGGCCGCAGCGTCGGTTCGCGGACGCCGCGGTGGATGGATGGCGATGGGCGGATCAGCCCTCGATGGCGCGGCGAACGGCGGCCTGGACGCGGTCGATGTCGCGCTCTCAGGCCATGCCGACGGGACGCCGCGTCCCGGCCCGCATCCAGCACGCGGGCGATCATGGCGGGCGGTGCGTGCGTTGAAACCCGGCATCTCGCTGCGGCCAGCCGGCGGAGGCACGGGCAGAACGACGCTCTCGCGGGTGTATTGCCGCCCCTAAACTCGGATATGGCGATCTGGATCATCGGCGGCTTTATTCTGGCGCTGGGGGCTGGGATCACCACATTGCTCTGGTGGCGTCTGGGCGATCAGTGGGCCGACGACGAGTACAAGAAGTTCGGGCACGGCGGCGGACGCCCCCGGGTTGAGGGGGACGGGCCGATCGTGATCAAGACCCGCACGGAGGACAGCCAACGCTGACCCGCCGATCCGGTGCCATCCGCTCCCCCATGCCCCGATACAAGCTGACCATCGCGTATGACGGCACGGACTTCTGCGGATGGCAGAAGCAGTTGCCGCCCGACGAGACCGCCCCGCCACCAGCGCCGGGCGAGGACCGTGCGCGCACGGAGCTGCGGACGGTGCAGGGCGTGCTGGAGCGGGCGGTGCGCGAGGCGGTGCGGGAGCCGGTGATCGTGACGGGGGCCAGCCGCACGGATTCGGGCGTGCACGCGTGGGGGCAGTGCGCGTCGTTCCTGTCCGTGCCGGACACCGACAAGGGCGTGGGCTGGCCGGCGGAGCGGGGGCTGGGGACGCTGGTGCGGGCGATCAACGGGAAGCTGCCGCGGGATGTGCTGGTGCGCGATGCGGAGATCGTGCCCGACGAGTTCGACCCGATCTCGGGCGCGCGGGAGAAGGAGTACACCTACACCTTCGCCGTGGGGCACGACCGCCCGCTGTGGGATCGGCGCTTCGTGTTCCACACCTGGCACGAGCTGGACGCCGCCCGCATGGCTGAGGCCGCGGCGTATCTGGTGGGCGAGCACGACTTCGCGTCGTTCGCGCAGATCAACCACGGGCGGCGCACGACGGTGCGGCGCATCTTCGGCTGCTCGGTGGAGGATCTGACACCCGACGCGGACCGTGGCGATGCGGCGCACGGGCTGTTCCCCGGCGAGTTCCGGCGATTGCGGGTGCGGGTGTCGGGCTCGGGCTTTCTCTACAACATGGTGCGGATCTTGGCGGGCACGCTGATGGAGGTCGGGCGGGGGAAGGTCGAGCCGCGCCAACTGCCCGCGATCCTCGAAGCGAAAGATCGGCGGGCGAATCCGGGGCCGACGCTGCCGCCGCAGGGGTTGCGGCTGGAGTGGATCCGGTATGACGCGGAGCGATGCGCCGGTCCGGACGCGCCAGGCACGCACGGCTGAGCCGCCACCGCTGCGGCGACACGGTGGACGCAATGGTGGCGGCGGCGAGCGTGGCGATGGTGCGTGCGGTCATGGGTCCCTCCTGTGCGTTCCCCCGAGCCTGACGAATGTACCGCCCGGCCCGGGATGGGATCAACGACGGCGTGCGCATGACACCGAAATCGCGCACAAACCCGGTCACTGCGGGGCGGTTTTCCGCGCCCGGCGTGCGGAGAATGAGGAATGGAACTGGTCGCCCGATCCGAACGGCTGTCGCTCGTCGCCCCTTCGATGGAGCATCTGGACGCGTTGTGCGCGATGTGGTCGGACGCGGAGACGATGCGGTATGTCGGCAAGGGCCTGGCGTGGACGCGCGAGGAGGTGGCCGCACGGATCGAGCGGGCGATGAAGTCGCACGCCGAGCGGGGGATGGCGTTCTGGACGATCGTGCGGAACGGGGACGGCGTGGTGCTGGGGCAGGGGGGCGTGGTGCCGATCGAGTTCGACGGGCCGGAGATCGAGCTGGGGTATCGGCTGGGGCGGGCGCACTGGGGGCGGGGGTACGCGACGGAGGCTGCGGGATTGACGCGGGATCATGCCTTCGGGGCGCTGGGCGTTGGGCGGCTGGTGGCGGTGACATATCCGGAGAATGTGGCATCGCGCCGGGTGCTGGCGAAGGTGGGGTTCCGGGAGACAGGGGAGAGCGACAAGTACTACGGCGTCCACGCGATCACCTTCGAGATGACGCCCGCGGATCTGCCAGAGCGGGCGGGCGTGGCGGGGGCGTGAACCTAAACTGGCCCATGACGAGCCCCCACGACACCTACACCAGCCCTCTCGCCAGTCGCAATGCCAGCCCGGCCATGCTGCGGATCTGGTCGCCGCGGCACAAGTTCAACACATGGCGTCGGATCTGGCTGGCGGTGGCCGAGGCGCAGCAGGCGTGCGGGCTGCCGATCACGGACGAGCAGATCGCGGAACTGCGGGCGGTGGTGGAGCGGGGCATCACAGACGAGGAGCTTGCCCGGGCGGCGGAACTGGAGCGGGAGCTGCGGCACGATGTGATGGCGCATGTGCACTGCCTGGGCGAGCAGTGCCCGAAGGCGAAGCCGATTATTCATCTGGGGTGCACGAGTCAGGATGTGGTGTGCAATGCGGATCTTGGATGCCTCTTTGAGTCACTTCGGCTCACCGAGTCCAAAGTCGTTCGTTGTATTTCGGCACTCACGCGCACCGCGACAGACTACTCAAATACTCCGACTCTCGGCTTCACCCACTATCAGGTCGCTCAACCGACGACTGTCGGACGGCGAATCGCGGGATGGGCACACGATCTGAATGTGGTTTTCGGGCAGATCGACGCCGCTCGCGTTCACTTGCTGAAACTCCGCGGATTTCGTGGTGCGACAGGAACTCAGGCGTCGTTTCTCAAACTGTTCGGTGACGACCCCATGAAGGTCGCCAGGTTCGAGATGGAAGCAACCAAACGCTTCATGCCCCATCCGCTCCTCGATCGGACTTACGACCTTACAGGACAGACCTACCCGCGGGTCGTGGACGCGATCGTCCTCGCCGACCTCGCCTCCGTCGCCTCCGTCCTCCACAAGATCGCCACGGACATCCGCCTGCTCTCCAACCGCAAGGAGATCGACGAGCCGTTCGGCAAGTCGCAGATCGGGTCGTCGGCCATGCCGTACAAGCGCAACCCGATGAAGTGCGAGCGGATCTGCGGGCTGGCGCGGTTCGTGATGAACCTGGTCGGCAACGCCTACGACACGGCCGCGACGCAGTGGCTGGAGCGGACGCTCGACGATTCGTCCAATCGTCGGCTCTCGCTGCCGGAGGCGTTCCTTGCTCTCGACGGCGCGCTCGACCTGATGCACGAGGTCGCGTCGGGGCTGGTCGTCAACGAGGCCATGGTCCGCAAGAACTTGATGGACGAGCTGCCCTTCCTGGCCACGGAGAACATCCTGATGGAGGCGGTCAAGGCGGGAGGCGACCGGCAGGACCTGCACGAGGCCATCCGCGTGCACGCGCAGGCCGCGGGGCACCGCGTGAAGCAGGAGGGGCTGGACAACGACCTGCTGGAGCGGCTGAAGCGGGACCCGATGTTCCGGTCCAAGGCCAGTGGCGGCGCGCTGGAGCGCGACCTGAACTGGGACAACCTGATGGACCCGATGCAGTATGTCGGGCGGAGCGTGGAGCAGACCGAGCGGTTCGTGCGCGAGGTGGTCGAGCCGCTGCGGGAGCGGTACGCGGAGGAGCTGGCGAATTTGGGGTCGTCGGACCGGGGCGTGTGAGTCAGTCGGCGTTGTCCGCGCCGAGGGTGTCGCGGACGCGGTGGGTGTCGTCGTAGCCGTTTGTTTCGTACTTGCCGGTATGCCAGGCCCAGAGCCAACCACCCCAGAGCGAGCCGGACACGATGGCGAAGAGGACGCCGGCAAGGACAAACTCGCCGAAACCGCAGGCCGCCCCGAGGGCGGCGGTGCACCAGATGGTGGCGGCGGTGGTCATGCCACGGACGACCTTTTTGGAGTGGAGGATCGCCCCGCCGCCGAGAAAACCGATGCCTGAGATGAGGTAGGAGAGGACGCGGGTGGGGTCGGCCTGGAGGATCACGCCGCTGGCCTGGTCGACCGTCCGGAGGTCATAGAGGACGCGGAGACCGAGAAGCATGAAGGCGGCCGAGCCGGTGGACACGAGCAGCATGGTGCGGGTGTCGGCGGGTTTGTCGGAGCGGGAGCGTTCCCAGCCGACCAGCGAACCGAGGAGGGCGGCGACGCCGAGGCGCAGGGCGACGGCCGAGGCATCGGGGCCCTGGTCGGCGATGCTGGCAAGGGATGGATAGTTCATAGCGCAATCTTAACATAAACGCGGATGGCAGGCATTTCCCCCCCCCCCTGATCGGGGTCGCTGTGCGGGCAACGCGGTCAGGGGCCTTTGATGCCCTTCTTGCCGTCCTCGCGGAAGGCGCGGCGCATCTCGATCTCACCGTCGATGAGGGCGAGCCACTCCTCGGCGGTGAAGGCGGCGATGCCGGTGAGGGCGGCCTCGTGGAGCAGGGCGTTGCGTGACTCGGTACCGAGCTTGCGGTGGATGCGCCGGGTGTGGTCGACGACGGTTTTCTCGGAGCGCTTGATGGCCTTGGCGATCTCGGCGTTGGAGAGCCCCTGGGCGAGGAGGTGCAGGAGTTCGAGTTCGCGCCGGCTGAGCTGGGAGAACTTGGTATCGAAGAACACGCGCGGGGTGCTCATCAGGTGCGAACCGGGCGTGCGGCTGATGCTGTCGTAGCGCATGGCCACGACGACGCCCCGGTGCCCGAAGTCGGGCTCGTCGAGCGGAAGAATGGACGCCTGCACGCGGCATCCGGGGGAGGCGAGCAGATAGACATGGCGCGGCGAGCCGGTGTCCATGACCTCGCGCAGAATCTGTTCACGCTCTTCCGCGCCGGGGGCCGGCATCGCGCCGCGGATCGGTTGGCCGATGATCTGCTCGCGCGGGAAGCGGCTCATGCGTTCCTGAAGCGTGTTGACCCAGAAGATGCGCAGATCCGCGTCGCGTGCGACGCACCAGACGCCGGGGAGCCATTCGAGCAGATCGAGATGTCGCCGGCGGACACGAATGCCAGCTTCGGGCGTGCTCATGGGTCAGTCGTCCAACCCAGACGGTTCCGCGGATTCGAGGTGCTCGATGATGTCGAGCCACTCTTCCCACCTGAAGGCGTGCAGCCCGCGCTCGACGCAGTAGCGGACGAGGTCGCCCCGGCCGCGGATGCCGAGCTTGATGTGGATGGAGCGGATGTGATTTTCCATCGTCTTGGTGGAGCGGAAGAGTTTCTCGGCGATCTGCGGGACGGACAGGCCCTGGGCACAGAGGTAAATGACTTCGAGTTCGCGCCGGGTGAGCAGGGCGAGCTGGCCGGGCTTGACGGGAGTGCGCAGGGTGTGGACGGTGTCGCCGTAGGGCGCGGGAACGACCCCCGGGGAAAGGTTGCACACAGAGAGCACCCCGGCGTGCCCGAAAGACTCGGGATCGAGCGGGAGGACGACGGCCAAGGCCCGTCGATCGCAGTGGAGCTGGTAGCAGAGCGCGGGCGTGCCGGTGTTGATGACCTGCCGCTGGAGGGCCTGACGCTCTTCAGCCGCTGCGTCGCAGACGATGTCGTGCAGGTCTTTGTCGAGCCTGGAAGCCGGCACGGAGTCGGATCCGAAGACCTCGCGGGAGTAGGTGTGATTGGCCCACTTCAGCCGGGCGCGATCGTCGCGTACGGAGCAAGCGAGCCCCGGAATGGTTGCAAGCAGGTCAGGATCGTCCCTCCGAATTCGACGCGTTGTGGAGGCTTCCAAGGCTGAGGTGGGCATCATGGAGCCAGCATAGGAAAACACCCCAGAGTTCGCTTGGCTTTTCGAGGTGGGGATGCCAAAACCCCGAAAAGTCCCCTATTCTGGCCGAAGAGGGGAATATTCCCTATTACGAACTGGCATTAGATTTTCTCTATCTTGCGGAATCTCCGGTCGCCCTCGGGGAGCACCGAGCCTTTGAGCCACGACAGGGCGATCAGGACGGTGGTGACCATCGCGAAGAGAGGCCGGCGAGCATAAAGAGACCCAAACCGCAGGCGATACCGATGCCAGTGGCGGCGCGGAGCAGGATCTCGGTCAGCGTGAGCGGTTCGAGCAAGGACCTCTCCACGGCGCGGAGTCTGCGTGGTCAGACTCGCCGGGCATGGCGGAGATCAGGAGGCGACGGAGGAATCTCCGGCCCGCTTGATGCGGCGGGCACCTTCGATGATCTGCTCCCACGCCTGCTCGTCGAAGCCCTGCAGGCCGCTCTCGCTGGCGAGCCGGACCAGTTCGGCGCGGGACTTGGTGCCCAGCTTGCGGTGGATGGACTCGATCTGCTTCTCGACGGTTTTGGCGGCGCGGTGGAGGTGGTCGCCGATCTCAGCGGTGGCCTTGCCCGCGGCGAGGTGGTAGAGCACCCGCAGTTCGGCCGGGGTGAGGGCCGCGAACTCGTCAAGGCATGGGGTGCCGATCACCGGGATGTCCGCGTGGGCGGCGTCGAGGGCGCCGGTCGGGGGGGCGGGCTGGACGACCACCAGCACGCCCTTGTGTCCGAAGGCGGACTCGTCGAGGGGAAAGACGCTGCAGAGCAGGCGTTGATCGGCCCCGAACTGGTAGTAGGACTTCACCCGACCGGTCTGCATGACCTCCAGAGCGACGCGGGCACGCTCGTCGGCCGCGGCTTTGGGGATGAAATCCTCCAACCGCGTGCCGATCAGTTCCTCGACGGTACGGCGGCTCAACTCGGCATAGGCCCGGTTGCACCAGACGAGCCGGAGGGTTTCGTCGCGAACGACCGAGGCCACCGCGGTGAGCTGGTCGAGGATGGGCAGCACCGCCGGGACGATGGGGGTGTCCGAGACGGCCAAGGGAAGCGGGGACGGCACAGCGGACTTGGTCTTCGTCACGGGGGGGTCCTCGGCAGGTGCGACGGATCTCGATCCGAACGCCCCGCGGTGTGGTTGTTCCCCCCCGGCTGCTGCAACGCCCGAACGGGCTTCGGGTGATTCTACCCGTGCCGCTTGGATCTGTTTCATAATCGTTCGCATCTTTGCATGAAACTGAGCGGTACACCTGCTCCGGTCGGCCGTTCGGGCCGAGAGATGGGTCTGTGTTCACGCCCGATGGGGGCATTGGAGAAGCACGATGCGTCACGCACCGCTTTCTGGAATCCGCATGGGCGGCTCGGCCCTTGTGTTTGCTGTGACCGCGTTGGGATTGATCGCCGGAACGGCGACGCCCGCGTCGGGTATCGCCGCGATGGGCGACGATTTCGCGCCCTTCGACAAGGTCGTCGAAGGGCTCAACAGGGTCAGCACCAACGCCGACGGCACACCGGGCTACTGGGATCTGTACGAGGACCGCGAGAAGGGGCGGATGCTCGCGGTGCTTCCCAAGGGGTTCGAGGGCAAACTGATGATGATCGCCTGCACCGTTTCGGGCGGCGATTCGCAGGCGGGCGTGATGGGCCCGACCATCTACGCCAAGTGGGAGCGCATCGGCGACAAGCTCGCCCTGGTCGCGCCGAACTTCGGCGTGCGGACCGACGGTGACCGGGCGGCCAAGGAGTCGATCGAGAACCTGTTCACCGGTCGGGTGATCCTCTCGGCCCAAATCCTCTCGATGGCGCCGGGCAATCGCCCCGTGATCGACTTCGGTTCGATCGCCACGCGCCAGACCAACCGCTTCTTCGGTTCGGCGGTCTACGGCTCGTACGGCCCGTCGCTCTACGGGATCGACCCGTCGCTGGCCAAGATCACCAAGTCCAAGGCGTTCCCGGAGAATGTGCTGATCGAGTACCAGGCGCCCCGCAGCGACGGGCAGATCGTCAAGGTCACCTTCGACATCGGCGCTTTGGAAGGCACGCCCGGCTTCAAGCCCCGCAAGGCCGACCCGCGCGTGGGCTACTTCTACGACGCGTACTCCGACTACGCCCGCCCGGCCAACGCCGATGTGACCGAGCGGTACATCACCCGGTGGAACCTGGAAAAGGCCGACCCCAATCTCAAGCTCAGCCCGCCCAAGCAGCCCATCGTGTGGTATATCGAGCACACCACGCCGGTGAAGTTCCGCCGCTATGTCCGCGAGGGCATCGAGATGTGGAACAAGGCCTTCGAGGCCATCGGCATCGTGGGTGCGGTGGAGGTGTATCAGCAGGATTCCTCGACCGGCGCTCACATGGACAAGGACCCCGAGGACGCGCGGTACAACTTCTTCCGCTGGAACGCGTCCGAACAGGGATACGCCATCGGCCCGAGCCGCGCGCACCCGCTGACCGGCGAGATCCTCGACGCCGACGTGGTGTGGCATCAGGGGCTGACCCGGGCCATCCGCACGATGTACGAGAACTTCACGGATGACCTGACGCTGCAGACCTTCTCGCCGGACACGCTGGCGTTCTTCGCCGAGCACCCGGACTGGGACCCCCGCGTGCTGCTGGCCGAGCCGGCCAAGCGGGCGCAGATCCTCCATAAGCTGGCGCTGGACACCGACCAGGCGGCCACCGAGCCCCTGGGCACGCGGGCCAACCCGTGGACCACCATGGCCGCCAACCACGCCAACTCGGCGTGCACGATCGGCAACATGCTCAGCCTGGACATCTCGCTGGCCGATGCGGCGCTGGCGCTGGGCATGCTGGACGCGGGCGACGGGGAGAAGCTCGACGGGCTTCCCGAAGAGTTCATCGGGCAGATGATCCGCTACATCTCGGCGCACGAGGTGGGGCACTGCCTGGGCCTGCAGCACAACATGGCCGCGTCGACGATCCGCACGAACGGCGAGGTGAACAGCGAGGGCTTCACCGGGGCGAGCGTCGGCTCGGTGATGGACTATGTCAGCGCGAACATCAATGCGGACTTCGGCCCGGTGCAGGGCCCCTACGCGACGACCGAGGTCGGCCCGTACGACATGTGGGCCATCGCGTTCGGCTACGGGCCCGAGTCCGAGGTCGAGAAGGTGCTCAAGCGGTCGGCCGAGCCGGACCACCTGTACATCCCCCAGCCGGCGATCGGCATCGGGTCCGACCCGCGCAACCAGACCTGGGACATGGGCAAGGACAACCTGACCTACGCCGAGAACCGGCTGGCGCTCGTGCAGGAGATCCGCAGCAAGCTGCTGACCGACATCGTCGACGACGGCGAGTCGTGGGCCGTGGCCCGCCGGCGGTACAGCACCACCGTGGGCAGCCAGCTGCAGGCGATGAGCGTGGCGTCGCCGTACATCGGCGGCTCATACGCGAGCCTGTCGTTCAAGGGCGACGAGAACGCGCCCGAGCCGATCACCGATGTGCCGGCCGACGAGCAGCGCCGGGCGCTCAATGTGATCATGGACGCCGCGTTCGAGGACGACGCCTTCGGGCTGACCCCCGAGCTGGTGCGGCACATGGGCAAAGAGTACTGGTGGGACTCGGCCGGCATCAACGAGTTGATGGCCGACCCGAGCCTGACCGTGCACAACCTCGTCGCGGGCGTGCAGGGCACCGGGCTGACCATGCTGATGAACCCGACGACGCTGCGCCGCGTGTACGACAACGAGTTCCGCACGCAGGACCAGAAGGACGCGTTCACGCTCAACGAGCTACTCACGACCGTGACCAACCGGGTGTGGCGTGAGACCGGCGAACAGGGCGTGCCGACGAGCAGCTTCCGCCGCTCGCTGCAGCGCGAGCACGCCGAGCGTCTGATGACGCTGATGCTGATGCGTTCGGGCGATCCGACGATGCGGACCATCGGCACGCTGGCGACCAGCGAGCTGCGCCGGATCGACGGCATGGCCGAGAAGGCGCTCAAGGCCAACCCGGACGCCTACACCAAAGCCCACCTGGAAGATGTGCGGACCCGCATCGCCCGCTCGCTGGACGCGGCGTATGTGATCGGGCGCTGATCTGCTTTCCTCGGGCGGGCCCGGACAAGGGACCCGGGCCCGCCCACCCTCTCGCACACGCCCCCCGGAATCTCCTCGCCGGGCGGCGTTTTTCGTGCGCGGGCGTTACGGGCAGCCGGCGTTGTACAGGCCCAGGAAGGCCTGCACATCGAAGATGTTGAACGAGCCGGCGGGCGCGGCCAAGTCGGCCGCCGGGTCCTGCGCGTTGTACAGCCCCAGGTACGCCTGCAGGTCGAAGATGTTCAGCATGCCGAACGGCTCGGCCAGGTCCGCGGGGCACCCCGCCGGCCCCGTGCCGATCGCCCGGATCATCCACGCCCCTATGAACGGGGAATCGCTCATCCGCAGGATGAACGGCGACGAGCCGAGGTCTTCCAGGTTCGGCTCCGGGTTGTAGAACAGCCAGCTCCGCGAGCCCGCGCCCTGGCCCTGCGGGTCCATCCGCGCGGGGCTGGCCCGCTGGATCACATCCATCATCACCGCGACAAAGAAGGTCCCCTCCACCGTCGCGGGCGTGTCCAGATCGAAGTCAAGGAACACATTCGACGCCTGGTCCGTCCACACGCCCGTTCCCGTGGCCAGCAGCACGGCGTCGGCCGGGTCGCCGTCGTCGTTGGGGTCTTCCAGCACGGCCACAGTGACCGCGTCCGACCCCGGCACCCCATCGTTATCGAAGATGTCGCCGAAGGACGCCCGCACGCGGACGATCCGCTCGAAGCCGGGCTGGGCGTCGAAGGCGTTCAGCCAGGTCATGTTGGCATCGAACTGGCTAGGCCCGAGGGTGAAGTTGCCGGTGCCGTCGTCGAGCAGGTACTCGTACGGATCGGGCACACCACCCGCCACCCCCACGGAACCCGCC
>RFGH01000136.1 GCA_003696675.1 Planctomycetota bacterium
ACGCGATCAGTTCGTCGATCACCGACGGCTCGGGCTCGGCGGGAACGGGCGGGGCGGGCGTGCCGGCTTGCGGCGCCGATGCGGGTTCGCTGGTCCGGAGCAGGCGGTCGATGACGGCTTCGCCGGCTTCCTCGGAAGCGGCGTCGCCCGCGGAGCCGGCGACGAGGAACCGTGCGGTCGAGCCGCCCTCCTTGGCGCCGCTGGTGGCCGCCTTCTCCGCCCGTGCCTGCTCGACGATGCCGAGGAAGAGTTCTTCGAGCTTTTGACGCGATGCCGCAACCTTGCGGATGGACTTGGCGCCGCCGGTGCGGCGGCGGATGAGTTCGTCGATCTCGGCGATGGTTTGCTCGTCAAGCTCGTCGGTCTCGATCGTGGTCCGCTCATGGCTGGCGAGAAGTTCTTCGCAGGTGCCCTCGCCGCGGATCTTGCCGCCGTAGAGGATCACCATGCGATCGACGACATCCTCAACATCGGCAAGGAGGTGGCTGGACAGGATGATGGACTTGCCGCGCCGCCCAAGATCGAGGATGAGGTCCTTGACCTGTCGCGTGCCGATCGGGTCGAGCCCCGTGGTCGGCTCGTCGAGGATGAGCAGGTCGGGATCGTTGATCAACGCTTGAGCGATGCCGATGCGTCGCTGCATGCCCTTGGAGTACTCGCGGACAGGGCGGTACTGCGCGTGGGTCAGGCCGACCATCTCCAGCAGCTCGTCGATGCGGTTCTCGCGGGTCTTCGTGTCGAGCCCGAAGAGCTTGCCGTAATAGTCAAGCGTCTCGCGGGCATTGAGGAACGGGTAGAGGTAGCTCTCTTCGGGGAGGTAGCCGATGCGCTTCTTGATGAGAACATCGGTCGGAGGCTTGCCGAAAACCGCCACGCGTCCCGAAGTCGGTTTCAACAGGCCCAGGATGAGCTTGATGGTGGTGGACTTGCCCGAACCGTTCGGGCCGAGAAGCCCGAAGACCTCGCGCTCGCGGACCACGAAGTCGATCCCGTCGACCGCGCGGGCGCGGTCCCGCAGCCAGAAGTCCTTGAAGACCTTGCTGAGGCGTTGGCAGGCGACGACGGGGCGTCGGTCGTCGGGCGCGGGTGCCGGGCTTCGCGGTCCGGGGGCGAGACGAGTCATTGATTCGGATCCTCAATGCCGCGGCGGGACCGGAATGCATCCTGGCGCTGCTGCTCCATGCGGGCGTCGAGTGCCTTGAGCGCCTCCTGGCGGTTCTTCTCCCGCACGAGCTCCTTCACGATGTCGGGGTCCTGCGAGATCAGCAGCTCAGTCAGGGTGACGCCTTCGGGCAACATCATCGCCTGAACAAAGTCCCGCTCAAGGAACGCGCCCATCGCGGCGGACCAGTCACGGACGATCATCAGACTGGGGTTGGACTCGAACTGTTTCTGCTTGGCGAGGAAGTAATCACGATCAGCGATGGCCTGCGATACCATGGTCGAAACCCTGCCCCGTGCCTGGTTCACGACGGCGGCAACTTCCCCGCCGATCAATCCGGCGGCAACAACCTGGCCGTTCACCTCGACCGCACGCCCTTCGAGGATGCCGTCGATGCGGGCGAGCAGCGCCTCGGCCTCCTCGGCCGCCTCGAGCTCAACAAGCCGTTCGTACTCGTTGATGAGTTCGATGAGCACGGGGGCGGCACGACCCGCTGTTTCGTTCAGTTTCTGCTCGCGATTGCGCAGGGCGTCTTCGCGGGCCTGTGCGGACCGCTGGGCGGCCGCCTGCACATCGGCGAACTGACGCAGCAGCGAGATCGGGGGCACCTTGCGTCCGAGCACCACACGCTCGATCGTGATCCCGCTCTGGGCGTCGTTGAGCGAACGCTGGGCGATTTCGCGGACGCGGGAGGAGATCGCGTCGCCGCTGCCGCCCTGCTTGAGCAGGTCGTCGATGGTGACATCGGCCAGGGTGTGGACCACGCCCCGCTGCACCGCCGCGCGGACGAGTGCCTGCTCCTGATCGGGCAAGACATTCTCTGCCCACTGCTCGTGGCTGGTCCGGCGGTAGTTGACCGTCCACTGGGTGTGGGCGAGGTTCAGATCGGCCGTGATATTGGAGAAGGCACGGGCCGGGTTAAGTTTGCTCTCGCGGGTGAACTGATCGACGGGCAGGGCCATCAGCTCGTCGTCGGAACTCGCGCGGGAGGTGTAGGGCATGAACTCGCGTGCAATCTTGAGTTCGACCGTGCCCTCACCGACGCGGATCAGTTCGCCCATGGGGTAGGGGAAAGTCCAGCTCCAACCGGGATCGATGTTTTGCGCGGTCGGCTTGCCGAAGCGGATGCTGATGCCACGCTCGCCCTCGTTGATCGTACGCATCCCCGAAAAGATGAACAGCACGAACAGGGCGACCATGACCGCCATCAGCAGCCCGTAGGTGAAGCGGAGCGCATCGGCGAGCGACTGGTTGGCCGGGTCCATGCGGGGGCCCTGCATGCCGGTCACGCCGGCGTCCCGCAGACGGACCGAGGCGCCGCGGGTGGAGACCACCTGCTCGTCTGGCGCATCGAAACTCTCGCCCATCAGATCACGCGGGTCCTGGTCTGCCATCGATCAGTCCTCCCCGCCGGGGCGCGTGGCGAGCGGCTGGGTCGAGCCGGGGACGGGCAGCGTCGCGCCTGTGCCCTTGATGACATCGGGATCGAACAACTGCATGCCGAAGTCCGAGGTCGAGAAGATGAGCGTGAACTTCTTGCTCATCGCGTCCTTCATCAGGTTGATGTTCTGGATGAACACCGCCAGCTCGGGGTTGACATTCTGCTGCGCAAGGAACGGGGCCGCCTCGGCCTCGCCGCGGGCCAGAATCTCATCCGCGCGGCGGCGGGCGAAGGCGAGGATCTTCTCGGCGTTGGCGTTCGCCTCGGCCTCGATCGCCTGGGCCTGCGAGCGTCCCTCGGACTCATACCGCTCGGCCAGGCGGTCGCGGACGGCGCCCATCCGCTTGATGACCGAGTCGGTGGTCTCCTCGGGCAGGATGATCCGGTCGATGCCGACGGTGACGACCTCGATGCCGTAGTCGGCCAGCGCCTGGCCGGACTCGCCGCCCTCTTTGAGCAGCGCCGCCACCTGCTCTTCGAGCTTTGGCAGCTTGGAACCCCCGGCGTCCGTGCTGAACAGGTCATCCATGCGGAACTTGCTCGTCTCGCCCAGTGCGGAGCGGAGCAGGTCGCGCATCACATCGTTCTCGGCCATACGGAAGTGGTCGATGGGACGCGAGCCGGCGCTCGAGAAGCTGCGGAAGAACTTGAGCGGGTCGGTCACCCGGTAGGTCATGAACGCCTGGACGATGATCTGGAAATCATCGGCGGTCTGCTGGGTCTCGGATTGAGCCTCGACGAGCCGGATCCGTTTGTCGTACTTGGTGATCTCCTCGATCGGGTAGGGCCACTTGAACTTGAGCCCCGGCTCATCGAGGATGGCCTTGGCCTCGCCGAAGCGGGTCTTCACGCCGACCTCCGTGAAGCGCACGATCGAGGTCGCGCTGAACATCAGCAGCGCGAAGATCAGCACCACCATCACGATCACGGGGAGGAACTTGGTGAACTTTTTCATGGTCTTCGCGACTCCTCGGCCCGTCCGTCCGGGCCCGGTGTGCACCGGGGTGCACCGTTCAATCACCCTGTGTCACATCTGCAGTTCGGCGCCGGCGTTCTCGTTGAACACATCCGTCCCCAGGTCGTTGTCCTGCAACTCCAGTCGGATGTACAGGTCCTTCAGGCCGTCCGGCGTCACATAGACGCGGGCGGACCGCATGGCTTCGAGCAGCGCATCGAAGTACATCTTGGAGCGGAACAGCGTCGGGGCCGCCTCGTATGCGCGATTCTGACCCTGGAGCATCGCCGCACGCCCACGCTCGGACATATGGCGGGCCCAGCGGGACGAACCGGCCTCGAGCAGCATCTGCCCGGCCTCGCCCCCCGCGTCTTCGAGAAGGCGCTGCACCTCGAGTTCCAGCTCGGTCTCCTCCGGCGTGCCCGAACCGCGGATAGCCTCGAGTTCTTCCAGCCGGGCCACGATCCGCTCGGCCAGATCGACCGACCCGGCGACCTCGGTCAGACGGGAAATCTTGGTCTTGATCGCGGTCTCAATGGTCGACTCCCGGTTCTGCCGTGCGATGACTGTCCGCTCGAAGTTCGGGGCCACCCGCACCGGGGGATGCACGCCGTTCACGCCGACGAACTGGATCTCGATGCCGGGGCCCTTGCCGTCGTTGAGTTTGCCGTACGCCTCGGTGAGACGACGCTCGAGCTCGGCCGGCATGGTCGTCCGGGCAGTGGCGATCACCTCGTCGAAAGTCAGCTGCCCAAGGTACTGGGTCACCACCCGGCGTCCGATGGCAGTCAGCAGCCGCTCGCGTTGGCCGGGGCCGGCGAACTCATCGAACAGCTTGAAGTCCCGCACGACATACTGCACGGGCACCTCAACCGCAAGCAGCGACAGCGAGCCTGCCGACTGCCCGGCTGCGGGATCCGAACGATCGACCAGCCGGCTTGGGATCGACCCGGGCTGGACGATGTTGAGCATCTCCGCGGTCGCGTGGCTCTCGGTCCAGACGATCGGCTTGGTCAGATCCTCCGGCGGGCTGCTGGCAAGGTGCAGCACGCGGACACCCGCGGTCGCCACACCTGCGTTCCGCTCGAAGCCGTCCCGCGACTCGAGCGTAGGGATCTCGAAGGTCGCCAGCGGCCACGGGGCCTTGATGTGCAACCCGGGGCCGATGTCCCCGTTGGGGCCCACATCGCCCATGCTGATCCACGGCTCGACCACCTCGCCCCGGCTCAACACGAGCCCGCGCTGGTGCGGCCCCACCACCACAACCGCGGTCAATAGCCAGGCGACCAGCAGGCCCAGCCCGACCAGAATCGCCAGCCGACGCATCAGGAGCTGGTAGAACCATGAACTGGTGATATCGACGCCGAACTGGTAGTTGAGCGCATCGCCCACAGAGTCCGCGATCCGGTCCGGGGCGGCGATCAGCCCAAGGAGTCGTGAATCAAACGCGGGGCGAGCCGGCTCGCTGGCCGACCGCGGGCGGTACAGATCAAGGATCAGGTGCAGCACCGTCTCGACGCCCAGCACTATCATCAGGATCGGGATGATGTAGGGGATCGCCAGCGCCATCCAGGTCTGGCTCAGGGCCATTTGGACGAACGCCGCGGCTCCAATGAGCAGCCCCACCAGCGAGGCGGCGACCGCGGCGGCCGCCCCGGCACGGAGGTTGGCCCACGGCTTGAGCGTGCCCATGCCCGATGCAAACCGGGCGAAAACGAACATAACGATCGCGACACCGAAGCCGATGGCCAACGCCCACCCGGTGGGGTCGGGCAGCTCGGCAACCGGGTCCTGAACGCCCCGCCACGCCCGGAGGCTGAGGTAGCCTCCGACCAGATTGATCGATGCGATGACGATCGCACCGAATGGGAGAACCCACTTCTGGATCGTGGCCAGCCGGCGGGCGGCCACCCTGAGATCGTCCGTGGTCGCTTCGAACGCACTCGAGGCAGCACTGGTCGACGCCAGCTGCTCGGCCTCCAGGGCCTCGAGCCGCTCCCGACGCTGCTGGTCGAACACCAAGACCAGCAGGCCCCACAAAATGATGCCCGAACCGAGCAGATACACCGACGAGGATGCGGCATGGCTCTCGGTGAGCCTGCCGTACGCGAACATCAGGATGGTCAGGGCCGTCTGCAAGACGAGCCCAAGCATGCTGACCAGCGCTGCTCGGCGGTACGCGAGGTGATCGCCCTTGGTCATGGGTCGGCCTGTCCTCCGGGGAGTGAGGGGGGCACGCATCGTGCGAACCCTTTGGTGCGCCGCTCGGTGCCGCGAACCGGACCGGATCATCCGAACCGCGACACCCTTGGGGGGGTATTGTGTCCAGCCGCGGGTCCCGAGTCCACCGCCCCTACGCCCGCGGCGGGCCGAAGGTTCGGCCCGACTCCTCCCCGATCGCATTTCCCCATCCGAGTGCCCACGCCGGGGGTTCGGACCCCGCAACCCGCTACGATCGTCCCGCTCATGATCGCCGCACTGCTCCCCATTGCCCGCAACGCGTTCATCGAGAGCGTCCGCCAGCCGGTCTACCTCGTGGTCATTCTGGTCGCCGGGCTGCTCCAGGTCGTGAATGTCTGGGTCACCGGCTTCACCATGGGCTACCGCAGCGTCCCGGGCGAAGTGACCGCCGACGACAAACTCCTGCTGGATGTGTCGCTCGCGACTGTGTTCCTGTGCGGGCTCGTGCTCGCGGCGTTCATCGCCACCGCCACCGTTTCGCGCGAAATCGAAAACAAGACCATTTTGACCGTTGTATCAAAGCCAATCGGGCGGACCACTGTCCTGCTCGGCAAGTGGCTCGGGGTGTCCGGCGCGATGGTCATCGCCATCGGCATCATGGTGGCCTTTCTCCTGCTGGGCATCCGCCACGGGGTGCTCACCACCGCCGCCGACCTGATCGACAAGCCGGTCGTCCTCTTCGGGGTCGGCGGGCTGTTCCTTACGCTGATCCTCGCGGCGGTCGGCAACTTTCTCTACGGCTGGTCATTCTCACAGACGGCCACGCTGCTGCTGCTGCCCATGATGTGGCTCGCCTACCTCATGGTCCTGCTGATCAGCAAAAAATGGGAGTGGCAACCGCTCCTGACCGACGCCAAGCCCCAAATCATGCTTGCTTGCCTCTCGCTGGGCATGGCCCTCTTGGTCATGACCTCGATCGCCATCGCGGCATCGACCCGGCTGGGCCAGGTAATGACCATCATCGTCTGCCTCATCTTCTTTATGGTCGGGCTGCTGAGCAACTATGTTGTCGGGCGGCATGTGTATGAAAACGAGCGATTCGGTCAGGTTTCGTACGCCGATCTGATCAGCATCGAGAACACCTCGATCTACGATTTCCACCGGGACAAGACCCTACCCCTGGCCGCCGAGCGTGCGGGCGTCACACCTGAGCAGTTCGAGGCCGAGGGGTACGAGATCTCCACCTATGTCACGCCGCGCGAGATCTTCGCGATGGGTCCTATCGACGACCCCGTGTGGCGATCGGTCATGTTCCGCGAGCCCGGCGCCGAGTATCGCGTCATCCTTCTCGGCCCGCCCACCCAGCCCATCAAGGTCGGGGACCCGGTCTACTACAGCGCCTCCCCGAACGGGGTGTCCATGGCCGTCCCCCGGTTCGAGGACCCAGGGCTGGAGGTCGTGGACGAATCCACGCGCATCAATGAGCCTGCCCTCGTCATCACCTTGATTGATGATCTTCAGATCTTCATCAAGCAGATCGGCCGCCAGCCCGTCCCGGTGCAACGGCCCCCGCTGCCCCGCGACTCCCTCTTCCTTCAGCCGACCAAGACCAATGTTGGTTGGATGACCATCTGGGGAATTGTGCCCAACATGCAGTCCTTCTGGCTGCTCGACGCGATCACGCAGAACCAGCCCATCCCGCCCGTGCATGTGCTGCGTGTGATCGCGTACGGCATCGTGCAGATCGTGATATTTCTGTCAGTCGCGGTGCTGCTGTTCCAAGGTCGCGATGTGGGCTGATCAGGCCCGGCCCGCGATAGCGCGTGCGTAGGACTTGACGCACTTCTCCGCCGCACCGTCCCAGTTGAGGCCTCGCAGTTCGAACCGCCCGTGCTCGCGGAGCGTCTGGCCGAGCGGCGGGTAGCGCAGCACGGCGACGATCTTGTTGGCCATCTCGTCCGTGTCCCAGAAATCTACTTTCAGTGCGTGGGTGAGGACCTCGGACACGCCCGACTGCTTGGACACGATCACGGGGACATCGTTGCGCATCGCTTCGAGCGGAGCGATGCCGAACGGCTCGGACACGCTGGGCATCACATAGCAGTCCGCCATGCGGAACACGCGGTCCACATCGCGCCCGCGGAGGAAGCCGGTGAACAGTACCTTGTGCCCGATGCCCAGCGCCGCCGCCTCCTCGATCATTTTCACGGCCATATCGCCAGATCCGGCGACGACGAACTTGACCTTTTCTTCCTTCTCGAGCACCCGCGCCGCGGCACGGATGAAGTACTCAGGCCCCTTCTGCATGGTGATGCGCCCGAGAAACAGCACGATCTTCTCGTCGCGCTCGATGGCCATGCCCTGTTTCGGCTGGACGCTGTCCTGGTCCACGCCGTTGTAGACCACATCGATGCGATTCTCGGGCACTCCGTACCTGCGATGCACGATCGATTTGGTCAGACGCGACACCGCGATGACCCGGTCCGCGCCCTGCAAGCCGGCCCGCTCGATCTCGTAGACCTGCTGGTTGACGCTCTCGCCGGAACGATCGAACTCCGTGGCATGGATGTGGCACACCAGGGGCTTGCCGGTGAGAGCACGCAGCGTGAGCGCGGCCGGGTAGGTCAGCCAGTCATGGGCGTGGATGACATCGAACCGCTCGTGGATCCCCAACGCCGCGACCAGTCCGGCGTATCGCTGGGCATCACCGAGCAGATCCCCCCCGTACCCCCCATCCCGGGTACCCATGTCTTCGAGGGAACCAAGAACTTCGTCCATCGCGGCCGCCAGTTCGGTCGCCGAGGAACTCCGCAGGGCCGCGAACCGCTCCGTGCGGGTTGTTGGCACCGCGCCGTGGCCCGCGTGTAACCGCTCGACAACCCGGGTCAGGGTGTCCCCCAGGTCGACACCCGGGTACGGGTGACTCGACACAGGGGGGGCCGATCCAGAAAAACCACCTATTTCGGGGACACTTCCGGACGAGCCGATCACGCTGCCTTCGCCGTGCTCTACCCAGTGCGCCCCGGGCAGCGAGACGGATTCTCCCGTCGCGGCGCGGGTCCGGACCTCGGCGGCCCGCCGACGCAGGGTGTGTGGGCCGAGCAGTTGCACATGGGTATGGATGTCCTCGGGGGCGGACTGGGGGAGAACAAACAAGATCTCGTGCCCCTGCCGTGCCAAGGCCTTGGTCAGCCCATGGCACGCGGTTCCAAGCCCCCCCGCGAGAAACGGCGGAAACTCCCATCCCAGCATAAAGATGCGCATCGTCGGCTCTCCAGATGCCGGCATCCCTCACGCCGGGTCAGGTCCTCAGTCGTCCTCGCCCGAATCGTCGATGTCCCCGAGCTGCCGGAAACACTGCTCGTAAGCCAGCAACCATGTGGTTACTGCCTCGGGCGAGCGGTCCGGGACAGGGCTGCGGAAGGTGAACAGCAGGTCGTCCGATCTGAAGTGCTCGAAGGTCGAGGCGTCCCCCTCCCACCCGAGGTCGGCGAGTTCCTCGTCGATCAGCTCGTTGAGCTTATCGCCAGTGTGAACCAGGTCGGTCTCGACGGACTCACTCAGCCAGCGGTCCGCGGTGACCAGCTCCACCCAGACGACGCCGTTGTCATCGACCGTGACCCGATAATCCGCGGGCGCGGCTGGGTTCTTGGCCGGGCAAATCAGCATGCCGTTCTCGATCCGGATGTCTTCTCCGAAGACGCCGGCGTCCCGCGCCCGGGACCGCACCGCATCGAGAAGCTCCGCGGATTGGACTCCCATGGTCATCGCTCCGTGTTCCTTCCCGTCAAATATGCTCCTGCCCGGGATCGTAGCCCCCAGACACGGTTTCTCGACTCGACGGGCCGCCGGAACCGTCTATACTTATCGTCCCACGGCGGGCTCCGGCCCGGCGTGCTTCGCCCAGATGGCGGAACTGGCAGACGCGCCACCTTGAGGTGGTGGTTCCTTAACGGGAGTGGAGGTTCGAATCCTCTTCTGGGCACTGATCCGGTGTCGGACTCGTCCGACACCGGGTTTCTTTTGCGCCTCGGCGTACCGACCGAAACCGTGGAGCGCCCTGCCCCACGGCAAGGGGCCCTTTCCCGCCCCGCCCGCCCGATCGCGATCAAGAACACCCTCTAGACCGCCGATCCCTATGAGGGCAGGCGACCGCTCTGCGTCGCCCCGGAGGTGTCGCGGTGCGAGTTCTGGTGATCGATGATTCAGCGTTCATGCGGAAGATGATCACCCGCATGATCGAGGAAACCCGGGGACTCGAGGTCGTCGGCCAGGCCCGCAACGGGCGCGAGGGCGTGGAGCTGGCCGAGAAACTCAAACCGGACCTGATCACGCTGGACATTGAAATGCCCGAGCTCGACGGGTTGGGCGCCCTCCGGCAGATCCGGGTGCGTTGCCGCAAAGAGGATCCTGCGGTCCTGATGTGCTCGAGCCTGACGACCGAAGGCAGTGCCGAGGCGCTCAAGGCCCTGCGGCTCGGGGCGGCGGATGTGATCGCCAAGGATCCGGCGTTGGTCGGCAAGAACGACGACGGATTCCGGAACGAACTGATCACCAAACTCAAAACGATCGGGACCTCGCGATCCCAGCGCCGCCGTGCTGGGGCTGCTCCCACCGAACCCGGGCAACCCATTGCTCGTGCGGACGCCCCGCCCCCCAAGGACATCGATCTGGCCGGGGTCGATGCCGTGCTGATCGGATCTTCGACGGGCGGTCCGCCCGTGCTGGAAGACATCCTCGCGCCGCTGCCTGCGGGGCTGCGGGTGCCGGTCTTCGTCGCCCAGCACATGCCGGCGGTGTTCACGAAGACTTTGGCCTCGCGGCTGGACCAGCACTGCGCCAATGGTGCCCGGCTGATCACCGAACCCACCATGATCGAACGACCCGGGATCTATGTCGCCGAGGGTGGCCGCCACCTCCATCTGGAGAATGTCCGCGGCGGCATCCGTGCCGAGATGCGGACCGAGCCGGCGGACGCGCTGTACAGGCCGAGCGTGAATGTGCTGTTCTCTACGGGTGCAAAGGCGTTCCGGGGCAGGGTGCTCGGCATCCAACTCACGGGCATGGGCGACGACGGGGCGAAGGGCGCCGCGGACCTGCGTCGGGCCGGGGGACGGGTCATCGCCCAACACGAGTCGACCTGCGTGGTCTACGGCATGCCCAAGGCGGTGGTCGAGTCCGGCCAGGCGGATGGGGTGATGACCCCATCGCAGATTGCCGGGGTGCTCACAGGCCTGTGCGGGCCGGCCGGTTCGCGCCGCAGTTCTGAGGAATTCCGCAAGTCCGCATGACAGATCGGACCACGGGTTCACCCCCGCGTCACGGCGGCCGATGAATCACACGCGTCCGAACGCAAGGAGCCGATGCCATGAAAACCGCCACCTCGAATCAGCCGGGGCAGAACACCGGGGAGACCCTGCAGCTTGTCAGCTTCTGCGTCAACGACGAGCACTATGCCGTTGACATTCTCCGCGTGCAGGAGATCAACCGGATGATGAACATCACGCAGGTCCCCGAGTCGCCCGCGGGCGTTGAGGGTGTGATCAACCTGCGTGGCCGGATCATTCCGATCATGGACCTGCGTGTTCGGTTCGGCATGCCCGCCGCGGAGCGCACCGATGAGAGCCGCATTGTCGTTGTGGAGGCCGCCGGTGCCACGGTGGGCTTCATCGTGGATCGGGTGCATGAGGTGCTGCGAATCAGCAGCTCGACCGTGGACCCCGCACCCACACTTTCCAGTTCGGGCAACTCCCGCTACATCCAGGGCGTGGCGAAGCTGGATGATCACCTGGTGATCCTCCTAGATCTCGACAGCCTGCTGGGTGAGCAGACGGTGAACGCGATCAACCGCATGGCTGCCTGATCCAACCAATCCCACGCACAGCGAGGATCCTGAAAATGCCGACTATTCGAGTTTCCATGACCGACAGCCAGTTCAAGGCGCTCTCCAAGATCATCTATGACCGGTCCGGGATCCACTTCCCCGACGCGAAGAAGTACATCCTCGAGTCTCGTCTGACACACCGCTTGCAGGAACTGGATCTCGAAGACTTCGACCAGTATGTCGCGCTGCTCTCCATGGGTCCGTACCAGCAGGACGAGTTCCAGGAGATGTTCAACCGCATCACGATCAACGAGACGAGCTTTTTCCGCAATGATGCCCAGCTCGATGTGTTCGAGAAGCAGATTCTTCCCCAGCTGCTCGAAGCGCGGGCCAAGACCAGGCGGCTGCGGATCTGGTCTGCCGCGTGCTCGACCGGCGATGAGCCGTTCACGCTGGCGATCCTGATCCATCGCACCCTGGGCATCCGCCTGTCGGACTGGAACATCGAGATCCTCGGGACGGATATCTCAGAGAAAGCGCTCAATGTCGCTCTGGCCGGACAGTACACCAACTACTCGGTGCGTTCGACACCGAAGATGGTGCTTGACCGGTACTTCAAGTTCGACGGCCGTTTGTACACGCTGAACGAGGACATCCGCAAGATGGTCTCGTTCGAGAAACACAACCTCAAGGACCGGCTGGCCGCCAAGCGGCACGGCATCTGGGATGTGATCTTCTGCCGGAATGTGCTGATCTATTTCGATGACGCCATGAAGAACCAGGTCATCGGCATGTTCCACGACCAACTCGCCCCCGACGGAACGCTGTTCATCGGTCACTCCGAACGCATCAAGGACATCGCTGGGAAGTTCGAGCAGATGCCCATCCCGCAGGGATTTTGCTACTCGAAAGTCGGGAAGATGGCCCGGATCGCTGCCTGATACACATCTCGGAGAACGGACATGAGCATCAACAACTTTGATCCCGAGATCCTACAGGACTTCCTGACCGAGTCCGGCGAACTGCTCGAGCAGCTCGAGACGGATCTTGTCATGCTCGAATCGTCCCCCGAGGACCCCGAGCTGCTCAATCAGATCTTCCGGGCGCTTCACACCATCAAGGGCAGCGCCTCGTTTCTCGCCCTGACCAACCTGGTCGAGATCGCGCATGCCGCTGAGACCGCGCTCAATGCCGCCCGCAACCGCCAGGTGGTGATCCGGCGTGCCGAGATGGACTTGCTCTTGGCCGCGATCGATGTCCTCAAGGGACAGTTCGAGCAGCTCAGCAACGGCGAGACCGATCTGGATAAGGCGGACGAGTCCCTTGTGGAGGGCCTGACCGCGATGGGCAGCGGCGCGTCCGCAACCGCCGCCCCCGCTGAACCGGCCGCAGACACACAGGCGGCCGCGCCCGCTCAGGCCGACGAGCCGAGGACGATCAATCTTGACCCATCCAAGGCGGACTTGGTCGAACATCTGGTGACCGATGTTCAGCAGAGTCTGACCCAGATGCAGATGCAACTGGACCGGCTGGCCGACCCGGCGACCCGCTCGGCGTCGGGGAGCGCTCTGTCGGAACTGGCCGAAGACCTGGTCAAGACCCTCGATTTCTTCGAGATCGATGAGTGCACGCGGATCGCCGCAGCGCTGGAGCACGCATTCGAGGGGCTTCACTCGCTGTCCGAGCCGCAGCTGGACCAGCTCCGCCGGCGGGCGCAGGCCGCGTGCAGCATCCTGTCCGAGCAGGCCGCTGAGATCGGCTCCCTCCGCCTGACCAGCCGCCCCACCGCGGGCCTGATCGAGCGGTTGAGACTCGCCTCGACGGGGCAACTCGATGAATCGCTGTACATCTCCCCCGAGGCCTCGACGGCCGATGTGCTGGGCTTCGACGGCGTGACAGGCTCGGCGACTGTCGTGCCCGACAGCGATGCCTCTTCAAACCCGGGCGAGGAGGCTGAGGAGATCACTACCCCGCCGGACAACTCGGACGGGGCCGCACCGTTGGCCGAGGCCAAACCCGACCTGACCCGTAAAGTCGCGACGACCCCGGATCTCAACAAGCCCGCTGCGACGGCTGGACAGGCCCGCCAGCAGGTCCCTATCGAGCAGACGATCCGCGTGGAAGTCGGGCGGCTGGAGTCGCTCATGAACCTGGTCGGCGAGCTGGTGCTGCAGAAGAACCGTGTGGGCGCCCTGGCCGAGCAGGTTGGGCACACCCGCGTCGATCCAGATCTGATCGAGCAGATGGAGATCACCGCGAGCACGCTCGACCGTGTGACCGGCGATATCCAGGTGGCCGTCATGCGGACCCGCATGCAGCCGCTCGAGAAGCTGTTCGGCAAATATCCGCGTTTGATCCGCGACTTGGCAACCAAGACACAGAAGCAGATACAGCTGGTGATCGAGGGCGGCGACACGGAGGTCGACAAGTCCGTCATCGAGGAGCTCGGCGACCCGCTGGTCCACCTGCTGCGCAACAGTGCCGATCACGGCATCGAACCGCCGGCCGAACGCGCCGCCGCCGGCAAGGACCCAACCGGCGTGATCAAGCTGATAGCCGGTCACGAGGGCTCGCATGTCCGCGTTCAGATCATCGACGACGGGCGCGGGCTCAACCGTGAAAAAATCGGTCACAAGGCCGTCGAACGCGGCCTGTGCACCGAGGAGCAGCTCGCCGGGCTCAGCAACGAAGAGGTTTTCCGCTTCATTTTCGAGGCCGGTTTCTCCACCGCCGATCAGGTCTCCGATCTTTCCGGGCGCGGCGTCGGCATGGATGTGGTGCGGACCAACATCGAGCGCAAGCTCAAGGGCAACATTGCCATCGAATCCGAGGCGGGCAAGGGCACAACCCTCACGATCACCATCCCCCTGACGGTGGCGATCATGCCGGCCATGATGGTCGCGGTGGGCGAAGATATCTACGCCATCCCGCTGACCAACATCACTGAGATTGTCCGCCCCACGCCGGAGATGATCTCGACCATCGGCGAGGCCCCTGTCATCCACCTCCGCGGCCAAGTCCACCCACTGTTGAGCGCCCGGGAGATCTTCGACCTTCCGAACGCCGCCGACAGCGAACCGTTCGTCGTGGTCATCGGATTCAATCAGAAGCTCGTCGGCCTCCGTGTGAGCCGAGTCATCGGGCAGCAGGAAATCGTGATCAAGCCCCTCGACGGTGTGAAGCGCGAGGGTCCCATCTCCGGAGCCACCGTCCGCAACGACGGCGGCGTCAGCCTCATCGTCGATGTCGCCGAACTCATGCGACTGTCCCGCCACTCGCACGCCGGCTCCGCCGCCTGAACGATTCTCACCAGGAGTTTTCCATGGACGCAACCCTGATCGCACCCTTCATCTCATCGATCCAGCACGTGTTCAGCACGATGTTCCAGCTCCCGGTCGAGGTCGGCGATCCGTCGATCAAGAAGGGCAGCGAGTGCACGCACGATGTGTCGGGCATCATCGGCATGTCCGGCGAGTTCCAGGGCAGCGTGGTGCTGTCGATGCCCGGTGACACCGCCGTCGCGGTGGTCTCCCTGTTCACCGGCGAGAAGTATGACACCAACAGCGAGGACTTCGCCGACGCCGTCGGCGAGATCATCAACATGGTCTGCGGCAACGCCAAGGCGGCCTTCCAACGGAAGAATGTCTCGATCTCCTGCCCGTCCGTGGTGGTCGGACCCAAGCACCGGGTGTCGTCCCAGTCTGACATCCCCTGTGTTCTGATCCCCTGCACAACGGACTGCGGCGAGCTCGTGCTCGAAGTCGCCATCAAGCCCGCTGCCACCGAAGCCGCCGCTGCCTGACACACCCAAGACCAACGCTCCAACAGGAGATGACGCCATGCGCATCATGCTGATCGACGATTCGAAGACCATGCGGAACATCCAGAAGTCCGTGCTCAAGCAGCTCGGCTACTCGGAAATCGAAGAGGCCTGCGACGGCCAGGACGCCTTGAGCAAGGTCGCCGCCTTTCAGCCCGACCTCTGCCTGGTGGACTGGAACATGCCCAACATGGACGGGCTTTCCTTTGTCAAGGCCTTCCGCCAGCAGAACAAGACCACCCCCCTGATCATGGTGACGACCGAGGCCGAGAAGTCCCGCGTCATCGAAGCGATCAAGGCGGGCGTGAACAACTATGTCGTCAAGCCCTTCACCCCCGATCTGCTCAGCGAGCGCATCACCGAGACGCTCGCCAAGGCCGCCGCGAAGGCCTGACCCGCTTCGCGGGGAGCCTGCCATGGCCAACGCGCACGATCTCGACGCGCATCTCCAGCTGCGTCACGACGAACGCAAGCTCCAGGGATCACTGCGCATCGGCCCGAAGGTGCCACTTTCCGAACTGACCGCTCACGCCGTCCGCGTCTTTCTCGAGGCGCGGGGCGTGGGCGATCGCTACATCGACAAACAGGCCGTCCAGACCCTCATCGAGACCGTCCATTCCGCGCCGGGCACAGAGCAAGAAGCAATCGTCGCACGCGGACGCCCCCCCCGAGACGGCGAACGGCGCATCCTCGAATGGACACCGCGCATCGCCGAGCGGATCGCTGAGATCAACGCACGCAAAGAGCTGATCGAGACCGACCAAGCCAAACCCAATCAACACAAAATACCCGGCGAGGACGAACCCGACGCCGTCGACCACTACAGCCACAGCGCGTTCATCATCGTGGCTGCCGGCGAAACCCTCGGCACGGTTACGCCGCCCGACCCCGGCGAAGACGGCGAAGACATCTTCGGCGGATGCGTCCCCGCTCGCAAGTCGCCCATGCCCGCCGAGATCGATACCGACTCGCTCGCTCTCCTGCCCGACCACCGCCTCGTCGCGAAGGTTGCGGGCAGATTGATCTTCTCGGGCGGCACCCGGGCTGTCGAGACCACGCTCACCGTCAGCGGCGATGTCGGTTTCAGCGCCGGCCACATCGATTTCCCCGGGCCTGTCCATGTCGAGGGAGGTGTCAAAGACCGGTTCCGCGTGGTCGCCCACGGCACTCTCACGATCCGCAAGCTCGTCGAGGCATCCTTCCTCCAGAGCACCCGCGACATTGTGCTCGAGCGCGGTGTCGCAGGGCGCGAAGTCGCCACGATTTCAGCGGGACGCCATGTGGAATCCGGCTATCTGGAGTCCGCAACCATCACCACGATGGGCGACTGCATTGTCAAGCGGGAGATCACCAACTGCGAGCTCCGTGCCCGCGGCAGCGTCAGGATTCCCACCGGAGCGATCCGCGGCGGCACCGTCGCCGCGGCCAACACGATCGAGGTCGGCACGCTGGGCAGCGCGCAGGAAGTGGTCACCGAAATCCTGGCCGGCTCGATCCCCGAGCTCGACGGACTTCTGGCCCGTGTGAACGAACTCATCCTCGAAGCCCAGAACAAACGCCGCCTGGTCAGCGAACGAAACGCGCACCTCTTCAAAGACGAGCAGGGCAAGAACCCCCAGCTCATCGAACGCCGGATGGGGGTCGAGTTCGAGCTTTCGGAACTCGACGGCCACATCAAGTCTTTGCAGCACGCAGCCCGTCGGCTCGAGGAGAACATCCGCGCCAACACCGCCCCGCGTGTTGTGGTCACTCAGAAAGTATTCCCCGGCGTCGCGATCTACATGCGAGGGCATCGAATCACCTTCAAATCCGAGACCAAGGGCCCCTTCACACTGCGGGTCAACAGCCAGGGCAGGCCGGTCGTGGATACCGGGGCGATACAGCCGACGGACGCGGGCACCATCGCGGAGGTCAAGCCCAGCGACCGTGTCCCACGCCTGCCCGTTCCCGATGACCAGACCGCCCCGAACGCGGATGCCCAACAGGACCGGGCAATGCCCGCCGCCTGACCGGTTCTTCGCATCCATCCCGAACGCCCCGCGTACATGGCTGGGTGGACACCCGCGCCTCCTTCGCCCACAATCCGTCCGTGACGACCCGCCGACGCCAGAGAGCCTTCGCCCTGCCCGCCGCCACCGGCGCTGCCGCGTGCTTGGTCCTTTGTTCGGCCATCATTCCAATCGCCGATCCCCCCGCCCCCGCCGCGGTCCCGGAACAGCCCTCGGAGACCCTCAGCCGCCAGGAGCCGGTGGTTGAAGCTGTTCTGACGCTCAGCTCCGGGCGGTCGGTCACGGGGTTTCTGATCGAGGACTCCGCCGACAAAGTGGTGATCCGGCTCAACGGGATCGACACCACTTTCCCCCGGGCACGCGTCGCGGCCATCCGCGTCCTGCCCCCGGTCGCCGAACGCTATCAGGAACTCCGGTCTGCGATCGAAGACACCGATGTGCGGGCCCGCCTCGCGCTGGCCGAATGGCTCCGCGCCCGCCGGGCCTACGACTTGGCCTTGGCCGAACTCAAGGGCATTCTCGAAATCGAACCGGCCAACATCGAGGCCCGGACCCTGCACGATTGGCTGGAAGCCCAGCTTGCGCTGGAGCGAGCCGCACGGAACAAGCCCGCCAAGACAAGCCGAGAGCCGGGTCCAAAGGTCTCGCGCAGGACCGGCCTGCCCACCCTCTCCCCGGAGGACATCAACCGAATCCGCGTTTTCGAGTTCGATCTGTCCGCCGACACCCGGGTGACCATCCCCGAGTCGACCATGCGGGAGCTGATGGTCCGTTTCCCGGAGTCGTTCCCCGTCTCTGTTGAGGAGCGGGAGGCCATCCTCAAACTGCCCCCCGCCGAGCAACTGCGCCTCCTCTTCAAGCACCGGGCACGGGACCTCTACGAAACCGTGAAGGTCGCCGAGGACCCCCCCTCCATGCAGGTCTTCAAGGATCGCATCCACGGCACAAGAGGCTGGCTCGTCAATGGCTGCGCATCGACCAGATGCCACGGCGGCGCGGAGGCCGGCCGTCTGCGACTCATCAGCGAACGCCCCAACTCCGACGAAACCGCGTACACCAACTTCCTGATTCTTGAGAACTTCCGGCTCGCCAACGGCACCCCCCTGATCAACCACTCCGAGCCCGCTCGCTCCCCGCTGCTGCACCTCGCTCTCCCCCGTCGGGCGTCGCTCTACCCCCATCCGGAGGTCGATGAGCAGGCCCTGGGCGAGAACTGGCGGTACATCTTCCGGTCCACCTCAGACCGGCGCTTCAAGGAGGCCGCCGACTGGATCGGCTCGCTCTATACCCCGCGGCCAGACTACGGCATCACCTATCCACCACCCCAGCCCGATCCGCAGACCCCACCTGACCCCGATCCGGACGCGGAAGAGCCGAACCCTCCCGCCCCGCCCAGCCAGCCCTGACGACCCGCCTCGCCCTATCATGCCGGTCCGGGCTGACCCTCACCCAATGCGTCGCCCCATCGGAGTCGATTCATGCCCATCAAGACCACCAGCCGCCCCTTCACCATCGCCGCCCTGACCGCCCTGGTCGGGCTTGCCGCCTGTGGCGATGAGAAGGATGCCCGCGAGGCCTTCCATCAGGCAAACATCGAGTTCCGGAGCGCCGCCACGGGCGATGAGATCGCCCACCGCGACCACGCCGCGGCCGCGTACAACCGCATCACCCAACTGGTGCAGGACCACGCCGGCGATGGCTCGGGATACGCCGAAGCCGCCGCGGTCTCCCTCGCCCAGGCCCGTCTCGGGGAAGCCTCCCAGGCCGCGATCGAGGCCGGACGGGTCGAGTCCGAAGCCATCCGCCAGGCCCGCGTCATCCGGGCCAACCTGTCCGAATACCTGTCGCTGTCCGCCATCGCCCAGGCCGCCTCGGTCTTTGACCCCGCCGCGGACATCGCCGAACTGGACCGACTCCTCGACCTGCGGCGCGACGACGCGGCCCACTACGCCGCCGAGAAGCAGCAGATCGAAAACCAGATCGCCGATCTCGAAGCCCAGATCGCCGCCCTACGGGCCAAGGCCGATGCCGAGCGTCGCAAGGCGGGTGAGATCGAACTCTCAATGACCGGCGTTTCTGCCCAGAGGGCCGCCGAACTCGCCGCCGAAGTCCGCGAGTTCACCCTCCGCGCAGACCAATACCAGCTCGAGGCCGTGCGTCTGGAGGGCCGGGTCGGCCAGCTCCGCCCCACCGCCGCGGAGATCGACTTCAAGGTCGGCAACGCCGCCAGCCAGATCGCCATGCTCGAGCGTTCGCAGGAAGAGCTCCGCGAGCGAGCCCGCGCCTCTCAGGAGGATGCCGCCGAGGCCCGCGCCGCCGCCCGCGCCGCCCGCGACCGTCTCACCCAGCTCGGCGAAGCCCTGCGAGACTTCCGCCAGTCCGAAGTCCGCACCAAATCCGACGCCATATTCGCCAAACTCCGTCAGGCCGAACAGGCACTGTCAAACGCCCGCGGTCCGCTGGCTGGCAGCGCGAGCGCCACCCGCGCCGCGATCAAGCAAGCCACCGCCGCCGCCCATTCCGCGGCCGCCGCCGGCCACGCCGAGGCCGCCGCCGCGTTCGCGGCCTTGGCCGCTGCCGGCATCTCCGGCGGCTTCGATCAGGACGCGGACTCGGCCAACGCCGAGGCGATCCAGGCATCCGAAGCTGCGAAGTCCGCCTTCCGCGAAGCCGCATCGGCACTCCGCTCGATGCGCGCCACTGGCGAAGCGGGCGACAAGGTTGAGCAGGCGGCCGTTCGCTTCGAAGCCCTCGCCGGTATCGAGCCGCAAGAGCCAGCCGACGACATGTCCTACGACAGTTCGTCCGAGGACGATTGGTCGTCCGCCTCGCCCGACACAACCGATGCCACGCTCGAGGATCTTCTGGCCAATCTCCCCGAAGACATGCGTGCCGAGGTCATGGCGCAACTCCAGACCCAGCTCGACATGCTCAACTCCATCGACGACCCCGAGATTCTCCGCCAGACGCTCGAGCAGATGGACCAGATGGCCCCGATGTTGCCCGCCGAGGCCGCCCCCGGTCTCGATTTCATCCGCCGCACCATCGAGAACCGCATCGCGGAACTCGAGGGCGAAGGCTGATCCCACAGGTCGCCCCGACCCGGCCCGGCGTCAACAATCCTCTATGAGCACACCGGCCACATCTGCCGAAATCCCGGGCATCCCAGTGATGCCCGAGGTCAACCAGCACCTTGTCTCCCCCGCCGAACCCGTCTCGGCCAGGGTTGTCGCGACACGCCTCTGCACCGCTTCCCGCAAAGCCGCCGGCTTCGTCCGCCATGTCGAGATCGATGTCTCCGGCACGCCCCTCGAAGGCGCATGGCGCGCCGGACAATCCTTCGGTGTCGTGCCACCCGGCACGGACGCGAAAGGAAAACCCCACAAACTCCGCCTCTACTCCATCGCCTCGCCCACCCGCGGCGAGGACGGCAGCGGCAAGATCCTCGCCACGACCGTCAAACGGTCCATCGACGAGCACTGGGACGACCACCGCCTCTTTCTCGGCGTGTGCTCCAACTACTTGTGCGACCTCCAGGAGGGCGACACCGTCCACCTGACCGGGCCGGCGGGCAAGCGATTCCTTGTTCCCCAGAACCCTGGCGACCACGATTATGTGTTCATCGCCACGGGGACCGGCATCGCACCGTTCCGCGGCATGATCGGAGACCTCGCGGCCGCCGGCTACACCGGCAACGCCACGCTCATCATGGGCACCCCCTACCGAACCGACCTTCTTTACGACGCCGAACTGCGGACCATGGAACGCGAGCACGAGTGGTTCACCTATCGAACCGCGATCTCCCGCGAGACCACCGCGGACCAGCCCCGCCCCATGTATGTCCAGGACCGGCTCGAGGCCGACGCCGAACAACTGGTCCCGCTGCTCACCTCAGAGCGCACCCTCATCTACATCTGCGGCATCGCCGGGATGGAACTGGGCATCCTCCGCGCCCTGTGGACCATGCTGCCCCCCCACGCCCGCGGGCAGTATCTCAGCATTGCAGAGGATGTCCCGGCGGATCCGGCACTGTGGGACCGGCGGATGATCCCCAGACAGATCAAACCCACCAAACGGGTCATGATGGAAGTCTATTGACCCCGCCCCCCTCACCCGCCGTTTGACCCTCCCGGCGGGGCTCGATAGGTTTCCACCCAGCCCGGACCGGGCCCAGCCAGGAGCGAACCCCGTGCGACCCAGACTTTCCCGCCTTGCCGCCGCCTTTGTGCTCTCCGCCGTCTCGTCGGCCTCGCTCGCCCAAGTCCGCGCCACCCTGCCCGGCTCGATCGTGGAGTCCGCCTCCATCGGCGCATCCGAACGCCAGCAGATCACCGACTTCGTCACCGCCCTCTCCAAGGAAGCCATCGGCGCCGACGCAGCCGCCGCCAACCGGGCCCGGGCCGCCTTGGTGGCCCCAATCCGCGAGCACCGTGCATCCGTCGCGTTCCGCCAGGCGTTCGCCGCCGTCGCCCTCGACACCGTTCGCCAGCTCACCGGCTCGAACGACCCGGGTGCACGCATCGCCGGCCTGCGCATCGCGGGAGCCTTGGCGACCGCCGACACGACCGCCCTCGTGACCGATGCGCTGAGCGATAGCGACGAGGGTGTCCGCGTGTACGCCGCCTCCGAAGCCCGCCGCGTCTTCGAGACCACCGCCGCCAACGGCCCGGCCATGACCGAATCCCAGGCGACCGCGCTGGTCAACGCCCTCGGCTCGGCACTGCCCAACGCGGACGAGCTTTTCCGCCAATCGATCATCCGCGCCCTCGGTGCCGCCGCCCAGATGGACCTCCGCGAGCTTGCCGGCACCCGCCAGATCGCGCTGACCTCGCTGTGCAACAGCGTTGCGGCCTTGGTCCGCGGCATGGACCGCTCCGATCTGACCACCCATCGTGACACCGTCCTGCTGGCCACCACCGCCGCCACCCGCGCCCTCTCCCAGGTCGGCACCACCGTCCCCGACGCAGCGGCTAAGGCCGGGGCCGAACTCGGAGGCGAAATCCTCGCCGTCATCCTCGATCGCGATGTCAAGGGGCTGAACTCCCCCGACAAGGCCGAGGATGTCCGCCTCACACGGGCCGCCGAGTCCCTGGTCTACTTCGCCCGCCGCCGCGCGGTCGAGAACGCCAAGGGCGACGCGGCCAGCGTCCCGCAGACCGATCTCGCGGGCCTGCTCGAGAAAGGCGACCGCTCGTTCCGGCGGGAACTGCTCGCCCTGATCGGACCCGGCTCCTCGATGCTGGCCCAGTTCAAACTGCCGGACAACCGCTTCGTCAAGTAATCCGCCCCCGCCGGCCGGTCCCACACAACGCCCCCTTCGCTTGGCCGGTACTGTCTAGAAATGTACCGCCTGCTGCTGCCAATCCTGTTCCTGCTCGCCTTGGTCGGCGTGTCCATCCTCTCCGACCCCCCGGCCCCCCGCGCCGACTTCACCTTTATCAATCGCGGCGACATCAACACGCTCGACCCACAGCGGATGAGCTGGATGCAGGACCTCCGCGTCGCGCGTCTGCTCTTCGAGGGGCTCGTACAGAATGATGTCCTCTCGGACGATTTCGGAATCATCCCCGCTGTCGCCGAGTCTTGGACCATCTCCGAAGATGGATTGACCTACACCTTCCGCCTGCGCGACAACGCCCGGTGGTCCAACGGCGAACCCGTAACGGCCGAAGACTTCCGCTACTCATGGCGTCGCGCCATGCTTCCCGACCTCGCCTCTGATTATGTGAACATGTTCCTGCTCGTGAAGGGCGCGCAGGACTTCTATAAATGGCGCGAGCAACAGCTCGACGCGTTCCCCAAGCGCGTGTTCGACTCGGCCGACGCCCGGGCCGATGCCGCCCATCAGCTCTGGCTCGATACGGTCGCCAAGTTCGATGAGCTCGTCGGACTCAAAGCACCCGACCCACACACGCTGGTGGTCACCCTCGAACGCCGCGTCCCGTACTTTCTCGATCTGTGCGCCTTCGCTGTTTTCTATCCGGTTTACCAGCCGCTGGTCGAGCAGTACGAGCGCCCGGACCCCACCACCGCCCGCCTCATCCGCCGCCCCGGCTGGACCAAGCCCGGCGTGCTGATCTCCAACGGCCCCTTCCAACTGACCCGCTGGCGCTTCAAGCGTGACATGCGGCTGGATGCCAACCCCCACTGGTGGAACCGCGCAAGCCTCGCCATCGATTCGATCGACATCCCCTCGATCAACGATCCCAACGCCACGACGCTCGCATACCAGACCGGCACCGTGGACTGGGTCAGCGATGTCACGGCGCCGTACCGCGGCGACATGCTGGCCGACAAGGCCGCCTTCTACGCCGAGCACGCCGATCTCGTCGCCGAACTCCGGGCCGAAGGGCTTGACCAGTTCGAGATCGATCGCCGCCTCCCCGAAGACCCCCGAAAGCACATCCACGCCATCCCGGCCTTCGGCGTCTATTTCTACAACTTCAACTGCAAGCCGCTGCTCCCAGACGGACGCCCCAACCCGTTCGCCGATGCCCGCGTGCGCCGCGCATTCGCCATGTGCGTGGACAAGAAAGCCATCGCCGACCAGGTCCGCCGCCTGGGCGAGCCGCCCGCCGACACACTCATCCCGCCCGGCTCCATCGGCGGCTACCGCTCTCCGAAAGGCCTGCCCAACATCGGCCAAGCGGCCAACGACGCCGAGCGGCAAGCCATCGCCGCCGAAGCCCGCGCCCTGCTCGCCGAAGCGAACTTTCCCATGGACCTGGTGGTCGAGCTGCTGTTCAACAAGGACTCAGGCCACGACCTCATCGGACAGGCGTTAGCCAAGAACTGGCAGGAGTACCTCGGCGTGCAGACCCGCCTGCAGCAGAAGGAGATCAAGATCTTCCGCGAGGATCTCAAGAACAAACAGTACATGACCGCCCGCGCCGGGTGGTACGGCGACTACGGCGACCCGACCACCTTCCTCGACATTTGTTACTCCACCGACGGCAACAACGACCGTGCGTACAACAACCCCGCCTACGACGCGCTGCTCGACCGGGCCGCTGTCACCGCCGATCCGCAGGAGCGGCTCGACCTCCTCTCGCAGGCCGAGGAACTACTGCTGCACGATGCCCCCTTGATCCCGATCTTTACCTACGCCAATGTGCAGCTCTTCGACCCCAACAAGGTCACCGGCCTGACAGCGCATCCACGCTCCAAGAACAATCTCTACCTCATCGATATCCTCGGCGACGGCAAAGGCCCAGACCAGCCCAAACCCATGCGACACACCGCGACGGAGGTGGCCCCGTGACCACAATGATCCTCCGCCGCCTCGCGCAACTCCCGCTGATCCTTCTGGTGATCTACACCATCACCCTGTCGCTCGCGTGGCTGGTCCCCGGCAACCCGCTCGAAAACCCCGACCGACGCCCCAAGCCGGAGGTGATCGAGCAGATGAACAAGCAGTACAACCTCGACTCGTTCCCCAAGTTCTACCTGTCCTACCTCGATGCCGCGACCGGTATCGAGTTTCTCCGCGACCGTTTGTCCGGCCGGATCGCCGAGGAGCAACGCCTCGCCGAAGCCGCCGGCCAGCCCGCCCCCCACCGCCCCGTGTTCAACCTCGGCCCCTCGCTCGAGTACGACGACTGGACCGTCAACGAAATCGTCGCGAGCGCGCTGCCCGTCTCGGTCACGCTCGGTGCGGCCGCCATCATCATCGCCCTGGTCGTCGGGGTGACCGCCGGCGTGGTCGGAGCCGTCAAGCCCAACTCTCTGGCCGATCTCGCCACGCTTGGGGTCGCTTTGATCGGCATCTCGCTGCCCAGCTTCGTGATCGGCACGGTGCTGTTGCTCGGCTTCTCCCTGCTCATCCCGATCTTTCCCGCCGCCGAGTGGGGCACGCCCAAGAGCCTCGTGCTCCCCTCGGTGACCCTCAGCCTGCCTTTCGCGGCCTACATCGCCCGCCTCACCCGCATGGGCATGATCGACGCCCTTGGGGCGGATTACATCCGTACGGCCCGGGCCAAAGGTGCGCCCGAGCGCACCGTGCTCTTCAAGCACGCGCTCAAAAACGCTTTCCTGCCCGTGCTCAGCTTCCTCGGCCCCGCGGCCGCGTTGGCCATGACCGGCTCGTTCATCGTCGAGCGGGTCTTCACCGTACCGGGCATGGGCCAGCACTTTGTCAACGCCGTCCAGAACAAGGATCTGTTCCTGATCATGGGCGTGGTGCTGATCTTCGCGACGATGCTGATCCTCTTCAACCTCGCGGTTGATGTGCTTTACCGCTGGGTCGATCCGCGCATCGATTAGCTCACTCAACGAGCTCGAATGTCGCAGTGTCCGTCACCCCGCAGGTCACGAAGTCATCGGTCGTGAACTGCCCGGGCGACTGGCCCGGCGCGGTCGGACGCAGGTGCAGCGACAACCCGTTGCCGGCCCCCACCACCACCGCGTCCTCAGTCACCGCCCGAACCATGCCCTGCACGCGACGCGGCCGACCCAGCACCGGCTCGACATACCGCCCGCCAGCCCCCACGCGATCAATCCGCTTGGCGTCCACCCGGATGATCCCGATGACCTTCTGCCCCAGACGAGACTGGAACGCCGACAGATCGCCTCCGTACGGCATGAGGTGGATTCGGTAGTCCGTGTTGGGCACCGTCAGCACGACCATCGCGGGCCTAGTGGCCGTCGCGGGGAGCACCTCGGCGAGCGTTCCGCGTGTCAGGGTCGGGTCGATCTTGGTCGTCGGGGCGGGTTCGAGCATGCGGCAAGGATAGTGCCCATCCCAACGCCACGAAAGGGCTCAGCCCACCGCGTCGAGCGCCTTCGGACGGGGCACATCCCGCCCGCGGGGTCCCTGACGCAGGAAGTTCCACAGCATCGCCGGTCCTTCGGGCGTCATGAAGCTCTCCGGGTGGAACTGCACGCCCTCCATCGGCTGGCGGCTGGGGTCGCCCCACACGCGACGCAGCCCCATGATCACCTCTGTCTCGACGCCGTCGACCATGTCCGCGCACCAAGCGGAAACGATCCACCGATTCCCCTCCGCATCGGGCTGCTGCGGGATGGTGTCCCGGGCCACGACCAGCGAGTGGTACCGCGCCACCGTGGTCGGGCTCGCGATCCCCTCGTAAAGCCCGAGCCCGTCGTGGTGAATCACGCTTGTCTTCCCATGCATCAGCACCGGGTGCCGCCCCACGATCATGCCGTTGCGGTCGGCCATGCACTGGTGCCCGAGGCACACACCCAGGATCGGGATCTGCCCGGCGTAGGCCCGGATCACCTCTCCCGAGATCCCCGCCTCCTTCGGTGTGCAAGGCCCCGGCGACACGATGATGTGGCTCGGGCCCCGCCCGCCGTCCATACCCGCGATGGACTCCGGCGCGATCTCGTCGTTCCGCACGACCACAAGGTCCCGCCCGGGCTCGAGCGTCCGATCGATCTCACCGAGACGCTGAACCAGGTTCCAGGTGAAGCTGTCGTAGTTGTCAATAAGCAGGATCACGGCCCAAGCGTATCCGTCCCCGCCCCGCCGCACCGACCCTAAACTCGCCCTGATGCCCACCCTCGGACCCGCCGAGTACCTCCATTTCCTCCACCGCGCTTGGCGGTACCGCATCCGCACCGAGCGGCAGGAGCTCGGATATGTCCGCTCCCTGGATCTCGCCGGGAGGACCGTCATCGATATCGGAGCCCACCGCGGCATCTACAGCTTCTGGCTCCGCCTGGCGGTCGGGCCGAACGGGCGGGTCGTCTCCTTCGAACCCCAGCCCGAGATGCTGGCCGAGCTGCGCCAAATGGTCGGCTCCTTCCGGTTCCGCAACCTCGATGTCGTCCCGGCCGGGCTCTCCGATGCCCCCGGCACCGCCACCCTGTACCGGGATGGCGACCACACCGGCGGGGCCTCACTCGACTCCCGCCACTCCGACGCGGCCGCAGCGTTCGAGATCCCGGTCACCACACTCGACGAATACGCCCGCGAGCACAGACTCGACCGCGTCGCCCTGATCAAGTGCGATGTCGAAGGCCACGAGCGGGCCGTCTTCCGAGGCGGGCGGGCCATCCTCACAGACCACCGACCGCGACTGCTCTTCGAATGCCACGACCGCCACGCACGCGATGGCGGCGTATTCGAGGACCTCAAGGCCCTCGGATACCGAGGCTGGATGCTCGACGGACGCACCCACCACCCCGTCGAGCAGTTCGACGCGATCCGCGACCGGATCGACAAGCCCTACCTCAACTTCATCTTCGAACCCGAAGAGTGCGTCACGCTGGACCGCTGAGCGCCCCGGGTCACGCCGCCTTCTTGCGCATCCATGTCGTCCCGGCCACGCCGTCGCGAGTCACCAGGAACAGGTCCTTGGTGATCGGGTACGGCAGACGCGAGAAGTCCTCCTCCACCCGCTCCTGCAGCCGCCGGACGAAGCCCGCCGGCTCGCAGCTCATCGCGATGAACATGTCCCGGGCCGGGGTGGCCACATAAAAGTCTTTGCCCAGCCGGGTCGCCAGCCTGCGGTGCAGATCGCCCAGAAGCAGGCGTGCCGCGTCGTACCCGTCCTGCTCGGCCACGATGACCGCCCGACCGCCCTCGGCCGACTCGATCACCTGCATGTCCAGTTCCGGAGCGTACAGCTCGAGATTCTCCCGCGCCAGTTCGTCGAGCTGCTCGACCGTGATGCCCCAGCGTGCCACCTGCTCGGTCGTGATGCTCACGGTCATGTGCGGCATATCCATCACGAACACCACGACCGTGTCGTTGACGAACGGCACATGGGCCACCAACTCCCGCGACAGATGCTGGAAAATCGACTCGGGCTGGATGCGAGGCATGATCCGCGCCTTGGCCACCTCGAACGGGGTGTCCCCCACATCCAGGGTTTCACCGGTGAACAGCTGGTCGAGGAAGTGCTCGACGATGTCGGTGCCCCGATCCGGCTCGTGGGCGACCATGCGAAGAAGGTTCTCCAAGTCCAGCCGCCGCCCATTGACGAGCAGCTCCTTCGGGCTGATCCGGTCGATCCGGTACCCCGGCTGCATCCGCTCGATGAGACGGGCAACCTGCTCGGCAAAGGCTTCGGGCTCGATGGGCATCGACGCCATTCCCTGTCCTCCAGCGGCTCCGAGACGCGGGGCCGTACCCGGTCATCGTCAGCCAGACGGAGCGACTGACCCCCGAGGCCGCCTGTCACCGATGTCGGGACACCCGTGGGATCGGACCGCCCGAATGTTCGGGCTGGGACGGTCCGCGAACACCCCGGATGGGGGTGGATCTCCCCAAACCGGGGCGTCCCCCCAGAATCGGTATACCCGCCAGGATGCGGGCGGGCACGGGTTGCACGGACTTCGTGGTTGGCTAGAATCGCCGCCTGCAGCGGGTCGGTCCGCGGGCGCACCGTGCGCCCGGTTCCGACGACCGCGTATCCGGAGACCTCCCAGTGACCGAACAGGAAATCGAAGCGAAGGTGATCGAGATCGTCGCCGAGCAGATGGGCGCCGATAAGAGCAAGATCACCCGAGACACCCACTTCGTCGACGACCTGAACGCTGACTCGCTGGACACCGTCGAGCTGGTCATGGAGTTCGAGGACGAGTTCGAGACCTCCATCCCCGACGAGCAGGCCGAGAAGATCCAGACCGTCGGCCAGGCCATCGAGTTCATCAAGCAGGCTCAGGGCGTCGAGTAAACCGACCCCCCCGCATCCTCCCGGCGTCCGGACTCGGACGCCAGGAGGACCCCGCGAGACCGGGAGCCCCCCACACCATGACCCACCCCAACGGACGGCGCGTCGTCATCACCGGGTACGGCGCGGTCACCGACCTCGCTCACTCTGCGCCGGGCACATGGGAAGCCATGCGCGACGGCCGCTCCGGCATTGCGCCCACCCAACTGCCCGACTTCGATCAGTTCGAGGGCTGGACTGTCACCATCGCGGGACAGGTCCGCGAGTGGTCCCCCGACTTCCTCGACCACCGGGAAGCCAAGCGGATGGACCGATGCACCCTGCTTGGCTTGGCGGCGGCCGAGGAAGCCGTCCGCCATTCCGGGCTGGACTTCAACGCGGGCGACCCCACCGCACGGGGCATCGTCGTCGGCTCGGGCATCGGAGGCATCAAGACCATCGAGGACGGCGTCGTCGTCCTGCATAACAAAGGCCCGGGGCGGCTCTCGCCGTTCACCGTGCCCCGCCTGATGGTCAACGCCGTCACAGGCAACATCTCGATCCGGTTCAACCTCCAAGGCCCGGCGTCCGCCCACGCCACCGCCTGCGCCTCGTCCGGGCACGCCATCGGCGACGCCATGGGCTACATCCGGCGCGGTCAGGCCGAGGTGATGCTGGCAGGCGGGGCCGAGGCGGCCGTCACCCCCCTGTGCATCGGCGCCTTCATGACCATGAAGGCCCTCTCGACCCGCAACGACGAGCCAACCAAGGCCAGCCGCCCCTTCGACGCCGATCGGGACGGCTTCGTCCTGGCCGAGGGGGCCGCGATGTTCGTGCTCGAGTCTGAGGAGTACGCCAAAGCCCGCGGGGCGAACATCTTGGGCGAGTTGGTCGGCTTCGGCAACTCGTCCGACGCCGGGCACATCACCGCCCCGGACGCCGAGGGACGCGGGGCGACCAACGCCATGCGCTGGGCCTTGAAGGACTCCGGGCTGAACACCTCGGATATCAACTACATCAACGCCCACGGCACCTCGACCCCGCTGGGCGACAAGGCCGAGGTCCACGCCGTCAAGACACTCTTCGGCGACCGGGCCGCCCCGGGCAACGGTCTGGTGATGTCCTCGACCAAGTCGGTCCACGGGCACACGCTGGGTGCCTCGGGCGCGGTCGAGATGATCGCCTGCCTCCACGCCATCAACGACGGCGTGGTCGCCCCCACGATCAACCTCGACACGATCGACCCGGACTGCGCCGGCATCGACCTGGTGCCCAACCAGGCCCGGGAGATGCCTGTCCGATATGCCATGAACAACACCTTCGGCTTCGGCGGACACAATGTCTGCCTGATCGTCGGGAAGTACGACGGCTGACCCCTCCTGCCTCGCGACTCCTCCGAAGAGGAACGCCGAGGACGCGGAGCGAAACTACGCAAAGTTCGCAGAACCAAGGGAAATGGGCTTCGATCCGGAGCCCCTTTCTGTCTTTGCGATCTCAGCGTGGTCTTTGCGGCCTCTGCGTTCAGTCTTCCATCCGGCACGCCCGTTGCGTCCTCCCGGGCAGCGCAAGTACCTGCCGGCCCGGGCTGGACCGGGGCGCAGGTTTTGCCGATGGAGAGCGCATGTCGATTGATGTCCAGACCATACTGCGTATCGAGGTTCCGTTTGTGGTCGTGCTGGCCGAGCGGAAGATGACCGTGCGGGAGGTCTGCGACATGGTGGTGGGCACGATCGTCGAGCTTCCCAAGCAGGCGGACGAGGAGCTGGAGATGCGGATCAACAACCGCCCGATCGGGACCGGCACGGCCGTGAAGATCGGGGAAAACTTCGGTGTGCGGGTGGGCTATGTCGGCAACCCGACCGAACGGATCAAAGCCCTCTCGCAGGCGCCCGAGGAAGCGCCCAGCCAGGAAGACATCGATGCCGAGGCCCTGGCGGCCGCCCTGCTGTCTGGGCAGTGAGCGCATGAAAAGGGCCGGCGTTATGCCGGCCAGGTGGTTGGGGATCGAGGCCCACAGGGATCAGTTCGGGAAGTCGCGCCCGCGGATGCCGTTGCGGGTGGCCCAGAAGATCGCGGGATACACCCCTGAGCCGCTTTGAGCGTTGCCGATCTCGAAACCGTCCTGGTGCATGCTGTAGTCGCGCAGGATGCGGAAGGTCGGAACCCAGTCATCGGCGGGGCGGTACGCCGACGGGCGGTTGGGGCCGGGATCGTCCCACATGACATCGTAAATTTCACTGATCTTGATCTTCCGGACACTGCCGTCGACCGCGGCGACCGCAGGTGATGCTTCGGGGTTGTTCCACTGAGGAAACAGCTCTTCCTTGCCCAACACATCCGACGCGTTGAAGACCACCGAGTAGGCCGCGGCGGTGCGGTCACGCTTGGACCAGTCGAACCGCTCCCAGATCAACGCTTTCTGCGACGGGTAGGTGGCATCGGTGACTTTGGCACGCCTGGCGAGCGAGGCGGCAGGGTTATTGCGGGGCGCGCCCGGCAGCGGAGTCTGGGTGTATCGCTCCGGTGCGAACCAGGTGGTCGGGCTGAGCACGTACGACCCGTCCCAGATCAGGTTGTCGATGGACACGTTGGGTGCGGTGATCCAGAGATCGTTGACACGGTTGATCAGGACCTTGTCGGTCGGGGCGAACTGGACCTCGCTCTGGTAGTCACCCGGGCTCAGCCAGCCGGCGACGACGCTGTACCAGTGGAAGGCGTACATCTCAGAGTACATCTTGGGCAGACCGGACGCCTGGAACTCGTAGATGCCGGCCTGCCCGGGCTTGCGGACCTGGGCCCACCCGCCTCCGAATGTTCCGGGCGTGAACGACTCGATCGGGAACGGCGTGGTGAAGCTGTCATCAAACTCCAACGCATAAATCGCCTGGATCTGCGCCATCGAGCGGAGATTCGCCTGGCTCTTGAGCAACTGGGCGCTCAGCCGGGCCTTGCCGACGGCGGGGATCAGGATGCCCAGCAGAAGGGCGATGATGGCGATGACAACCAGAAGTTCGATCAGCGTGAATCCGGTCGGTCGGTGGCGGTTGATCGGGGCACTGCTATCGGTCATATCAATCCTCTCGGTTCCACGGTGGCGGTTAGCCCCCACTGCCAACGGAACGCATGTCGGTCACGCCGCGGGCGGGACTATCGTCCACGGGCGGCTCTTTGTCTTCGGCCGCGCTGCTGGCTTCCACGGCCTTCTCGCTGAGCCGATTGGCCTTCTGGGCGATTTCGTCTTCGATGGGGGCTTCGCCGTCCCGCGTCAGCACCCATGCGAAGCCCAGCCCACACGCGGCGAGCAAGGCGAAGAGAAGGACCAGTCGTTTCTTCTTCGATGAGTCCATTCGTCGGATGCTCCCATGGGTGATTTATCGGCGGATGAAATCACGCCCGCGGATGCCGTTGCGGGTGGCCCACAGGAATCCCACATCACCATAGATCCAGTCGAAACCTTGGTCGATGGAATACTCGAGATATTGCATCGAGGTCACGGACGGATTCCAAAGGCCGGCGGGTATGCCGAGACCGCTGAACCGCTGGCCCGGGATAAGTGAGTTTTCGTCCGTATCGGCGATGACCTGCGCGATCGCGATCGACCGAGCGCTCCCATCGATCAGGCCGACCTGCGGCTCGGCATCGGGTTGGTTGAACTGGACACCGATGTCGCCGCTGAAATCCTTGTTCTCGAAGATGATGACCTTCTCACTGGGATAGGCCACATTGGGGAACCGCTGACGCTTGAAGAAGAAGCGGTTGTTAACGGTCGCATTCTCTCGGGTCGGCCCGGCGAAGCGGGCCTCGGTCTGCCAGAAGGTCGGGGGATACCAGTAGCTTGTGGGGAAGATCCAGTTAAGGTTGGTCTGGGCATTCGCCCCGTTGTTCTCGACGAACCAGTTGGCGAGGGCGCGGTCACCGGGCGCGACGATGGTTTCCAGACGCGAGGTGGTCTGGTCCTGATCGTAGAGGGTGTGGGCCAGCCAGTGATAGCCGTAGCCCTCGGACCCCTGGCCGTACCGCTGATAATCCCAGCCAACGCGGCACTCGGAGTCTTTGACCCACAACCAGGCGCGGGACTGGCCCTGCGTGCTGGAGGGGTTGCCGTTAGAGCAAAGCAGGTTCGGTGAGAACGGATTGATGAACTCGTCGTCGTTGTCATTGGAGTAGAAGTGGAACTCCATGACATTCTGACGGATGTTCGAAAGACTCTTGACGAGCTGCGCCGAACGGCGGGCCTTGCCCACCGCCGGGAGGAGAATGCCGATGAGCAGTGCGATGATCGCGATGACCACCAGCAGCTCGATCAAGGTAAATGCGCCACGCCGACCATGACGGCCCATCATGCACCCCGCAAACGCGTTCTGAAACCGATCCGAACGGAGCGGCCTTTCGCAACACTGAACCGCCCGGAACCGGGCGGAGACCCCCGTCAGCGTACCACAAAGCCGGGTCCGACGCCACGGAGTTTGGGCGTTGGTCGCCCGGCGAATCCGGGGCAGGGGTGGCCCGAGAACCCTATGGCTATGGTTCGCACGGGCCCGCGGAGCCCGATTCGGCCCGATCGGCATGGGATCCCCCCCGATCTGGCCGATGATCCCGGCACCACGATCCGTTCCTTCAGCCGCGAGAAAGCACATGCCCCGCGACATCCCAGTCGGAAACGGCGACCTCCTGATCACCTTCGATGGGCACTACCGTGTCCGGGACATCTACTTCCCCAGAGTCGGTCGGTACAACCACACGGACGGGCATGTCCAGCGCTTCGGCGTGTGGGCGGACGGGCGGTTCGCCTGGATCGAGGACCACGGCTGGAGCCGCGACCTGCGGTACAAGCCCGACACCATGACCACCGAGGTCCGCCTGGTGCACCAGGGCCTGGGGCTTGAGATCCTCTCCTGCGACACGGTGGACTATCACGAGCCGGTGTACTTCCGTCGGTGTGTTGTGCGCGACCTGGCGGGCAAGACACGGGATGTTCGGATCTTCTTCCACCTCGACCTGTCGATCAACGGCTCGCCGGTAGGTGATACGGCCAACTACGACCCGTCGACCTCGGCCGTGGTTCTGTACAAGGACGATTCGTACTTCCTGGTCAACGCGTGCGACCAGCACAAGTGCGGCATCGACCACTGGGCCATCGGGGCCAAGCGGGTCGGCGGGGCGGAGGGCACCTGGCGCGACGCGGAGGACGGCCAGCTGGGGCGCAACGCCATCAGCCAAGGCTCGGTGGACGCCACGGTGGGCTTCAACCTGCAACTGCCGCCCAATGGACAGGCCTATGTGACGAGCTGGATCGCCTGCGGGCATTCCTACGACCAAGTCAAAGCGCTCAATCAGCGGATCTGGGAGAAAGGCCCGGACAGGCTGATCGCCCGCTCGGAGGCGTACTGGAAACTGTGGTCCCGGAAAGAGCCGATCGATACCACCCCCTTGCCAGAGCCCATCCGCGACCTGTTCTATCGCAGCCAGCTGATCCTGCGGACGCAGATCGACAACGGCGGGGCGATCATCGCGGCCAACGACAGCGACATCACCCACTTCGCGGGAGACCACTACTCCTACTGCTGGATGCGTGACGGCGCCCTGGTGGCGCACAGTCTGATCCTGGCGGGGCAGAGCGAGCTGAGCCGGTCGTTCTTCCGCTTCGCGCAGCGGTGCCTGGCGGGGAACAGTTACTTCCTGCACAAGTACACGCCCGAGGGGCACCTCGCCTCTTCGTGGCACCCGTGGATGATCGACGGGCAGAAAGTGCTGCCAATCCAGCAGGACGAAACCGCGCTGACCCTGTGGGCGCTGCGCCAACACTACGAGCAGTTCCGCGATGTGGAGTTCGTCAAGGGGCTGTACCAGGACTTGGTGATCCGCCCGGCGGAGTGGATGCTCCAGCACCGCGACCACCACGGGCTGCCGCTGCCGAGCTGGGACCTGTGGGAGGAACGCCGCGGGGTGCACACCTTCACCGTCGCGTCGACCATCGGCGCGCTGCACGCGGCGGCGGCGTTCGCCCGCGACTTCGGCGAGCCGGACCGGGCGGCGGCGTACCGGGAGGGCGCCGAGCGGATGAAGGGCGCGCTGCGCCGGCACATGTGGCACCCCGAGCGGCGGATGTTCGCCCGGATGGCCGTGCCGCTGGAGGACGGGACCTACCGCCTGGACATGACCCGTGACAGCGCGAACTTCGCCCTGTTCGCGATCGGCGGGTTCGACCCCAAGGACCCCGCCGTGCGGGACGAGATGAACTCGCTGCGCGACCGCCTGTGGGTCAAGACCTCCGTGGGCGGGTGCGCCCGCTACGAGCGGGACTACTACCACCAGGTCGAGAGCCAGAAGACCGACGATGTGCCGGGCAACCCGTGGGTGATCTGCACGCTGTGGCAGGCCCTGTATCACATCGAGGCGGCCGAATCGGTGGAGGAGCTGCGCCTCGCCCTGCCGCTGCTGGAGTGGTGCGTGAAGCGCGCCCACGCGAGCGGTGTCATGGCCGAGCAGTTCGATCCGTACACGGGCGCGCCGATCTCGGTGTCGCCGCTGACCTGGTCGCACGCGACCTATGTCACGGTGTGCGTGAAGTACCTGCGCAAGCTCGAGGCGATCCGCGAAAAGGCCCGCAAGGACCGGGGCGTGGCGGGGCAGCAGACGGCGATCTGATCAGGCGTGCCCTCGGTCGGCATCGGTCGGCGCACGCATGGGGCGCATCACGGCCGGTCGCCCCCGGTGCGATGAATCGAGCACGACGAACACGCGTGTGGGCTGTTCGCTGATGTTCGAGAAGAGATGGTCGGCATCGGCGGGGAAGTTCACGCTCTCGAGCGGGCCGAGTTCAACCACTTCGCCGCCGCGGACGACCTCGATGCGGATGCGTCCTTCGATGCAGGTGGCGTGCTCGATCACGCCCGATCCGTCGGCGTTCCAGAAGACTTCGGCGCCGGGTGGGAACACGAACATCAGGACCTGCACCCCGTGCTGGACCATCGGCGGGCTGAGCAGGTGCCGTTCGACGCCGTTGGTGGGATCGATAAGCAGCTTGCATCGGGCATCATCGAGCTTCTCGAAGCGGACATCCGGCTCCACATCGAGCAGGTCGGAGAGCTGGCAATCGAGCCCGCCCGCGATGGAGCAGGCGACCCGGAGGGTGGGGTTTTTTTTACCGGTCTCGATCTCGCTGAGCATGGCCTTTGAGACATCGGCCAGGTCGGCGAGATCGCCGAGGGAGAGCCCCATCTCTGTTCGCCGACGCCGGACTGCCTCACCGAACTCCATCCAAACCTCTCGGGTAAACCCCGCAATATCGTTCGCGATGACGAATTTTCACGCGATCAGCGAACATTTCTGAGCCGAATAGTGTATGCTATAGCGAACACTCTATCACGGTCGGGTGTTCTGAGCCAGTCGAGACCGTCCATCACATTCCGGCTTGGCCGTCGAGGTGTGTCATGCGCAAGCACTTGTGCATTGGGTACTGGTCCGCGTTCCCTTCGCGTGAGGAATCCCTGGTCTGGGCGATCGCGGGTCTGGCAGTGGGGTCGCTATTGATCGCTGCCTCAATCATGCTCTAAGCGAGACGGTTACTGGGCCAGCTTGCCCGCCAGGCGGCCGAGGGCCTCGATGTCGCGTCGGGCGAGTACGGTGCGGACCTCGGCGGGATTGAGCTTGGTGCGGGCGAGTGCCTGCTCGGCCCGCTTCCAGAGCCGGGCGAGCTTCTTCTCGTCTCCGCCGGCGAGCGCCATGTCCGAGACGATCTCGGCAAGGCGGGTGGCGATGATGGTGTCCTCGTTCTGGTAGTAGCGGTCGATGATCTTCCGCTGCGTACGCGAGTATTCCTGTCCGCCGGCCATGGGTGTCCTCACTTCAGATTCGACATCTTCCATCCGAACACGGCAAGACCCGCGCCGACCATAAAAATGATGCCGGTGACCGCCCAGAAACCCATCGGGCCGTCGGCGAAGGGCAGGCCCTCGGTGTTCATGCCCCACATCGACGCGACCAGGCCCATGGGCAGGAAGATGGTGGCCACGATGGTCAGCCCGGTGCTGATGCGGTTCATCCGCTCGTCAAGCCGGGCGTGGAGCTCTTCATGGGCAAAGCCGGCGCGGGTGATGAGTTCCTCGATGTCTTCCAGCACGCGGGCGACCCGCTCGGCCTTGGCACGCAGGCGGAGCCTTTCCTTCCTCGTGACCCAGGCGGGCAGTTCAGCGCCGGCGTGCATGAGGAGGTCTCGCTGGGGGGCCAGGTAGCGGCGCAGGCGGATGGCGCTGCGTCGGACTTCGCCGATCTCCCAGCGGATCTTGCGGAGGTCGGCCTCTTCCAGCCGGTCCTCGGCTCGGTCGAGATCGGCTTCGAGCTCGTCGACGACCGGGTCGACGCGGTCGATGAGGGCCGCGGTGAGCAGAATGACCAGATCGATCGAACCGGTCGCACCGGTGCCTTTGAGCAGGGCGTCGCGCATGGCCCCCGCCGCCATGACCTTTCGTCGGCGAAGCGAGATGACCCGGTGCTGGTCCACCCACAGCCGGATCGAGACCATGTTCTCAGGGTCTGCGTTGGGGTTGAGGTTGACGCTGCGGAGGATGAGCACGAAGCCCTCGGGGTGGGACTCGTCGGCAGGGAAATGGACGAACTTGGGGCGGGGGTCTTCGACAAGCAGCATCTCCGCTGCCTGCTCGGGGACACGGGCGGTCTCGGTCAGCCACTGCTGGACCCCGGGGGCGGACCGATTCATGTGGATCCAGATATCGCCCTGGCCCTTGTCTCCCAAGGGGTCGGCGTCGATCTCGGGCCAGCCGAGCTTGGCCCCCCCGCCGCGTCCGTCCATGCGAAAGCCGTGGACCAGTCCGCCGCGGTAGCCGAGGGTCTCGTCAACGATGTCGCGTTGCTCGAGGTCGATGCCCATGCGCTGCGGCCCTTCCTGGACGGTCAGCCCTTGATCTTCACGCGGCCCTTGCCCTTGACCACCTTGCCGAGCCGGAAGACGGTCTCGCCCATCCTCTCGAGCCGGCGGGCGACCGCGTCGGCGAAGGTCGGGCGGACGATCAGGCAGTAGCCGACACCCATGTTGAAGACCCGGTCCATCTCATCGGGGTCGATGTTGCCGTGCTTCTGGAGGAACTCGAACACGGGGGGCACGGTCCAGGACTTGCGGTCGAGAACGGCGTCGACGCCGTCGTGGAGGGCCCGCTCGAGGTTGCCTGCCAGCCCGCCGCCGGTGATGTGGGCCATGCCCGTGATGATCTTCTTGACCTTGTACTGCCGCTGCAGGCGGACGATGGGCTCGACATAGATCCGGGTCGGCTCGAGCAGGACCTCACCCAGGGTTCGGTCGGGATCGAGTTCAGGATAAACCCTGTCGAGCCTGAGCTTGGCGTGCTTCACCACCGCCCGGACCAGCGAGTAGCCGTTGGAGTGGACGCCCGAGGACGCCAGCCCGAGGACCACATCGCCCGGCTCGACCCGGGTGGGGTCCATGGCCCGCTTGAGCTCGACGACCCCCACGGCAAAGCCGGCGAGGTCGTAGTCGCCGGGCTTGTAGAGGTCGTTCATCTCGGCCGTCTCGCCGCCGAGAAGGGCGCACCCGGCTTGTCGGCAGCCCTCGCTGACACCCTGGAGAATGGCGAAGAGGACCTTCTGATCCACCTTGTTCACGGCCACATAGTCCAGGAACAGCAGAGGCTCGCCGCCTTGGACGATCAGATCGTTGACGCTCATGGCCACGAGGTCGATGCCGACGGTGTCGTGCTTGCCCATCTCGACGGCCAGATGGACCTTGGTGCCCACGCCGTCGCAGCAGGCCAGCAGGACCGGGTCCTTATAGTTGTGCTTGAAGAGCTGCTCGTTGTAGTCCAGGCGGAGCAGCCCGGCGAAGCCCCCCGGGTTCGGGATGACCCGCTGCCCGAAGGTGCGTCGCATCAGAGAGCCGATCGACTCGGCGAACCGGTCGCCCGCCTCGATGTCCACGCCCGAAGCCGCGTAGGTCAGACCGCCGGAAGAGGGTTTCTTGGCCATGCGGGGGAAGCATAGTCGGGCGGTCTCGGAACGCTGCCAGTGCGGTTGCCCGACCCCTTCACAGGACCTTCAATCCCCCGTCCGCGGCCGCGGAGCGTGCCGCCAGCCATCCGAAGGAGCCACCATGTCCGAGTCCCGCCTGTTCACCTCCGAATCCGTCTCCATGGGCCACCCGGACAAGGTGTGTGACCAGATCTCGGACGCGATCCTGGACGCCATGCTGGCCGACGACCCGCACGCCCGTGTCGCCTGCGAGACGATGGTGGCCACTGGGCTGGTGGTTGTGGCGGGCGAGGTGACGACCACCACCTATGTGGATATCCCCGAGATCGTCCGCCGGACCATCCGCGACATCGGCTACACCTCGGGCGACATGCGGTTCGACTCGGAGAGCTGCGCCGTGATGGTCGCGCTGAACAAGCAGTCGCCGGACATCGCCCAGGGCGTGGACAAGGAGGGCGCGGGCGACCAGGGCATGATGTTCGGCTTCGCCTGCCGCGAGACCGAGGAACTCATGCCTCTGCCGATCATGCTCAGCCACAAGCTCGTCCGCCAGCAGGCCCATGTCCGGCGCGAGGGCGACATCCCCGGGCTGCGTCCCGACGCCAAGAGCCAGGTCACCGTCGAGTATGAGAACGACAAGCCCGTCCGCGTCGACACCGTCGTGCTCTCCACCCAGCACGACGCGACCTGGAACGAGAAGCAGGGCGAGCTGAAGAAGCAGGTCATCGACAAGATCATCAAGCCCGTGCTCGGCGAGTGGTGGAACCCGGGCATCACGGTCCATGTGAACCCGACCGGTCGCTTCGAGATCGGCGGCCCCCACGGCGACGCCGGGCTGACCGGGCGCAAGATCATCGTGGACACCTACGGCGGGCGCGGACGCCACGGCGGCGGGGCGTTCTCCGGCAAGGACCCGACCAAGGTCGACCGCTCGGCCGCGTACATGGCCCGCTACATCGCCAAGAACATCGTCGCCGCCGATCTGGCCGACCAGTGCGAGGTGCAGCTGTCCTACGCCATCGGTGTGGCCGAGCCGACCAGCGTGCTGATCGACACCTTCGGCACCGGCAAGGTCAGCGAATCCAAGCTGGCCGCGGCGGTCCGCGAGGTCTTCCCGCTGACCCCCCGCGGCATCATCGAGTCGCTGGGCCTGCGCAAGCCGATCTTCTCGCCGACCGCCCGCCACGGGCACTTCGGGCGCAACCCCGGCGAGGTGCAGTACACCAAGCAGGACGGCACGACCATGAAGAACCAGGGCTTCAGTTGGGAGAAGACGGACAAAGCCGCCGCCCTCCGCGAAGCGGTCGGGCACGGCGCTCACGCGATGGCGTAAAGCCCACGGTCCAGGATGTACTTCTGAACACCCCGATCAAGCCCCTCGATCGGGGTTTTTCGTTGGGCGGGGTCGGCGAGCGCGGCGCGGATCGCCGTCGACGAAGCGTTGACCGTGGGGGTCTCAATGAGACGAGACATCCAGTGCGCGATGTCGGCATCCGACCATGCTCCGGTCGCGGCCATCGCGTCGCGGAATCCGGACTCGCTCTGGTCGCCGCGACGCATGACCAGCGCGTCACGCCAGAACTCGTCGTACCGATGCCAGCGGTGCATGGCCAAGGCCTGATCGGTCCCGATCAGGAAGGCCCGATCGCGGGCCGCGAAGACGCTCCGTGCGATGGACCAGGTGTCGGCCCAGTAACTCGGTTGACCGGGGTTCAACGGCGCGTCGGCCAGTTCCTGCGGCCAGATCCACCACCGGCTCTGCCCGCGTAGCCCGATCCGCAGCATCTCGACCCGGTGGCGGTCGGGCACCGGGGCGGTAGGCTTGTGTGGAGAGCGGGCGGCGGGCACGAACACCACCCACGCGTCCGCGCCGCCCCACCGCCGGGCCGCCTCGAATGGCAATCCGGCGTGGCCCGTGTGGGGGGGGTCAAAGCTGCCGCCGAAGAACAGCACCCGTTCGGCCCGTGCGACGGGGGACGGCACCGCCGCGAGATCCGACCGCCGCTGCATCGCTCGGGAATCGCTCATCGAACCCGATCCTAACCCAACCCCGGGCTGGAGTGCCCGGGAATGGTGACCTACAATGGCGTCGGAAACCTGCGGCCCCATCGTCTAGTCTGGTCCAGGACGTTAGGTTTTCATCCTAAAAACACGGGTTCGAATCCCGTTGGGGTCACTGCCGCACCGTCTCCGGACGGTGCGGCGTCTCTTTTGGCCCGTCCGCCACCAACGGGCGTGGCGCGTCGGGTCGGAGTCCCGTGGTCACGGGGAGGAACGACCTTTCTGCCCGCGTCCGCGGCCACCGCGATCTTCGCCCAGAACGGATCCATCATCGCCACCGATTCCAACTGCTTCGACGGCTGGGGAAATCTCGATGGCGGTTCGGGCACCGGCTCGCTCGGGTTCGCGTTTATCGTCGCGGATCCGATGTTCGCCGACGCGGGCGCGAACGACTTCCAGGTGATGCCGGGATCGCCGGTGATCGAGGCGGGCGACTCGAACCAGATCTCACCGTTCGGGCTGACGGAGGACATCGCCGGGCTGGCGCGTGTGTCTGACGATCCGGACACTGCCAACACCGGCGTCGGGTTCGAACCGGTAGACATGGGCGCTCACGAGTTCGGGCCGGACAATCCGGGCTGCCGGTTCGCCGACCTCGCCGAGCCCTACGGCATGCCGGGCCTGTTCGTGATCCGGGGGCAACTCGGTCAATCGGCTTGCTCACTCAAGATGATCGTGGTTGCGATATCCGCGGCCTTTTCGCTCGAGTACCGAATGTCCAGGGTTTCACCCGGCTGCCCGCGCACGATGAACCGGTACACGACCGACCCCCGGCCCGGCACGCCGCCTTCCACCAGCACCCGGCCCGGCTCGTGGCGAACCTCCCGCATCTGCTTGTCCCACCAATCTCCCAGTTCGCCCGAGGCAACGACCTCCACGCCCTCGACGGTGAGCAGGTCCGCCCGCCCGATCTTCTTCTCGCGGGCCCGCGCGGTGCGGGTGGGGATGATCTTCTCGTTGCGAACCTCGACCGTAACGGCCCAGAGCCCTCCGGTTCCGATCCGCTCGACCTTCGTGCGGTCGAAGGCGATCTTGGGCATCTCTCCGCCGTGGAACATCGTGAACGCGAAGTTCCGATGGCACTCTTCCTCGAGCATAAAGGTCGGCGTCGAGCGGCTGGACCACTTGTTCAGCCCGCCGACCAGCACGGTACCGTGCTCGGGATGCTCAACCTCGGTGTAATCCGTGAAGGTCATGCCGAACTGCATGCGGTCGCGGAAACGACGCATCTGCTCATCGTTCGGATCGTTCACATCCCGCTGGAAATACTTGCCGGCGGTCCACAACTCGTTGGTGAACGCGATGATGCCGAGCCCCTCGCTCGCCCAAGTCGCCTCGCCGCCGTGCACATTGTACAGATCGGCGTGGATGATGAGGTAGCGGTAGTACGGGAGCATCTCCTCACCGGCCCGGGCGAGCTCGTCATACACACGAAGATCGGCGCGGGGATATTCGCGTGCGCGATGCGATGAGCCGGGGCCACGGAGAATCATGCCGCCGGTGTTGTGGTAACTCTGGAACGCCGCGATGTTCGGACGCTCGTAGCAGAACTCGGCGATGGCCCGCGTCTCGGGCGCCGAAAGCGGGTAGGCCCCCGCGCCGTATTGGACAAAGTTGGGCTGCCAGTCCGCGGGCCAGTTGCGGTTCATGTCGTGCCCGTCGGTCGTGTCCTCGTTCACACGCCCGTCGCCGTCGGTGTCGATGCCCTCGCTGCCGAGGTAGGTCCACTCACCGAACTCGCCATCGGGCACCCGCTCGAACACGCGGGGGTCGAACCGGTTCCGCACCCACTGGCCGCGCGGGTCACGCTTCCACATCTGTGTGATCGACCCGTCCCCGTCCAGATCTTCGGCCGGGTCCTCGTCGACCAGGCCGTCACGATCATTGTCCATCTTCATCTGGTTGGCGCGGTGGTTGTGAGGCGTCGACGGCGTCTCGAACCACGCGACCCGCGAATCCGGGTTGACCAGCGGCATCACATAGAACGCGTAGTCGTCCAGCAACTCGGTGATCCGGTCGTTGTGCCCGTAGTTGGTCGCCAGGTACCAGACCGTGTAGAGGCACACCTCGCCGGCCTGGATCTCATTGGCGTGGATGGCGCCGTCGATCCACATCGCAGGCTTGGCACGGTCATCGCTGTCAGGTGCGGTGACGGTCGCGACGAGCAGATCCCGCCCCTCGCCGCTCTTGCCGATCGACCGCACCCTGACGATTTCCGGATAGGCCCGCTCCAACGCCCTCAGGTGGGCGTACATCTGGTCCACGGTGTAATACCGGTTGAACGCGATCTCGTGCTTCGGCTGCACATGAGCCTGCGCCGACGCCGCCGAGACCCAGCCGCCGACCACGCACGATGCCATCAATGCCGTCAACGCACGCTTCATCGCCCACCTCCCTCACCGAGCCGAACATCGAACCCGCGATCCCCGAACCGGGCCGATCGCACCGCGATGCGGACCGACGATCCCTCTTCGGCCGCGATCATCCACTCCGCACGCGCTTCGCCACTGGGCGCGATCGTCTCCAGCGTCTGCACCCGGCGCCCGGACACGATCGACTCATTGGGCACCGCTAGGTCCGGGTCCAGAGCCATGATCAGCCCCGGCAGGCGTCTCGCTTTCACGCCGCTTGCCGGCACTGTCGCCAGCGATCCGGTGTTACGAGCGGTCAGAGACACCCGCCACAACCCGTCTCCGACCCGCTCGACCCGGGGCTCGTCGAACACAAGCGTCGGCAGCATGCCGAGCAACTCGACGACAAACGCGGCCTGCTTGTCCGCAAGACTCTCCAGCAACTCGTCCGGCGGGTTCACCCGCACACCGGGGGCAAAGCCCCCCACCTCGACCGTGCCCAGCTGAGGATGGTCCACCTCGGTCCACCCCACGAATCCCGATCCCGCCCGCTCATCGTCGATCCAGGCCAGCCACTTGGCCTCGTCGGAATCCCCCCGCTTCTTCGGCTTGGACACCGGTTTCTCAGGCTCGGGCACCGGCTCGATCTTGGGCGCCATGGGATCGGGCTGGCCCTGCGCGAGCGCCATGACCCGTTGCTGCACATCCATCGGGGCGTTCCGAAGCAGGTTCATCCGCTCGTTGCGCTCCTCCGGGGTCATTGCGTCCATCTCGGCCACGATGGCCGCACGCTCGTCCGTGGTGGCGTAAATGAACTCAATGAGCTCCTGCGGAACTCCGCGCTCGGCCAGCGCCGTCCGATCACGGGCGATCGCCTCCTCCATCGGGCTGGGCTCGGGCTCCGCCGCCGAAGCGTCGTCCTTATCCCCCACGGACCCCACCAGATCCGGGCGGACCCACACGGGCGTCCCGAAGGTCCAGACCCCAAGGTCGGCGTAGGACCACTGAAGGAACGAGCCGCCGCGATCCACTTCGCCCGCGCTCCTGCTGATGCCGGTGGCTTTCTTGAACGCCTCGGACACAAGCTCGTACCCGGACTTGTCATCGTTCTCGATCCCCGTCGACACCCGGCCCAGCGGGCCGAACTTCCCCGCGGGAGGCACGCTCGCCAGCGTGTCATGCGGCCCGTAGACCAGCACCCCGACGATGTTGCCGCGAGATTGTGCCCACTCCACCACCGCCCGCGCCGCGGGACGCTGCAACGGGTACAAGCCCGCGCCGTCCTCGTGCTCGGGCCAATGGATCGGGAAGTGGCGGTCAAAGTCGACGCCGCCCCCCGACGCGCCGCCCCAGCCGTCCTCGTTGAATCGCCCGTCCCCGTCGTCGTCGATGCCCTCAACCCACACAGAGTGGGTCGCGACCTCGCCCTTGGCGGCGTCCGGCTTGCGCATCAGACGGGGCTCATCCGGATCGATCGTCAGGCTCGGCTCGATCCCGTACGCGGGAATCGCCCCACGCACCCGCATCATCGTGATCAGCCCGTCGCCGTTGAGATCGTTCGGACCGTCCTCGTTCGTCCGACCGTCGCCGTCCTCGTCGAGCGTCGCGGGCGCACGCCCGGACTCCGCCACCGCGCCACGCTGGTCAGACCAACGGGCCGACCCGTCGGGATTTGCATCCGCGAGGATGTACACCGTCCATCCGCTGAGCAGATCGGGGTGATCACGCATCAACCGTTCCCCGACAGCCCGGGCTGTCGCCCGCCCCACCGCATGATGGCCCTGCATCCCCGCGACGATGACCAGCGCCGGACGCTCGTCGCGCGACAGCCCATCCGCCCCGATCGACGCCTCCCCGATCGCGATCACCTCGACAGGGCGTCCCTCGGCCGAAGTGCCGATCCGCACCACTTCCGCGCTCGGCGCCGCCGCCGCCGCACCACTCGCGGCGACTACACACAACGCGGCCAACAGGGGCGAACACCCCGACCGTCCGACACGATGCTGATTCAAGATCACCGCTGGAACCTCTCCAAATGTCCAACAAGACCATCCCGTGCCAAAGAAAAAGGCCCGGAGCCGTCCGAAGATGGCCCCGAGCCTACCGGATCGGACGCCCCGAGGATGCCCGCGAGCGTCAATCCGCCTACGAAATCTGAACAAGCCCCACTCACACGCCCTCGACGGGAGCAGGGCGGGTGGTCACGGGCGGGCGTCTTCCTTGACCTTGTCGGCGAACTTCTCCCGCACCTTCTCGACCTTCGGCAGCGCCACCGCGCGGACATAACCGTTCATCGGGTTCGCACAGACAAAGTCCTGGTGATACTCCTCGGCCATGTGGAATGTGCCACGCGGCTCGAGGGTCGTCACGATCTTTCGATCGCCGAACACCTTCTGCTCGGTGAGATCCGCGATAAATGCCTCGGCGATTGCCTTCTCTTCGGCATCTTTGTAGAAGATCGCGCTGCGGTACTGCGTGCCCACATCCGCGCCCTGGCGATTCAGGGTCGTCGGGTCATGGGTCGCAAAGTGCACCTTGAGTAACTCCTCGTAAGAGATCACCTTGGGGTCATAGGTGATCCGCACCGCCTCGGCGTGGCCCGTCGTCCCGGTGGTGACGCTCTTGTAGTCGGTCGCCGAGTCATCGCCGCCGATGTAGCCGCTCTCAACGGCGTACACGCCCTTGAGCTGTTCGAACACCGCTTCGACGCACCAGAAGCAGCCGCCCGCCAGCACCGCCCGGGACACCTCGCCGAGGGACGCGAGGTCGCTCTTTTTCGTGAAGGTCAGCGACTCGCTGTTGAGACAGTACCGCATTCCCGTCGGCTTCGGGCCGTCGGGAAACACATGGCCCAGATGCCCGCCGCACCGCGCGCATTCGATCTCCGTGCGGACCATCCCGTAGGAATGATCCGGCTTCTCGACGATATTGCCCGCGGCGATCGGCTGGAAGAAGCTCGGCCAACCCGTGCCGCTGTTGAACTTGGCATCCGAACTGAACAACGGCAGCCCGCACCCGGCACAGGCGTACACACCCTGCTCCTTGTTGTCCAACAGCGTCCCGCAGAACGCCGCCTCGGTGCCGGACTTGCGCAGAATCCGATACTGCTCGTCCGACAGACGCGCCTTCCATTCCTCCTCCGTCAGATCCCATACCGGCATCGCGAGCGGACCCACCAACTCGCCGTCCGTGCTGAACACGGACACCGAAACCGTTCCATCCGCCGTCTTCCCAACTGCCATCGCGCGATCTACTCCATCCTTCGGGCCGCCAGACCTCGGGGCCATCGCCAACATCACCGCCGGCACGCTCAACACGCCCAGCATCACGAGCACACCAAACACGGACCGGGTCATTCAAGCACCTCCGACCAACCGCCGGTCAATCAACCCGCGGGTGTCACGAACTATTCCCCATCAGCCGCACCCCCGATGCAGGCGTTCGCCCCAACCCGCCACAACAGCGTTCCGATACCCGATCCCGCGATTGACCCCCCACGCCGGATCAGGTAGGTTCGATCTCGAACCCATGCCCCGCACACACCACCCTAGCCGCCCGCTCGCCCTGACCGCCCTCGCCGGTCTGGCCATCGCCGCCCTCGGGCTGGGCTCGCCCGCCGGCCCGACCGACACATCGGCCGCCCCAGCCCCCGATCCGCTGGCCGCGGAGCTTGAACTCCGGTATTGGACCGATGTCGAGCCCTTGCTGGCCGAGTTCTGCTTCGGATGCCACGCACATGACAAACAGAAGGGCGGCGTCCGCTTCGACACGATCCTCACGATCGAAGACGCCATGGCGATGGGCGATGACCTCGCCACCGCCCGGCTTGTCGTCGCCGGGCACGAGATGCCGCCCAGCGGCGAGGCACAACCCACCGAGCACCAACGCCTCACCATCCAGCAATGGCTCGACGACGCGCTCGATTACTACCCCACCGACGCCCCCATCGACCCGGGCTGGTTCACCATCCACCGCCTCAACCGCTCCGAATACCGCAACACCCTCCGCGACCTCTTGGGCATCGACCCGACACGACACGACCTCACGGCAAACCTCCCGCCGGACGACACCGGCTACGGCTTCGACAACATCGCCGCCGTCCTCTCCGTATCGCCGCTCGCCCTCGAGGCCTACCTCGACGCCGCCGAGCGCGCCCTCGATCTCGCCCTAGGCCCAAGCGTCGCCGTCTCGACCGAGCACAGGCCCATCCGCGGACTCGCGGTGACCCGCGGCGGACGCAACGCCGATTCCGGCTGGTTCCTTTTCTCCAACGGCTCCGTCGCCGCCACGCCCGACATCCCGGCAACCGCCGATTACGAAATCGCGGTAACCGCCTGGGGCCAACGGGCCGGGGATGAGTTGCCACGCCTGGCCGTCACGGTCGACGGCAAAGCCGTCGCCGCCCACTTCATCGAGGCCGAACGCGGCGCCACGGAAACGCACGCCGTCCGCGTCCGCCTGGAGAAGGGCAGACGCGAGATCGCCGCCGCGTTCACCAACGACTTCTACCAGCCCGACATCGCCGATCGCAACCTCGCCATCACAGCCATCACACTGGCCGGACCGCTCGACGAGGCTTCGATCGAGCGGCCCCCCAAGCACTCCGAGATATTCCACACCAAACCGTCCAATCCGACCCGCGCCGCCGAACGCGACGCCGCCAACGCCGTGATCGCGTCGTTCGCCGCCCGTGCCTTCCGTCGCCCCCCCACCGCCCAGGAGATCACAGGTCTTCTCGCGCTCTATGACGACGCCCGCACGCAAGGCGACAGCCACGAGCAGGCCGTCCGCCTGGCCCTCACCGCCACGCTTGTCTCTCCGGCCTTTCTCTATCGCAGCGTTGACAACCCACACCCCGACGACCCGTCCCACATCCACCAACTTTCACCGCACGAACTCGCCGCACGCCTGTCCTACTTCCTCTGGTCGAGCATGCCGGACGACGAGCTGCTCGGCCTTGCCGAATCGGGCAAACTCCATTCCGACACGGTCCTCCTCGAACAAACCCGACGCATGCTCGCCGATCCCAAGGCCGACGCCTTCATCGAGAACTTCGCGGGACAGTGGCTGCTGCTCCGCAATCTCGAAAACCTCGACATCGACACCGCCCGCTTCCCGGAATACACCCCCGCGCTCCGCGAGTCGATGATCACCGAAGCAACCATGCTCTTCGCCGACGCCGTCCGATCCGACCGGCCCATCACCGCCCTCATCGACAGCGACCACACCTACCTCAACGCACCGCTCGCCGCCCTCTACGGCTTCGCCGAACTCGCACAGCAGACCGATCCCAGCACCTTCCATCGCGTCGAACTTTCATCCGACTCTCCACGCGGCGGCGTCCTCACCACCGCGGCCGTCCTCACCGTCACCAGCAACCCCACCCGCACCAGCCCCGTCAAACGCGGCCATTATGTCCTCGACCAGATCCTCGGCACACCGCCGCCCCCGCCACCGCCCGACATCCCGCGCCTCGAGAACGCCTCCGAAGCCCTCGGCCACGCCGCCACCCTCCGCGAGCAGCTCGCCGCCCACCTCTCCGAACCAGGCTGCGCCGCCTGCCACCGCCGCATGGACCCGATCGGGCTGGCAATGGAGAACTTCGACACCATCGGACGCTGGCGCGACGCCGACGAAATCGGCCCCATCGACGCCTCCGGCACGCTGCCCGACGGACGCCGATTCAACGGCCCCGTCGAACTCAAACAGATTCTGCTGGCACAAAAGACACTCTTTACCGACAATCTGACGAGAAAACTTCTCACCTACGCCCTCGGGCGGGGCACCGAGCCATTCGACCGCCCCACCGTCCGGCGCATCACAGACCACGCCGCGGCTCACGGCGACTCCCTCCGCTCTCTCATCGAGGGCATCGTCCTCTCCGACGCCTTCCGGTCGTGCCGCGCCCCGACCCCCCGCACCGCCGACCGCACCGATCCCCCGACCGAGTCCATCAGCAGGAGCGAGCCGTGACGAACCACCCAAACCAGCCCGCCCGCGTCGTCCGCACGCCCGCGATCCCCCGCCGCACCGCCCTCAAGGGCATCGGCGTCACGATGGCCCTCCCCATGCTCGAAGCCATGGCCGGCGCCAACCAGGCCCTCGGCGCCCTCACCACCGCGGGCCTGCGATCCGCACCGGCCGCCCCCACCCGGATGGCCTTCGTCTTCGCACCCAACGGCGTCAACTTCCCCAACTGGCGCCCCGCCATCGATCCCGCCGCCACGGGCGTCCTGCGCGACTTCGCCCTCTCCCCCACCCTCGAGCCCCTCGCCGCCGTCCGCGACAAGATCAACATCCTCACCGGCCTGACCCTCGACAAAGCCCGCGCCAACGGCGACGGGCCCGGCGACCACGCACGCTCCGCCGCCTCATTCCTCACCGGCGCCCAGGCCCGCAAGACCGCTGGCAACGACATCCGCATCGGCATCTCCGTCGACCAGTTCGCCGCGCAGCAGATCGGACGACGCACCCGCCTGCCCAGCCTCGAGCTCGGCTGCGAGCACGGCCAGCGCGCCGGAAACTGCGATTCCGGATACTCCTGCGCCTATTCGGCCAACATCGCCTGGGCCGACGAAGACACCCCCGTCCCCAAGATCGTCGACCCCGCCATCGTCTTCGAACGCCTCTTCGGCGACGCCGCCAGCGCCGAGGAACGCGCCGCCAATCTCCGCCGCCGCGCCTCCGTGCTCGACTTCGTCCTCGCCGATTCCCACCGGCTCGAAGGCCGCCTCGGCGCCGAAGACCGACGCAAACTCGACGAATACCAGACCTCCGTACGCGAGATCGAGCGCCGCGTCCGTCTCGCCCAGTCCGAAGCCGCCAAGGACCCCACGCCAAACTACGACGCCCCCGCGGGCGTGCCCCGCTCCTACACCGAGCACATCGACCTCATGTACGACATGATGATCCTCGCCTTCCGGACCGACTCGACCCGCATCGCCACCTTTGCCCTCGCCACCGAGGGCACCAACCGCACCTTCCCCGAGATCGGCGTCACCGAGGGCCACCACCACCTCTCCCACCACCGCGGCGAGGAGCACATGGTCGCCCAGATCCAGAAGATCGACCGCTTCTATGTCGAGCGCTTCGCCGCCTTCGTCGACAAACTCGCCCGCACCCCCGAGGGCGACGGCTCGCTGCTCGATAACTGCATGATCCTCTACGGCTGCGGCATCGGCGACGGAAACCGCCACAACCACGACGACCTGCCCATCATCATCGCCGGCAACGCCGGCGGCCACCTCCCCACCGGACGGCTCGTCGCCTCCCCCAAGGAAACCCCGCTCTGCAATCTCTATGTCTCCATGCTCGAACGGATGGGGTGCGATATCGCGTCCTTCGGCGACAGCACGGGGAACCTGCGACATCTCTTCGCCTGACAACATCATGTCACCGATGTAAAAAATCAATTACAGCCCAGAAAGCCTCCACGCAACCAGATCCACCCATAAGTCACTTCAAATAAGCACTTAGCAACGCGCCATCCCCGTTTTAGGTGGACCAGACCAACACGCCACACCAGGGTTGCAATCAGATACTTGTTGCGATACGGTACTGCAGCGTCAACATAAGACGCTTGAGATAGACCGGACCGCCAGCGTGTAGAGGGGGAGTCCAAGACAACCGAACGCCCGGTTTGCACGCCGCCCGCATACGGACGGCGGACGGTCGTGGTGTCTTGCACGCATACCCACGCGATCGATCACAGCCCCGCACCAGGCCGGCGCGATCCGTGCGCTCAAAGACCGGAGCCACACGATGCCACACGACCCAGACCAAACAGATAGCCACTGCCCGGCAGACCGCGCCGGACGCCCATTGTCTTTGTGCACCAAGCAACCGAGAAAAGGAGCCCTTTCCGTGAACTCACGAACCACACGAATCGCGGCCGCGGCCGGCGCCATCGCGTCGATCGCATACGCCGCCACCGCACAGGTCCCCGCCGCGCCCACGAAAGCCAACGGAGACTTCATCGCCGGCAACGGCATCCCCTCCAACGACTTCATCGCCGACATCAAAGATGTCGCCGTCTACCTCAAGCCCCGAGCACGGTCCAACGGCCAGCCCCTGTTGATCGACGGAAACACCTACATCGTCCTCGACGGACCCGCCCCATCCTCCACCGCATCGTGGTGGTCCTTCGACTTCCAGTTCACACCACGCCCCGGAGACACCGTCGGCGGCGAAAACTACAACCTCACCCTCGAGGTCGATCTCGATCCCTCGCCCGCCACGGACTTCGTGGTCATCTCCCAGCCGCTCTTCGACGCAGACAGCAACCCGCTCAACAGCTGGGACGACGGCGACGGCCTGTTCATCAACCCCGGCCCCGGCCAGTGGTCCGACGACACCGTCAACTATGTCTACAGCCAGTCATGGCGCCCCGACTTCGGCTTCCTCAACGGCTCCATCCTTCCCGCCGGCGACTACAAAATCCGCCTCACCGCCGCCCCGACCTCTGGCAACATCGAAGCCCGCACCGTCTCCACCGAAGTCAATGTCCGCGTCATGCCCGCCGGCGATACCGCCGTCACGCTCGACACCCAGGACAACTGCCTCGCCAACGGCGAGGACCAGCTCGTGGTCGATGTGAACCTCTCCAACGCACAGGCCACCATCGTCGGCGGTCAGTTCTTCCTCGAATACGACAACACCCGGCTCGACTTCGTTTCCGCCGAGCCCGGCGACGCCCCGTTCTCCCTCGAAGTCGCCGAGACGGTCGACGAAGTCGCAGGCGAGATCTTCTACGCCGTCGGCGTCCCGCTCGGCGGAACCGGCACGAACGCCGCCACCACCATGGCCCGCCTGACCTTCGACATCACGGGCGACTTCTGCGCCGAAGATGCCCTCCTCGCCTTCCGCACAGGCGTTCTGCCCTCCCGCGTCACCGACGCCAACGGCACAGATATCCAGCCCGCAACCGCCGACCTCGGCACGACGACCAAGGACAGCGTGATGCCCTTCGTCTTCGCCCCCGCCGATGTCTCCGTCTACGCCGACGCCGGCTTCTGCTCGGCCATCCTCGACAACACCGAAAACTTCGACACCGACCCGCCGCTCGCTCCAACGCAGGCCCCCGGCGTCTGGTACACCGACCGCTACGCCCCGGCCGCCTTCGATTCGCAGCCGCTCGCCGGCGACGACCGCCTCCGCATCGGCATCTCCGACGCCGACTCCCAAGCCAACCGCCCCGCTTCTTTCAGCAGCGCCTTCTACAACACGCAGGGCCGCAAGTACGATGTCGACATCCCCGCCGGCCAGAAGTGGTCCGCCAAACTCTGGATCCCCACCGACTGGGCCACCACCGTCCGCCGCTCGGACATCTGGGCCACCACCGTCGACAGCACCAACAGCATCTCGGGCTACCCCATCATCGGCTTCATCAGCAACGACACCACGGATCCGACCAACCCCACCCCCGCCGGCCCGCTGACACCGCGCTTCCGCGTCTACACGCAGGACACCGATCAGGACGCCGGCAACGGATTAACCCCCGACTGGATCGATCTCGGCCTCCCCTCCGGCTTCTCCTATGACCGCTGGTGGACCCTCGAGGTCGAACTGACCAGCAGCGCATACATCTTCCGCGTCATCGACGACACCGACACCGTCGTGCTCAGCTTCACCGACGCCTTCACCTTCGGCTCCATCCGCGCTTCGAACATCATCATGCAGGCCTACAACTTCGGCGAGTCCTACGATGTCTACTGGGACGATGTCACGACCGGACCCGCCGGCGCCGTCGCCACAGACGGATGCTCCAATGTCACCGTCACCTACCAGCGAAGCGACAACCCCGATCTCTCCCTCGCCGACCCCTTCCCCACCGGACCGACCACCGTCACCTGGACCGCCACCGACGCATGCGGCAACTCCGCCACCGCGGCACAGATCGTCACGGTCGATCCCAACAACCTCATGCATGTCGAAGTCGAACTCCAGGCCATCGTCGCCACCGGCCCCTTCGACCGCTGCATCACCTTCGAGCTCACCCCGGTCGGCGGCGGCGCCCCGGTCATCGTCAATCAGACCATGACCTTCAACGCCGGCTACGCCTCCGACACCATCGAGGTCCCCTGCGGCGACTACGAGTGCATCACGGCCCGTGACGCACTCCACACCCTCCGCAAGACCGACGATGCCTTCACCACCTCCGGCGTCAACTATGTTGCCTCCTTCACCTCTTCCGACGGCGACGAACTCACCGGCGGCAACCTCAACGACGACAGCTTCATCGACATCCTCGACTTCGGCCTCTTCGTCGGCCAGTTCGGCACCACACCGGGCGCGAACACCGCCTGCGGCTTCGTCGGTCCGCACGCCGACATCAGCGGCGACGGCGTCGTGGAACTCGGAGACTTCAGCTTCATCCAGATCAACTTCCTCGAGTTCTCCGAACTCAACTGTTCCGGCATCCTCCTCTCGACCCCCACGCCGGGCCGCCTCGCCCTGGCCGACCATGTCCCGCTCACCGCACCGCTCACGAGCGTCACGCTCGAAGAGCTCGCCGCGATGGGCATGCCCGACCTCGCCCAGGCCGACCTCAACCACGACGGACTGCTCGACCCGCAGGACATCACCGCCTTCCTCCTCGGTGCACGCCCCGACCGCATCGCCGATGTGGACGACAACGGCATCGTGAACTTCTTTGACCTCATCGAGGTCGTCAACCACCTCGGGCAGCCCGCGGGCCTGCCATACGACATGAACGGCGACGGCGCCGTCACCATCGAAGATCTTCACTTTGTCCGAGACCGACTCGGAATGACCTTTGCCGACTGACCCACGGCACAACACTCGGCGTGGGCGGCCCAACGGCCGCCCACACCCTTGATCTTGCACCATCCGACCAGAACCCGCCACGACGCAACGGAGCAACCCACATGCAGCCCCGACGCCAAACATGGCTCACCGCCGCCCTCGCACTGCTCGCCGCCCACGCCGCCGCGGACATCGGGCTCGAGTTCCGCTCCACCGCCAACGACCCGCCCATCGGCCAGGAGTTCACCGTCGACCTCTACGCCGTCGCCGACACCCCCGCCGATCAGTACCTCTCGGCCATCGAAGCCATCTTCACCTGGCCGCCTTCCGTCCAACTCGTCGGCCTCAACACCAGCCCCGACGCCGATCTGATCTACGAAGGCTTCCCCTCCGCCGGCTCCTCCGGACTCAACGAAGCAAACCCACCCGCCGATGGCGACGCCCTCTACATCGCCCTCGCCTCCCTCGGCACCCCAGTCCCGGCCACCAGCGCCGGCACCCGCATCACCAGCCTCCGCTTCCTGGTGCTCTCCAGCGATCCCAACGCCACCTTCCATCTCCTTCCCACCGCCGGAAACCCACCAACCCACACCGTCGTCTTCAGCGGCATCACGCCCAATCTCGATGTCACCGGCAACCTCACCGGCATCACCCTCGGAGTGGGCACCCCGCCATGCTCGCCCGCCGATGTTGCCCTCCCCTACGGCGTGCTCAACTTCTTCGATGTCGCCTTCTTCATCGACCTTTACAACGCCGCCGACCCCGCCGCCGACCTCTCAGTACCCTTCGGCACACTCAACTTCTTCGACATCGCCGCCTACATCGACTTCTACATCCTCGGATGCCCCTGACCCCCCAACCAACAAC
>RFGH01000137.1 GCA_003696675.1 Planctomycetota bacterium
CGACGCCGCCGCCACCAGCACGCCGCCGATCAGGTGCTCGCCCACCGCCCGGGCCATGCCCCCGTCCATCGACGCGCCGCCCAGCAGCCGCTGGCGGGCCGCCCGGTGCAGCAGCCCGGTCTGCATGGCCGCACAGATCGCCGTCGACCACGCCAGCCCCGCCTCCCGCAGCCACCAGATCAGCACCATGTTCAGCGTCAGGTTCACCGCCACCATCCCCAGCGCGATCCGCATAGGCGTGGTCGTGTCCCCCGCGGCGTAGAACGCCCGCGTGTACAACTGGTTCACCGAGTACGCCCAGATCGCCGCCGAATATCCCATCAGCACCGCCCCCGCCCGGCGCACACCCTCGCCGCTGAAGCCGTCGCCTAGCCCCGAGTACAGCGTGCCGACCAGGGCCTCCCGCGTCACCAGCAGCCCGGCCGTCGCCGGCAGCGCGATGAACACGCTCAGCCGGATGCCGCGTCCAAGCGTCTCGGCAAACCGCGCCGGGTCCTTCGCGTCCCGCGACAGCACCGGGAACGCCGCCGTCGCCACCGCGATCCCGAACACGCCCAGCGGGAACTGGTACAGCCGCTGCGCGTAGAACAGAATCGCGTTGGCCTTCTCGTCCAGCGGGTACTCGTGCCCCGCGATCGTCGGCCCGACCCAGTTGGGCCACATCGCGATCAGCGTGTCCATGAAACTGTTGACCTGCAGTGTCCCCAGCCCGATCAGCACCGGCCCCATACGGCGCAGCATCCGGTTAGCCTCGTCCCGCACCTCGCCCACCGCCCGCGTCCAACGCACCATGCCCCGCAGCGCCCACAGCGACCACGCCACCTGCAGCACGCCCGACAGCACGGCCGCGGCCGCGATCGGGTACGCCCACGCCGCCGGATCGACCTCGAGCACGAAGAACGGCACGCTGGCCGCGATGATGCACAGGTTGAGGATGATCGGCGCCGCCGCCCACGGCCCGAACCGCCCCCGCGCCTGCAGCATGCCCCCCAGGATCGCCGCCACGCAGATCAGCGGCATGAACGGCAGGCACACCATCACCAGCCGCAGGCTCAGCGTCCGCTCGGCATCGCCCGGCGTTGCGAGCAAGACCGCCAGGATCCCCAGCTCGATCAGCACGGTGATCCCGCCCGTGATCAGCGCCAGCAGCCCGATCACCAGCGACGCCAGTTTGTCCGCCCGCTCCGGGTCGTCGTCGCTCAGACGGGTGTACTCCGGGATGAACGCCGCCGAGAGCGCCCCCTCGCCGAACAGCCGCCGGAACATGTTGGGAATCGCGAACGCCGCGGCGAACGCCGAGCCCACCGCCGTGTCCCCGAACACCCGCACCGTGACCAGGTCCCGCGCCAGCCCCAACACGCGGGACGCCAGCGTCAGCCCCGCCACCGTCCGCGTGTCCCGCCCCAGCGACCCGCTCACGCCGACGCTCCGGCTTCCGGCGCGGTCCGCTTCCAGACCAGCGCCATCGCCACCGTCGCCAACCCGATCCCAAGGCAGTCGCCCGCCAGATCCAGCCAGTCGAAGGTGCGTTCGAACAGCGGCTGCGTCGTCTCATCCACCACGGCGAACGCCAGCCCGCAGGCGAGCAGCAGAACCCACCGACGCCCCACCAGCCCGCTCAGCCCCAGCAGCACAGTCCACAGCCCGAACGCGAAGATATGAATCACCACATCTGTCCGGTCGACCGGTCCGTGGATCACCAGCCGGGGCCAGTGCGTCGAGACCAGCAGCGCACAGGTATACACCACGAACGCCGCCAGCGCCACTCGCCGAGACCACGCCATGCCTATTCAATCGGCTCACGCTGCCCGCGCAGCACACGGATCTCCGCTTCGGACAGGGCATCGCGTCCGCCGCGGATACTGCCCAGCCCCCGCACTGCGCGGTCCCACTCCGCCACCACCGACGCGGCCAGTTCGCGGTAGTCCACCGCGCCCGGGGCCCACGGGGCGTATTGGAAGATCGTCTGTCCGAAGCTCGGGCACTCGGCCAGTTTGATGTTCCGACGCACCGCCGGGCGGTAGACGCGGGCGTGCGCCCACGGCAGCCCCGTGTCCCGCTGAGCCTCGAAGAACGCTGCCAGATCGTCCACCACCGCCTTGGAGTGGCTCGTCTGGCTGTCGTGCATGCATAGCACCACGCCCGCCACCCGCAGTTCGGGGTTGACCTGGTCCCGCACCAGCCGCACGGTCTCGAGCAGCTTGCCCACCCCCTGCAACGCCAGGAAGTGCGCCTGCATCGGGATGATGACCTCCTGTGCCGCGGCCAACGCGTTGAGCGTCAGCACGCCCAGCCCGGGGGGGCAGTCGATCAGCACGAACTCGTCGTCCCGGGCCGAGGCGTGGATCGCCCGGGCCAGCCGCTGATTCCGGTCACTCATGGCGGCCAGCTCATGCTCAGCAGCCGCGAGGTCGGTTTCGGCCGCCACGATGCCCAGCCGGTCGTCCACACGGCGCACGCAGGCGTCGAGCCCGATCGAGGGGTCCAGCAGCAGGTCGTAGACCGTCGGTCCGTCCTGTTGGTCCGCCCCGACATGGAGCGTGGCGTGGGCCTGCGGGTCCATATCGACCAGCAGCACCTTGCGACCCAGCTCGGCGATGCCCGCGGCGAGGTTCACCGCCGTGGTGGTCTTGCCGACCCCGCCCTTCTGGTTCATCAGGGCGATCACGCGAACAGGCTGATCCGGGTGCGTCATGGCTTCAGTATACGGGCCCACGCCGAACGCCGGGACCGCCGAAAGGGCCGGATCAAGGGCGGATCAGCCCGCCTTGCCCTCGGCGGGCACGCCCTCTGCCGCAGGTTTCTTGGAGCCTGGGCTCGGTGCGGGCGAGCCGCCCAGCCGCAGGAGCATCTGCTCTTCGTTGTGCTTGCGGCGGGCGATCTTGATGGCGTAAACGGCGATGTAGGAGGCGAAGAGCAGCGCCAGGGCGTACACGAACCGGGCGCGGACCATGCTGAGGATCACCCCGAGCGTGGCGAACACGATGCCGATGCCGTAGAGGATGAGGACCGCGCCCTTCACCCCGGCCCATCGCTTGAGCATGTGATGGAGGTGGTCGGCGTCCGGTTCGGACATCTTCTTGCCAGCCAGCTTGCGGCGGACGATGGCCAGCATGGTGTCGATGATCGGGATGGCGTAGATGATCAGCCCGGCCGCCACCAGCGAGGTCCGCCCGGTATCGCCGAGCGAGAGGATCATCACGGCCGCGCAGTAGCCCAGCAGCAGTGATCCGGCATCGCCGAGGAAGATGGTGGCGGGATTGAAGTTGTGGGGCAGGAAGCCCAGGCACGCCCCCAGCACCGCCAGGCAGATGACCACCCGAGGCCCGTCGAGCGGGCCGTCGTCCATCACCGCCAGACTCAGGGCGATCACGAGAAAGCCGATCGTCGCGATCGAGGTGGTCCCGGTGAGCAGCCCGTCCAGCCCGTCGATGAAGTTGGCGGCGTTGCAGGCGCCGAGGACGAAGATGGCGATGACAGCGGTGCCGGTCCAATAGATCACATCGATGGAGAGCGTGGACGCGTCCAGGAGCGGCACCGTGAAGGGCAGATCAATGGTGTAGACCAGTTCAGGGTTGTGCAGCAGTGCGCCGAGGGTGGGGGTGAGCACGCCGGCGGCGACCTTGACGCCGATGTCGCCCACCGCCAGCGCGGCCGCCGCGATCAACTGCCCCCCGAGCTTGACGCGCGGTGAGATGCCGTGGACATCGTCGATGAAACCCACCAGCGTGATCACGGTCAGCCCGAGGGCCAGCCACGGCGGCACGATGGGCTGGAACACGCCGTCGACCAGGTGCGTTGTGGGATGGAACTCGACCAAGAATCCGAACTTGTGCGAAGCGTAGGAATAGAAAAGGCCCGCCATAAGGCCCATGAAGACCGCGACGCCGCCCAGGTAGGCGATGGGCATCTTGTGGAGCTTGCGGGTCTCGTCGGGGCGGTCGATGACGCCTTGCGAGATCGCGAGCCGGCGGACCAGCGGTGTGACCAGAATGGTCACGGCGAAGGCCACGATGAACACACCGATGTATCCCTGAAAGATCTGGAGCCGGGTGACGGGCTCGGTCGCGTCGCCTCCCACGGCGGCGAGCAGTTCCTGCTGCTGGGCGCTCAGGCGGGCGATCTCGTCGCCGAGCGCTTCGACGCGGCGGATGACTTCCGGGGGGATGGCGGATGCCTGGTTCACGCGGCACCCCCGGCCCGTTCCCGTGCCAGTTCGGACGCGATGTCACGGATGGTCTGTTCGAGCGGGATGTGGGGCTCGAAGCCGACCGCGTCGCGGATCCGTCGCAGGTCGGGGCGGCGATGGCGGAGGTCCTCGAACCCTGACGGGTACGCGTCCTCGTAGGGCACCAGCTCGATCCGGCTGCGGCTGCCGGTCACGCCGATCACCGCTTCGGCCAGTTCGCGGATCGAGATAGGGCGGTCCGATCCGATGTTGAACACCCGCCCGTAGCAGGCGGGCGAGGCGAGCAGCCCGAGCAACGCGGGGACAACATCGCGCACATCGCAGAAGCACCGGGTCTGGCGCCCGTCGCCGTAGACGCGGATGGGATGATTCTCCATCGCGGCGGCAACGAAGCGGGGGAGTACCATGCCGTAGGAGCCTCGCTGGCGCGGGCCCACGGTGTTGAAGAACCGTGCGACGACGGTTGGCAGCCCGCGTGTGGAGTGGTAGCCGAGCGCCAGGTGCTCGTCGAGCGCCTTTGCGTGGGCGTACGACCAGCGGGTGACGGTGGTGGAGCCGTAGAGCGAGTCGTCCTCCTCGCTGAACACGCTGGTGCCGGGCTTGCCGTACACCTCCGAGGACGACGCGACAAGGGTGGGGGGGCTGCCGTGGGCGGCCAGGTGCCGGAGCAGGGCCGAGGTGGTTTCGACATTGATCTCGATCGCGCGGACCGGGTCGTTGAGCACGAGTTCGACACCCACGGCCGCGGCGAGATGGAACACGGCGTCGAATGGCGGCTCCTGCGAAAGCGACGGGATCGTCGCCGCGAGATCGGACTCGAGCAGCCTGACTTGGTCGCGGACGGTGGCGAGATTCTCGGCACGCCCGGTCGAGAGATCATCGATCACTGTGACCGAAGCGTCCGCGGCGACGAGGGCATCGACCAGATGCGAGCCGATGAACCCGGCCCCGCCGGTGACGAGCACGCGGGCGTCCCGCCAGCTCAACCGACCTGTCCGGACCGCATCGTTCACGGCTCTCCTCGCGGTGACCCTTCGGCTCAGGCCGCCTCTCCCGCGGGCGTGGCGTACTTCGCCGAGGCTCGGATGTTCTTGCGGAGGTACCCGCCCGCGGCCGAGCGCACGCCGTTGACCATCGCTCCGAGGAACTCGGCCTTGCTCTCGCTCAGCTCGTTCCGGAGGCGTCCGACCATGCCGCGCTTGGCCTGCATGGCCCGGACGACCAGCATCGACGCGTCGACGCGATTGGACAGGGCCTGGGCATCGCCCGCCACCACGGCGGGGGCGACATCGATCAGCACGATGTCGTACCGATCGCGTGCCGCGGTCAGGACCGCGTCGAAGCCGGGGGTGTCTAGCCGCTCGACCACGCGCTTGCCGGGCGTGCCCGCGGAGAGCAGGTCGGGTTGGCCCTCGCGCCGGGAGACGACATTCTCGAAGGCGTGATCGCCGATCAGCACATCGGACAGGCCGGGCGCTTCGGGTGCGTCGAACGCCTTGTGCAGGCTCGGGCGGCGGAAGTTGGCATCAATGAGCAGCACGCGGTTGCCCGCGGCGGCCAGCGCGCTGCCGAGGTTAGAGACCACGCTTGTCGCGCCGGAGCCAGGGACCGCGCCGACGATGAGCAGGGTCTTGTACCCGCCGCGGCTCATCAGCTTGGACACCTTGGTGCGGAGTTGGCGGTAGTGCTCGGCCATCACGCTGTTGGGCAGATCGCGGAACACGGATTCGGGGTGCTCGGGCGAGGACGGATCCTCGCCGGCGTCGGGCACGAGGCCGAGCACCGGGATCCGCATGCCGGCGACATCGGCGGCGGTCTTGACGCGCTGATCGAGGATCTCGAGCACCACGACCACGCCGACCACGAGCCCGGTGATCAGGATCATGCCCAGCGGGACCATGATGTAGATCTTGGGGAAGGAAGGGATATCGGGGACGGTTTCGGACTGCACGACCGAGACGCGGGCGGTGGAGTCGAGCAGGCCCAAGCCGGTCAGTTCCGACAGGTCGAGCTCGTACTTGGCGATGAGTTCGATGGTTGCTTCGATTTTGCGATCGATGTCGGCCAGCTCGCCGAGGATGCGGGTCAGCTCGGTGACTTCCGCGGTCAGTTCCTCCGCCTGCCGGAGCAGGTCGGCTTCCTGGGCGCGGAGCTGCTGGATGAGCAGGCGGTTCTGGTCGATGCGTGACTCGAACGCGTCGCGAAGGAGCCGCTCGCGGGTCTGCTCGAGCTGCTGCTTCGTGCCTTCGATCTGCGAGACCAGCAAGCGGTAGTCGCGGTGCTGCGGCTGGATGCCCTGCTGCCGCATCGCTGAGAGGCTGGACTCGTAGTTGTTGATCTGGGTCTTGAGCTGCTGCATCTCGGGCGCGCTGTCGACCGCGAGACGGAGCGTGTTGTCGTACTGGATGCCGGTGTTGAGCTGGAGCTGTGCTTCGTCCCGGTCGAGCTGGACCTGGGTCGCTTCGATGCCTTGCTGGACTTTGACCAGCTCGTAGTTCACCAGGCGCAGGGTCTCGGCGGCCTGAGAGCGGCCCTCCTGGATGGTGTCGATACCTTCGTCACGCACCATGCGTGCGCGGCGTGTGTTCAGGTCGGCGAGGGTGAGGTTGGCGTTGTCGATCGACTTGCGGAGGGCGTCCTTGCGGGCGATGATGTCCACATTGTTCGTGGAGCGGACATACTCGAGATATTTTTCCTTCACGAGCCGGACGAGCCCGGCGGCGTCCTCCTTGTTCCGCGTCTTGACCGCCATGCGGATCAGATAGGTGTTCGGGATCATTGAAGAAGAAACGATCTTCTCGATGTCCTCGGTGGCACTGACAACATCCAGCCGCCCGCCGACCATGTACTTCTTGCTCCAGTTCGGAGCCTCGGACAGCAGGCGGGGATCGTTGATCACCCGTGGCAGGATCAGATCGGACTTGATCAGGCTGACCTGCGTGCCCATGAACCGCTCGATTTCCTCGGCGTCGACCGTCGTGGGCGCGGTAGTCTTGAGTTCCGCCTGCGGCGGTTTGCACTGCAGCACCACCTCCGAAGTGAAGGTGGGATAGGTGTAGAGCAGCACGAAGTGAGAGATCGCGCCGAGCACGCAGCCCAGAACTGCTGCGCCGCCAAACAGCCACTTGTACTTGATGAACAGTTTGACCGGGTCGAGGGTCACGCCGGAGGCGGCGGGACCGCTCCCGCCCGGTCGGGGCGGCTGCGGCGTGGGTCGGGGAGGGCTTCCGCTCGGGGTCATCACAACGCTCCATCTGGTGCCGGGTTCTCGGACTCGCGTCCGCGATGCCGGCTCGCTCGCACAGTGCTATCTCGGCACGACCGCTCAGCCGTCTGAGCCAATCCGGGCCTCCGCCTCTTCGATCTCTTTCTCCAGCAGCGGCTCACGCACCGCCACCGCACGCAACAGCGCCCGGGCACTCCGGAGGATTGACCGGGCTTTTTCCTTATCTCCGCGGGCTTCGGCCAACTTGGCCCGGGTGACGGTCATGGTCACGCGGGCGGCGTAGCTGCGGGCCCGTTGCTCGCCGATCTGGACCATCTGCTCGGCCTCGTCGAGCCGGCCCAGCGCGATGTAGATGCCGGCTAGGGTGTCGTACGGCTCGCTGCGGGCGGGGTCGTTTGAGACGGCCCGCTCGGCGAGTTCCAGCCCTTCCTCGTGTCGTCCGAGCTTGGCCGACAGGGTATAGGCGATGTTGTTGTTCAGTTCCCAGTTATCGGGGGCGGCCGCGAGACCCGCACGCCAGGCCTCGACCGCTTTCTCGAACTGCTCCCGCTCGTAATACTCGTTGCCGAGTGCGCGGAAGGCGATCACCCGTGCGGTGATGGGGGCCGAACCATCGGCGCTGATCCGTTCGAGCGTGGAGATAGCCTCGTCCTCACCGACATCGAGCGTGAGCTCTCGCTGGGCGAGGAACAGGTCCAGCCAGGTCCGGACTTTGGGGTCGGGGTAGCGGGCGCGGAGCGAGCGGTAGTAGTTCAGTTCGGTCTCCGGTGGAACGCCGTTGTGGAAGCGGATCGAGTTCTGCAGCCAGGTCTGCAGCATGTTCTCATCAGCGACCGACAGGTCGAACGCCTTGGTCATCTGCTGGACGGCAAAGTCCTCGCGCCCACGGGCCCGCAGCACCAGTGACTGGGCCGCCAGTAGGCCCGCGTTCTTCTCGATGCCGCCCTGGACCATCGAGGCCAGTTCGTTGATGACATCGTTGGCAGCGGCGACATCGGGGGGGGTCATACGGAGTGATGTGTCGATGAACATCGCGCCGTCGGTGGGACTTTTGCGGGTCCGCCAGGCCCTGCCGAACATCTCGGCCGCCCGCGCCCAGTCCTCACGCGACTCGAACAGCTTGCCGAGTTGGAACATCAGCGGGGCGTCGTTCGGACGGGCATCGAGCACCTGGCGGGCAACATCCATGGCCTCGCCGACGCGGTCGCTGTTGAGCAGCTCGTTCATGACGCCGAACAGCGCATCGTCGAGGGTGGGATCGGCCCGAAGCGCGGCGCGAAGATCGGCGATGCCCTCGTTCCGCCGGTCGGCGTTGAAGTAGGCCGCGGCCCGCACGCGCAGGGCTCGGGGGTCGTTGGGACGCAGACGCAGAGCTGCTTCGATGTCGGAAAGCAGGTCGGGTAGCATCGCGGGCTCGTCGAGCATCGACTGAGCGCGCTTGATGTAGACGAGCGGTTCGTTTGGATACTTGGCCACCGCGTCATTGAGCAGGCGCCGCTGCTCTGCGGTGTCATCCATGCCGCCGGCGATATCCGCCCGCTGGAGAATGGTCGTCAGTTTGTCCGACGCGCTGGCGGGCAGCAGATCCATCTGGGCTTTCGCCTCCTCATAGCGCCCGGCGCGGAGGTACATCTCCGCGAGCCGCTGGCGGTATGACCCCTGATCATCGTCGGCCCCGGCATCCACGACCGCCTTGTAGGCGGTGGCGGCGCCCTCGGGCTGACCGAGACCCATCAGCAGATCGCCCTTGAGCTTGGATCCTTCCATGGTCGCTTTGTCTTCGAGCGCGACCGCCTGATCCACCGCGCGGACCGCCAGATCCGGACGCCCGCGGTTGATCATGAACCGGGCCAGCGATATGAACGGCTCGGAAGTGACAGCGGCGCCACGCCGCTCGACATACTGCATGTATGCCTGGTCGGCGAGCACCAAGCCGTCTTGGCCCCCCACGCGGCCTTGGTCCGCGAACCACTGCGCGAGCAGCTCGACATTGGCCAGCGAATCATCCGCGGCGATGAGGGAGTCGATCAGGGTCTTCGCGTCGCTCCACTGCTTGTTCTGCATGTAGAGGCGTGCGAGGGAAGCGCGATTCAGATTGTCCGAGGGATTGGCCCGGAGCATCTGCTCGCGCTGGGCGATCGCCAACGCCCGCCCCTCGGGACCGCCGGCGACCGATTCGAGCGACAGCCACATCTCGTTGAAACGCGGGCTGTTGATCCCGAAGCGCTGCTGCCGGCGCGCGACATCGAGCGCCTCGGTGTACCGCTGCGCCGAGGCGAGCGTGGAGACCAGTTCCGTGGTGGTCTGCAGGTCATCGGGGCGCATCGCCAGCGAACGCTCGAACGCTGCCTTGGCCTCGTCAATCCGGTTCGCCTGACGCAGCATCATGCCCAGCAGGCGATAGGAAGCGGCGTCGGCGGTGCCCAGCTGCACGGCCTGCTGCATCACGCTGACCGCCTCGGCCGTGTTGCCCTTGGCAGCGGCCAGACGCGCCCGATAGGTCGCACCACGAAGACGATCCAGGTTGCCCTCGACCCCCTTGTTGGCGAGCTGCTCGGCCTTGGCGATGTTGCCCTGGTTCAGCGCCACCACGAACGCGAGGTCAACGACCTCGGGGTCGTTCGGCGCGATCTCCTCGAGCCGGGTCATGGTCTCGGTCAGTTCTTTGAACATCCCGCGATTGAGATACACGCCCGCCAGGTTCTTGAGTTTGGTATCTTCGGGGTCGTCCCCGGCCATGATGGCCCGGGCGAGCACCTCGGCGGTGTTGGATCCTTTCAACGCGTCGTTGAGCTGTGCCAGCGACGCGCTGTCGGGGTTGCGTGAAAGGGCCTCCGCGCCGATGCGGCGTGCGGTATCCAGGTCGCCCTGCTCGACCAGCAACGCGATCAGCTCATACGCCACGCGGGGGTCATGGTTGAGCGAAGGCAGATTCTCCTGCAGCAGCCGGACCGCCGCGACCTGATCGGGCGGGCTGCCGTTCGCGCCCGTGCGCAGGTTGCGGGACTTGATCAAGGTGGCCAGCACGGGGTCGTCGATCGAGTCCGGATTGGTCATGGCCTCGATGCGAGCCAGGCCCTCGAGGGCCCTCGGGTCCTCGGGATTGATCTCGAGAGCACGCCGGAACAGCTCGGAAGCCCGGCGGTTCTCCTTCAGCTGGGCCTCGATCTGGGCGAGCGTCACGAGCCCGATGATGTTGTCCGGCTCCGCCGCGATCAGCGTGTTGAGTGCCTCGCGCGCCGTGCCGATCTGCCCCTGCGCCGCGGAGAGCCGCGCTTCGGACCAGAGCCCTTCCGCCCGGAATATGCTGCCGCTCTGCTCGGCCAAGGAGTTGAATCGCTTGTACAGACGCAGAGCCTCCGAATCGTTTCCAGCCGCCTCGGCCAGCCGACCGTCGATGAATGCGATGTCCGGGTCATCTTCCGGGGTTTGCGACACATATTTATCACGGAGGCGTTTGGCATCGGCCATGATCGCGTCGCGTTCGGAGCCTGCTTCCAGTTTGACCGCTTCCTCGAGCGCCAGTATGGCTCCGAACTTCCAGGCGGCACGCATGTAATCAAACCGCTGAAGACCTTCCAGTGACAGCGGGATCATCGGGAGTTCTTCGAGCGACGCGAAACGAGCGCGTGCGTCTTCGCGGTCACCGACCTCTCGGGCCATCTGGGCACCGAGCATCGCCAGCCCGGCGTTGGACGGATTCGCCGCGATCTTCTCATTCAGCACCGCTATCGTGCGTTCCGCCGAGGGGACCGGGCTCGTCAGCCGCTCGAGCGTCATCACCCGCACGACAATATCGGCGTTCAGATCTTCCGCTTTCGCCTTGCGGAGGTCGTCAATGACGCCCGCGAACTCGTCGGCGAAACGCTGATTGGATTCGATGAGGGCCGCGATGCGGGCCTGACCCTTCAAGCCACGCCCTTCGACCTCAAGACGGGCCGAGTCGATTTTCAATCCGAGCAGCATCGACGACACACGCAGGTCGTCGGGATGCTCGGCGAGAAACGCTTCGCCCAGCCTGATCGCCTCTTCGCGGGCGGCACGCTCCCGTTCGGCACGGTCGGCCTCCGGACCGCGCTTCGCCGAGGTCACCATCCAGCGCATCAGGGCCTGCATGGCCTCGCCGTCGCTGGGATCGACTTCCAGTGCGGCCCGCAGGTCCTCGCCGATCAACGCCACCTGATCGTCGCGCAGCACGCTGCCGTTGCGCAGCACCTGCTCGCGGGCCAGCCCGCGGTAACGCAGCAGCCGCTTCCATTTGGGGTCCGCGTTCGGGTCGCGGTCATAGAAGCCCGCGACATTCGTCACCTCATCCGCAACATCATCGGCGAGCTTGCGAGATCGCCCGATTAGCCTGTAAAGCGTCGAGATGAACCGCTCGTGCGCATCGACATCGGTCCGTTGCACCGACGCGATCTGCTTCATCGCGCCTAGGTAGTCGTTCTGAAACGCGTCTCGATATGCCGTCTCGGTGTCGGGCGTCCACGACTCGAGCGCGCTGAGCCACTTCTCCAGCCAGTCAACACGCGTCGGGTCCTTGTTGACCGCCTTGCCGTACAGGATGCGGGCCTTGGGATACTCCCCGGCCGCCATCGCCGCGTCGCCGGCCCGGATATGGTCCTCGCCGCTCTTGAACACGAACATCACCGCGCCGAGCGTCAACAGACCGCCCACCGCGACAATCGCCACGCTCAGAAGCACCACGAACCGCGTATTCACCTTGCCAGCCATCGCCGCTCCTTCAGGCACGCCTCCCGCCGTCGGGGGCCGTCATTGTTCGCTCATCCTCGCCCGCTGTCGCCCGGATCACCGGCTGCGCGGGGCGGATAGTTGCCCCGCTCGACCTCCACCCAGTCCGGCACGCAACGCATGATCTCCCCAATCAGCTCGTCCAGCAGGGACCCGGCCTGCTCGGCCAGTTCTTCCATCGAGCCCACCGTCGCCGAGTTGACCTGCACCTTGAGGTAGTACGCATAGTCGTCCGAGAGATCGAACGCCAGCTCACGAACCCCGTTCGCGCTCGCCACCGTCCCCCCGTTGGCCACGAAGAAATACCCCGCGTAGTACGCCCCGCCCCCCGGCACCAGGAACTCCGAGCACCGCATCCGCAGCGGGCTGTCCGGCCCGATGCCGCGCGGCAGCCGCACACGCCGCCCGGGTGCGTCGGTGTACGCCGGGTTGTTCGCCAGACGCACCGTGTAGATCACCCCATCCGCGCCGGCATACTCGGGCTCGACCGTGGTATCCGGCAACCAACTCGCCCCGGCCATAGGCACCGGAATCGTCTTGGACGCCTTGGATTGCTGCAGTCCGCCGCCCACGAAGCACCGCTCGGGAATGTGCGGCACCGTGTCAATCATCCCCGTGTAGTACGCCGCGTGCAGCTCGATGATGACCGGGCGTTCCGTCGCCGCCGTGTCCTTGCGGATGTAGTAGCGGGTCACATAGTTCTCGGTGCCCAGGGTCTCGACGATCTCGGCCGGCTCGATCCGGTCCGAGCCGATGCGTTGCCAGCTCGGCGTCTCCGCGGGCAACGAAGACACCTGCCGGTTGCCCTCCGGATAGATCGGGATCTTGCGCAGATGGATGCCCGCGGAGAC
>RFGH01000138.1 GCA_003696675.1 Planctomycetota bacterium
CCCCTCTCCAGTTCGAAGACCTCGACGCCTCCATCACCATCCGCCGCAAGGGTCGGTATTGGCTCCTCGAGTGCCGCCAGACCGTGCCCACCCCCATCGACGATCTCTACCCCTTCTTCGCAGACGCCTACAACCTCCAGGAGATCACCCCGAACTACCTGAACTTCGAGGTCCTCACCCCGCGTCCCATCCCCATGAAGCCGGGCGCCCTGATCGACTACAAGCTCCGCGTCCGCGGCCTGCCCATCCGCTGGCGCACCGAGATCAGCGTTTGGGACCCCCCGCATCGCTTTGTCGACCAGCAGCTCAAGGGCCCCTACGAACGCTGGCACCACACCCACACCTTCGAGCCGACCCCGGACGGCGGCACTCTGTGCACCGACCGCGTCGAGTACCGCCCCCTCGGCGGACCGCTGGCGCCCATCATCAACACGCTTTTCGTTCAGCGTGATGTCGTTGACATCTTCAAGCACCGCACCGTGGAGATCGCCAAGCGCTTCGGCGTGGTCCGCAACACGAGCGCTCCCACGACCGAGAGCAACCCCGCCGCCGCTTGAATGCCCACGCAGCCCGGGCGGAGCCCGCGGTCAACGCCGACGCTTCCCGCCCAGCACGAGCGCGACACCCAACACCGCTCCAACCCCCGGCGTCGGCACCCACTGATCAAAGTACATGTGCGATCCCGCCAGGAACCGCGCCTCCACCTGCCCCGGCGCATTCACGAACGACTCGAACAACTCGATCCGCATCAGGAAATCCCCGCTGGGGATCAGATCCGTGAACGGCGGCCCGCCCAGCGTGTCGATGGTGCCCCCGCTGTCGAGCACCATCGAGCCGGAAAAGTCCATCCCCTCAAACGGCCGCAGCACCATCGTCGTCCCGTCGGCCACCGTGAATCGCACATTGATCTCCGACAGCCACGACCCGCCGTAGGTCTCGACATTCAGAAACCACCCCACGCCATGGATGTGCCCGAAGATCGGCACATCGATGAAGTCGTTGAGCGCCGACCCGTCGCCGTCGATCGACTCCAGCCCCGATACGTCATAGATCGGCCCCGCCATCGCCGCCGATCCAACTGCCAGCACCATCCCAAACGCAACACGATACATCATCTCAAAACCTCCCGTGCGGCCACCACCCTACCACACCCACCGCCGCCCGCCAACCCCAAAACCCAGCCGCGAGCGTAAGCTCGCGGACTCCCCCTTCCCCAACAAAGCAAAGCCGAGGTGCGTCAGCACCCGGTCACGGTTGCGTCGATTTCTATCCGCACCGTGTCTCCCCACACTCCGGACACACCCCACCCGCAAGCCCCGCCAGGTCATACCCGCACCTTCCGCACAAACCACGCCGCCGCAGACGCCGGCTCCGCAGCCAGTCCGGGATTCGCTTCAGCCGCCCAAGGGCCCAAAGCCCGCCATACACCAGCCCCACCAGAACAAGAAACCCCGGGAACTCAAGACGCGTCGTCGACGGAACAAGCCCGAGCCATCTGCGCTGTGTGCTCTCATACCGAGCGAACGCAAGCGGCCGACCGAGGTAAACGCGGGAGTACCCGTCTTCGCCAGCTTCGACCGCGGTTCGCACCCACGCGGGTAACTCGCCGTCGGTGATCCTGAATCGCCCGGACAGAGCGACCGAGAGTCCTTTCGAAAGTGCAAAGCGGTCAGACTGAAATGATCGGTACCGTCGCAGCTCGTACTCATGTGATTCGAGCCATGGGTCGACGTAGAAGTACCAGACGGTCCACGAGCGAACGAGCGCTCCCCGCGAGTGGTGATACCCCGCCATCGCCCCCACGATCACAAGCGACAAAAGAACCGCCCACGCGAGCCGAACGCCCATCCGCCTCGCACGGCACCTCCCCACTTACTCCCCCTCCCCCGCCAAAAGCCCCCGCGGTTCCACCACCACCGGCTTCGCCTCCGTCAGCTCCTTCCCGCTCCCCGCGCCCGCCGCCTCGAACCGCTTGAGCGTCGGCACTAGGCGTGAATCAAGTGATCCAACCAGCCGGTTGTACCGCTCCACACTCTGCCGGATCGAATCTCCAAGTTCGGAGGAGTGCTCCAGCACTTTCGCAGCTCGCTTGTGCAGCTCCTTGCCCAGCGCCAACAACTCCTGCGCCTCTTCCGCCAGCCGGTGCTCCCGCCATCCCACGGCCACCGCCCGCAGCAAGCCGATCAGCGTGCTCGGGCTCGCCAGGATCACATTGTCGATCGCCGCCCGCTCGATCAGGTCCGGCCGCCGCGCCAGCGCCGCGTCGATGAACTGATCCCCCGGGATGAACATCACCACGAACTCCGGCGACCCGTCGAACGCCGCCCAGTACTTCTTGTCCCCCAGCTTCTTCGCCTGGTCCGCGATGTGCCGGGCGAACCGGTCCAGATGCGCCTCGCGTTCCTCGTCGTCCGCCGCGTTCACCGCCGCCATGTACGCGTCGATGTTCGCCTTCGCGTCCACGGCGATCATCCGATTGTTCGGCAGCGTCACCACCATGTCGGGTCGCAGCACATTCCCGTCCAGGTCCGAAGTGCTCGCCTGCTCGATGAAGTCGCAGTAGCTCGTCATCCCCGCCAGCTCCGCCACGCGACGCAACTGGATCTCGCCGTACTTGCCCCGCACCTCCGGGCGTGACAGCGCCCGTGCCAGCCGCGCCGTCTGATCGCGCAACTGCTCCGCCGACTCGCCCGACGCTTTCAATCGCTCATCCAACTGCGTCAGCCGCTCGGTGGTCTTCGCCAGCGTCTCCCCGATCGGCTTGACCATCGCCTCGACGGCGGCTTTCCGCTGCTCGTGCTCCGCCTGCGCTTTCTCATCCGCCGCCTTCAGCCGCTCGCTGAGGATCTTGCCCAGCGTCTCTTGGCTCTCCCGGATGGTCCGGCTGCTGAGCGCCTCGAACTGCTCGCGCATCCGCTTCTCGTCCGCGATGAGCTCCTGGTGCCGCTTCTCGGCCGCGTCCAGCCTGGCCTCCAGGGATGCCCGCACCTCGCTCAACTCCAGAACCCGCCGCCCGGACTCCTCCGCCCGAGCCTCCGCCACTCCCAACTCCCGCCCCAGCCGCTCCGCGTCTTCGCGGGGACCTTGGCTTGCGCGTCGCTTTTGGTGACGCCGGACTCGGGCCCG
>RFGH01000139.1 GCA_003696675.1 Planctomycetota bacterium
CCCCAACACCACCCCCAACGACGCCGCCCCCGCCAACGCGGAGCAGCCCCCGATCCAGCCCGCGAGCCGCTCCCACGCATCGACCACCCTCGACGCCGAGACCCTCGCCGAGATCGAGGCCGCCATGGACGACCTCTCCCACACCGGCGCAGCCGCCCCCAAGAAGCCCATCCGAGGCCCCCGCGAGGTCCGAGGCGGACGCGAACACCGCACCGGCACCGTCGTCTCCGTCGGCTCCGATGTCTTCGTCGAGTTCGGCCCCAAGGAACTCGGCGTCGTCGAGATGACCCAGTGGAAGGAAGGCCAGGAGAAGCCCGTCGTCGGCTCACAGCTCGAAGTCGTTGTCCAACGCTACGAGCCCACCGAGTCCCTGTTCATCTGCGCCCTCCCCGGCGCGGTCCAGAAAGCCGAATGGGAAATGCTCGAAGTCGGCCAGACCGTCGAGGCACGCGTTACCGGCGTCAACAAGGGCGGCCTCGAACTCGAAGTCGCCAACCACCGCGCCTTCATGCCCGCATCCCAGGTCGACATCAACCGCGTCCCCGACCTCTCCGTCTTCGTCGGCGAGAAACTCGTCTGCCAAGTCCAGAAGCTCGACCGCCGCGGCGGAGGCAACATCGTCCTCTCGCGCCGCGAGGTCATCGCCGCCGAACGCGCCAAGGCCGCCGAGTCCCTGCGCCAAGCCCTCAAGGAAGGCGACACCGTCGAGGGCGTCGTCCGCCGCATCGTCGATTTCGGCGCCTTCGTCGACATCGGCGGCGTCGACGGGCTCGTCCACATCAACGACCTCACCCACGACCGCGTCCACCACGGCGCCAAGGGCGTTGCCAAGTTCGTCAGCGAGGGCCAGAAGGTCACCGTCCAGATCCTCAAACTCGACTGGGACAACAACCGCATCAGCCTGGGCATGAAGCAGCTCCAGGCCGACCCCTTCGCGGCCGTCAAGGACGAGGTCGTCGAGGGCGCTATCCTCACCGGCAAGGTCACCAACACCGCCGAGTTCGGCGCCTTCGTCGAGGTCGCCCCCGGCGTCGAGGGCCTCGTCCACATCTCCGAACTCGACTACAAGCGCATCGCCAAGACCGAGGACGCCGTCCAGAAGGGCGAGGTCGTCCAGGTCAAGGTCCTCAAGATCGACCCCGACACCCGCAAGATCTCCCTGTCCATCAAGCAGACCAAGGAGGCACCGGCCTCCGCGGGCGGCGGCGGCGGCGGACGAGGCAAGGGCGGACGCGGGCGTGGCGATCGCGACGACCGCGATCCCTCCGAGATCCTCAAGGAAACCCCCCAACTCCGCCGCATGCGCGAGCAGGCCAAACTCCGCGAGAAGCAGGACGGCAAAAAATCCAAGGGCTCCGGCGGCCTCGGCGACGCCGGCGGCCTGGGCCTGGGCCTCGGCGACCTCAAGCTCTGAGCCCGCCACGCCCCCAACGAGCCGCGGGCTTCAGCCCGCGCGGACATTCGACAACCAACCACGCCAATACACAACGGAGGGCCCGTCCTCCGTTGTTTTTCATCGCCACTCCCTTCCGCATGCCTCCCCAAATCCTGCCCCAACCCGCCCCGACGTCCCGATACCATGCGTCGGGAGATTGCACATGACACGAATCCGATCCGTGGCCTGCACCGGCGCGATCCTCGCCGCCATCGCCTGTCCCGCCCACGCCGATGACCTCGGCTTCGACTGGGTCACCATCGGCGACCCGGGCAACCGGGGGGCGACGTACGACGAGGCGTTCGCGAACGAGGGACGCGGCTCGGTCGCGTACACCTACCGCCTGAGCCGCACCGAGGTCACCGTCTCCCAGCACCTCGCGTTCCTCCAAGCCATCGAGCCGTTTGTCGATTCGTGGGACGATGGCGTACGCAACCGACGAGAGTGGTTCGGGCACCGGATCGGGGCCAGCAATGGCACTGGCGAGTTGTATGCCGCCTCCGGCTGGGAGAACACCGGTACCACCATGTCCTTCTACACCGCGGCCCGCTTCTGCAACTGGCTGCACAACGGGCAGGTGAACGAGGCCTGGGCCTTCGAGTCGGGCGCGTACGACATCTCCACCTTCGGCCAGGTCGGGCCCGACGGACAGCCGATCGACCAGCTCACCCACTCGGAGGGCGCCCGCTTCTGGATCCCCAACCTCGACGAGTGGATCAAGGGCATGTACTGGGACCCCACCAAGGACGGCGAGGGCGGGTACTGGCTCTATCCCCACATGTCGAATGACCCGCCGATTCCCGGGGCCCCGGGCGAGCCGGGGGCCCAGACCAGCGCCGGGATGATCCCGATCAACGATCCGAAGGCCTATTTCCCGGTCGATGTCGGCTCGTATCCCGATGCGGCGAGCTACTGGGGCCTGCTCGATGGCTCTGGGGGCGTGACCGAGATGCTCGAAGCGGACGCGACGGACTTCCCCGGATACATTCGGGTCGCGGGCTCGGACCGAGATCCGATTCCGTTCGCAACAAACTCGGATCGGCTGTACTCGGTCGGATGGGATGTTGGCCCGGACAGCTGGCTGTACGGCTTCCGGCTAGCTACAACCGCCCCAGTCCCAGGTGCCGGCCTTATATTGGCAGTAGGCCTTTGTTTTACCACCGCAAGGAGACGATGAACGTGAAAGAAATTCTGATCGGCCTGGCCTTGGCCATTTCTTCTGGCGTCGCGAGCGCCCAACGCGCCAACAACTCGTACGACGTCGACGTTGACTTCTATGGCGCAGACGGAAACTACTGCGTTGACACAGCCATCACATCCGGGCCAAACAACTATCAATACGATCTGAATGTGACTCCAAATCAAGAGGTTACCCAGATCGTGATCAGAATTCCGAGCTACGAACGGCCGCGGCAGATCGATTTTTATCTATCTTCAATCCTGTCAAGTGTCGAGGTTACTATCGAGGGCCTAGATACCGCGAACGCGCCGGCATTCAAGGACACACTCATAATGTCGGGCGGCGGCAAGCTCGTCATCCAGAGCCTCAAATGCAATGGCATTTATGATCGCCTCCAGGCGTCTGCCATTGCGTCGGCACAAGTGTACGGTGATGTCGGCAGAATCAATCTTATCGACGGCCCTGTAATCAACTACATCACCAACATGCACATTTATGGGGATGTAGATAATGAAATCAGCGTTGCAGACGGCTGGATCGAGTCGCTGACAATTGACGGCGTGGTTGGTTCCCCTGGAAACCTGGTGCCGATCAATGTGCAGCGCGACTCAAGCCAGTGGACCTACATTGATTTTTTACAAGCCGACGCTTTCTACGCAAACATTACTTGCGGAGAACCCGCGGACGCGGCCGCCGGAACCGGGTACATCCGCAGCCTGATCGCCACCGGGCTCACCTCCGGCGGCTCTTTCAACGGAAGCATCTATACCCACCGCCTCGTGGCCGATGCCTCGCACTTCCCGAATACACCTGACAGCGTCAGCATCGCGGGCAAGTTTGACGGGACCATGAACATCACCAAATGGGTGAACGAGCCGATCTACATCGGTGGCGAACTGACGGAGACCTCGAGGATCACCATCGGTGAAACCCTCCGGGACCCGGACTATTACACCACGCACTCGCTGCCCATTCCCCCGGCGATCTCGATCGACCCCGCCGACGGGCTGAAAGGCCAGATCATTGTCGTGGGTGCGAACAGTGGTCTGTGAGAGAACGGAGCCATCGTCCGTGTGGACACCTCCAGCCCGGTCGACCTTGACCCCGCCTCGTCCAGTGCCGATACCACGATCCCCCGCTACGAGCACAGCTTCCTCGCCGACGGCGGCGCCGCCGGACTGGTCCCCTTCGACTACCACCAGCTCGAATCCTTCCCCGCATTCGGCGACACCATCGATACCTCCGCCCTGAACGGCACCGTCGAAATCCGCTAGTACGGCCCCATCAAGCAGGGCAACTCGGCCTCCGCCGCGGCGCCCGTCCGCATCGAGAGCCGTCGCGACTTCCTGCCGGTCTGCACCAACCCTTGCGACCCGCAGTCATCGTGCGCGAGCGTCACCTGGAACGATGTGACCAGCAGCTTCACCATCGACGCCGGCTCCGGAACGACCGCTCTCGACAAACGCACCCTGACCATCACCGGTAACTTCGTCGCCGGACGCTTCTACCGCGTCATCCCCGTCCGCCAGAGCGAGGGCACCGGCAACTGGCTGGCCTGCGACGTCACCGGCAGCCCGGACGTCGTCTATGTGACACCGCATGACTATCCGCAGTGCGAGGAGAACTACTGGTTCCACACCGAGACCTACGACGTGAACCTCAACGGCTCGGTCGAATCCACCGACGTGGTCGCTTGGATGGCCGAACCCCAGGACTACAACGCCGACAACACGCACGACTCGCAGGACCTCGCCATCCTGATCGACGCGATCTCCAATCCCTGATCCGACCGATCAGCCCATCCCCGAACGCCCGGGTCACCCCGGGCGTTTTTCGTTGCGCCACAAAAACAACAAACGCCGCCCACCCACGAGCAGCGTTCCTTGTTCATTCGTGTGATCCGCGTCCTACGCGACCCCGGCCTCGACCTCGTCGGCCACGCTCTCCAGCTCGGCCAGGTCCTCGTCGGTCAGCGTGTCCTTCAGGTCGACCAGCACCCTGTCGAACGACTCGATCAGCCGCCGGGTCGATTCGATGGCGTTCTCCATCGAACTCCGCCCGGTGACCTGCTTGACCAGGTCCGCCCGGTTGATCTGCGCCAGGTTCTGTTCCGAAACCCGCTTGGCATGGAGCAGCGCGTCCAGAAGCGTCCTCGCCTCGTCCCGCCGCCGCATCGTGTCCTGCCACACCCGGTGGGTCTGCATGGTGGTCAAGAGGGGGCCTCCTTCCCAAAAGGGCCGACAGCCGTGCCGACCCAGATTCTTCGGAATCCTTGGGGCGGATTGTCCCACAGACTTCGCGCGAATCAAACAACACACGCGCCAGAACCCCCTGTACCGGGGAAAACCGGCCCGCAAACCATGCTCCGTCCGAGAACTTATCCACCAGATACGGGGGAAACAGCCACCAGCCACACGCCACCAGCAGCAGCCCGCCCGAAGGGCGCTCCTCCCCCTAATCCCCAGTCCCCTCCTC
>RFGH01000140.1 GCA_003696675.1 Planctomycetota bacterium
CACCCTCGACCTCATCGAGTCCCTCACCACCCACGCCGGAACCGCGTTGCCCCCTGGCCGTACACCTCTACCACGCCCAGGAGCCGCGCCATGCACCGCCTCGCCACCCTCCTCGTCCTTTTCCTCGCCTGCACCCACGCACCAGCACAAACCGATCGCCAACTCGTCGACCGCTTCGACCGAGCCGAGGCCAACCAGCAATACGACCGCGCCCTCGAAGCCGCCCTCGCCATCACCGAGCGCTACCCCGACTCCGCCACCTGGGCCTTCAACGCCGGACGCATGCACGCCCGGCTCGACCAGCCCGACGACGCCATCGCCCAACTCCGCCGCGCGGCCGACCTCGGCTACACCGGCATCAACTCCTTCGAACAGCACGCCGATCTCAACCCCCTCCGCGACCGCGACGACTTCAAAGCCATCCTCGAGCAGATCCGCGCCAACGCCCGGAAGCGCTTCGACGCCTTCAAAGCCGAAGCCCTCAAGCACGACCCACCCACCTTCATTCCACAATCAGGCGCTGACGGAACAAAGCCCGCCGTCGTGATCGCCCTCCACGGCACCGGCGGCCGCGGCCAACCCATGCTCGACGCCCTCCGCGCCGCCTGCGAACAACTCGGCGCCATCTGCATCGCCCCAGACGCCCTCCGCCCAGTCAGCAACGGACCCGACGCCGGCTTCGCCTGGACCTACCGCGACGAGTCTGAGTGGTTCGTCACTCACCTGATCGACAAGGCCGTCAAAGACCACAACGCCGACCCCGACCGCGTCATCCTGCTCGGCTTCTCCCAGGGCGCCAACATCGCCCTGGTCATGGCCCGCACCCACGCCGACCGCCTCCCCGCCGTCATCCCCATCTGCGGCCACTACGAGCCCGCCCTCACCGACACCCCCGCCGCCACCGCCCCCATGTACCTGCTCACCGGCAGCCGCGACAACTGGAAACAGACCTACCTCAAAGCCCGCGACGACCTCAAGGCCTCCGACACCCCCCACCAACTCCGCATCGTCCCTGGCATGGGCCACCAGATGCCCAACCCCACCGAACTCCGCAAAGCCCTCGAATGGGCCCTCACGCCAGACAAATAGCCTCGAGCGCAAGCGAGGGGATGGCCTTCCCTAAAACGCCACCTTCGGCGCCTCCCGCTGCGACGCATCCTCCAACTCGAAGTACGGCTCGGGCGAGAACCCGAACGAGCTGGCAATGATGTTGCTCGGCACCATCCGCGTCAGCTGGTTGAAGGTCCGGACATTGCCGTTATAAAACCGCCGCGCGGCCGCAATCCTGTCCTCTGTCTCCGCCAACTGTGCCTGCAACTGGTTGAACCCCGAATCCGCCTTCAGCTGCGGATACTGCTCAACCACCACCGCCAACTGCCGCAACGCCCCGACCAGCACCTGCTCGTCCTTCGCCTGCGCATCCGCCGGCCCGTGGTTGGCCATCGCCTGGTTCCGAGCAGAGATCACCGCGTCCAGCGTCTCCCGCTCGTGGGCCGCATAGCCCTTGACCGTTTCGACCAGATTCGGAATCAGGTCGTAGCGACGCTTCAACTCCACATCGATCCCGGCCCACGCGTCACGGATGTGGGAGCGGAGCCCGACGAAGCGGTTGTAGGTGACCACGCCCCAGAGCAGGACCAGCAGGACGAGCCCGCCGACGACGATGAGTGCGATGAGTGCTCCGCCCATGCTGGGTCCCCTGTGCTGGTGGTCGGGTGCGAGGGATGTTAGGACCGGTGAACCAGATCCTTTACCACATGCTCAGGCCAGCGGGTGAGGAACTGGTTGAGGAAGTCGGCGGCCCAGCGGAACTGCTCGGGCTGCCAGCGCCGGGAGCCGTCGGCGAGGCAGAGCCGCCCGAACTCGATGTCGATGGCCGGGGGGCTGGTCTGGAGGAGGAACTCGATCATGCGGGGGTGGCAGATGTCGTAGGCGAACTTGCGGTCGGGGCTGGCGACCATGAAGCGGCGACTGAACTCCTCGGACTCGAAGTCGATGTCGCGGTCTGAGAAGACGCCGGCGATCTTGTCGAAGACGTTTTCGGGGCGGATGAGCAGGTCGGGGATGTTGGCGTAGGGGAGGTGGGCGATGAAGTAGGAGAAGGTGTAGGTGGTGGTCTTGCGGTCCTTGCCGGAGCCGGATGTCACTTGGTATGTGAAGTCGCCGGCCTTGACCGGGACGGTGTGGTCGGCGATTCTGAGGCGACCGGTGAGGGTGTTGAAGGCGGAGCGGGAGTGGCCCCGGCGGAAGATCTCGAAGTGGGCGAACTGGTCGTCGTGGTCGTAGTCGCGGCCTGGGGAGAAGGTGAGGCCGAGCTCGCTGGCGAGGGCGGTCATGGCCTCGCGGCGTTTCTGGGCCTGGATGGCGGCGAAGACGATGCCCGTGATGATGAGGGCGGCGAAGCCTACGAACATGAGGATGGGGAGGATGCCTTCCACGCCGTGTTATCGTATCGGGCGGATGCAGACGAAGGACTTGCCACAGAGCGGTGCAGAGAACGCTGAGGGAGAAGGGGATGATGGGAACGGGGGCGCAGGATGTGGGGTCAGCCCGCCC
>RFGH01000141.1 GCA_003696675.1 Planctomycetota bacterium
AGATAATCGGCCACTCCCCACTGCGCCGTCCCTACCTCGGGAGCCGACAGCAAGTGGCCCAGCCCGGGCGCATCGAGGTCGGCGTCGATGACCGCGATGCGCTCCCCGGCGCGCGCTCGTTGGATGGCGAACGCAGCGAGCGCGGTCGATCGTCCCACTCCTCCTTTGAATGAGTAGAAGACCACGATCGGCTGCTCTTCCGTGCTGTATCCGCTCTCAGGAAGCTTCCACGGCGGCGACGAGGCGGGCATGAGCCAGCCGCCGCGATTGCGGTGCCGGTCGAGCAAGCGAAGTCTTCCATCGCCCCTCGGAGCGGCTTCTTTCCATGCTTGCTCATAGAGCCTGCGGTCGCCTTCAGAGATCCTGCCGCCGCCTGTGGCCAGCCAGATCTCGCCGGTCCAATAGTGGCCGCACGCTTCTCGCAATTCCCCGTCGAGCTTCTTCTTCAGATCATCGGCATTCTCCTTCTTGCCAGCCCACAGGACGACGCGCAGCTTGCCGAACAAGTCGTCGATCAGAACCGCCTTGACGCCTCGCGGTGCCTCCTCAAGAACGTCGCCGAGCCTCCCGATGGCCCCTCGTCGTGCTTCGTCGAAATGGAGCATCACGCCAGGATCCCGTCGAGCCGCAAGGGGATGATGACGCGCCGATATACGCGTTCGGCCTCGGCCAGCCAATCGCGCGCCGTGCGTTCGGAGACGAAGCCAGCCGCGTAATAGCGCAGCGTTTCATGCCAGCCGGTGCCACCGTAGTCGTAGATCCCGTGCCCGGGCGTTCGCGCGCCGGCAAGGCGAGCGGTCGCGGCGCCCGGCAGCGCCGCCAGCCCCTAGGCGCGCCGGCTGAGCTGCTCGAGGTCGTGCACCCGCAAGTCCCCTTGTTCGAGTAGAATCAGTGTCTTCATCGTACATTCGATGACGTAGCCTGCCAGGTAGGCGGCATTGTCGTAGCGGCGCTGGTCGAGCAGAGCCAATGAATCGTCGAGATGCTTGGCGGCTGCTTCGGGATGATCCTCGCCCGAGTCGCGCTTCAGGTTCGACATCGCGTCCTGCTACCTGCGGAGAGTCTCTACGGATCCGCTGCTGCGGAGCAAGCCTACCCCAAACCCGGGATGGCGGCGAGGAGGTGGCGGACGGCGTCGACGGAGAGGCTGTTGCCGAGGAGACGCCAGGCTCTCGCGTCACCTCAACGTCTTGATGCAAAATCGCGGTTTGGAACTGAAGGATATTCTCGCGAATTTGTCGCACGGTGGCCAAAAAACCTGGATCCGCCGATTGATGGGCTTTCTCAAACTCCTCTGGCTGAACTCGAAACG
>RFGH01000142.1 GCA_003696675.1 Planctomycetota bacterium
GAGGGGGCTGGCGATGTTGGCGGTGGGGCCGAGGACGATGCGTTTCATGCCTTGGGACCTGGGGAAATGGGCCGGAATTGGGCGGGGGCGTGACGGGTGAGCGTGAATCGGGTGCGTGCGGCGGATGCACGGGCCGGGTTTGGGTACCATGCCGTGGCGATGCAGCAGTATCTCGACATTTTGCGACGCGTGCTGGCAGAGGGAACGCCGTGCGACGACCGGACTGGGGTTGGCACGCTGTCGATCTTCGGGCACCAGTCTCGGTATCTGCTCCACCCGGATTTCCCCGGGGCGCGTGAGCGTGAGATCGCCACGGGCGAACGGGCGGGCTTCCCGGCGGTGACGACCAAGAAGCTGCACATGCGCTCGATCATCCACGAGCTGCTGTGGTTCCTGCGGGGCGATACGAACGCCCGGAGCCTCAACGCGGTGGGTGTGACGATCTGGGACGAGTGGGCGGACCCCGAGACGGGCGAGCTTGGCCCGGTGTATGGGAAACAGTGGAGATCATGGGCGGCGGGGGACGGGCGGACGGTTGATCAGGTGGCACAGGTGGTTTCGTCTTTGAAGCGCAATCCGTTCTCGCGTCGGCACATCGTGACGGCGTGGAATCCGGGCGAGGTGGAGGACATGGCGTTGCCGCCGTGCCACTGCCTGTTTCAGTTCCATGTGCGTCGTGCCGAGGACGGCGGGCCGGACTGGCTGAGCTGCCAGTTGTATCAGCGGTCGGCGGACTTGTTCCTTGGCGTGCCGTTCAACATCGCGTCGTATGCGTTGCTGACGATGATGATGGCGCAGGTGTGCGGGTATCGCCCGGGCGAGTTCGTTCATACACTTGGCGACGCGCACATCTACCTGAATCATCTGGCGCAGGTGAACGAACAGCTCAGCCGCACGCCGCGGGCGTTGCCGACGATGCGGATCAATCCCGAGGTGAAGGATCTGTTCGCGTTCAAGTTTGAGGACTTCGAGCTGGTGGGCTACGACCCGCATCCGACGATCCGGGCCGAGGTCGCGGTGTGATGGCGGACGGGCTTGGTCAGGTGGACATCACGCTGGTGGCCGCGGCGAGCGAAAACAATGTGATCGGCGTCGACGGCGGGCTGCCGTGGCGGCTGCCGGACGACCTCAAGCACTTCAAGCGGGTGACGCTGGGACGCCCGGTGGTGATGGGGCGGAAGACTTTCGATGAGTTGTTCCGCGAGCCGTTGAAGGGTCGGACGAACATCGTGGTGTCGCGGTCGATGGAACCGGGCACGCGGGAAGACGGGGTGGTGGTGGTCGGGTCGCTGGCGGACGGGATCGACGCGGCTCGGGAGGATTTGGGCCGGCGGGTCGGCGTGGACCCCGATACTCCGCTGGAGATCTCGATCATCGGTGGCGGGGAGATCTATCGGCAGGCGTTGCCGGTGGCGACGCGGATCATCCTGACGCGGGTTCACGCGACGGTCGACGGCGACACGACCTTCCCGGCGATTCCGGGGCATCTGTGGACGCTCGAGCGGGTGGAGCGGCACGAGGCGGACGAGCGGCACGAATACGCGTTCACCTTTGAGTGGTGGGTCCGGCGTGCGGGGGTATGACGGTCGGGGCGTGGGGCTGATCCGCGATATGATTGGGGCGTGCTGCACGCGCCGGAAGTTGCCATCTCGCTGAACGGGCTGACGCCGGGGGCCGAGCGTCCATGGAAGTCGACCACGGCCGAGGGGTGCGCGTGGGTGCGGGACCGGCGGGTACGGGGAGTGGCGTTGGACGCCGGGAGGCCGGACCTGCGGGCCCGGGACCTGGGTCGTTCGGCCCGGCGCGATATCGGCGCGATGCTGCGTCGGACCGAGCTGGAACTGACCGGGATCGATCTGTGGATTCCGGCGGAGCACTTCGTCGAGCCGGACAAGAGCCAGCGGGCGATGGAGACGCTGTTCCAAACGCTGGGGTTGGCGATGGAGCTGGCGCGGCTGGCCGGTGGGCGTTCGCGTCCGCTGGTGTCGGTGAATCTCCCGCGGTCATTGCCAGAGTCCGAGCGAGCGGCGATCGCGGCGTATGCGGACAGGCACGGTTCGATCGTGGCTGACCACACGCCGGAGGAAGAGAACGAACCGAGAGGTCCACTGGTGGTGGGCGTTGACCCGGCATCGTGCCTGATCGCGGGCGTGAAGCCCGAGGCTCGGGTTCATGGGGCCGGGGCGTTGCGTCTGACGGATGCGAACAGCATGGGGCGTTGCCCTGTGGGGGCTGAAGGGGCGCGGCTGGACCTGGGGGCGTACGCGGCGGCGTGTGTCGTGTCGGGGCAGCGATGGATCATCGCTGACGCACGGGGGGTGCCGGACGGGGCGCGTGCGGTGTCGGCGGCGCTGGCGGCATGGGGTGCGGCGACGGTGTTGCCGGGGTAGCGTGCGCTTTGAATCGTTGAATGCAGAGGATGCGGAGGGGGGGATGGGTGGGGATCAGGGTCGGCCATCGGTCATCAGGTTCAACACGAAGGTCGCGCAGGGGTGAAGTTGAGGCTGGTCGATTGTCACCGGGGTAAGAGAGCAAGTTCGTAACAGAGTCGCGGCGGGGTGGGCCCCACCGTCACGGCTTCGCCGTGCCGCTTCCCTCCCCCCACTCGGGGAGGGGGGGAGGATCAGAGGAATCTGGTGCACTAGGCGAAGGCGAGGCGTCGGGGGTTTGTTCTCGTGAAGCCAAACGGAGCTGCGGTGGGTGGGATTGTTGGGCGAGGAAGATGGGGATGATGTCGTCGCGGGTGCAGTGGCGGCCGCTGGCGCCGATCTCGGTGAAGGACTCGTGGAGGAGGGATTCGAGGGCGGCGCGGGATGTGCAGGGGGTGCTCGAGGGGGAAGAACCGAGGGGGAAGAACTGAAAGAGGCAGCTCTGATTGTCATACCAGATCACACTCGCCTCAATCGCGCACGACACCCGCGATCAGCTGACGACCAAGTCATTTTTGCCTTGCAAATGGTTCGGCGGAGTGCAGATGTCCGAGGACAAACTTGCCATAATCGATTCGCCTACGACTCGCCCGAGAATCGGAGGAACCGCATTCCCGATCTGCAGGTTCTTGGAACCCTTTCCCCCCACAAATTTATAGTAGTCAGGAAAACTCTGCAAACGAGCGCCTTCTCTAGTACTTAACGCACGATTCTGAAATGGGTGAATACACCGCGAGGACGAGGGAGTACCAAAATTTCTAGTTATCGTCGGCGAAGGCTCATTAGGTCGCAATCTGGCATAAGTATTTTTGAAGTAATTTTTGGGCCGCAGCCGCTCGGGGAGGTCATCCACAGATCCTCCCGGAGGGATCAGAGAAAGAATCTCCAGCATTTTTTCACCGTAATTCGCCGACGAATGCTCAGTCAAAATAGTTTCGCAACCTCGCATCTCTATCTGGTATGTATTTTGAGGCGGCGTCATGTATTCTTGACACGAATCTCCAGCCGAAAGAGGCGGCAAATCGCTAATTGCATCGATGACACACAGCTTGGGCAGCATTCCAAACAATCCCGCTTCGGAGCCATGTGTAGGAGCGGGCATAGCAACAGGACTAAGCCCAGACTTCCACGCTATAACTATAGTACGGAGCCTATGCTGAGGAAGACCAAAATCCGACGCATTCAATACTGCATAAACATACTCGTAACCAAGCTCCTGCAACTCGGAGACAAGTGTGGCAAATGCCCGACCTTCATAGAGCCTCTTGAATCCGGAAACATTTTCAAATAATAAATAATTAGGCCTCAACTGTGACACTACGCGAAGGTACTCATAAAAAAGGCTATTGCGGGGGTCTTGCTCATTCTTTGATCCCACAGTACTAAAACCTTGGCAGGGCGGGCCGCCCGCAAGAAGATCTATGGCATCAACGCCCAGCCCTTTTGCAACTTCACAAAAATCGATATCGTGGATATCGCCGCAGATCACTTTAGTGTGTGGGAAGTTGAGTTTATATGATGCGCAACAATTCTCATCACTGTCATTCGCGAGCAGAGTGGAAAACCCCGCCTGGTGCAGGCCCAATCCTAAACCGCCCGCGCCACAGAAGAGTTCCACGGCTACGCGGCCCTTGACTAGCTTTTTCATAGTTCCAACTCTAGTTCATCAAGATGCGGAATATCGTCTGCAAGACGCCACTTGAAGTAGTTTTGCTCAATAGCAAAGACATACTGCCCCTCCATTTGAGTCCGTGTAACCCAGTTGACATCGGCGTCGTCGATAGTATCTAAACGAATGAAGGCACACTGACCATTAAACATGTCCAAGTGTACGCAAACCGTTGGGACACCCTCTTCACGAAAGACTCTCTTGGCTTCTATCACCTTGTGCTGCTTTACATCGCTGATCGATTGGAACCCGCTCTGAACCTCGATTCGGAAAGATTGGCCGTCCCTTGAAACACAGTAGTCAGCAGTGGGAGCTCGCTTAAATGTTTCTGCACTTGAAAAATCATCCTGCCCTATGGATTGAAATTCATTAGCACCAAAGATTGTTTTGAACGATGGAAGAAAATATTCCGCAGTTGCATAGCCACGAAGCCATGAAAACAACACATGCTCGGAACGACGAGCCCTGATTATTGAGCCTAGAGAGAAGTCCATGAGCTTGTATTTGCTGCATAGGATAATCTACTTTGCGAGCAACAAAAAGCTCGATGTTTTCAGGCTGTAAGTTGCCAGGAACTACCAGACAATATCTCTGCACGATTTCTCGTATGCGAGCAAGGAGTTGACTTAGATATTTTTTGTCAACCGGTGCAACGATGTCTTTGGCACCAAGATAGTTTTTAGCATCGATCTGGTTTGCGAACCCCAAAGCACGGCGATATTCCCTGAAGTACTTGCTCGGGGACATTTCACGATAGTTCGCTTTATTCTCGTCAGCCATTACACGCTCACCCTTTATTGCCCATGTGCTTGATGATGTCGTCGCCGAACTCGGAGCACTTGCGGAGGGTGCTGCCGGGCATGAGGCGTTCGAAGTCGTAGGTGACGGTCTTGGCGGCGATGGCGCCCTCGATGCCCTTGATGATGAGGTCGGCGGCCTCGTGCCAGCCGAGGTGGCGGAGCATGAGTTCGCCCGAGAGGATGACCGAGCCGGGGTTGACCTGGTCCTTGCCGGCGTACTTGGGGGCGGTGCCGTGGGTGGCTTCGAAGATGGCGTGGCCGGTGTCGTAGTTGATGTTGGCGCCGGGGGCGATGCCGATGCCGCCGACGCAGGCGGCGAGGGCGTCGGAGATGTAGTCACCGTTGAGGTTCATGGTGGCGACGACGTCGTACTCGGCGGGGCGGGTCAGGATCTGCTGGAGGAAGGCGTCGGCGATGACGTCCTTGATGACGATCTTGGAGGGGTCGGCCTTGGCCTTGCCGTTGTTGGTGGGGATGTGGGTGATCTTGGGGGCATCGGCGGGGCGATCGATGGTGAGCCAGGGGCCGCCGTCGAGTTCGGTGGCGCCGTAGTGATCCTTGGCGACCTGGTAGCCCCACTTCATGAAGGCACCCTCGGTGTACTTCATGATGTTGCCCTTGTGGACGAGGGTGACGGAGGTGCGGCCGTTGGCGATGGCGTAGTCGATGGCGGCCTTGACGAGGCGTTCGGTGCCCTTCTGGCTGATGGGTTTGATGCCGAAGCCGGAGGTCTTGGGGAAGCGGAACTTCTGGTAGCGGGACTCGAAGTGCTTCTTGAAGAGCTTGCGGAACTCCTCGCAGTCATCGGTGCCGGCCTCGAACTCGACGCCGGCGTAGATGTCCTCGGTGTTTTCGCGGAAGATGACCATGTCGGTCAGTTCGGGGGCTTTGACGGGGGAGGGGACGCCGTTGAAGTAGCGTACGGGGCGGAGGCAGGTGTAGAGGTCGAGGACCTGGCGGAGGGCGACATTGAGGGAGCGGATTCCGCCGCCGGTGGGGGTGGTGAGGGGGCCTTTGATGCCGACGAGGTAGGTGCGGAAGTCCTCGAGGGTCTGCTCGGGGAGCCAGTTGCCGGTTTTGTTGAAGGCTTTCTCGCCGGCGAGTGTTTCGTGCCAGGCGATTTTGCGTTCGCCGTTGTAGGCCTTCTCGACGGCGGCGTCGAAGACCTTGACGGAGGCGTTCCAGATGTCGGGGCCGGTGCCGTCGCCCTCGATGAAGGGGATGATGGGGTTGGCGGGGACCTGGAGGCCTTGGTCGGTCATGGTGATGGCGGCAGCGCCGGTGGCGGTGGTCATTTGGAAGGCTCCGAACGGGAACGGGGAGAGTTGGGTTATCCTGCGGGAGAGTGTAGGAAGAGACGGAGACACGGAGACACGGAGACACGCGGTGAAGATGGCGATTTGGGCGGTTTTTGTGGGTATGGCTGGTCTGCTGGGGGGGTGCGTGGGGGCA
>RFGH01000143.1 GCA_003696675.1 Planctomycetota bacterium
CCACAGTTCGTTCTGCCACTTGATTCGCAGGGCGGCGGGGCACACGACAAGCACCCGCTGAATCCCGAAGCGAGCCCGCTCTTCCTGGAGGATGTAGCCGGCCTCGATCGTCTTACCGAGGCCCACCTCATCCGCGATGAGCAGTCTTCGGCGCTCCGACGCGAGAAACTTAAGCAACGGCTTGAACTGATATGCATGGAACTTCGTGCGGGACGCCTTGTAGCTGTAGACCGCATCCCGTAAGGGGCGCCGCAGCTTCGACATCGTGAGCCGTCGTGCGAAGGCGACCTGATCGCCGAACTGGCCTGCTCGGAGCAGAGATTCCGGATCCTGCTCTCCCGTGTACCGTGAAAGATCCTCTTCTAGGATGTTCTTTATGCGACCGTTGAAATTGACGCGGTAGTATGCTTCCCCGCCGTGGATGGCCGGGCCACTCACGACAGTGCCCACCGAACCCATCATCCCGTGCTCAACTACTTGATCACCGCTCGCGTACATGCCACTCCCGAGTATTGGACCTCAATCCTCGATCCCGATCTTCGCCGAGGTCTCCACGAGGTCAACACGCCACCCGGCGTCCTCTCTTGCGGGCGTTGGTGTGGCCGCGGCGACTGTGTCGACCCAGCGTTGAACTCTCTTGATGCATCTCGGGAGATCATCGCGGACCTGATACACCCAGAACCGCATCACGTCCCAGCCGAGCTCGATGAGTCGTCGATTCCGAATCTGGTCGCGAAGCGCGAGCTCGCCGTTCCACGACCGGTGGTACCGCTCGCCGTCAACCTCGATGTCTAGTCGCCGTTCGCCTACGGCAACCGCCAGGTCGAGGGAGTACCTCTCGACCGAGTACTGCGGCATGCAGCGAACTCCAGCGTCGTAGAGCGCTGTGTAAAGACGCCGCTCCCATTCGGACACGCGTTCCGGATTGGACACCGGTGGGTAGTCACGCCCAAGATCACCCGGATCGATGCGAGGCTCAAACTGCTTCCGCTCCGAATCCTCGACATACCGGGCGAAGGACGCCAAGTGCTCCACATCGCATGTCGCACAGGCTCGGTGGTCGCCCACGACGACGAGCGCCGCACGAGCGCGTGTGATCGCGACGTTGAAGGTATTCGGGTTGCCTCGAAGGAACCCCGCGGCGGTCCTCGGTGTGTCACGAGAGAGAACTGGAGAGAAGAGCATGACGTCTCGCTCGTCGCCCTGGAACCGATACACAGTCTCGATCAGCAGCTCCGACTGCCCCAACGCTCCGAGCAGGCGATCGTTCTGGTTCACCATGTCGCGGATCAGGTTCGCCTGGGCGCGGAAAGGACTCACGACGCCGACGGTGCCGTCGTACCGCTGTTCTGCCAGAAGCCGCTCGAGCTCCTGAACCACCGCTCGGGCTTCCTGTCGGTTCAGAGCTCCCCCGCCCGCCGGCCGCACCACATTCCCGGCAATGTGGACCCATCGGACCGCCGGGGCGCCGGCCGGGACACGCAGGTCCGACTCCCGCGTGGCGACCCGCAGGCGACCTTCGTAGAAGTGCCGGTTCGAAAACTCGATGATCTCATTCCGGGACCGGTGGTGGTCGCGAAGGCTGATGACGTCGCCGCTCTCCGTGAGGCTCGCTGCGAGATCGAAGAGCGAGTTGCCTGTGTAGCTCCATCGCTCACCCAGCGACGCCACGTCATGCTCCTGCATCAGCTGCTGGTTGACGCGCGAGGCAATCTGCGTGATGTGACGGAGCTGTTTCGGATCTCCGATGATCGCCGCCCGCTTGCACCGATACAGCAGTGGCAGAACTGACGCGATGTCGCACTGGCTGGCTTCATCTACGATGAGAAGATCAAAGAAACCCGGTTCCAGCGGGATCCTCCCCCGGGCCGAGAGGTTCGTGACCGCC
>RFGH01000144.1 GCA_003696675.1 Planctomycetota bacterium
CTTGCAATCCGGAACCCTCGGGTATAGCGTGGCTTACGCGTTTCGGTTCCAAAGCCTGGGGCGTTCCCAAGCTGAATGTCGCCGGTTCGACTCCGGTCACCCGCTTTCTCGCCTTGCACCGCCGTGGCGACTCCCCCTGATTCTCGCGTCACTTCCGCTGTCGCTCGCTCGATCGGGCTTCTCGCTTGTGTTCACACGCTCGCGTAAGAGATTCAAGCCCACCGTGCTGGGTCTTTCACGCCGATCGGCACACAATGAACCTGTGATCAGGTGACTACCATCTGGAGCGAACGCGTTCGGCGTATGCACGGATGTCAATGAGGCCTGCCGCTGCAGGACCCGCTTGCCGAGTCTCACGAGACCCCCCGGCGCAGCACATCCACAGACCAACCTGAACCCACGGAGACTCGCAAATGACCAGCATGTCGACCCACTCGAAGGAGTCCGGTGCCAAGTGTCCATTCCGGGGAGGCCGTGTCGGCGGAGCCATGGGAACCGGCCCGTCGATCGACGATTGGTGGCCCAACCGGCTCCGCGTCGACCTGCTGCACCAGAACCCGGCAGAGGCCAACCCGCTCGGCGACTTTGACTACAAAAAGGCGTTCGAAAGCCTTGACCTCAACGCCGTCAAGGCGGACATCCGAAAGCTGCTGACCGACTCGCAGGACTGGTGGCCGGCCGACTACGGCCATTACGGGCCGCAGATGGTCCGCATGGCATGGCACGCCGCCGGGACCTACCGCATCGCCGACGGTCGCGGCGGCGCCAGCACCGGCATGCAGCGGTTCGCGCCAACCAACTCGTGGGACGACAACGGCAACATCGACAAGTCGCGCCGGCTGTTGTGGCCAATCAAACAAAAGTACGGCGCCGCTCTGTCCTGGGGCGATCTGATGATCCTCACTGGCAATGTCGCGTTGGAGTCCATGGGCTTCAAGACCTTCGGGTTCGGCGGCGGGCGTATCGATACCTGGGAGCCCGATCGCGGTATCTATTTCGGCAGCGAGTTCTGGAACGGCAAAACTGTCGCCGAGTTCTCCCGTTCCAAGGACGATCCGGGCGGCACCGAGGAGATGGTCACCCGCACCCGTCGCTGGACTGGAAAGCCGGGCGACGCGAACTACGACCTCGAGGCCCCGCTGGCCGCCAGCTTCCAAGGCCTGATCTATGTCCACCCCGAGGGCCCGAACCGCGACGGTGATCCCTACTCGTCCGTTCAGGATATCCGCGAGACCTTCGCACGAATGGCCATGAATGACGAAGAGACCGTCGCTCTGATCGCGGGCGGGCACGCCTTCGGGAAAAGCCATGGCGCTGTGCCGCGCGACAAGATCGGCCCCGCACCCGAGGGCGCCCCGATCTCCGCTATGGGTCTGGGCTGGAAGAACACCGAGGGAACCGGCTATGCCAAGTACGCCATGACCAGCGGCCTCGAGGGAGCGTGGACGCCGAACCCCATCGCTTGGGACAACGCCTATCTCGAAAACCTCTTCAAGTACGACTGGGAACCAACCCGGAGCCCGGCTGGCGGCATCCAGTACAAGCCCAAGGACCCCAACGCACCCAAGACCCCCGACGCACACATCGAGGGCCAGCAGAACGAACTGATGATGCTCGCCACCGACATCGCTCTCAAGGTGGACCCCGAGTACCGCAAGATCTGCGAGCGGTTCCTTGCAGACTTTGACTACTTCTCGGATTGCTTCGCCCGCGCATGGTTCAAGCTGACCCACCGCGACATGGGGCCCAAGATCCGCTACCTCGGCCCGGAAATCCCGGCCGAGGATCTGATCTGGCAGGATCCGCTGCCCGACCGTGACTTCGATCTCATCGACGACGCGGACATCGCCGCGCTGAAGAAGACGATACTAGCCTCCGGCCTCTCGGTGCCCGAACTCGTCTCCGCCGCGTGGGCATCGGCGTCGACCTATCGAGACTCCGACAAGCGAGGCGGCGCGAACGGCGCCCGCATCGCGCTCGAGCCGCAGAACCGCTGGCCGGTCAACCGCCCGCAGGAACTCTCCAAGGTCATCAACAAACTCCGTTCGATCCAGAGCGATTTCAACAGCGCACAATCCGGAAACAAGCGTGTCTCGCTGGCCGACCTGATCGTCCTCGGCGGCTGCGCCGCAGTCGAGAAGGCCGCCAAGGACTCGGGCGTGGAGACCAGCGTTCCCTTCACCCCCGGCCGCGTCGACGCGACACAGGATCAGACCGATGTCGAGAGCTTCGACTGGCTCCAGCCCGTCTCCGACGGCTTCCGCAACTACCACAATACCGCCATCCGTTTCGATGTCCCGCCCGAATGCATCTTCCTCGACCGCGCCGACCTGCTGACGCTCACCGCCCCCGAGTGGACCGTCCTCGTCGGCGGACTCCGCGTGCTCGATCAGAACTTCGATCACTCGAAGCACGGCGTCTTCACCGATCGCCCCGGCGTGCTCACCAACGACTTCTTCACCACCCTGTGCAGCATGGACTACGAGTGGGTCCCGCAGGACAACTCCGAGATGGCCTTCACCCTCAAGCACCGCGCAACCGGCGAGGCCAGGTACACCGCCACCCGCTGCGATCTCATCTTCGGATCCAACTCCCAGCTGCGCAACCTCGCCGAGGTCTACGCCGCCAACGACGGGCACGAGCGCATGGTCAGGGACTTTGTCAAGGCCTGGAACAAGGTCATGATGCTCGACCGCTTCGATGTCGCCGCCCGGTAAACCCCGCCATCCAACCCATGATCACCCCAAGCGGCCCGAACGGGCCGCTTTTTCAAGGCGCTTTTCCGAGCTCGCCCATTCCCTTTCCCGCCGGACCCACTACATTGGAGGAATGAAGATCCCCACCGCCGCCGCACTGCTCTTCGCCTGCACCCTCGCAGCCGCCCAGCCCTTCGACGGCGTGGTCGATTCCGACGCCAGCGATGCTGCCCTGGACACCCAAACCGCCCTAGCCACCGCCGGCTCCCTGCTCGGGGACTACGACGCCACGGCCAACCCCACCGGCACCCAGACCCGCCCGGGCCTCTTCGGCGGCTCCGGCAACCAGCCCATCCCCGCCTCGGCCGACTTCACCTCCACCGGCGCCTTCGCCAGCCACCCGGCCGGCACGCTCACGGTCCTGCCGGACTTTGACGCCGCCACCATCGACTTCGACGCCCTGGCCATCGACCTGATCAACGGGACGCCCGGCGCCACCGATCTGGCCGTGACCCTGCTCTACGACTCCTTCCACACCGTCAACCCCTCGTTCATCTACCCCGGCGGCATCCCGCTGACGCTCCCGCTCGGCCAACTCGCAAGCGTCTCCCGGGCCGAACTCACCCAGACCGGCCCCGGGCTGGGCGCGCTCACCCCCACCGCCACGCCCGATCTCTACGACTTCACCGCCGTCGTTCCCGCGTCGGCCGCCCTGACCGTGTCGATCGCCCCGCCCGGCGGCGAACCCGTCGAGACGGACCTCGACGCCATCCCGCTCGCCCTGCCCCTCACCGGCCAGCTCGAACGCCTTTCCGCCTCAAACATCCGCCTGACCGTCACCGCCAGCCCGGACCCCATCGTCCAGACCGTGCCCATCGACGGCTTGAGCCTGCCCGCGATCCCCCTCGAACTGCCCACCCTCGGTTCCGACACTGCCTCGGTCGCCCTGACCCTCTCGCCCGACGCCCTCACCTTCGACGCGGCCCTCTCCCTCACCCTGGTCATCAACGCCACGGCCCCCGCCTGCTCCGCCGACCTCGCCCCCCCCGCGGGCGTGCTCAACTTCTTCGACATCTCGGCGTACATCAGCCTCTACAACACCGCCGACCCCGCGGCCGATCTTGCGGCCCCGTTCGGAACCCTGAACTTCTTCGATGTGGCCGCGTACATCGGGCTGTACAACGCCGGGTGTCCGTAATCTCAACGCCCGAAACGCCATACGCTCCCGGGTGCTCCTCCACGCCCGAAACCTGACCAAGTCCTTCGCCCTCCGCCCCCTCTTCACCGGGGTCTCGCTGACCATCCAGCCCGGCGACCGCCTCGCCCTCATCGGGCCCAACGGCGCCGGCAAGTCCACCCTGCTCAAGATCCTCGCCCGCCAGACCGACGCCGACGAGGGCGACCTCAACACCCCCGCCAACATCCACGCCGTCTACGTGCCCCAGCAGGATCTCTTCCCGGGCGCCGCCACCGCCCGCGACGCCGTCGTCCGCGCCAGCCTCGACCACCTCAGCGCCCCCGAAGCCGTCCACGACGCCCACGAAGCCGAGATCATCGCCGACCAGGTCCTCTCCCGCCTGGGCTTCGACGACAAACACACCCACGCCGACCCCGCCACCCTCTCCGGCGGCTGGCGCAAACGCCTCTCCATCGCACGCGCCCTGGCCTCCTGCGCCGGACGCCCCGACCTCATCCTCCTCGACGAGCCCACCAACCACCTGGACATCGACGCCATCCAATGGCTCGAGTCCCTCCTAAAGCGCGGCTCCTTCGCCGGCACCCCCTTCGCCTCCGTCTTCGTCACCCACGACCGCGCCTTCCTCGAGTCCGTCGCCACCCGCGTCGCCGAGCTCAGCCCCGCCTATCCCGACGGCCTCTTCGTCGCCGAGGGCAACTACTCCGAGTTCCTCCGCCGCAAGCAGGAGTTCCTCGACGCCCAGGCCAAGCTCCAGCAGACGACCGCCAACCAGGTCCGCAAGGACCTCGCCTGGCTCTCCCGCGGCCCGCAGGGTCGCGGCACCAAGGCCAAGGGACGCATCGACGCCAGCCACGCGCGCATCGACCAGCTCGCCGACCTCAAGGCGCGCAACGCCGCCGCCAACGCGACCGGCGCCCGCATCGACTTCAACGCCTCCGACCGCCAGACCAAGAAGCTTGTTGCGGCCAAGGACATCGCCAAATCGCTCGGCGGCAAGCCCCTGTTCAAGGACCTCTCGCTGACCCTGGGCGTCGGCGACCGCCTGGGTCTGCTCGGGCCCAACGGCAGCGGCAAGACCACCCTCATCCGCGTCCTCACGGGCGAGCTCGCGCCCGACTCGGGCTCCATCCGCCTGTCCGACCCCGCGCCCCGCGTCGCCGTCTTCAGCCAGCACCGCCAGGAGTTCGACCCCACCACCACGCTCAAGGACGCGCTCTGCCCCGTCTCCGACCAGGTCCGCTTCCGCGACCGCCCCATGCATGTCACCGCGTGGGCCCGCCGCTTCCTCTTCCGCGACGAGCAGCTCCAGCAGCCCGTGTCCTCCCTCAGCGGCGGCGAGCTCGCACGCATCCACATCGCCCGCATCATGCTCGCCCCCGCCGACCTCCTCGTCCTCGACGAGCCCACCAACGACCTCGACATCCCCACCCTCGAAACCCTTGAGGAATCACTCGAAGACTTCCCCGGCGCCGTCATCCTCGTCACCCACGACCGCGCCATGCTCGACCGCCTCGCCACCGAGCTCATCGCCCTCGACGGCCAGGGCAACGCCCGCGCCTTCACCAACCTCGATCAGGCCCTCCGGGCCATGCCCAAGCCCGAAGCCGCCAAAGCCGAGCCCAAGTCAGACCCCAAGCCCGCGGCCGCACAACCCATCAAACGCAAACTCAGCTACAAGGATCAGCGCGACTACGACACCATCGAAGAGCGCATCGCCCAGGCCGAGTCCGCCCTCGCCGCCGCCGAGGAGGCGATGAACGACCCCAATACCCTCGCCGATCACGCGAAGATGACCGCGGCGTGCGAAGCCGTGGCGGCGGCCCAGCAGCAGGTCCGCGACCTCTACGCCCGCTGGGAAGAGCTTGAATCCATGCTCAGCACCTGACCGGGCGGCCCCGGCACCCGACCTCTATCCTTGCAACGAACTGCGTTCTAGGGAGCCGCCGATGTTCATGCGCATGATCTACGACGAGAAGCTCGCCCAGGCCGCCTACCTCCTGGGCTGCCAGAAGACCGGCGAGGCCGTCGTCATCGACCCCGAGCGCGATGTCGACCGCTACCTCGAACTCGCGGCCGCCAACAACCTCACCATCACCGCCGTCGCCGAGACCCACATCCACGCCGACTTCCTCTCGGGAGCCCGCGAACTCGCCGAGCGGACCAACGCCACCGTCTACGTCTCCGCCGAGGGCGGCCCCGACTGGTCCTACCAATGGCTCGACAAGAAGTCCTCGGGCGGCTCCTACAACCACCGCCTGCTCAAGAACAACGACACCTTCGCCATCGGGAACATCGAGCTCCGCACCATCCACACCCCGGGCCACACCCCCGAGCACATCTGCTTCCTCGTCACCGACCACGGCTCGGGCGCGAACGAGCCCATCGCCCTCGTCTCGGGCGACTTCCTCTTCGTCGGCGACCTTGGCCGCCCCGACCTGCTCGAGACCGCCGCCGGCCAGACCGGCGCGATGGAGCCCTCCGCCCGCAACCTCTACCACACCCTCGATGTCCTCAAGTCCATCCCCGACTTCGTCCAGGTCTGGCCCGCCCACGGCGCGGGCTCCGCCTGCGGCAAGGCCCTCGGCGCGATCCCCACCTCCACCGTCGGCTACGAGCGCCGCTTCAACCCAGCCCTCAAGGCCGCCACCAGCGAGCCCGCCTTCGTCGACTTCATCCTCGCCGGCCAGCCCGAGCCCCCGCTCTACTTCGCCGAGATGAAGCGCCTCAACAAGGTCGGCCCGCCCGTGCTCGGCCGCCTCCCCAACCCGCCCCGCCTCACCGCCGACCAGATCCGCAACCTCGACTACCACACCACCGCCATCGCCGACACCCGCCCCTGGGACGACTTCCGCGCCGGACACCTCCCCGGCTCACTCTCCTTCCCCATCTCGGCCCGATCCTTCAACACCGACGCCGGCTCCATGATCGCCCCCGACGAGCCCATCGTCCTCGTCGTCGATCCCGCCCACCGCGAGGAGGCCGTCCGCGACCTCATCCGCATCGGGCTCGACCACATCGAGGGCTGGATCCACCCCGACGACCTCGAGGACCACCCCCTCGTCACCACCGATGAGATCAGCGTCGAGCAGGCTGAACCGCTGATCGCCAAGCCCGGCATCGCCGTCCTCGATGTCCGCCGCGCCGCCGAGTTCGCCGAGGGCCACATCGACGGCGCGACCAACATCGCCCACACCCGTCTCGCGTCCCGCATGGACGAAGTGCCCGACGCCGACACCCTGCTCATCAACTGCCGCAGCGGCTTCCGCTCCGCCCGCGCCGCGGCCTACCTCGAACGCGCCGGCCGCAAGGTCATCAACCTCCAGGGCGGCTACCTCGCCTGGGAAGCCGCCCACCCGCGCCCCTCGCCCCTTC
>RFGH01000145.1 GCA_003696675.1 Planctomycetota bacterium
CTCGTCGCGCATGGCGCAGAGGATGACGAGGGGGTGGTCGGGCATGGGGGATTGTTGGGTGGGGATTGGGGACTGAACGCGGAGTTCGCGGAGGGACAATGGTGTTGGGGAGGGGAAGGATCTGGGAACCCCACGATTTCATCGCGGTCGTTTCGGAGTGGTTGGGAGGGGGCGGTGCTGGTTTCAAGCCTTTGTGAAGGCTATGGTTGGGGCCCCGGTCGGGTTCGGGCGGGGGTTTGGCCTGCCGGCGGGCGCCGGGGGCGATGGTCTGGTTGAGAGGGCTGCATGCCGAAGCAAGATGATAAGTTCACGATGGAAGCGGTGGTGATCGAAGCGCTGCCGAACGCGATGTTCCGGCTGCGGCTGCCGAACGAGCAGCAGAGCGAGATCCTGGGGTATGTGTCGGGGAAGATGCGGAAGAACTACATCCGTATTCTGCCGGGCGACACCGTGACCGTCGAGATCAGCCCGTACGACCTGACGAAGGCGCGGATCACATATCGGCGGTGAGATTCGGGCACATGTTGGTATGCTGGACCCGCGGATGGCCGCGGGTTTTTGTTTGGATGGGCCGATTCGGGCCGGGAGGTGGATGATGCGGGCGATGGCGATGGGTGTGCTGGGGGCGTTGGTTCTGGTTCTGGTGTCGGGCGGGTGCGCGTCGAGCGATGCCGCTCGGATGAGCGCGACGGACGCGGAGGTCGGGTGCAGCACCTGCCGGTTCGGGGTGGAGACGGGTGGGTGCGATCTGGCGGTGCGGATCCAGGGTGAGATCTACCTGGTGGAGGGGGCGGGGATTGATGACTTCGGGGATGCGCACGCGCCCGATGGGCTGTGCAACGCGACGCGTCGGGCGGACGTGATCGGGCGGGTGGAGGATGGGCGGTTCGTGGCCGAGTCGATCGTGCTGAAGCCTTGAGCCGGGGCGGGTGCTGGCGCCGCTGCGGGGTTCGGCTTGATTTGGAGTGATCGGGGTTGACAAGCGGGTGAATGTGCGTATTTTGTTCGGTATGGGTCAGGAGGACCACACCTACCGAGATGCGCTGACGGACGGCCCGGCTCACCGGCGGGGGGCGGGGCTGAACCCGGGCAATCGGTTCGAGGATGTGCGGCTGCATGTGCTGGGGGAGGAGCTGGACCGGCGTTGGGTGGAGCGGGAAGAGGCCGGCGGGGGGCTGACGCGGGTCGAGCGGCGGGTGTACGAGGACCAGACGCGGACGATCATCAACCGGGTGGCGAAGACATCGGATATGCCGTTCGACTGGACGGTGAACCCGTACCGCGGTTGCGAGCACGGTTGTATCTATTGCTTTGCGCGGCCGTATCACGAGTATCTGGGGTTCAGTTGCGGGCTGGACTTCGAGACGAAGCTGATGGCCAAGCCGCGGGCGGCGGAGTTGCTCACCAAGGAGTTGGCGCGGCCGACATGGCGTGGTGAACCGATCGTGATGTCCGCGATCACGGACATCTATCAGCCGATCGAGCACGAGTTGAGGGTGGCGCGGGCGTGCCTGGAGGTGATGGCGGACTGCGGGCAGCCGGTTTCGACGATGACGAAGAGCGCGATGGTGCTGCGCGATGTGGACCTGTGGGCCAAGTTAGCCTCGATGAACGCGGGGCGGGTGACGGTGACGCTGGTGACGCTGGACGCGGAGCTGGCGCAGAAGATCGAGCCCCGGGCGACGCTGCCGGTGGGGCGGCTGCGGGCGATCCGTGAGCTGACCGAGGCAGGGGTGCCGGTGACGGTGAACATCGCGCCGATCATCCCGGGGCTGACGGACGCGGAGCTGCCTCGGATTCTGGAGGCGGCGGCGGACGCGGGGGCGCGGCGTGCGTCGTGGGTGATGCTACGGCTGCCGTACCAGGTGAAGGATCTGTTTCTGGACTGGCTGGAGCGGTCGGTGCACCCGGAGCGGGCGAAGAAGGTGGAATCACTGATCCGGCAGATGCGTGGGGGCAAGCTGTACGACGCGCGGGTGGCCCGCGGGCGCGGGGTGGGGGCGTTGTCGGAGACGATCGCGAAGAACTTCGATGTGTTCACACGGCGGTATGGGTTGAACCGGGACATGCGGCCGTTGAGTTCCGCCCACTTTCGGAGGCCGGAAACGGGGGGGCAGTTGGGGTTGTGGTGAGCGGGCAGAGTACTTGTGGCGTTCCGGCCGAAGGAGTGATCCGACAATGCCCACGGGCAGCGTTGGCCTCGACTGGTCAGTGGGCACTTCTCCGGCACGATCGTTCATGCGGGAATCCGGGACATGGTCCACGGCTTTGAGGATGAATCCGCAGACCATGTGTGGACATCCAAGATGGCTTTGGCCGTGCCGGAGGCGTCGCGAGGGCGCATGGAATGCCATGCGACACGGCGGTTGCGTTCCTGGCTGGTGCTGCGGATGACGCGGAAAGCCGAGGAAGATCACGCTGCAAAAGAGGAAAAGCCTCGCAAGTTTGTGACTCGCGAGGCCTTACGCATGAATCGGGGTGAGAGGATTCGAACCTCCGACCTTCTGACCCCCAGTCAGACGCGCTAACCAAGCTGCGCTACACCCCGGAAACGGATTGTGCCGGCCGCGAGGGCCGGGGAGCAAGGGTATGCCGGGCATCGGCGGCCTTCCAATGGGATTTGGAATGCCCGATGTCCGGCTAGTTGAGCGGCGGTCTCAGGGGCCGGGTCGGGGGATGGCCGGTATCGTTCGGGCATGAACGATTCCAGCGGCGGTACGGTTCTGATCCGGGGCGGGCGGGTGATCGATCCGGGGTCCGGGTTGGACCGGGCGGCGGATGTGCTGATTCGGGACGGGCGGGTCGAGCGAATCGGGGTGGGCCTGGAATCGGGCGGGGCCCGGGTGGTGGACGCGACGGGGTGCCTGGTCACGCCGGGCCTGATCGATCCCCATGTGCATCTTCGCGAGCCTGGACAGACCCACAAAGAGGACATCGCCAGCGGGACAGCCTGCGCGGTGGCGGGTGGGTTCACGACGGTCTGCTGCATGCCGAACACGGTTCCGGCACTGGACTCGCCCGAGTTGGTCCGGTGGGTCATGCGGCGGGCGGCCGAGACGGGGCACTGCCGGGTGTTCTGTGTCTCGGCGGGCACGGTGGGGCGCAAGGGCGAGCGGGTGGCGGACATCGCGGGTTGTGTCGAAGCCGGGGCAATCGGGATCAGTGACGATGGGGATGCGATCGCGGACCCGGCGATGATGCGGGCGGTGCTCGAGCAGTGCGCCAAGTGCGACCGCGTATTCATGCAGCACTGCCAGGACCCGGCGATGACGCGAGGCAGCGTGATGCACGAGGGGGCGGTGTCGCGCCGGTTGGGGCTGGTGGGATGGCCTCGGGAGGCTGAGGAGACGATCGTCGAGCGGGACATCGCGATCGCGCGCGAGACGGGGGCGCGGTACCATGTGCAGCACATCAGTTCGGCGGGGACGGTCGATTTGATCCGGCGGGCGCGGGCCGAGGGGCTGCGGGTGAGCGGGGAGGCCAGCCCGCACCATCTGCTGCTGACCGACGAGGCGATCGAGCGGCAGGGGGCGGCGGCGAAGATGAACCCGCCGCTGCGGGAGTGGTCCGATGTCATCGCGCTGCGAGAAGGCGTTGCGGACGGGACGATCACCGTGCTGGCGACGGACCACGCTCCGCACTCGGCCGACGAAAAGCGTCGCCCGATGGCCACCGCGCCGTTTGGGATCATCGGGCTGGAAACGGCGTTGGCGTTGTATGCCGAAGCGCTGGTGCATCCCGGGTTGATCGACTGGCCGCGGCTGATCGGGCTGATGACGATCGAACCGGCCCGGCTGTGCGGGCTGGATGCGCACGGGCTTGGTTCGCTGGTCGAGGGCGGGGTCGGGGATGTGACAGTCATCGATCCGGAGATGGAATGGGTGATCGGTCCGGATGACCTGAAGGGCAAGAGCACGAATACGCCGTTCCTGGGCTGGGTGGTGCGGGGGCGTGCGATCGCGACGATTGTGGGCGGTCGTGTGGCGTTCCAACAGACCCGAAAGGCGGTCGCGCTTGGTTGAAGGCTCATCGCAGGAGGCGTGGCTGGGTCGCGTCTGGCATGCCAAGGAGTTGCCGATCGCGGCGCTGGCGATCGTCAGCATCGGTGTGTATCTGGCGTTGCGGTTTCTGAACGGCCAGACACCGGAGGACGCGCGGTGGGTGCTGGATGTTGCTTTGATTGTCGGCGGCGGTCCGCTGGTGATCGACCTGGCGTGGAACCTGGTGCGTGGTCGTTTCGGCTCGGATCTGCTGGCGGGGATTTCGATCGTGACCTCGCTGATCCTTGGCGAGCACCTGGCGGGCGTGCTGGTGGTGCTGATGCTCTCGGGTGGTGAGGCGCTCGAGTCGTGGGCGGTGGGCAATGCGTCGTCGGCGCTGAAAGCGCTGGCCGCGCGGGTTCCGTCGGTGGCGCATGTCAAGCGGGACGGGCAGACGCTTGATGTCACGGTCGCGGAGGTCCGGGTGGGCGATCTGGTCGAGATCTACCCGCACGAGGTCGCGCCTGTGGACGGGGTGGTGGTCGAGGGGCGGGGCTCGATGGATGAGTCGTTCCTGACCGGTGAGCCATACAACATGTCCAAGGCGCCCGGGGCGGAGGTGATCTCAGGTGCGGTCAACGGTGAGCACGCGCTGACGATCAAGGCGACGCGGGTGGCCGAGGATTCGCGGTACGCCAAGATCATGAAGGTGATGCGGGAGACCGAGCAGCGTCGCCCGGCGATGCGGCGTTTGGGTGACACGCTGGGAGCCTGGTACACGCCGTTGGCGGTGGCGATCGCGGTGGGGGCGTGGCTGATTTCGGGCGATCCAGTCCGGTTTTTGGCGGTGCTGGTGGTGGCCACGCCGTGCCCGCTGCTCATCGCGATCCCGACGGCGATCATCGGAGCGATCTCGATCGCGGCCAAGCGGGGCATCATCATCAAGGACCCGGCGGCGTTGGAGACGATCGACACCTGCCGCACGATCATCTTCGACAAGACCGGGACGCTGACCTACGGACGCCCAACGGTGACCGAGGTTGAGGTCTTGGGCGATCTGGAGCGTGATCGGCTGCTGGCGATGGTGGGGGCGATCGAGCGGTACTCGAAGCATCCACTGGCCGAGGCGTTGGTGAGGGAAGCGGAGCGGGCTGCGGGCGATCGGCTCGAGCCGGCGGAGGTCTCGGAGAAGCCGGGCGAAGGTCTGCGGGGCGTGGTCGACGGACGCGAAGTGCTCATCACGGGTCGGGGCAAACTGAACGAAGCGGAAAAGTCCCGGCTGCCGGCGGTGCAGGGTGGGCTTGAGTGCGTGATCAAGGTGGACGGGGCGCTTGCCGGGTTGGTGCGCTTCCGCGACGAGCCGAGGAAGGACTCGGCGGCGTTTATCCGGCACCTGACCAGCCGGCATCACTTCGAGAAGGTGATGCTGGTATCCGGCGACAGGGAGGAGGAGGTCCGGGCGCTGGCGGAACGGGTGGGCATCACGGACATCCATGCGGGCAAGCAGCCGGAGGAGAAGGTCGCCATCGTGCGGGTCGAATCGGAGAAGGCCCGAACCTGCTTCGTGGGCGACGGGATCAACGACGCGCCGGCGCTCGCGTTGGCGACGGTGGGCATCGCGTTCGGTGAGGCGAGCGACATCACGACCGAGGCCGCGGGCGTGGTGGTGATGGACAACGCGCTCGAGAAAGTGGACGAGTTCTTCCACATCTCGGCGCGGCTGCGTCGGATCGCGTTGCAGAGCGCGGTGGGGGGGATGGCGCTGTCGATCGGAGGGATGGGCTTCGCTGCGGCGGGGATGCTCACGCCGGTGGCGGGGGCCTTGGCCCAGGAGTTGATCGATGTGGCGGCGGTGATGAACGCCTTGCGTATGTCCTTCCGTCCCAAGCGTTTGACGGACATCGACGGGGCGTGAATGGAGAGATGGGCAAGAATGTTCGGGAGCGAAAGTGCGTTCCTTGGATGTCAGGGGCGATAGGTTCTAGGGTTGGGGCCCGGGGCGACGGCCCTGGATCGGCAGGAGTGTCCGGCGGGCACAGCCCGCGTCGCATGAAGGAGCAGCGTGATGACGGTTCGGATCGGTATCAACGGATTTGGGCGGATCGGTCGGCTTGTGTACCGGATCGCGGCCAACACTCCCGGCATCGAGGTGGTCGCGGTCAACGACCTCGTGCCTGCGGACAATCTCGCCTATCTGCTCAAGTACGACACCATGCACGGGCGTTTCATGATCGACGGCAAGCCGGCGGAGATCACGGCCACCGAGACGAGTTTTACGGTCAACGGGCATACGACGCACACCAAGGCCGAGCGTGATCCGGCCAACCTGCCCTGGGGTGACTGGGGCGTGGACTATGTGCTGGAGTCGACCGGTCTGTTCACGGACTACGACTCAGCTTATAAGCACATCGCCAACAACGGGTGCAAGCGTGTGGTCATCTCGGCCCCGACGAAGACCCCCGACACCGTCAAGACGCTCGTCCACAAGGTCAACTGCGGCGAGTACGACCCTGCCAAGGATCTGATCATCTCCAACGCGAGCTGCACGACCAACTGTCTGGCCCCGATCACCAAGGTGATTCTGGACAACTTCGGGCTGGTTGAGGGTCTGATGACCACGGTGCACGCGGCGACGGCGACCCAGCCCACGCAGGACGGGCCGTCCAAGAAGGACTGGCGCGGCGGGCGGAACGCGTATCAGAACATCATCCCGGCGAGTACCGGCGCGGCCAAGGCCGTGGGCCTGTGTCTGCCGGCCACCAAGGGCAAGCTGACCGGCATGGCGTTCCGCGTGCCGACGGCCGATGTGTCGGCGGTGGACTTGACCTTCCGCACCGAGAAGGCAACGAGCCTCAAAGAGATCAACGCGGCGATGAAGGCCGCGTCCGAGGGCGCGATGAAGGGCGTGCTGGGTTATACCGAGGAGGAGGTCGTCTCGAGCGACTTCATCGGCGACCCCCGCAGCTCGATCTACGACGCCGGCGCGGGCATCGAGCTGAATGACCGGTTCTTCAAGGTCGTGAGTTGGTACGACAATGAGGCTGGTTACGCCAATCGCTGTGTCGATATGCTGAAGATGATGGGCGAGAAGGACGGCAAGTAAGCGATCCAGACCCATCGACGGAACACGCGGAGCGGACGCCCGGATGACGGGCGTCCGCTTTGGCTTTGGAGGGTTGAATCGGGTTGGTCAGTTGTCGGCCGCGATGTTCTCGATCCGCTGGGTGAGTTCGTCGGTGTTGGGCATGATGTTGCCGGACATGGCTTTGGAGGTCAGGCGCATCAGCGGTTTCTTGCGGTTGTGCTTGGCGGTGACCCAGCCGTCGGCGAGCATGGACTCGAGCGCTTGCAGGCTGAGCATGTAAGTCAGGTCGACGGCGTGCGGGTCGCGTTTCTGGGCCATGGCGCGGAGGGCGGCCGCGATCTCGTGGATGTCCGAATGCTTCTCGAGCGCAGCGATGACACGCTGGAACATGCCGACGGCCGGGAGGCGTCGGTCGGCGCGAGTGTAGCAGCGGGCCCTGAGGATGCGGCCGTCCTTGAGCACGGGCATGGGGACGAGCTCGGCGGCGCGGAGGTTGAGTTCGAAGTGGTTGAACTTGCTGATCTCCCACTCGAGTTCCTCTTTGTCGCCGAACATGGCGGCGATCTGCTTGACGCCGCCGAGGTCCAGACCGCCGATGCCGGTGAAGCCGGTGACATCGTCGGAGAAGCCGCCGGTGGAGAGCCACCGGAAGGCTTCCTTGGGACGGAGAGAGAGGCCGGCATCTTTGGCGATGCGGCTGGTGTGCTCTTCGAGGTCGGTGAACTGGCCGTTGCCGGCGTACCAGAAGTCAGCGAAGCGGATGTGCTGCTTGATGCGGCGGCGCTGGGTGTCGGAATAGTGGCTTTTGAGCCAGTCGGCGGGCAGCTCGCCCCGGTCGAGTTCCAGGATGGTGTAGGCGGCGTGGCGTGCGCCCGAGTGGGTGAGCATCATGCCGCCGGCGAGGATCGGGTCGGCAAAGCCGGCGCACTCTCCGGCGAGCAGCCAGTTCTCGCCGATGAGTCGCTCGGCGAGGAAAGACCAGTCCTTGGTGGCTTCAACCTTTCCGCGGCGGGTGGCGTTGGCGGTGAGTTCCCTGACGCGGGGCTCGGTGCGGCAGGCCCATGCGTAGAGGTCTTCGGGGGTCTTGCCGGACTGCTTGTAATACTCCGCGGGGCAGATGAAGCCGATGGAGGTGCGGGTGGGGCCGAGCGGGATGAACCAGATCCAGCCGCAGCCGAGGCTGAGGACCTGGACGCGGGTTCCGCCGACGCCGATTTCAACGGCCCAATCGGTGTTCTCCCAGTAGTCCCAGAAGGCGACATTCTGAAGCGTGGTCGGGGAATCGACCTTGACCTGCATCGCGCGGCGGATGATGGCGGCGTTGCCGGAGGCATCGATGTAGTGTCGGGCTTCGACCGTATCGCTCGTGCCGTCCGCGGCGCGGATGTCCAGGGCGGAGATCCGATCCGGGTTGGAAGGGTCCCGATGGACCTTGGTGGTCATGGTCTCCTGGCGGACCTCGCACCCCATGGATTCGGCGTGGTCGAGGAGAATCTTGTCGTACACGGCACGGTCGACCTGCCAGGCGGTGGAGACGCGGACGCCTTCGTACTTGCCGGGTCGGGTCAGGCCTTCGACCTGATCGGGGTCAACGAAGTTGAAATCCCAGAGCTTGTCGGAGTTGCCCCAGCGGTAGGTGGCGCCGACCTTGATGGGGAAGTTTGCGGCTTCGCATTTTTCCCAGCAGCCCATCTCATGGAGAATGCGCCCGATCAGGGGGAGCTGTGATTCCCCTACATGATCACGGGGGAATCGCTCCTTTTCGAGGATCAGGACGGAGAGGTCCGGGTTGTATTTCTTGAGCAGCGTGCCAGCGGTGGAACCGGCGGGCCCGCCGCCGATGATGGCGACATCGCAACGGATCGGCATGTGTAACCCCACGAAAACGAGAAAGCGGAGTATGCCCGAAATAGGGCACACTCCGCAAGTGTGTTTCGCGGGACGGGGATTGATCGATGCCTCGGAAGGCGATCAGGCGATCGAGGCGGGGTCCTGCAGTGACTGGACGATTTCGGCAAGAGCCAGGGCGGCCGTGGCGCCGTCGACCACGCGGTGGTCGCAGGCGAGCGACAGCGGCAGGAGCTTGCCGATCGCCGGTTGGCCGTCGCGGACGATGACGGCGTCGTAGGCCTTGCCGACGGCGAGGATCGCGACCTCGGGGTAGTTGATGACCGGGGTGGCGAACTTGCCTGCGTGGGAGCCGACATTGGAGATGGTGAAGGTCGAGCCCATCAGACGGTCGCGGGGGATCGAGCGGTCGCGGGCGGCTGCGGCGGTCTGGGCGATCTGCTGGGCCAGAGTGACCGGGTCCATGCGGTCGGCGTCTCGGATGACGGGGACCATGAGCCCCGAATCGGTGTCGGTGGCGATGCCGAGGTGGACGGCCGCGTGCTGGACGATCTCCTCGTTCTGGTCGTCGACGATGGCGTTGAGGGCCCCGAAGCGTCCCGTAAGGGAGCGGCAGACGGCGGCGGCTACGAAGGGCAGCAGGCTGAGCTTGACGCCGGTCTGTTCGGTGACCTGGCGGCGGTAGTCGTCGAGTGCGGTGACATCGGCCTCATCGACCACGGTGAAGTGGACGGCGGTGTTAACCGACTCGCGCAGGCGATTGGCGATGGTGCGCCGCACGCCGCGGAAGGGGGTGCGGGCGGTGTCATCGCCCGGCGCGAGGAGTGAGCGCTGGGCGGGGTCGGGGATGGGGCGAGAGCCGATGGTGGGGTGGTAGC
>RFGH01000146.1 GCA_003696675.1 Planctomycetota bacterium
CTCGCCGGTGGTCAGGCGATGCAGCGCGTCGACCTCGCGTGCGATGGTTGCGTTGTCCGCGCCGGTGTTGATCATGTGTCTCCTTTCGTCTGGCGTCTCGTTGACGAACAGCCCGGCCGCCCGGGCTGCGGAGCCACAGTGAGGCTCGATCGGCCGTCGAGTTCAAGTCCATCCCGGCAGGATTCTGAGCCTTTTTCGAACTTCGCCGTCGTCCCTCGCCGGGCGTGTCGGACAGCCCGCACCAGGCCGCGCGCGAGGATGCACGCGACCTCGTCGCGGCGCTCGTTGGGAGACATCGTTTCAGGATCACGGTTGGCGTCGAAATCCGCGCACGCAGCATACTCGACTTGCTTCGACATCGGGTTTGCTCCACGGCCGGCGTGCGACAATCACACACCGCCCTGGGTTCCCTATGCCGTGGTGAATCATGATGCGCGCAGCGTTGACCGGAACTGCAAACGCACGACTGCTGTTGCGTCCGCCCTCGGCCCGCAACCTCCCTCTTTGCGCTCGCTCGGCAGAGACAACACCCTCATAACCCCGGCAGGCAAATCGCAGAGACCCGCAGAGACTTTGGGCCAAATCGGCCCGATGTTGACCAAGAGGCGCGGCATCCGGTTATGGCCCATCGCGGCCAGCAGAGACACGCAACCCAACATGCCGATCATGTCCACCCGACCCGGCCTGCGTAAACCCTTGCGAATCCTTCGCGTAAGGGAGGCCCAAAATCGAAAACGCCGCCCAAGTCTCTCGGGCGGCGTCGTTCGTGAACCGTGGGGCCAGTCGCGTTTGCAACCGACCGGGGAATAGCGGGGGCAGGATTTGAACCTACGACCTTCGGGTTATGAGCCCGACGAGCTACCAGACTGCTCCACCCCGCAATCAAGTGGAGAGAAACCATAGGACCCCGCCCCGCCGGAGTCCACATCGCCGAGCGCGACCAAACCGGGAACCGCTCCCCCGCCGGGCCCGGATCTGGGCCCGGTACACTGCCTCGGGAGGGCCCCCCATGGCCAAAGCCGTCGCCGACCCTGAAGAAATCCGCCGCTTCGCCCAGACCCTCAAACGCTTCAGCACCGGGCTCAGCCAGCAGATGAGCCAGGTCTCGGGCCAGATGGCCTCCCTCGGCCAGACCTGGCGGGACCAGGAACACGCCAAGTTCGCCAACGAGTTCGAGCAAACCCTCCGCCAGCTCGCCCGCTTCAACGAGGCCGTCGACGAACAGATCCCATTCCTCCTCCGTAAAGCCGACCGGCTCGAGGAATACCTCCGCCAACGCTGATCCTCATCTACCATGGCCGAATCCGCACGCGTCACCAGCATCGAGGCACTCACCGAGTTCCGCCCCGCCCTCATCCGCTTCGGCGAGGAAGCCCAGGCCGCCCTCGTCTCGGTCGGCAGCAACGCCGCCATGCTCGTGGAGACCCTCCGGCGCGAACGCCTCCCCCACTGGAAGCGCGAGATCCGCATCCGCTCGGAAGAAGCCGTCCGGGCCAACACCAAGCTGATCCAGCAAACCGCGTCCGAATCACCCCGACCTTCCGTCGACGCCCGCAAGGCCTACGAACTCGCGAAACGCCGCGTCAAGGAAGCCGAGGACAAGTACGAACACACCCAACGATCGATTCGCGCCCTCGAGAAGGAGATCGAGCAGTACCGCACCGCCATCCAGCCGATGGCCTCCATCGTGCGGGCAAGCGTACCCAAAGCGGTCGCCCGCATCGACCGCTCAGTCGCCGCCCTCGACGCCTACACCGCCGCCGAGCATCGCCCCGAAGAACCCGAAACGCCCGCAAAGACCGACACATCGGAGGACACAGAATGAGCCAGTCCGCGGGCAAGGGCATCCTGGCCGACGCTGTCAAGCAGCTCAAACGCGCGTGGCGACGCTGCCGAGAAACCTGGACAGACCACAACGCCGAACGCTTCGAGACCGAGTTCATCGCCCCCATCGAGCCCGCGGCACGCCAGGCGATCGAGGCCATGGAACGCCTCCAATCCGCATGCGACGAGGCCCGCCGCTCATGCGAATGATCCAACCGACGATGACCAACGCCGAACGCAGCCAGACCGAGGCGCTCCGCCCCACCGCGCACGACGCCCAGGGCGAAGCACTGGCCAGACTCCGCGCCGTGCTCGACACTTCCGGCGCCGCCCTCGCCTCAGCCCGCGAACAACGCCACGCCGCCATCTCGGCCGCACAGACACGCCTGAACCGTGCCCTCACTGCCGCCAACGAGGCCCACGCGGCCACGCTCGAACAGATCGAACGGCAGGTCGCCACGACCAGAGCCGAGATCGACCAAAGGCACGAAACCAAACTGCTCGCCGCACGCCAGGAGCACGCCGCAGCCCTCGAAGCCGCACGGGAAACACACAAGCGGGCGACCGGCAAGGCCCGCAAGCAACGGGACGAAGCCATATGGCTCGCCGACACCATGGTCGAGTCGGCCACCCCAAAGATCCGCAATGCCTACGAAGCCGCCAAAGGACAGGCCCGCGAGCACACCGCTCGGCTCGACGCCCTCGAGGCGGAACTGATCCGCCTGCTCGGACCCAGGCTGGCCGAACGCGTCGCGGCGGCTCAGACCCCCCCAACCGAGATCCCCGATACGCCCACCACGACCGGCCTCGAGCAGTCCATCGCCTCGGCGGCCGAGTCCGTGACGGCACTGACCAAAGGGGGGGCCCTGAAAGTCTTCCGCGGCAAAGAAAAGACGCTGGAACTCGGCATGCAGGCCCGAGCCCGCATCGCCGACGCCCGCGCCTACGCCGAGGCCCTGCTCAACCACGCAGCCCTGCAACGCGACACGGAACTGCGGATGATCGAAGAGGCCAAAGCCAAGGAGATCGAACTGGCCACCCGCGCCGCCAAGCTCGCGATCGCCGAAGCCGATAAAGCACTCGGCCAGATCGTCCGCGAGCAGGACGAAGCCCTCGCCGCCCGCACCGCCGAACTCGACCAACGCCGCGAGCGGGACTTCGCCGAGGTCGAACGCTGGCGCGTGCAGCAGACCCGCATCGCCAACGCCACGCACGAATCGGCCCGCAACAATGCCGCCGCCACCCACGCGGCCACCCTTCAAGACGCAGAATCCGCATACCACGCCATCGAAGCAGCCGCCCGCGACGAGGCCGTCCGAGTGGCCGAAGAAACCCGCCGGATACTCCAAACCATCACCAACAGCGTCACCTCGTCCCACCCCGACTGGTCCGATCCCGTCTGGACCACACGCCCGCATCCACGCCACACGCCGGGCCTCCTCCCGATCGCCGACGCCGCCCTCGATCTCTCCGCCCGACTCGCTAACTTCGACGAGGCACAACGCGAGACGCTCGCCCTTCCCGAGACACTCCATACGCCGGTCGTGCTCGACCTCCCCGGCCCGAGTTCCTTGCTGATCCGCCACGACACCGCCGGACGCGACACTGCCCTCTCCGCCCTGCGCAACCACATGCTCCGCATCCTCGCGTCATTCCCCGCGGGCAAAGTCCGGTTCACCATGGCCGATCCCATCGGGCTGGGCCAGTCATTCGCCGGCTTCATGCGACTCGCCGATCAGGAACCCTCCCCCGTCGGACTCCGCATCTGGTCCGACCCCAACCAGATCGAACGCCAGCTCGCCGACCTGACCGAGCACATGCAAACGGTCATCCAGAAATACCTCCGCGCCGACTACGAAACCATCGAAGACTACAACCATGCCGCCGGCGAAATCGCCGAGCCTTACCGCTTCGTCATCATCGCCGACCTCCCCAACGCCCTCACCGAGTCCGGCGCCGCCCGGCTCAACAGCATCCTCGAGTCCGGCCCCCGCTGCGGCGTCTACGCCCTGCTCGCCACACCGACCAACGAGAAGCTCCCCTCGACACTGCCCGACGACACGCTCCGCGAACACGCCGTCACCCTCTCTATCACCAACGACACGCCACGCATCGACGATCCCCGCTTCGAAGAACTCACGCTCACCCTCGAAACCGAGCCATCCGATGCCTTCGCGGCCGACCTGCTCGACCGCATCGCACAAGCCGGCGCCGAAGCCGGACGCGTAGAAGTCCCCTTCGAACGCCTCGTCCCCGACGATGCCAATCTCTGGTCACGCTCGGCGTCCGAAGAGCTTGCCGTCCCCCTCGGCAGGTCCGGCGCACAGAAAATCCAGCACCTCAAGCTCGGCCACGGCACACGCCAGCACGCCCTCATCGCCGGCCGCACCGGCTCGGGCAAGTCAACCCTGCTGCATGTCATGATCACCGCAGCCGCCCTGTGGCACAGCCCCGACGAACTCGAAATGTACCTCATCGACTTCAAGAAGGGCGTCGAGTTCAAGGCCTACGCCACCGGCCGCGTCCCGCATATCCGCGCCGTCGCCATCGAGTCCGACCGCGAGTTCGGACTCTCCGTCCTCAAACGCCTCGACGACGAACTCACCGCCCGCGGCGACCTGTTCCGCAAAGTCGGCGCCCAGAACCTCGCCGCCGCCCGCCAGATGGAGCCCTCCAAGCCGCTCCCGCGCATCATGCTCATGATCGACGAGTTCCAGGAGTTCTTCACCGAGGACGACGATCTCGCCTCCGAAGCCTCGCTCCTGCTCGACCGCCTCGTCCGCCAGGGCCGCGCCTTCGGCGTCCATGTGATCCTCGGCTCGCAGACCCTCGCCGGCGCATACTCCCTCGCCCGCTCCACACTCGGCCAGATCGGCGTCCGCATCGCACTCCAGTGCTCCGAAGCCGACTCCTACCTCATCCTCGGCGAAGACAACAACGCCGCACGCCTGCTCTCCCGCCCCGGCGAAGCCATCTACAACGACGCCGGCGGGCTCGTCGAAGGCAACAGCCCCTTCCAGACCGCCTGGCTGCCCGACGCCGACCGCGACGCCCAACTCAAACGCCTCCCCGAGCCCACTGGCGATCGCCCCGCGCCGGTCGTCTTCGAGGGCAACGCCCCCGCCAAAATCGATCTCTCGGCCAAGGCCCTCGCCCACGCATTCCCTGACCGGTCCATCCCCCGCGCCCTGCTCGGCGACGCCGTTGCCATCGCGCCCCCGGTCGCCGCCGTCCTCCGCAAACGCTCGGGCGCCAACCTCATCGTCGTCGGACCACAGCCCGAGCCCGCCCTCGGCATGCTCACCGCCGCCGCCATCACCGCCGGCTCGACACCAAACGCCCGAACGATCCTCATCGACCCCACCCCCGAGGACGACGCCCTCGCCGGACGCGCCGCATCCGCCCTCACCGCCAGCGGCATCCGCGCCGACACCCACACCCATCTCGACGCAAACCGCCTCATCGCCGAGATCGACGCCATCGTCCGCGAACGCCAATCCACCCCCGCAGGCGAGCCGATCCTTCTCGTCCTCGCAGGACTCCACCGCCTCCGCTCGCTCCGCAAGTCCGACGACTACTCCTTCTCCCTCGACGAACACGCCGGCACCTCCCCGGACAAACAACTCGCCAACATCCTCCGCGAGGGCCCCGCCGTCGGCGTCTGGACCCTCGCCTGGTGCGACACCCTGACCAACCTCGAGCGCGCCATGGACCGCTCGACCATCCGCGAGTTCGGGCTCCGCGCCCTCATGCAGATGGGCGCGTCCGACTCCTCCGCCCTGATCGACTCCTCCGCCGCCGCCAACCTCGGCGTCAACCGCGCCCTCCTCGCCGACGACGAAGCCGGCACCCTCACCCGCTTCCGCCCCGTCGACCTGCCCACACCCGACGCCGCCCGCCGCGCGGGCGTGTCACTCGCACCCGAATGAAAGCGGGGCCGGCGCTCTCGCGCCGATCCCGCAGTAGCCTGGATGTCGTCCCCTTACTCGCCCTGCCCCTTCGAGTACCCCGCCTCGCCATCGAACTCGCACAACTGCTCGGTCTTGATGAAGTCCAGCCCCTGGCGCGCCGCCGCGGTCAGCAGCGCCACGATCTGGCCGTGCTTCACGCTTTCGCCCGCGTTCCTGTGCTGGAAGCGGCACCGCCAGTGGTCGGTGCAGAAGGTCTCCGGAAAGCCCTCGGGCCACACCTTGACGCCGCGGTTGGTGATCATCTTCAAACGCAGGTCCAGGTTCGCCGCCGCGAGGCTCAGCTCCGTCGCCAGCTCGCTCGCCTTCCGCCCAGGCTTGTCCCAGTCCAGGAACACGTCCACGCCCACCAGCCGCTTGACCGGCTTCTTGGCGGCCTTGGCCGCCGGCTTGGCCTCGATCATCGACGCCGCGCCGTTCTTGGCGTAGCTCACCGGCACAAGCCGCTCGGGCTTCTGCCCAATCCGCTCGATCACCGCGTCCGCGAAGGCCTTCGTGCCGACCTTCTTCTTGCTCACCGACTCGTCGAAGATGTCATAGGTGTGCACGCCGTCCTCGATGGTCTTCAGCCACGCGTTGTGGAACTTCTCGGCAGCCTCTGTCCGACCCAAGTGCACCAGCATCTGCACCGCCGCGAGCATCAGCCCCGACGGGTTGGCCAGGTCCTGACCCGCCCGGCGCGGCGCGCTGCCGTGGATCGCCTCGAACATCGCGCAGTGCTCGCCGATATTCGCGCTGCCCGCCAGACCCACGCTGCCCGCGATCTGCGCCCCGACATCGCTCAGAATGTCGCCGTACAGGTTCGGCATCACGATCACATCGAAGACGCCCGGGGTATCAGCGAGCTTCGCCGCGCCGATATCCACGATCCAGTGCTCCTTCTCGATCTCGGGGTACTCCGCGCCGATCTCGTCGAACACCTTGTGGAACAGGCCGTCGGTGGCCTTCATGATGTTGTCCTTCGTGAAGCAGGTCACCTTCTTGCGCCCGTAGGAACGGGCGTACTCGAACGCGTACCGCACGATCTTCTCGCAGCCCGGGCGGCTGATCAGCTTGAGGCACTGCGTCACCTCGGCCGTCTGCCGGTGCTCGATCCCCGCGTAGGTGTCCTCCTCGTTCTCGCGGATGATCACAACATCCATCCCCGGGTGCTTGCACCGCACATACGGGTGGTACGCCACGCACGGACGCACATTGGCGTACAGCCCCAGCGTCTTCCGCGTCGTCACATTCAGCGACTTGAACCCGCCGCCCTGCGGCGTCGTGATCGGCGCCTTCAGGAACACCTTCGTCCGACGCAGGCTCTCCCACGACTCCGGCGCGATCCCCGCCGAGTTGCCCGACGCGTAAACTCGCTCGCCGATGTCGATGAACTCGTACGCCAGCCCGGCCCCGCACGCGTCCAGCACACGCAGGGTCGCGTCCATGATCTCCGGGCCGATCCCGTCGCCCTTCGCGACGGTCACGGCGATCTTCGGCTCGGTCCGATCGAGCCCCTCGGCACGGGAGGACGCAACGGGCGTGGGGGCGGCGGCGGTGGTCATCGGTTTCTCCTTGGCTGGCCTCCCGCAAAGAGCGGCAGGCGTTCATGATCTACGATACGCGAATCGTAGTTCGTGTAATCTAGATCATGTCCCCCCCGGGGTCCAGCCATGACGCCCTCCGAAGACCACAATTCTTCATCACCGCCCTCGGACCGCCCGGATCCGGGGGCATGGACCTTCCTCAGCAACCACGCCCATGTCCTCCTCCTCCTCTCCGCCCGCCCCGACCTCCGCGTCCGCGACATCGCCGACCGCGTCGGCATCACCGAACGCGCCGTCCAGAAGATCATCGCCGAACTTGAGGCCGGCGCCGTCCTCACCCGCATCCGCGAAGGCCGCCGCAACCGCTACCAAATCCACCGCGACCGTCCCCTCCGCCACCCCGTCGAGGCCCACCGCACCGTCGGTGACCTCATCCGCCTCGTCATGAGCGAAGACGAGGCCTGACCCACCCGCGATACCCTCCGGGCATGATCCGCACCCTCCTCGCCCTCGCCCTGTTCCCACTCCTCGGCTGCGAGACCCTCCCCACCGCCGGCATCATCGCGCCCCCGATCACCGTCGACGGCCACACCGCCGAGTGGCCCGGCTCGAACAATCCCGACACCACCGCCGAGATCGCCGCCGACGCCCGCCACCTCTGGATCCGCTTCAACCCCGCCGACGGTGCCCACGCCATCCAGGCCGCGCCCTTCACCACCCGCATCCTCATCGACGCCGACAACGACCCCGCCACCGGCCGCCGGCTCGCCGGGCTTGGCGTCGACGCCATGATCGCCCTCAGCCCGCCCAACGAGCTCGGCTCGATCGGCATCGGCTCGGCCGTCACCCGCTACGACCCCGACGCCACCGCCCACCCACTCGCCCACGCCGACCTCGGCTTCTTCTTCCTGCCCACCCACGCCTCAGACTCCTACGAAGCCCGCCTCGACCGCGCCGCCCTCGACACGCTCACCCGCCAAGGCCCCGTCACCGTCCGCATCGAACAGGTCGACGCCCGCGAGCGCGTGCTCTGGTCCGCGCAGACCGCCGCCGACCTGCCCGCCTTCGACCCCGACCCCGAGCCCGCCCTCTCGATCCTGCCCGCCGCCCCGAAGGACGGCGTCCGCGTGCTCAGCCTCAATGTGCTCTACTCATCGCCGCTGAAGAACCCCGACGCCTTCCGCCGCACCATCTCCGGCATCAACCCCGACATCATCCTCTTCCAGGAGTGGTTCAACACACCGCAGTCCGACATACAGACCTGGATGGACACCAACCTCGGCGACGGCTGGACCGTCATCGCCCCCGACCCCCGCGAGGGCGTCGCCGTCGCGACCCGCCTGACCGTGCTCGAAGCGATCCCCGACCTCGTCGGCGACACCGGCGCAGCCCGCTTCGTCGGCGCCCTCATCGACACCCCCGTCGGCAAGATCCTCGCAGCCTCGGTCCACCTCAAGTGCTGCGGCGGCGCCGACTCCCCCGAGGACCGCCGCCGCGTCGAAGAAGCCGCCGCCATCCACGCCACCGTCGACAACCTCCGCAAGCGCCACCCCGACGCCTCCGTCGCCATCGGCGGCGACTACAACCTCGTCGGCTCCCGCCGCCCCCTCGACATCCTCATCGACGGCCTGGGCCAGAACAACGCCGACCTCACCCCCGCCGACACCACCACCCTCGGCGACGCCGCCGCCGTCACCTGGGTCGATGAAAAGTCTCGCTTCTCCCCCGGCCGTCTCGACTGGGTCGTCATCGACACCACCCGCACCCCCATTGCCCGCTCCTTCACCCTCGACACCCGCCGCCTCTCCGACGCCTCGCTGCAAGCCGCCGGGCTCCAACGCGACGACAGCCGCGCCTCCGACCACCTCCCCGTGGTCGTCGACCTCATCCGCGCCGATTGACACCAACTCCGCGCCCAACCACACACGCAACACGAAACGGGGCAAACCGAGCCGCACAGGACAAACCCGGCGGCGTCATCACGCGGTCCCGCAACCCTCCCCCGAAGCCCGCACCCCGTTCACCTTCGCCAACCGACACCGCCCGTCCCCATCTTCCTCGATCAGCCCCAGGGCCGTCAGCGCGTTCAGCGCCGCCTGCTGCTCGGCCTGCTTCTTGCTCTGGCCCCAACTCGCTTCGTACATCTTCCCATCCAGCTCCACCGCAATCCGAAACGCCTTGGCGTGATCCGGACCTTTCTCATCCAGAATCCGGTACTGCGGAGCGCATCCCATCTCCTGCTGCGCGTGCTGCTGCAACACCGACTTGAAGTTGTGCTGGTGCCCGCTATTGACCGCCTCATCGATGAGCGGGTCAATCAGCGGCTCGAGGAAACCCCGCGCCGCCTCCATGCCGCCGTCCAGATACAACGCCGCCACCGACGACTCCAGCACCGCCGCCGCCAGCGACGACGGCAGCCGATCGTGCGTCAGCATCCCCTTGCCCACCTGGATGTGCTTCTCCAGCCCCAGCGTCCGCGCCAACTTCGCGCAGGTCTTCCGGCTCACCGCCAGCGACTTGATCTTCGTCATCTCGCCCTCGAGCGAGTGCGGATACCGCTGGAAGATCCGCTCACACACGATCATCCCCAGGATCGCGTCGCCCAGAAACTCCATCCGCTCGTTCGAGTCCAGCCGCGAGTCCGAAATCGAAGCATGCCGGAACGCCAGATCCAGCAACGACGGATCACCAAACCGATAGCCCAGAATGCGCTCGACCTCAGCGCGCGATGCCTCGTCCATACAACCGATCTCCAAGCCGTCGTCCAACCCCGCCGACCCACGCCCACATCCGGACGCCGACCGACAAAGGCACGCAAACAACCCGGGCAACGGCTCGCGATCGCTCGTTCGTTGTCTATCCACCCCATACAAGGGGCGGCCGGAGGGGTCCAAGCCCGGACAGACACCGCACGAGGGGCCGCGCTCCCGCGCCCGACTCCGTACTATCGCCGAAACCACCCCCGGATTCCAGTGGCTTGCCGCGAATGGAGTTGTCGACACCCCCGAATTGGACGCGGCCGCGAAACGGGGCTACGGTTCCCGCCCGGATCGTCCGGAGCCAGCAAAGGAGACGCCAATGACCACCCACTACCCCAAGCGCAAGAGCAATGTGAAGCGTCGCCGCAAGCTCGGCTTCCTGGCCCGCATGAAGACCAAGTCCGGCCGCAAACTGCTCAACCGCCGCCGCCGCATCGGCCGGTCCACCAACTCGATCTGACCGATCCCCCGATCGACCCCAAACCGCGTCCTCCGGACGCGGTTTTTTGCGCCCCCCCCCTGCCCGGAAGGTCCGAGAATATCAAGCACGACGACCACACCCGCGCGGCATTGGCTGAAATTGTCACCGAATTCGGCGACGCGCCCGTTGACACCATCCCGCGAATCCTTACCCTGTGGAGACGAAACACCCCGACCCGAGTTGGGGGGCCTGTGCGGAGAGAAAGAGAGTCCTCCCCAAACCGGCCGTTTTCGAACTGTGCTCAACCGTTGAGCACACGCATTGTGTGTCTGTCTGGCGTGTGGAGCGTCAGATTTCTTTGTGGTTCGAACCGAAAGAGAGAAGAGAAAATGAAGACCATGGCATTTGCCGCTGTTGCTGGTTTCGCTGGCCTCGCCACCGCCAGCCCCTTCTTCAGCACCGCCCAGACCGGGACCGAGATCTACTCCGCCCCGGCCGGCGCTGTCGCCACCATCACCGTTGACATTTCCGGCATCAACAGCTGGGACCTCGCCGGCTCCTCGTTCAACGAGACCCTGAGCGTTTCGCTCGGCGGCGACTACCTCGTGACCGGCATCGGCTGGAATGTCACCATCCAGGCTCTCGGCGCCTCGTGGCGCAGCGAGGCCACCATCGGCTTCCTCGACAGCCCCATCGGCCTCCAGCTCACCCCCGGTACCGACTCCAGCCCCGGCACCGGCACCTACACCTCCGGCGGCATCGTCGACCTCGCGTCGATCGACCCCACCTTCCCCTTCACCGTCGGCGCTGACGGCAACCTCGACCTCGAGTTCTTCGAGTCCTTCGACGATGTCTCCGGCGCCATCGACGCCACCTACCTGGCGGGCTCGTCCCTCCAGATCCAGTATGTCGTCCCCGCCCCGGGCGCCCTGGCCATGCTCGGCCTCGGCGGTCTGGTCGCCGGCCGTCGTCGCCGCTAATCGCGGTCCCGACTCGGATCTGACCCTCCGAGTTCGAGAGAACTCTCGTTCGTGAGAACACCGCACCGGGCTCCAAGGAGCCCGGTGTTGTTTTTCCCCCCCATCGATAAACACCCACACCTTCCTGCAACCCATACGCTCAGCAGACCCGCACCATGCCGCGCCGCGTTATCGGCACCGACGACGCCGCAAACGACAACAGGCCCGGTCTTGCCGGGCCTGCTTCATGATTCACACAGTGCTGTCTGCCGATCGCTCAGCGATCCAGCCCGAGCGGCACCGGCTGCGGCCGCACCGTGTGGGTCGGCGCCACCGTGATGCCCAGCGGCACGCGCTTACCGCCGGCCGGGGGCATGCCGTCCCGATCGATGATCCGCTGGATCGCCATGCAGCCCTCCAGCAGCATCTCCGGACGCGGCGGACACCCCGGCACATAAACATCCACCGGGATGAACTGGTCGCACCCCTGCACGGTCGCGTAGGTATCGAACACCCCGCCCGTCGAGGCGCACGCGCCCATCGAGATCACCCACTTCGGCTCGGCCATCTGCTCGTAGATCCGCTGAAGCACCGGCAGCATCTTTACCGCGATCCGCCCCGCCACGATCAGCAGGTCCGCCTGACGCGGCGAGAAGCTCATCCGCTCCATCCCGAACCGAGCGATGTCGTACCGGCTCGACGCCGTCGCCATCAGCTCGATCCCGCAGCACGCCGTCGCGAACGGGATCGGCCACATGCTCGACCGCCTCGCCCAGTTCACCACATGTCGAAGCTGGGTCGTCAGAATATTGTCGGTCGGAATCGCGGCTTCGAGCCCCATATTCGCTCCTTCACGCACGCTAAGAACAAACCCCCGGACGCCCCGCAAAGCGTAGCAGCCCGGACCGCTCTCGGCAGGCCCCTGTCACGCCGGGTGCCACCCCGAATCGGACCCTCAACATCCACTTCGCACGCCGCTCAGGCCGCGGATTCGTCCCCGGCAACGCCCGTCGGCCAGTCCGCGTTCCGCACAATGTCCATCGCACGGTCGTGCTCGTCCAGCCGGAACACGCACAACGCCGACCCCTTGCCCGCGATCGCCGGGATGATATAGCAGTACCGTACATTCACCTTGTGGTCGGCCATCAGCAACGCCAGATCACGCACCGCCCCGGGACGGTTGTCGATCTCCACCGCCATCACCGGGCTCTCCACCACCGGCCCCACGCCCGATTCCACCAGCCGCTCGCACACCATCCGCAACGCCTCCTCCGGCGTCCCGATAATGCGCACGCAGCCCCGGTCGAGGTGCTCGGCCGTTGACACGGAATGGATCTCAACACCCGCCAGCTGGGCCGCGTCGAGCACGCCAGCCAGCTCGCCCGGACGCTGCTGGAGATAGATCGAAAACTCGGTGAACTCGCGGGGTGTCATGGGAACCTCGATGCTAGGCATCCCACCCGCGATCCGCCCGCCGGGCGGATCAAATCCGCGCTCAGGCACGCCAGGGGTGTTCCCTCAAGAAACAGCCTCGCCCCCCCCGGATCCGGAGTCTCGCCCCGCCTCACCCGCACTCGCCACGCCCGGACGGGGCATCGCGTCGCCCAGAGTCCGCCCCCCGGCGGCCGCCGCACGCACCTCGGACAGGCCCCGCAGCACCGAAGCCTCGACACCGCCGACCACCGCCCGCGAGGCGTCGAGATCCTCCACCGCCGCCAGCACCTCAGCCAGTCCGATCCGATCCGCCGGACGCGCGGGCACCCAGCCCGCATCGTCATCCGCATTGACCACCCGCTTGACCAGGCCCGCCTTTTCCAGCCGACGCAGCAACATCTCGACCACCGCCGGCTCCACGCCCAGACGCAGCGCAAGCTCGCCCGCGTCCGGGCTCAGCCCGTCGTGGTGCGCGCGGGCCGTCGCCACCGCCACCGCCACCGCCACCGCCGGGTCCACCAGTCGCGGGCCGTTGTCCGGATCCGCCCGCCCGTTGACCAGCCGCCGGTAGTGCTGCAACGCGTACGCCGATTGCAGACCCAGCAGCACGATCACCCAGGTCACATACACCCACAGCATGAACAGCGGCAGCAGCGCCAGCGACCCGTAAAACTGCGCATACCCGGTCGAGTACCGCAGGTACGAGGTGAACCCCCACTTGCCCAACTCCCACACCACCGCCGCGATGAACGCGCCGGCCAGCGTCGGACGGAACTTCAGCCGCGCGTTGGGAATCACCAGATACGCCACCAACAGCAGCACCGTCGAGATCAGCACCGACACGCCGAAGCCCGCCAGGCTCGACCGGATCGCCGAGCCGCCTGAGCCCCGCACGAACGACGCCAGCGCATCGCCCGCCCAGAAGGTCGCCGTCAGCAGCACACCGCCCAGCGTCAGCGTCGTCCAGTACAGCACCAGCCGCCGCGTCCACGACCGCCCGCCCGGCGCGCCGCACACCTGGTTGAACGACTTTTCAACCTCGATGATCATCGACATCGCCGCGTACAGCAGCACCAGACCCGTCACCAGCGCGATCCACCCCGTCGGCAGGTTCTTGAGCGTGTTGTTCACACGCACAACCAGGTCGGCGATGATCTCCTCGATCTCCGCCGCCGCGCTCGCCGCCTCCTGCTCGGGCGCCGACATCACACCGTCATCCTTCGGGATCACCGGCCCCTGCTCACCCGGCGCCAGCTCCGTGCCCTGCACCTCGATCTGCGAAATACCCGCAAAGTCCAGCACTCGACGCACGCCCGACTCGACCTGCTCCTCCGACACCACCGACCCGAAAATCAGCAGCCCGATCGCCAGCATCGGGATGATCGAGAAAATCGTGCGATACGCGAGCGCCGCGGCCATCCGCGTGATGCCCGTCTTATACAGCCCGCGCAAACCGCGCCGCGTCACCGTCGCGAGCATCAACAACTGCTCGCGGTGCCCCGGCTCGACCGCCCCGTTGGCCGCTGGTTCGTTCGACATCCCGTTCAGCCCCGCCCCCGCTTGCCACCCGACGACCGGCCCCCTGACCCGTAACCTCTCGGGCGCCCGCCGCCGTGTGACCCGCGCTCCGACGCGGGCCCACCGCCGCCGGGCTTGCGCGCATCGGGCTTCTTCGCCCCGCCGGGCTTGGCGCCCGTCTGCTTCGTCCGCGCCGGCTCGGGACGCGCACGCCCGGTGTCCTTCTTGCCCGCCTTGTTGATCGCGTTCTTCATCGTCCGGCGTTTGATCCGCGGCCCCTCCGGCTCAACCGGCTCCGCCACCGCCCCACGCCCACGCCCGACGGGCTTGCGCTCCGACGCCGCTTCCTTCTTCGGAGATCGGATCTTCTTATCCGGTGCGCCCGAACCGGCGTCCCCGCCGTCGGCGGCCGCCTTCTTGAGCAGCCGCACCTCTTCCCGCGTCAACTCACGCCAAGCGCCCCGGGCCACGCCCTTGAGCTGGATCGGTCCCATCCCCACCCGCTCGAGCTTCCGCACCGGATACCCCACCGCCGCCATCATCCGCCGGACCTGCCTGTTCCGCCCCTCGCGGAGGGTCAGTTCCAGCGTGGTGTTCGCGCGGTCCTGATGGATCAGCCTGATCTCGACCCGGCTCGTCCGCTTCGCCCCCACCGTCTGCCCGGCTTTGCGCTCGGCCAGGTAGATCCCGTCCTCCAGCGCCTTGACCGCCTCCTCGTCCAACGCCCCGCGCACCACCACCCGGTAGGTCTTGGGCACTCCGTACCGGGGGTGCGTCAGGCGATTGGCCAGCTCGCCGTCGTTGGTCATCAACACAAGACCGACCGTGTCGTAGTCTAATCGACCCACCGGAAACAGGTGGGATGCCAGCGGGTGATCCACCAGCTCCGCCACGGTCCGCCGGTCCGCCCCCGGCTCATCCTTCAGCGTCGAAAGCGTCCGCGGGGGCTTGTTGAGCAGCACATACACCCGGCGTTCCGGCTCGGCCACGACCTTGCCCTGCACCACGATGCGGTCCCGCTCCGGGTCCACCCAGGCGGGCAGCTCCGCCACCAGGTGCCCGTTGACCGTCACCTCTCCGGCCTCGATCAGCTTCTCGCACGCCCGGCGCGAACCCACCCCCGCATCGGACATGACACGCTGCAGACGCTCGCCGCGCGAGGCATCGGCGAAGGGATGGCTGGGGCGGGATGAGGGCATGCCGGAGTCTACGCCGAACCCGCCCCAACCCCCGCAATCTGGAGCCGGAGACCCCGATTTGCCGACCTCAATGCCCGGCGCACCCCGCGCCCGGAGGCTGTCATGCCGGACACAAGGTCCACCACCCGCACCGAGCCGCTCCGCCTGACCAGGCAGGAGACCATCCTCGAGGCGCGTCCCCACGCCGACCTGCCGACCGCCGAGGAGATGTTCCTCTCCCCGCGCGTCCTCGACGCCGGCGCCTTCGCACGCTACGCCGAGGTGCTCAAGTCCCTCATCGCAGATGCCCGCCAGGGCGCCCGGGACCTCCAGGACTTCGCCGCCGACGCCGACGCCATGACCGCCAAGTGCGAGAAAGCCGGCGAGTCCCTCCGCGCCCGGCTTGACGCAGGCACACGCATCATCAAACTCATCGACGAACGCGCCGAACGCGCCGAACGCATCATCGAGACCGCGCGAGACGCCCTGCCCTCCGAGAACGCCATCCGCGATGCCCTCGAACCGCTCGTGAAAGGCTCGATCGAACGGGCCGAGTCCCGGGTCGGCGCCATCACCCTCGAAGCCGAACGCCGCGCCCGCCAAGCCGCCGCCGAGATCGAACAGAAGCTCGCCGCCATGACCGAGCGAGCCTCCGAGCAGGCCGCCCGGCTTGAACGCGCCGGCAACGCCATCGAACAACGCCTCACCGACCTTGAAGCCCGGCTCGACCAGCTCGCCGAGCGGGCCGAACTCATCTCCACAGAGCACGAGGTCCGCGTCACCAACGCCGCACAGATCGCGCTCAACGACCTCGAGCCCGCCCTCCGGCGTGCGGCCGAGGCGTCCGGCCAGATCGACGACGCCCTCGCCCGCGCCTGGCGCCACGCCGACGAGAAGGCCGGCAAGATCGCCGAACGCATCGCCCCGCTCCAGCACGCCTGCGACGCCGTCCTCGAACGACTCGGGCTCAGCCTCGACGACCAGGATCCGTCGTCCTCCGTCCTCACCAAGCTCGAAGATCTCGTAGAACGCTCCGAGCGCTCCCTCGCCGGCGCCGACCGCGTGATCCGCCAGGTCGACGATCTCAAGAGCCAGGCCGAGGATGTACGCAGCCAGTTCGGATCCTGGCTGCTCGAGGCCGCTGCACAACTCGACATCCTCGAAGCACGACGCGAGAAACTCGTCGGCCCCATCGCCAACGCCGCCGAGAAGATCGCCCGCGTCTCGCCCACCCTCGCCGACGACCTCGAGATGGCCTCCACCCGCCTCGATCAACTCCAGACCGAGCAGGCCATCCTCCGCGAAGCCATCGGCACCAGCCTAGTCCTCGCCAAGCAAGCCGGCGAGAAACTCGGCAACCAGTCCGCCCAGATGAAGGCCCTCATCGACGGCGCGATGCGCAGCTTGACCACCCGCGTCGAGGAAGCCGGCATGTGGCTGGCCGAACTCATCCAACGCGCCGAGCAGGTCACAGGGCACACCGCCACCATCCCCGCGACAGCACCGCCCCCCTCCACGCCACTCGCCCCGACCCCCACACCGGCAGCGGACGAGCCGCGGGCTACAGCGCACGCGGATGTTCAAACCCCGACCCCCTCCTCATCAACCCCGCCCGCGACACCCAACCCCGCCTTCACCAACACCCAGTCCTACACCGTCGACCGCTACGGCATGCCCGTCCCGCCGTCGCTGCCCATCGACGCCCAGTCCTTCGACGGCGCGGAGATCGTCTTCGGCCAGCCCGACCCCGAGCCCGCCGACTGATCCAAAAGAGCCAGGTCCAAAGCCACGCCGAGCCGCCTCAACGCCCGGTCACACCCGCGCAACCGAACACGCCCTCCGCGTGCCCCGCGCTCGATCCACACGCGCTCAAAGAATCCGCTTCGACCGCGGATAACTGCCCAGCACATGCAGCTCCTTGCAGTGCGCCGACGCCCGCGACAACGCCGCCTTCATCGCGTCGTCTTCCTGATGGCCCAGCGCATCGACAAAGAAGGTGTACGACCAGTTCTCCCGACCACTCGGGCGCTTGTCGATGTGGCTCAGATTGATCCCCGCCGAGTGGAACGCGCCCAGCACATCCACCAACGCGCCCGGCCTGTCCTCGGTCGCGAACATCACCGAGGTCTTGTCGTCGCCGGACCGCCGCGCCTTCTGACGCGAGATCACATAGAACCGCGTGATGTTCTCCGGGTTGTCTTCGATCTTCTCGAACAGCACCGGCAGCCCGTAGATCTCGCCCGCCAGCTCGCTGGCGATCGCCGCCGTGCCCGGCTCGGCCCCGATCTCGCGCGCCTTCTGGTTCTCCGCCAGCGCCGTCTGCACCGCCTTGCTCGTGCTCGCGTCCGGCAGCAGCTCCGCGTGCGGGTACTGCGTCGCCAGCCAAGCCCGGCACTGCGCGATCGCCTCCGGCTTGGAATAGATCCGACGCACCTTGCTCGGCTGGCAGTCGCTGAGCAACGCGTGGTGCACATTGATCTGCACCTCGGCGTACACCCACACCTTGCCCGCGTGCTCGCGGAACGCATCCAGCGTCTCGGTGATGCCGCCCCCGATCGAGTTCTCGATCGGAACCAGTCCATAGTTCACATGCCCGCGCCGCACCTCGGTGAACACCCCGGCGATCTGCCGCAGATCCTCGTATTCCACGCTCGACCCGAACTGCTTCACGCTCGCCTGATGCGAATACGACCCGGGCGGGCCGAGATACCCGATCCGCAGGGGCTGCTCGAGCGCGAACGACCCCGACATCAGCTCCCGATAAATCCCCTCGATCGTCCGGTCCGGCAGCGGGCCCTCGTTCGCATCCAGCACCCGCTTGAGCACCTCGGCCTCGCGGTGCGGCGCATAGATCGGCACGCCCGACCCACGCTTGGTCTTGCCCACCTCCACCACCAGCGATGCCCGCTCGTTCAGCAGCCGCACCAGCCGCTTGTCCAGCCGGTCGATCTTTTTGCGAAGCTCGGCCAGCGCCGCCGAGTCCGCCGCCGTCTCCTCGGTCTTCGCCGCGACCGCCTCGCCCGCCGCCCGCTCGGCCTTCGCCCGTGCGCGGGCCTCCGAGTGCGTCCGCGGCGTCGCGCGGGACACCCGCGACACCGGACGAACAGAGGACTCCTTGCTAGGCTTGCTCGCTCGCTTCTTCTTGGCCATCACACGGATTATCGCCACCCCGCCCGCGACGCTGAACCGCCGCCGCAGCAC
>RFGH01000147.1 GCA_003696675.1 Planctomycetota bacterium
CATCACCTGCCGGCACACCGAGCCCGGCGCCCCGGCGCGCCGCGCGCTGAAGCGCTACTGCCGGGTCTTCATCCTCGAACAGCTCGGCCCGCGGTCGGTCACGCGGTTCGGCCGGGAGAAGGGCCGGGCGATGCGCCTGGCGATCGGACGCTTCGATGAGTTTCTCTCGGCGCAGGCGGATCGACTCGATGCGATTTACGCCGACGTCTTCGACGACTGCCTCCGTTCACTCGGGATGAGACCATGAGCGACAACGCCACGGCGTCCGCGCCCTCGCAGCAAGCCGAGACGATCCCAACCCCAAACCCACCACTGCGCTGGCGCGCTGTATCGGCGTTGTCCCGGTTCTACCCCCTCAAGAGCGGCTGCGCTAAGTTCGCGCTGAATTCCAAGATGCGTGCCCTGGTGGGGCCCTATGACGGGTTCATATGGTCCCGGGGCCCGTTCGGGGTGCGCATCCTGGCGCCGAGCAACGATTACGTGGGTCGTGTGGTCTATTTCTCAGGTGATCTTGATCCCAAAATCACCTGGCAGTGCCGGCGGCTGGTCCGCCCGGGTGACACCGTCCTCGATATCGGCGCCAATGTCGGACTCGTCACCATGATCCTGTCCCGTCTCGTGGGGCCCGCCGGTGCGGTCCATGCCTTCGAGCCCAATCCCAACCTTCACAGGCTGCTCGATCAGACCCTCCCTGCCAACGGCGCGACCAACGTCACACTCCACCGCTGCGCCCTCGGCGAGGCGCCCGGGGAACTCACGCTCACCGTGCCCCGCGGCAACACCGGCGGTGCATCGCTCGTCACCAACCGACTGCCCGCGGACCGTGTCGAGTACACCACAACGGTCCCGGTCAAACGGCTCCCCGACGCCTTGGGCTCGGTCGCCCCGATCCGTTTCGTCAAGATCGACGTCGAAGGTTTCGAGGGCGAAGTCTTGCGTGGCGCCGCCGACCTGTTCCGCGAGTCGCCCCCGGACGCCATCCTGTTCGAGGTCAACCGCTACGACGGCCGCGCCGGCGACCACCCCGCATTCGCAGCGCTGATAGACCACGGCTACCGATTCTTCGCCATCCCGCGCACCTTCGTTCGCGTCCGGCCTCGGGTGATGTCGCTCGATGAACAGATCGACCCCCTAGGTTGCGATGCACTCGCGGTGTCGGCGCAAGCGGTCAGAGATATCGCCAAGCGGATCGGCGCCAGCGGAACGCCTCACGCATGACCCGCCGACCGGCCCTGCTGGTGATCTCGCAGGTCTACCCGCCGGACCCGGCGAGCGTCGGCCAGCACATGCACGACGCCGCCGCCGAAATGGCCCGCCGGGGCTGGGCCGTC
>RFGH01000148.1 GCA_003696675.1 Planctomycetota bacterium
ACGTCCGCATCCACGACCTGCGCCACACCTACGCCAGCTACGGCATCAACCAAGGCCAGAACCTCGCCGTCATCGGCCGCCTGCTGGGGCACTCGAAGATCCTGACGACCCAGCGGTATGCCCACCTGGCGGACGATCCGCTACGGCGGGCGAATGAGGAAATCGGGGCGACCCTCGAGGCGACGATGGCGGGGCGTGGGAGAAACTAGTACCGGAGCAGCATTTCCAGGAGATGATCGCTCACCCGAAAGTTGGTTGCCCGTAACCGTTCGACGGCGGTAGCAGCATCGACGAGGCTACGTTCGACTGCGATGTCAAGAATGCCGACCAGACCGGTGATCGGCAGGCCCCGAGCGCGGGCGACCTCGCGGGCCTTCCAATCGTCGAGCAGGAGCAGATCCGTGCTCAGCTCCTCGGCCAACGCGATGGCATCTCTCTCGCCCGGATCCAGGCGCCGCAGCTCCGGGTCTTCGCTGACCGCCGTGGGCTCCCTCACCGACAGCCAAGAAGGCGGAGCCGCGATCCACTCCCGAACCTCTGCGGGAGACTCCGGATCGGCCAGCTCATGACGGACGGCCGGCGGGATGACGATCCCGGTGAACAGCTCGGGGACGATGTGGATCTCGCCGATCAGGACCAGGTAGCAGAGGGGGGAGGTATCGGAGACGCCCCTCATCTCGAGAGGGCTCGTCGGAGGGTTGCGGCGTCCTCTCGCAGATCGCTTTCGGTGTAGCGAAGCTCCGCGCCCGACCGCTTCAGGAACTCCTCCGTCTTCCAGCGCGACGAGAGCCCGAGCATGCGCTGGACCTCGTAAGCCGTCAGGACCCCTTCCCGATAGGCATCGACCGCCAGCGCTTCGAGCGCGCACCGGGGAAGGTCCGTCCACTTCTCCGCCAGCTTCGCGGCGATGTCGTCGGGCACCTGGAGCTGAACGAGCATCTCGACGTGCAACCTCCTCCCCGCAGGATAGCACGGACAAGGCCGCCCCCTACCTCTACGTCGACGCCGCCGTGTCTCGGGCAACCGATCTGCTCCGGAGCGAGACCACCCATCTCGGCGCACGCCGGTCTACTCGACAGATCAACGGGGCCACGAGGGGGCGTGATCGCGAGCCGCGGGTAGACTGGCCAAGATGAGCGACCGCGGAAGCCCTGGCGACATGATCCTGGTGACCGGCGCCGCCGGCAA
>RFGH01000149.1 GCA_003696675.1 Planctomycetota bacterium
GTACGGGCGCTTCTGAGCGCCGTGGCGGACGGGCTGAAGGGTCGGGGGGCCCGGGCCAGGTCTGGGGCCTGAGAGGAAGCCTCACGGCCGGATTCGGCGGGGGCGGGCGCATCGCGGGCCCCCCGGCCGCCGGACGCATGCCTGATCGGACATCGAGAATCGGGGCACGCCACCTGGCCGAGCGGCGCCGCGGGGGCCCCGGCGCCGAGCGCCCTGTCCGGCTGCGCACACGCTGCGGCCCCGCCGGCGCAACACACCGAGGCCGCTAGCCTTCGTCGTAACTCACGCTGCTGTCGCACCTTGCGCGATCCGTCCCGGCGGTAGTCCCGCAACCGGTTCATGTCTGTTTTGACATCACCGATCCTCGCGTGCCCGAAACGCAAAGAGCCCACGGGTCCGGGAGGTGTCCCGGGCCCGTGGGCTCGAAGGGGAGGCTGGCGGCGACGTACTCTCCCACCGGGTCCCCCCGGCAGTACCATCCGCGCTGCAGGGCTTAACGACCGAGTTCGGGATGGGATCGGGTGTATCCCCTGCGCTATGACCACCAGCCAATCTGGTGGGCGGGGTGTGGATCGTGGCGCGAGCGGTCGTTGGCCTTCCTCGGGTCTCCTGCGACGTACCGTCGGGTACGCCTCGGAGCCCCTCCTCGGCCGCCTCGCGTCTTCACACACCGCCATGTGTGATGCATGGGGTGAGGGCGTGTGTCCTCGGGCCGATCAGGGGTCCGTGGGTGTTCGGACGGGATCGGTCCTGCGTTGGTTGGTGAGTCTCGAGGCCGCGTTCGTCTCCGCCCCTGAGCAGGGACGGACACGGACTGGCCAAGCCTCTCGGGCGATTAGTACGGCTCGGCTTCACGTGTCGCCACGCTTCCACCTACCGCCTATCAACGTGATCGTCTCTCACGGCCCTTCTGAGCGCTTACGCGCTGGGAGTGCTCATCTTGGAGTGGGCTTCCCACTTAGATGCTTTCAGCGGTTATCCCTTCCCGACGTCGCTACCCGGCAATGCCCCTGGCGGAACAACCGGTACACGAGGGGTCGGTCCATCCCGGTCCTCTCGTACTAGGGACGGCTCTCCTCAACACTCCGACGCCCACGACGGATACAGACCGAACTGTCTCACGACGTTCTAAACCCAGCTCATGTACCGCTTTAACGGGCGAACAGCCCGACCCTTGGGACCTTCTCCAGCCCCAGGATGCGATAAGCCGACATCGAGGTGCCAAACCGCCCCGTCGATGTGAACTCTCGGGGGCGATAAGCCTGTTATCCCCGGCGTACCTTTTATCCGTTGAGCGATGGCCCTTCCATTCGGAACCACCGGATCACTAAGGCCTACTTTCGTACCTGCTCGATCCGTCGATCTCGCAGTCAAGCTCCCTTCTGCCTTTACACTCTACGCGCGATTGCCGACCGCGCTGAGGGAACCTTTGCGCGCCTCCGTTACGCTTTGGGAGGCGACCGCCCCAGTCAAACTACCCGCCTGCCACGGTCCCCGAGGAGGATTCACTCCCCTGGGTTAGAGCCTCAACTCTGTAAGGGTGGTATTTCACCGACGACTCCCCGCCGCCTGGCGACGACGGTTCTCAGTCTCCCACCTATCCTACACATGCAAAGCCAAGACCCAATGGCAGGTTGTAGTAAAGGTGCACGGGGTCTTTTTGTCCTGTCGCGGGTACTCGGTATCCTCACCGAGACTCCAATTTCGCCGAGCTCGCGGAGGAGACAGTGCCCAGATCGTTACGCCATTCGTGCAGGTCGGAACTTACCCGACAAGGAATTTCGCTACCTTAGGACCGTTATAGTTACGGCCGCCGTTTA
>RFGH01000015.1 GCA_003696675.1 Planctomycetota bacterium
CGCTCCGGCACCTCCCCCGTCGGCGACGGGGGAGGACTCTGAACCATGCCCCGCCCCACCGACCACCGCCAGACCGAAGCAACACCCAAGGCGAAAGCCCGAGCCACCCGCATGCGCCAGGAGATGTCACTGCCGGAAGTGCTCCTGTGGCGAGAGATCAAGAACAAGAAACTCGAAGGCCTGCGCTTCCGACGCCAACACCCCCTCGGCCCATGGATCGCCGACTTCTACTGCCACGACCACGCGCTCGTCGTGGAAGTCGACGGCCGCAGCCATTCCCGCGAACGCCTCGAACGCGACCGAGCCCGCGACGACTGGATGCAAAGCCGCCGCATCCACGTCCTCCGCATTCCCGCCACCACCGTCTTAAACAACATGCCCGCCACCCTCAATCTCATCCGAGACGCCACCAAATCCTCCCCCGTCGCCGACGGGGGAGGTGGCACGGCGAAGCCGTGACGGAGGGGGAAGTCTGAATAGCAAGCAACGCAAAGCACACCCCACACCCCCCTCCGCCTCCGCTCACGCTCCGGCACCTCCCCCGTCGGCGACGGGGGAGGATCTGCCCCTAACCTTCCACCCCCATGTCCAAACGCAAAAAACGCATCCTCGTCCTCATCCACCCCCGGGACCCCGACAACCCGGCGGCCGGCAACATCGCCCTCGGCACGCCCGCCGAACTCATCGACGCCCTCGCCCGCTTCAACACCCAGCCCGACGGCTCGCCCCGCAAGGCCCTGGGCACCGCCGTCCTCCACGGCCCCGGCTTCACCGTCGAATACGCCTCCAGCCAGGACGAACTCATGCAGGCCATGGTCGTCGTCAACGACCAAGACTTCGCCTGGCCCGTCCTCAGCCGCATGTGCCGCACCCTCAACTGGAAAATGCAGGACACCGAATCAGGGCAGGTCTTTGGATGAAGGTGAAAACAGCCATCAGGCAAATCCTCTCTGAAGCCCGCCCCAAGGGCGCTCCACCCCTGATTCCTGAGGCTGATCCCCGAACCCTCCCCCTATCATTCGCCATGCCCATCTATGTGTACGAATACCTCGACGACAAGGGCCAAGGCACCGGCGAGTGCTTCGAGATCGTCCAGTCCATGTCCGAGGACGCCCTGACCGAGCACGAGGGCCGCCCCGTCCACCGCGTGCCCCAGGCCCCCAACATCGCCGGCAAATGGTCCGACATGAAGGCCAAGAGCAACCTCTCCAACGAGAACCTCGAACGCCTCGGCTTCACCAAGTACCAGCGCACCGGCGACGGCGAAATGACCCGCGTCGCCGGCAAACAAGGCCCCAAGAAACTCAATCACTAGGGACGAGGGATTTGGGGATTGGGGTTTGGGACCTGAGCCGCGGGCTGCGGGTCTTTGACCGTTTAGCCCGCGCGGTCTTCGGAAGTCGGATCGGTCATCCCCGGCCGATACGCCGGCCCCAACGCCGCCAGCGCCCCCACCAACGCCGCCACCGGCGAGTTGATCAGCACCACATCGAACACGCTGGCGATCGCCAGCCCCATCAACGCGAACGCCGCCCCCCGCTCCAACGCCCCCGAGTCCACCGTCGACCGCCACGCGTTGCGGATCAGCACGACCATCAAAAGCGCCCCAAGCACCACCGCCGGCACCCCCCCGGTCGCCATCAGGTGCACCGGCGTCGAGTGCGCGTGCGCCAACCTCAGGTAGTCCCCCCCCTCCGGATACCGCTCGCC
>RFGH01000150.1 GCA_003696675.1 Planctomycetota bacterium
ACCCCCGACGAACTCGCCGCCCTCTACCTCCGCGCCCGCGATGTCCCTTGCCCCGGCTGCGGTTACAACCGACGCGACGGGATCGCGGCCGCCTGCCCCGAGTGCCTGCACCCGCTCAAGGTCAGTCACAGCGTCTACGAACTCGACCCGGAAACCGGCCGGATCGCGAGCGCCGTCTCGGCCGGCATCGCATGCTGCGGAGCCGTCCTGTGCGCGTCGGTCGCCCTCATCGTGCTCGAGAACCGCCGGATCGAGTTCCGAGAAACGACCGCTGTGCTCATCATGCTCGGCTCGATCTGCTGCGCCATCCTCGCCATGAACCGCGCCATCACCGCCCGCGCCACGCGCGACCTCCGCTTCCTGCGCCAGTTCCTTATCCTGCTCAGCATCGGCATCATGGCCTTCTCCCTGGCCATGATGATGACGCTCTGGAATCAACTGTTCTAAGCACCGTTCGATCCCGGGTGCCACGGCTTGTCTCGCAAGCCGTGCTCTTCTCTCGGTCTCTTCGTCTCTTCTTAGAGCCGATCGAACAGAGGCAACTCCCCCACCAACGGCCGGCAGTAATCCAGAAACTGCCGCGACACGTTGTTGTGCCCCTCAATAAACTCCGTCGGCATGTGCCGCGTCTTCGCCGCGATCTGCTCCAGATTCACCCGCTCGTACCGCGCCGCATAAGGCTGCCCGCTGCCGATCGGGTGCACCCGCTTGATCGTCACCGATCCGTCCAGATCGCCCTGCGCCGCCAGCTTGGCCGCGTAGCGACCCGTCCCCCGCGCCTCGTGCTGGTCCACGCTCGACTGATCCGGGAAGCACCGCTGGACATAGCCGAAGGTGTCCGCCCGCACCCGCGGCGGCTTGCCGCCCACCGGCGTCAATGCCCTTTTCAGATGGTTCGAGAGCGCATCGCCCAGCGCGCCAGAACCCGACAACTGCACATTCCCGTGCGCGTCCGTCTGCCCCGCCTCGATCAGCCTGGCCGCGATCGCATTCCCCTGCGCATCGCTGATGCCCTCGCTCACCGCGATGTGCACCCGCCCTTTCCGTTCGTACAACTCCGCCACATCCTGCGTGAACCGTTCCAGATCGAACGCCACCTCCGGCAGATAGATCAGCTGCGGCCCGTCCGTCGTCGGACCCTCGTGCTTCATCCGGTCGTCACGCCGCGCCAACGCGCTCGCCGCCGTCAGGAAGCCCGCGTGCCGCCCCATGATCACATTGATCTTGATCCCCGGCAGCGAAATGTTGTCCAAAAAGTCCGCCATGCACGCCTTGGCGACAAACCGCGCCGCCGACGCAAACCCCGGCGTGTGGTCGTTCTCCACCAGGTCGTTGTCCACAGTCTTGGGCACATGGAAACACCGCAGCTCATACCCGGCCTTGTTCGACAACTCATTGACGATGCGGCAGGTGTCCGACGAGTCGTTCCCGCCGATGTAAAAGAAGTACCGAATGTCGTGCTTCTTGCACGCCTCGAAGATCCGCTCGCAATACGCCGAGTCCGGCTTGTCCCGCGTCGACCCCAACGCCGCCGAAGGCGTCTTGGCAATCAACTGCAGCCGGTCGTGGTTGATGTCGGTCAGATCATGGAACTCGCCCTTGGTCAGCCCGCTGACCCCGTGCTTCATCCCAAGGACCTTCTTGATCGCCGACCCCGGCCCCCCGGCGTTGGCGTACAACCGCAAGCCCTCGACCACGCCCACCAGCGACTCATTGATGACCGCCGTCGGCCCGCCCGACTGCCCGATGACCGCATTCCCGGGGATCAGATCCGCCATCACGAAACTCCTTGCCTACTCCCGGCACCCCCGGGACCCACACGGTAGGCCCCACCCC
>RFGH01000151.1 GCA_003696675.1 Planctomycetota bacterium
ATCCCCAATCCCCAACCAATGGCTGATGGCTGACCCAGAATCCCCCATATTCCTCCGCGCCCTCTGCGTGACCTCTGCGCGCTCTGCGTTCGTTCTAAATCTTTCTCCGATCTACCATGTTTGTGCGCAACATCGTTGTCATACCCCCGATTCCTCTTGCTCCCACGCGGCGGCATGCGAAACTGCCCGCATGGACGCCGCCATCCTCGAATACCAACGCCTCATCACCCGCCCCAGCACACCCCTGCCCAAGCAATCCCTCGCCCGCCCCGCCGACGGACCACCCCCAAACCCCGACGGATGCCCCGTAGACGACGCTGGGTGCCCCGCAGACGGCGCAGCCTTCTGCGGGTCTGGGTCTGGGTCTGGGTCTGGGTCCGGTTCCGAGTCTCAACCAGACCCCAACACCATCCCCGAAGACCGCCTCCCCGACCTGATCAACGAACTCCTCGAGTACTGGGCCGAGCCAACCTACGACGAACTTGCCATCTGCCGCGCCCTCGGCCTTAGCCTCACGCAAGTCGAGCATCTCGCGGCCAGCCCCCGCTTCCGCGCCGCCCTCGACACCATCGACCGCCTCCGCGCCCAACGCCAACCCGCCCTCGACCGCCGCCGCGCCGACATCGCCGAAACCGCCCTCACCACCGTCGCCGCATCACCCCCAACCACCGCCGCCGCCATCCGCGAAAAACGCCTCGCCGCCAACACCCTCCGCAAACACACAACGCCCACCCAAATAGCCCCGACCGGAAGGGAGGGGATGGCAACCATGCCCGATGACACAACAAACGACCCCACCCACACCACCGCCCCCGGGCGACACGGCCTGTCTCGCAAGCGCTGTCCCGACGAAACACAAGACAAACGAACACCCGCCAAAGAGCCGCGGGCTTCAGCCCACGCAGACAATCAACAATCAACCCATCCCAGCCCCAACCCTCCCGTCCAAGCAAAGCCCAATCCACAACATCCCCCGGCACCCGCGCCGACCACGAGGCATCCGGACACCAACCCGGTCGCGCCCACCACAGCCGCGGCCAGGATGATCCGGACGCCCGCCCTTCTCCGTCGGGCGATGACCATGCCGTCGATCCGATCCACCTCAACCTCCATTCGAGACCGATTCCGCCCGGCGCGTGGCACAACCCTGAAGCCAGGATGGAAAGATGTTTCATCTTGGCGAGGAGGGCGAAAAACCGTGCGGACGGATCAGACGCTTTGCTATCCTCCGGCATGCCAAGTACCAGCCCTGCCGTGAAGGCGTATCTCGACAAGCTGCCCGCCGACCGTCGTGAGGCCATTTCGGCCGTGCGGGATGTGATCAACAAGAACCTGCCCAAGGGGTACGAGGAGGGCATCCAGTACAACATGATCGGCTGGTTCGTCCCGCACTCGATCTACCCGCCGGGGTATCACTGCAATCCCAAGGAGCCGCTGCCGTTCGTGTCACTGGCGAGCCAGAAGAACCACATGGCGGTGTACATGTTTTGCCTGTACATGGACCCGGCGGAGATCGAGCGATTCGAGGCCCGTTGGAACGAGAGCGGCAAGAAGCTGGACATGGGCAAGTCGTGCGTTCGTTTCAAAAACCTTGAGGGCGTGTGCCTGGAAGCGATCGGCGAGGCCGTGAAGCGGATGCCGGTCAAGAAGTTCGTCGAGCAGTACGAGTCGCAGTACGGCGCAGCCCAAGCGCGAAACGCGGCAAAGAAAAAGGCTGCGGCGGAGAAGACCGCCAAAAAGACCGCTGCAAAGAAAACAGCTTCGAAGACGGCTGCGAAGAAAATCACAAAGAAAACGGCAGGCAAGAAGTCCACGAAAAAATCGCCCGGCAAGGGCGACTGAGCGGGGAGGTGGGGGGGGACGACCAGTTGCCACATCGAGCCGTGGCTATCTGTCCGGAAAACAGCGCAGGATCAGCACATCGTCATGCCGCCGTCCACGGCGATGGTCTGGCCCGTGAGGTATCCGGCCTCGTCGCTGGTGACATACGCAACGCAGGCGGCGATGTCCTCGGGTGTGCCGAGGGTGCGGACGGCCATCATGGCCTTGACCCCCTCGATGACCTGCTCGGGCAGGTCCTTGGTCATGTCGGTCTGGATGAAGCCGGGGGCGATGGTGTTGGCGGTGATGCCCTTGCCGCCGAGCTCGCGGGCGATGGTCTTGGTCAGCCCGGTCAGCCCGGACTTGGCGGCGGCGTAGTTGGCCTGTCCCGCGTTGCCGACAAGCCCGGAGGTGGAGGCGATGTTGACGATGCGTCCGAACTTGCCGCGCATCATGGGGCGGGCGGCGGCGCGGCAGGCGACAAAGACGGACTTGAGATTGGTGTTGATGACATCGTCCCACTCGTCGTCGGACATGCGCAAGATCAGGTTGTCGCGGGTGATGCCGGCGTTGTTGACGAGGATGTCGAGGCGGCCCAGCTCGGAGACGACCGACTCGATCATGGCGGTCACGGCGCCCGAGTCGGCGAGGTCACAGGTCTTGGCGGTGGCGCTGCCCCCCGCGGCGGTGATCTCGGCGACGAGTTCGTTCAGCGGGCCTTCGGAGCGGGCGACGGCGACGACATGGCGGCCATCCTTAGCGAGCCGCAGGGCGATGGCGCGCCCGATGCCGCGGGAGGCTCCGGTGACGATGGCGACGCGTTGTTCGGGCATGGGATGTTCCTGGTGCGGGTGTCAGGCGTTGGAGGTTTCGGGCTGGTCGTGGCTGATGATCTTCACGGACTTGTCAATCCGCCGCATCATGCCGGAGAGCGTCTTGCCGGGGGCGAGTTCATGCCAGTCGGCATCGGCATGGGCCTTGGCGAGCCACTCGCAGTTGGCGGCCCAGCGGACCGGGTTGGTGAGCTGGGCGACGAGGCGTTGGCGGATGGTGTCCGGATCGGCGTCGTGGGGAAGGCCGGTGACGTTGGACATGACGGTGCAGTTGGGCGCGCTGATGGGGGTGTTGGCGAGTGCCTCGGCGAGGCGGTCGGCGGCGGGCTGCATGAGCGGGGAGTGGAACGCACCGGCGACCTGCAGGCGGGTGGCGCGCAGCCCGTGGTCGGGGGCGAGCCGCTCGGCGCGTTCGCAGGCGGCGAGCGAGCCGGAGATGACGACCTGGCCGGGGGCGTTGAAGTTGGCGGCGACGAGGATGTCATCGCCGCGGGCGGCGTCGCAGAGGGCGTTGGCCTTGTCCTCGTCGGCGCCGATGAGGGCGACCATGGATGAGGGGGCTGCTTCGGCGGCGTCCTGCATGGCACGGCCGCGGAGGGCGACGAGACGGAGGCCGTGCTCGAAGGAGAACGCGCCGGCGATGCAGAGGGCGGTGTATTCGCCCAGCGAGAGGCCGGCGGTGGCGGCGAGGCGGAAGTCCGAGCCTCGGGCTTCGCGCATGGCGCGGAAGCAGGCGATGGAGGCGGTGTAGATGGCGGGTTGGGAGATGTCGGTGCGGTAGAGGGTCTCGGCGGGGCCGTTGAAGCAGAGGTCAGAGATGCGCCCTTCGATGTGGCCGGCGAGGATGGCGTCGGCCTCGTCGAAGGTTTCACGGGCGGCGGTGGAGTGCTCGGCCCATTCGCGGGCCATGCCGACGGCCTGGGCGCCCTGTCCGGGGCAGAGGAAGATGGTTGCCTGTGTCATGGGCAATGGTAGGGGGCGATGGGTCGGATCTCACGCGGTCGGGGTCAGGTCGGGGTTCGGGCCGCGGGCTTGGTTTCGGTGATGACGGAGGTGTGCGGCGCGAGATTGCGGGTGTAGTGATCCCAGAATCGGATGACACTGGCGGCGGCGAGGACGGGGTAGACGCGATCACGGAAGGCTTGGCCGGTGTCGTCGGTCAGGATGGATTCGAGTTCGCGGCGGTTGATGTGGTCCCAGACGGGGGCGGTCGGGTCGTGGGCGAGCAGACGGTCGCGGAGGATGGGGCGGAGCCATGGCTCCCATTTGGCGTGTCGGCCGGGCGATTTGCGCTTGGCGTGCCAGGCCTGGAGGGCGGGGACCGCGGCGAGCATGTCGCGGGCGAGTTCTTTCTTGAAGCGGTGGCGGGTGTTGCGGTAGCCGTGGAACGGGACGCCGAGGGCGGCGGGCGCACAGCGTCGGATGATGGCGTGGTGGAAGGCGTCGGCGAAGCGGTCTCGCGGTGTGAGGCGGAAGGCGACCTCGAAGAACGGCACACAGAGGAAGGGGGCGACGATGTCGCGTCGCTCGGCGGCGCGGTTGAGTTGCAGCGCACCCCAGCGCGGCGCTTTGAGTTGGTTCGAAACCACGGTCTGCAGGTTCGTATGGGTCACGCCGGCGCTCCGTGCGGCGTCGATGCGATCGGCGATGTGGTGGTGCGCGGCGTCGAGGGTGGGGCGGGTGAACAGGCCGCCGGCGTCGGTGGCCATGCGGTTGGTGAGTCGGTTTCGGCTGGCGCGGAGCGATGGGGCTGCGGCCAGGCCCCGGAGGGATTCGAAGCACCAGCGGGCGATCTCGCCGGCGTGCCCGGTGAAGTGGACGGGGCGGGGGAGGTTGTAGTC
>RFGH01000152.1 GCA_003696675.1 Planctomycetota bacterium
CCGCCCCCACGCCGGAGCACGAACCCCTCCCCCTCCCCATCCTGGTCGGCATGGTCGCACTCTCCGCCTCGGTCCTCTTGGCCGCCATCGTGTGGGCCGGCATCCGCCTCTGGCCGGAGAAGACCTACCCCACCGACACCCCCATGGCCGTGATCGAGTCCGCCGGACAAATGCTCAAGGACCGCCGCGCCGACCGCCTCGTTGAACTCATCGAGCCGGTCCCCCCCACCGAGACGGACACCGATCGCGCCGACCGCATGCGCGACCTCTACATCCGCCTCGGACGCGTCCTTGCAGCAGCTCAGGATCTCCACGCCGCCGTCGAGATCGCCATGCCCGACGAGCTCACCAAACTCTCCGCCGAAGTCGCCGCCGCCGAATCGCGCGGCGAACGCACCGGCATTCTCGCCACGCTCATGCCCTCCCGCCGCAACAACGCGGATACCACCGAACGCCGCGCCGCACGCGAACGCGCCGTGTCCCGGCTCCTCGCCGATCCCTTCGGCAGCCTCGACAACGCCGTCACAACCAACATCCATCGCATCGGGATCCAGGAAATCGGCGCCGACACCGTCGCCGTCACTTGGGATGGCCGCCCCGTCCTCCCCCCCTTCGGCCTGACCATGCGCCAGCACGAAGAAGGCTGGCGCGTCGTCCCCCCCACCAGCCTGCCCATGATCCGCCGCTTCCTCCCCGAATCCGAAGCCGAGTTCCAGGTCTGGGGCAGCCTCCTCGCCACCGTCGAATCCCTCTTGGACGACCTCCGACGCGCCGTCCAGTCCGGCCGCATCACCACCCTCGACGCCCTCAGCCGCAAAGCCATCGAGGACGCCATCATCCCCATGGGCATGGTCATGATCGCCCTTGGCAACGCCGACGACGACTGATCGTTGCGTCTCTCGCATCCTCTTCTCGGCGTGCCCCTCGAACACTGCCTTCTCTCGCATGGACCATCTCGGGACACTGCACGCCCGCGGTAAGTCCCCCCTTACATCCAAATTTGTGCGCCAATCTCGCCCGCATCGACTCGCTTTGTGCGCCGTTTCGTGGTCATGCGCCCGTTTCCGCTTGAGCCGCGAGCCCCACGCGGTACCTTCGCCCCATGCACACCACACCCCCACTCACCGACGCCCTCTTCGCCGATCTGCTCGACCCCTCGAAGTCCGCCTTCGACATCTGCCACGAGCACTCACTCACCCTCGCCGAACTCCGCGCCATCACCACCGGCGACGAGTTCACCGAACTCATCGCCGCCCTCCACGACATCGCCCAAGCCCGCGAAGAGGCCCAACGCCCCGAACTCCACCGCATCGCCCGCGAATCCCTCGCCCTGATCGCCAACCAGGAACCCACATCCAACACCCACGCCGAAACCGTCCGCCGTGCCGCCGGCGCCCTCCTCCGCCTCAAATCCTCCGCCATCGCCGAAGGGGGAAGTGGCACGCACAGCGTGACGGAAGGGGAAGTTGAAGAAGCAGCGATGACGGAAAAACCCAGCGAGCCGCAAACTTCGACCCGCGCGGAGACCGCCAACACCACGCCGGCCACCACCAACCAACCCAACTCCCTCAAATCGACCACGCCGCATACCACCTCCCCACCCCAACCCACCGCCGCATTGTCATCAGCCCCTTCTCCCACCTCCGCGCCCGCAGCGTGACCTCTGCGAACGCTGCGTTCAGTCCCCCTCCCTACCCTCCCCCATGAACGACCTCGAAACACGCGGCAAGGTCACCAACGCCATCGCCGCCCGCCTGATCGACCGAGGCGACGGCTTCTACGCAGTCGCCGACAACCAGCCACCACCCCCGACACCGTGAACCACACCGACCCGAACAACCCGCGTGCCCCCCTGCCGCACTCGCTGCGACTGGCCGCTCTGCTCGACTCCAAGTTCGAGATCCCGGCCCTCAAGCTCCGCTTCGGGCTCGACCCCCTCATCGGGCTTGTCCCCGGCATCGGAGACACCATCTCGCTCTGCCTCGGGCTGCTGATCGTCTTCGACGCCCGCCGACTCGGGGCACGCAAGCGTGTCCTCGCCCGCATGGTCTGGAACCTCGCCGTCGACTGGGTCGTCGGCGCCATCCCGCTCATCGGCGACGCCGCGGACTTCTTCATCCGCCCAAACCAGGCCAACGCCGACCTGCTCCGCCGAGAGCACGAAGCCGGCCGCCTCAAACGGGGCGTGCGATGACACGCCCCCCGCGCCGCGATCCCCGCGGGCTCGCCCGCGCCTGGCGCTGGACCGAGTGGGCCATCCTCTACCTGCTGCTCCCCGCACTCATCGCCGCCGCCGTAGACCCCGCCGCCCGCCTGCACGCCGTGATGCACGCCATCGGACTCGACCCGGTGCTTCATATCGCAGAGAAACCCGGGCGGCTCATCTTCCCTCTGCTGCTCGGAACCACAGCCATCATCATCGCGGCCCTCCTGCTCGACCGCTCCTTCGACAAATCCCAGCTCTGGGGCTTCCAGCGCACCCGCCGAGACATGCCACGCGTCCTCATCTTCTTCCCGGCCAACGCCGCCCTGCTCACCGCCGCCGCCTGGTGGCTCGCCACCCAGACACCCGTCCTCCCCGACGACGCATTCTTCCGTCTCCCGCGCGAACGCCCGGATCTCATGATCCTGATCTGCGTGTTCTACCCAGTCTTCTCCGCCTACCCGCAGGAGATCACCCACCGCGTCTTCTACTTCCACCGCTACCAATGCCTCTTCCCCAACCCGACCGCCATGCTCGTCGTCAACGCCATGTGCTTCTCCTGGATGCACGCCCTGTTCTGGAACCCCTACGCCCTCGGGCTCACCCTCGCCGGCGGCCTGCTCTTCGCATGGACCTACCAACGCACCCGCGCCGCCCTCGCCGCAGGCATCGAGCACGCCATCTATGGCCTGTGGACATTCGCCACCGGGCTGGGCTGGTTCGTCTACGCCGGATCGATCGGCTCGCCGCCCCCCTGATTCTGCCCGACCGGCTCAAATC
>RFGH01000153.1 GCA_003696675.1 Planctomycetota bacterium
ATTTCTGGAGGAGCGGCAGATCGAGTATTGCGACTTTATGAAGCTAAACTGCGAAGGATCCGAGTTCCCCATTCTGCTGAGCGCTAAGCCAGGCGACCTTGCCAGGATTGGAATCCTTCTTGTGCTTTATCATTGTGACCTGGTGAATGGGTACACGGAAGTGGACTTGATGAAGCATCTCGAAGGGGCTGGTTTTGATGTGGACTTGCGGAGGCGAAAGAAAAGTCGTGGTTGGCTAGTTGCGATTAATCGGAACCGCCGCCGCCGCGAAGAGCGAGGCGGCTCGGAATTGCTCTCTTGAAAAGACGCGGCTACTTGGACTGCGAAGACAATCTCGTTAGTTCCCGGCGAGGCCACTTGGCAGCGGGAAATAGTCGCATGGCCCAAGTGAGTTGCCGGCGGGCTTGCCGGATCTTCCCTGCGCGAATGAGTGAGCGACTTAGGAGAAAATGGGCCTGGTCGAGGCGGGGATTCCCGCGTACGGCCCAGCGAAGGTGGCAGATCGCTTTGCCGTCTTGCCCCTGGTCTGCATAGATCCGCCCAAGTTGAAGGTGGGCCCGGGCGGCAAGTGGCCACTGAGCTACTATCGCTTGATAGAGAGCTCGTTGAGCTTGCTGATTGGGAGCGAGCTCATAGAGGTCTGCGATGCGCCAGTAAAGTGAAATTTTTTGTGGATTGGTGGAGCGAAGTAGCTCGTATGTTTCGAGCGCGCTTCCGAAGAGCTCGTCTCGATGCCGTGGTGGGAGGGAGGGGAGGATACTAAGCAGGGCGCGATGAAGCTCCGGGCTGGTGGGATTGGCGTGCAGCGCGTCGGTGAATTCCTGTACGAATTCTGAGTAGATGGCGTCTGTCGCGTCTTGTTTGGCTTGTTCAAGGAGGGTATCCAGAAGCTGGGTTTCCGGCCAGAGATCGCCGCCCACCGATGCCGTCCTTGCAACGTTACGCCATTCAGCGAGGGCTTTGTCGTAATGCATTTGCGCGCGATAGACCCTGGCAAGGCCAATCCGTGCGAGAAGCTCCATCTCGTCGTCGTCGAGAGAGTCGCGATAGATGGCCTGTGCCGCGGCGAGATCGCCCTGCCGCAGGAGGGTGTTGGCCACGATGATCGGATGGTTCCGTGCTCCGGCGAGTGCTAGATAGAGGTCGAATTTGCGAGTCAGTTCGTACCGCTTGAAGGCCGACGGGAGATTGCGCATTTGGAATGCGAGGGGGGCTGAGGACGGTATGAAGATAGTTTGGGTATCGTATTTGCGCAGGATGTCGAGCAGCTCGTGATCCATTGACGCGGAGGAGAAGAACGCCTCCATGTCTTGGTAGGCATCGGGTGGATTCTCGGTCAGGTCTCGGAACGCGATCGGAAAGACGCCCCCCGCGAGTGCCGGAAGAAGGTGGGCGCTGGAACGTGGAGTCATGATGACCGTGCCTCGGTTCGTGTGCTGAGCAAGGCTTGCCAGGGCCGAGCGTAGACTTGGGTCTACCCGACGGCTGTGCCACCAGTGCAAGTACGCGAGGCTATCGAGGGAACGCTGAGCGACGTTGACGGCAAGAGGAAGCACGACGGCAAGGAGCGCGGCGATGGCGATGGCGACCTTGGCCCGGTGCAGCTTGGCGTACCGCTTGTGAATGTACGTTATGAGGCGTGATCCGGCGAAGGCGACGACGAGCGATACGGGGAGGATCCAGGTGAGACGCCACAGCATCCAGGGGGTGATCAGGTGGCCGGTGAGGATGGCGCCAGGGGGCGTGAAGACGAGTAGCAGCAAGAGCAGCATGTTTCCGCATAGGAACTGTGCAGCCGTGCTGGAGCGAAGCAGAGGAAACAGCAAAGGCAGAAGCACTAGCGACAGGACGACTACGGGATGCTGGAGCATGAAGGGATTCCCCATATAGATGTCCCGCTCGAGGTCGAGGATCCACAAGGTGTTGTGATGCAGCTGTAAGGCGGCGGCAATCATCTGCGGGTTCAGGGAATCCGGCGTAAGGCTGAAGCGATCCAGCGACGATTTTTGGATGCTTGGTATCACCAGCGCGACGACGATCGGCAGAGTCAGGAGGATAGTTCGGGTGAGGGTGGGCCAATTGCGTTCAACCGTGATTCGGACGAGGGCGAATCCCCATAGGCCGAGGCCGCAGAAGACGGGCGCAAGCGGGTGGAGGAACGCGGAGGCGATAACGAGAATGCAATAAGGTCCCAATAGAGAAGTACGTGCGGTGCGATGGTAGCGCACTGCAAGAAGCATGGCGACAGGGAAGACGAGGTAGGCGGCAAGGGTCTTGTCTTCGATGATCCGTGCCAGGAAGACGAACCCCTTGCCCTGGTTGAGGGTGCTGTCGCTGATGAAGTAGATCGCCTGGATGACGACTGCAGCGACGGCGATGCGGGCGTCGGAGAAGAGCTCCCTGGCAAAAGCAAAGAAGGCGAGAAGAGCGAGCAGGGCCAAGATCGGCGGAAGGTAGATGCAATAGAGGTCTACCGGATCGATTCGAGCGATTCGGGACAGTGCAGCGAGAGCGACGCCCCAGCCGTCGAATGCTTGCCTCCAGTCGACGGGCGCGCCACGGAGGAAGGGATTGACTGTGGCGAGGCGGTCCGTATCGAGGTGGTTGCGGATTAGGCCGAGATAGGTCCATCGGTCGCCGCTCCGGACCACGGCTGCGGTTACGGCTACGACTGCACAGGGAATGATCGTAGCGGCCGCGAGTGCTCCGAGGTACGGCAGGCGAAGACGCAGTTGAGCTCTGTCGCTAGGAGCGCAGCCGGAAGCGCGCCAACTCCAGCGGATGGTCAGGAGCAAACCCAGTGCGAGAAGGCTGAATGCATGGGCTTTGATGACCAGGTCGATGGTCTGCTGCGTGGCTACGGCGATGCCGCCGAGGAGAACGAGCCAGAACGTGCCGAGAGTCGTCGCGATGACGGGCGCTGAGATCCGGTCGGCGCCGCTGAGGCCACGGACGGATCGCATGAGCAGGAATCCGGGAAAGAGCCATGCTGCACCAAGGGAAAGGAAAAGGCGTAGTCCAGCTACGGGGGCGGTAGCAAGGCCCAGGATCCATGCACAGGCGAGCGAGAGTGCTGCCCAGATGAATACCAGACGGAGGTGTAGTGGCGCGGTTCGCATGGAATTGGCAGGTGCAGGTCAAGCTCAGATGAGAAGGCCCGCGATCGAACTATAGGTGGAAGGCGGGAGTGAGTCAAGGTGGCGTCTCGCCGTTCGACGCGGGAAGGCGCGGCACGAGAAATGGCCAGGCCGCGGGGCCTGGCCATTCCCGGTAGCAAGCGTGAGGAGGGGTCTACGGGCGCTGCTCGACGAGCGTGCGAACGGCTTCGGTGAGGGCGGCCATTTCTTCTTTGAGATGACTGAGCTCATCCTCTTTTGACTTGAGGCGATCGTGCAGCTGGGCGATGTAGATGTGGGCCTTCTCGAGCTCTTCCAGCATGCCCTGCGAGCGGGCGGTGAGCTCGATGACCGCTCGGCCCTGGTCGTCGTACTTGCCGGCGCCGACCGCGGGCAAGTGCTTGTTCTCGAACATGTAGCTGGCATGTTCGTCGATCGATTCCAGCTCGTAGTCCGGCTCGAAGACGTAGTCAGGGTGTACCTGGCCGGTACCGGTGACGCCGATGGTGCCGTTGACCTCGAGGGTGAAGTTTACGTTGTTGCCGGTGCGGATTCCAACCCGGCCGCCGTTGCCGCTGTCGACCCGGATGGTCTCGTTGGTGATGTTGGGTTCGATGACCAGGGGGTTGCTGTTCTGGGTCACGTCGCGGAACAGCACGTTACCCGCAGTGTCGGCCTGAAACTCCCAGTCGTGGGCGGCGTTGATCATGCGAAAGGCTGCCGCCTGCGCCGTAGCGTTGGTATTCTCGGCGCGGATCTCGGTACGCGTCGCGTCGGTTCTGCGCACGTGGA
>RFGH01000154.1 GCA_003696675.1 Planctomycetota bacterium
GCGGTGGTGTTCGGGGGGTGGGTCGGTGTGACGAGCGCGGTGCTGACGCTGCTGATCCTCGTGGTCAGCGAGATCATCCCGAAGACGATCGGCGCGGTGCACGCGCGGCGTCTGGCGGCGCCGACGGTGTGGATGATCGGTCAGATGATCTGGATCAGCTACCCGGTGGTGGTGTCGCTGGAGGTCATCGGGCGGCTGTTCAAGGCGGGGGGGCACGACGGGGTGCCGACGCGGCGCGAGATCGAGATCATGGCGGAGCTGGCGCGATCGGGCGGGGCGATCGATCCGAGCGAGAGCCGGGTGATCCAGAACCTGTTGCGTCTGCGCGAGAAGAAGGTCAGGGAGGTGATGACGCCGCGGACAGTGGTGTTCATGCTTCCGGAGAGCATGACGGTGAGCGAGGCGGTGCGGGAGCACCCGAAGATGGTGTTCAGCCGGGTGCCGCTGATGGGGGAGAGCGCGGACGACATCCGGGGGCTGGTGCTGCGGGCGGAGATTTTTCAGCGGGCCGCGGCGGGCGAGGGCGATGCCACGCTCGGCTCGTTCGCGCGGGCGATCGAGGTGGTGCCCGAGTCGGCGACGCTTCTGACGGCGATGAGTCGGTTCGGTCAGTCGAGCCAGCACTTGTTCCTGGTGGTGGACGAGTATGGTGGCACGGAGGGCGTGCTGACGCTGGAGGACGTGCTCGAGACGGTGCTGGGAACCGAGATCGTGGACGAGCTGGACCCTGCGCCGGACATGCAGGAAGTGGCGCGGCGCGGGCGGGGCGACGCGGAGGGCTGAGCGGCGGGATTTTCCCGGACGCGGGCCGGTTGTGCGGGCTGGGGCGAGCGAGTCCGGGCCGGTAAGCGGTTCGGCCATAGGTATTTACGACTGTCGCCTGTTGTCACCTCAAACCGGGTGTAGTTTCCCCATGCGGCGTGGATGGGGCCATTGTGTGCGGCCCTCCGGATGGGATAGGCGTCCACGCCGCCGTGACCGAGATCAACAGGAGAGATGAGATGAAGCAGGCTGTTCTTTGCCTTGTTGGCTGCTCGCTGGCCGGTTCGATCGCTTCGGCGCAGGACTTCGAGGCGGTGCGTCGCGGGCAGACCGCGCTGATCGATGTGGTGATGGTGGACAACACCGCGTCGGGCGGCTCGTACAGCGATGTCATCAACGCGGGTGTGTTCAACTTCGAGTACACCGATGTGGACGGCCTACGCGGCAGCGGCCAGTTCGCCGGGCCTCGGTTCTCGACCTTCTGCGCCGAGCTGCAGAACGTGCGGAACGGCAACCGTCTGTATGAAGTGATCCAGGTGACGGAGGGCCCGAACCCCGAGACGCTGAACGGCGAGGAGCCGTATGACGCGGCGGACGAAGCCGAGCTGAACGCGGTGGTGGCCGCGGCGATCCGGCTGGGCTGGATCAACTGGGACCTGTCCGCGACGGATATGACCACGACGACTCTGCGTGCGGCGATCCAGATTGGGATCTGGAAGACGCTGTTCGACAACAGTGACTTCACGGTGCTCGACTCGGTGGTCGAGGCGGCGGTCTTCGAGCTGGAGGCCGAGGCGGCGGCGGCGCCCGAGGCGCGCGTTCCCGGCCTGCGGCTGATGTCGAACCCCGACACGCAGGACATGCTCTACATCCTGGACGACCAGCCGCCGGTGCTGATCTGCGACGCCGAGATCGTGACCGAGCCGAGCTACTGCCCCTGCGACTGGAACCAGGACGGGCGGACCGACTGGAAGGACCTGGTGGCGTTCCTGCGGGCGTATGACTGCGGCGACGCGGACTTCAACAACGACGGGCGGACCAACTTCCGCGACCTGTGCGACTTCATGAAGTGCTACCAAGCCGCGAAGTGGGACAAGGGCGACTGCGGCAAGGGCGGCAAGGACGACGACTCCGTGCTGTGGCAGATCTCCTACAGCGCCGAGGACGATAGCGGCGAGGTGATCTACGACGCGTATATCGAGACCGAGTGCGAGCAGATCCCGGTGATGAATGGCGAGATCATCGAGCTGCGGTGCTTCGATCCGAGCGACCGTCGCCCGCCGCAGTGCGGCTCGGAGATCATCGACAACCGCCTCGTGATCACCGCGAGCGAGGCCCGTCTGGTGGTCATCGCCCGCGACTCGGCCGGCAACGAGGTCGACTGCGGCAAGGTGCTGTGCGAGCCCAAGGCCGATGATCACAACGATTGCGACCATGGCCACGGCCACGGCGGCAAGGGCGGTCACGACAAGGACTGCGACGATGACCACAAGGGTGGCAAGGGCGGAAAAGGCGGCAAGGGCGGAAAAGGCGGCAAGGGTGGCAAGGGCGGAAAGGGAGGCAAAGGCGGCAAGGGCTGCTGAGCACGAACGCCCCGCGTGAAGTGATATCGAAACGAGCACGCCCCCGCGGGGGCGTGCTCTGCTTTTGCGAGGAGGTTCTGGGCGGCTCAGAGCCGGAGGGTGGCGAGGATGGTCTCGAGCGCCGCGCGGGCGCGGTTCTCGTTCTGCGGCCAGATGTCGATGCGGAGGACGGTGCCCTGCCCCTCGTAGGCGGCGCGGAGGGTGAGTTTGTCGTAGCCCAGGCTGGGCGGCGCGAGGGCGACGAGTTTGCCTTCCTGCGGCGTGGCCTCGGCGGACTGGATGGCATGGCCCTGGCGTTCGAGGGTGGCGCGGGCGGCGATGATGGCGGTTTCAACGCGGGTGCCGGGGGGAAGATCGGCGGTGAGGCGGCCGAACTGGTAGGTGGCGGGAATGGGCGTGGCCCCGTGCCAGGCCCGCGAGGCGCGGACAGGCACCGGGCCGCAGGCGGGGAGCAGGGCGAGCAGGGCGAGGGGGATCAGGGCGCGTCGCATGGGGATGGGATCGGCGGGCTCGGGGCGGAGACTGGAAAGATGGCGGGCAGGCTCGGAGACGCGGTACGGGTTCAACCTCCCCCCTCCGTCACGGCTGCGCCGTGCCACCTCCCCCGTCGGCGACGGGGGAGGAATGAAAAAAGCCGCCTCCCGGTTGGGAAGGCGGCCGTAGGAATGATGCGAAGCATCACCTGCTTGTTGGGCTGCGTAACGGGCAACCCCGTCGAGCTGCCTTAGCGGCGCAGCCCTTTGGTACAGTCACAATCGAACACTGGATCACCTCCTTTGGCACGAGCCATCCCAGCCGACGCGGTTGACTGGCCGCCGCCGGGTTCCTGCCCCCCGGGCCGTCGCCCGGGGCTCATCGCCCGTGGACCACCACGATGTGGTGGTCACGGTCGTCGCGATCGTGCCCGGTGCGTTGGCGGTGGTTCTCACCCCTCGGTGATCGGGCCGGTGCCGCGATATTGTCATTATCCAAATACCGGTGATCGGTGCAAGTCGGATGCGGCTTCGGTGGAATTTTGAGAGAAACGCCCGACGGGATCAGGATTCGAACTCCTCGAACGCGCCCTTGGCGGCCTCCTCGTTGAGGTACTTCTGGAAGTCGGCCATCTTGTACGAGATGAAGCAGAAGGCGTGGTGGAGGGTGAGCCACTCGATGTCGGTGGGGTCCTCATCGAGGTCCTTGCGGAGACGGTTGAGCTCGGCGAGCATGGTTTCGGCTTTCATAGGGGGAGTATAGGAAACGGGGATCTGCCGCTTGCGACCGGTGGCTGGTGGCTGTTTCCTACGATGCTTCATGCGAGCGCACCTCGTGCAGATGGACATCGTTTGGGAGGACCGGGCGGCCAATCACGCGCTGGTGGAGCGGATGCTCGACCCTGTGGACATCCGGGCGGGTGACTTGGTAGTGCTGCCGGAGTTGTTCGATGTGGGCTTCAGCCTGAACCTCGAGGCCGCGCCGGACAAAGCGGATGAGACGCTGCGGTTTCTGCTGCGGCTGGCGGACGACCTGGGCGTCACGATCCACGGCTCGCGGGCGGTGCGGCGGTGTGACTGCGACAAGGCGCTGAACACGGTGCTGGTCGCCGCCCCGGGTGACGGCGAGGGTGCGGTGCTGTGCGAGTACGCCAAGGTGCACCCGTTCTCGTACGGGCGGGAGCCGGAGAGCTACACCGGCGGCCAGCGGGTGGAGATGTACGACTGGGCGAGCGGGGACGAGCGGCTGCGGGTGTGCCCGGCGGTGTGCTACGACCTGCGGTTCCCCGAGTTGTTCCGGATCGGGGCGATGCGGGGGGCGGAGTGCTTTGCGCTGGGCGCGAACTGGCCGGCGGCGCGGCAGGCGCACTGGCGGGCGCTGCTGATCGCGCGGGCGATCGAGAACCAAGCGGTGGTGTTCGGGGTGAACCGGGTAGGGAACGACCCGTTCATCGAGTACGCGGGCGGGACGATCGCGGTGTCGGCGAAGGGCGAGGTGCTTGGGGAACTCGGCGACGCCGCGGGGGTGCTGACGGTGGAGGTGGACCCGGGGGCCGTGCGGTCGTGGCGGGAGACATTTCCGGCGTTGAAGGATGTGCGGCTGCGTGAGATCCGTTGAGACCGAACGCAAAGGGCGCAAAAGTCACGCAGAGATCGCAGAGCAGGAATTCGGGTTTTAAAGCGAAGGTCGCGAAGGACTCGAAGCGGATTACGAGCAGCCCAACGCCATTGACATCGCTGCGACTGAATTCTTCCATGCACAGAGATAAGCGTGGAATGGTCTCCGAGCGCAGGAAATCGCTTCGAGTCCTTCGCGACCTTCGCGTTTAGATTCTTCTCCGCGTACTCTGCGTGATCTCTGCGTCCTCTGCGTTCAGTCCCTCTCTTCCGCAATCGCCCGAAGGTCCGGGATCGCGTCGAGGTCGAGGTTGCCGCCGGTGATGACCACGGCGATGTTCTTGCCGCGGATCTGGTCGGGGTTGCGTTCGGCGTCTTGGAGGAGCCCGGCGAGTGCGAGGGCGCCGGTGGGCTCGACGACGAGGCGCATTCGCTCCAGGTAGAGGAACATGGCCCGCGCGAGGGCCGGGTCCCCCACGGTTTCCATGCGGTCAACCCGCTTGAGGATGATCGGCAGCGTGTGACGCCCGGCGTAGTGGGTGCGGGCGCCGTCGGCGATGGTGGCGGGGTTGTGGACGGTGCGCAGGACGCCGTCGGCGAAGGAGCGGGTGATGTCGTCGCCGAGGGCGGGCTCGACTCCGATGACCTCGCAGTCGGGCGCGAGAGCCTTGAAGACGGTGGCGCAGCCCGAGAGCACGCCGCCGCCGCCGGTGCAGACATACAGGCGATCGAGCGGGCTGTGGTCGCGTTCGACGGCCTGGTCGATGAGTTCGAGGGCGAGGGTGCCCTGCCCGGCGATGATGTCGGGGTGGTCGTACGGCGGGATCAGGGTCAGGCCCTCTTCCTCGGCGATGCGGGCCCCCACTTCCTCGCGTTGTTGTTCGTTGGAGTCGTAGGCGACGACGCGGGAGCCGTCGGGGGCGCACTGCAGATAGGCCTCGGTGGCGGCGCGTTTGGTTTTCGGCGCGTTGGTGGGCATCACGATGACGGCGCGGATGCCGAGCAGTGCGGCGGCCAACGCCACGCCCTGGGCGTGGTTGCCCGAGGAATAGGCGATCACGCCGCCGGTGTTCTTCGGCAGTTTGCTCAGCGCGTTGTAGGCCCCGCGGAACTTGAACGCGCCGACGCGCTGGAGGTTCTCGCACTTGAAGAGGACATTGGCGCCGGTCAGGCCGTTGATCGTGCGCGAGGTGACGACCGGCGTGCGATGGGCGATGCCGGCGATGCGATCGGCCGCGGCGCGGACATGGTCGAGCGTGACGGCGTCGAGGAGCGAGAAATCGGGGGTGGCGCCGTCAGTCCATGGGTCGCTCGGGGCGGTGGTCATGGCCGATTCTATTGGTATCGGAGTCGGCCGCCTGTTCCCGTGCGAACAGGCTCAGGCGATGCTGAGCTGGGCACCATGCTCGGTGTTCTGGACCGAGAGGGTGCGGCCTTCGAGTTTTTCGCACAGATGCGGCTCGATGCACAGGACTGTGCGGCCGTCGTGGTCGAAGGTCCGGTCGGCATCGGCCGGTGTATCGGGGGCGAGCCCGATGCCCTGGGCGCCGGCGATGAGGCGGATGGCCTTGTCTTCGGGGATGTTGTTGTCGTTGATAAGGGTGGCGAGGTGGGCCTTGGCGTCTTCGGTGACTGTGAGCATGAGGGTCCTTCCGTGAAGCGCGGGATGCGCGGTGACGGCCACGGCGCGACGGGTGCGCGGCGGCACGAACTCCATGAGGCACCGTAGCGTCGGGGCAGGGCAAGTCCAGAAAGCGATGAATGTGGCGGTTTGGAAGGAGATAGGGCGGTTTTCGTGTGCGCTCGCGCTAACGCTTCCACCCTGTGGCGACGGCCGCGACGACCCAGGCGGCGCACTGCGTCAACGCGATCGTCGCGCCGGGGGGCCAGTCAAGCCAGACACTGAGCACGATGCCCGCGGCGATGGTGGCGGCGGCGATCAGGGTGCTGAGCGCGAAGGCGGGCACGAGCGAGCGGGTCAGACGCAGGGCGGTGGCGCCCGGGAGCACGAGGATGGCCGTCGCGAGGACCACGCCGGCGACCTGTACCGCGAGAACGACGGCACCGGCCAGCAGCACGAGGAGTGTGGTCGCGATGCGGGCGGTGTTCAGCCCGGCCGGGGCGCACGCCTGTTCGTCGAACGCCCAGAGCACCAGCGGACGGCGGAACCAGAAGAGCAGGGCGGCGATCAGGGCGGTGACGCCCGCGGTGGTCCAAGCGCCGGCGGGCGAGATCGCGAGCAGTTCGCCGAACAGGACGCCCTCGATCGAGGGCAGCGGGCCGGCGCCCGACTCGCGGGCGTGCTTTCCGGCGAGCCGATAGAGCACGAAGCCGAGGGCCATCGATGCGGTCATCACGATCCCGATGGCGGTATCGGTTCGTCGCTGGGTGCGCTGGGCGAGGTGCGAGACGAGCAGGCCCGATCCGATGGAGAAGGCCGTGACGATCAGTGTGCGGGCCACGGAGTCGATTCCCCGGGTGGAACCGAAGCCGAGCACGGCGGCCAGGCCGACGCCGCCGAAAGCCGCGTGCGAAACACCCTGCCCGACGAAGGCCAGACGCTTGAGAACCACCAAGGGCGAGAGCAGCCCGCCAATGAGGGCGACGAGCATCGCGACGATGATGCCCGGGATGAAGAACCCGAGTTGATCGAGGAGGGTCACGCGTTTCCCTCCTTCTTGGGATCGTGATGGTTGCAGCAGCCTGATCCGGCGGCCTGCTCTGTCGTCGGGGGTGCGTGGGTCGGATCGTCGCAGTCCGCGGCGGCGTGGGCATCGATGTGCAGATGACCGAAGACGGCTTGGACATCGTGAGCGAAAACCTCCGCCAGGATGGCGGGCGTGAGGCCGCTGGGCGCGTCGTGGAAATGAACGGACCGATGCAGGCACGCGACACGGTCGGAGCCGGCGGCGATCGCGCGGAGATCGTGCGAGACCGTGATGATGGTGATGCCCAGCTCGGCGTGCAGCTTGTTGATCAGGTCCGCGAATCGGTGCTGACCGGCGGCATCGACACCCACGGTGGGCTCGTCCAGGACGAGCAGGCGGGGCCTGGTGGCGATGGCCCGGGCGATCATCGCGCGCTGGAGTTGTCCCCCCGAGAGCGCCCCGATCGGGCGGTTGGCCAGATCGGTCATGCCGACGAGCGCAAGCGACTCGTCGGCGGCTGTCTCCGCGGCACGGTCGCGCAGCCTGAACCGCCCGGCACGCAGCGCGAGCGGCATCGCCACGGCCTGCCGTACCGAGATCGGAAAGTCGAGTTCTGCGGTCAGACGCTGGGGCAGATAGCCGATCAGCCCGCGGCGGCGTGCGTCGGCTGGGGTGGTCCCGAGCACGGTGATCGATCCGGTGTCCGGCTCGATCAACCCGAGGATGAGTTTGACGAGGGTGGATTTCCCGCCGCCGTTCGGGCCGAGCACACCGAGCCGTGAGCCGACGGGCACGGCCATCGAGATGTCACGCAGAGCCTGGACGGGCTGATCGCGCAGGCCACGGGCGGGGTAGGCGAAACTGACGCGATCGAGTTGGACGGCGTGTTCTGGCATCTCAGCCGTCCGCCGGCTCTTCGCCGGGCTGCTCGGCGTCTTCGGACGCAGGCGGCTCGGCACCGGGACCTTGCAGCGAGAGCCCTCGGACGAGGTAGTCGAGGTTGGCGTACATGAGCGTGAACCAGTCTTCGCTGCCCACGGGATCGAGCCGGATGAGTTCGAGTCCCATTTCTTCAGCCAGCCGGCGGGGCAGCGCGTCGGAGAACTGCGGTTCGATAAAGATCGCTTTGGCTCCCGAGACACGGACGGCCTCGGCAGCGCGGGCCAGGTCGCCCGGGGTGGGTTCGACCGACGAGACCGGGCGGAGCACCTGGGCGATCGAAAGCCCATAGCGGTCGGCGATGCGTCGGAACGCGTCGTGGTGCGTGATGATCGACCGGCCGGCGAAGGGGGTCAGCCGCTGCTCGTAAGTGGCATCGACGGTGGTGATCGCAGCGGTCAGCGTCTTGAGATATGAAGCGTGTTCGGGGCGGGCCAGTCCACGCTGCGCCAGGTCGGCATCGAGCGCGTTGACGAAGGTCAGCATGAGCTTGGGATCGAGCCAGAGGTGGGGATCGACGGCGTGCGAGTGATCGTGGTCGGCGTGGTCATGGTCGTGGTCGTGAAGATCACCCGTGTCGATCTCGAGCGCGGCGGCCATTTCGAACACCCGATCACGCGGCGTCTGTCTCTCGATGGCCCGGGCGATGGCCGGCTCGAGGATCGGACCGACGGTGATCACTAAATCGGCCGTGGCGAGGGCGGCGGCGTCGGACGGGGTGAGCTGGTAGCCGTGCGGTGACACCCCGGCGGGCACGATCGGACGCACATCCACCCCCGGCCCGACCAGCGGGGTGACCAAGGTCACGAGGGGGGCGACCTCGACAAGCACTACCCGGGGCCCCTGCGGCTTGGACCGGGAGCAGCCCGGGATCAGGGCGGCTAGGAGCAGGGCGAGGCAGGCGGTGGCCGCGAAGAGTGGGCGGGGGCTCATGTTGAGATTGTATTCGCAACTCGGGGGCCGGAGTTCGGGCATTCGGGGTCTGGAATGAGGCTCCGGCGCTTTCCGGGCGGGGACGGCGGGCGTAGAGTTGGAGCCTGATGGGGCGGTAGCTCAGTTGGTAGAGCGCATCGTTCGCAATGATGAGGTCAGGGGTTCGAATCCCCTTCGCTCCACTCGGAACACGCCCCGGGCCCACGCCCGGGGCGTTGTCGTTTTTGGCGGTCGAACCGAGAACGCCGGTCGGCACGGGGGTGCCGACCGGCGCGGAGGAGAGAAGAGAACACAGGGGTCAGGTCAGGGAAACGGGCCGAGCGGAGGGGCTCAGTGGGCACGCCGGCGGCGTGCGGCCAGCAGCCCGCCGGCCCCGATCAGGGCGAGGGTCCCAGGACTTGGGACGGCCGCGCTGAACAGCCGCACCGAACCGTCGGCCAGGGTCAGGGTTCCGGCGACGGTCAGCCCGTTGGAGGACACGGCGGTTACGCTCGTGAAGCTGACCCCGTCGAGCCCCGAACTGCCGAGGTTGTCCAGGACGCTTGAAAGGGTCCGGGCCGCGTAGGACCCGTCGCTCTGCCGGACCCAGAGCATTGCGACGGACGAGCCGTCGGTGTGGAGCGAAGATCCGCCGATCAGTGAGCCGTCGGCGGACATGGCCGTCGGGACGCCGTCATCGTCCGAGTCGGGGTCGAGCCAATCGAGCACATGCAGCGAAGACGATGCAACATCAAAGGCCACGAGGCTGGCGGTGCCGTCGGACGACACGCAGCGTGCCAGCGCGGTTGAGCCGTCGTCACAGACACTGACAAAGGAGGAGCTGGCGTAGGCATCGAGGTTGCTGGTATCGGCGAGCTGGCCGTCGGTCCAAAGGCAGGCACGCTGGCTGAACTCTTCGGGGGTCATATCGAGGCTGTTGGCGCGATCGATCCGCCCGCGGGTTCCGACCACGATCCGTCCGTCAGAGGAGGCGTCGCGGGCAAAGGAGAAGTCGCTGAGCGGGTCCATCTGGAGGAGCGTGGGCGGGGAGACGCTCGATGAAGAGGAGACATCCCAGGAGCAGGCGGCCAGGTCCGGGCGTCCGTCGCCGTCGAGGTCGGCCACCGTCGAGCCGAACACGCGGCGTCCTTCGCTTGTGGAGGCGGTGAAGGTGAAGGCGCCGGTGTACTGGCCGTCGTCAGAGGTGATGTGCAGCGGGGAAGAGGAAGGGGAGGTCCAGAGCGAGGAGCCCGGGATGGGCCCGCTGACCTGGGCGCAGGCCTCGACGAAGAGGCTGCCGCCCGAGCCCCCGCCGCCCGTGGAAGCGGACGAGATCAGGACATCGCGGAGCCTGATGTCGTAATAGTCGCCTGTGGGCGAGGTGGAGCCGGGCAGCGAACTGGCGACGCCGTCGGCCCAGGTCCATGTGTGATAGCGGAGGGCGCCGGAGCTGTCGGCGACTTGGGCGGATATGACCAGCCCACTGCCATCGTTGGTGACGGCGTCGCAACGGAACGGGGAGGTGGTGATGATGTTCGGCTCGAACACGAAGACACTGAGGTTGTCTGCGTGTGCGGCGCCGGCGAGGATGGTCAGGGCGAGGGCGGTGACGACGGTGTTCTGCGCGTTCATTGGTGGATCCCCACGGAGTGATCGGCCTGTTTCTGGAGAGGCCGGGTTCGGTTCGGGAGGCCCGCATCGGGCCCCCTCTCCGTAGGGAGCGAGAGCATTTCTGGAAACACACGCGTTCGTCGCAAATTTTCTGGAAATGTGCCTCCAGGGCTCTGGACGGGGATTTTGACCTGCTTACCCCTTGGAACGGGGGGTGGGCTCATCGTCGTCGAAGACGGCCCGCAGGGGGGGCGTGTCGAGGTCGTCGAACTGCCCGCCTTTGGCGGCGCGGATGAACGCCCAGACGCCGAGTGCGGCGAGCAGGAGGGCGACAGGCAGCATGAGCAGAACGACGGACATGTGGGTGGAAGAGACGAAGAGACGGAGAGAGATTAGGAGCCGAGGCGTTGCGCGGCTCGCATGGGTCGCATGGCGAGGGCGACGACGGTGAGGGAGCTGAGGGGCATGAGGACGGCGGCGGTGAGCGCATTGAGATGGCCGGCCATCGCGATCGCGCCGACCGTCGCGTTGTATATGACGCTGAGGATCAGGCAGAGGCGCATCGTCCGCTTGGTGTGGCGCGCCAGGTCGACGAGATCGGCGAGCGGTTGCACGCCGGGTTTGGCGAGATAGATATCCGCGGCTTCGAGCGACGCCTCGGCGCCGCCGTGGACCGCCACACCAACGGTGGCGGCCGCGAGCGCGGCGGCGTCGTTCACGCCGTCGCCAACCATGACAACCGGGGACGACGACTCTCGCGAAAGGGAGGTGATGAGGTCGGCCTTGGCTTCGGGTGTCATGCGTCCGTCGGCGGTTGAGACACCGACCTGATCCGCGACGCGCTGAACGATTGAAGGATCGTCGCCCGAGGCGATGCGGACGGACCAGCCAAGCCGCTTGAGATGATCGATGGCATCGCGCGAGTCCTCGCGGACCGCGTCACCGATGGCGAACACGCCAACTCCCACACCTTCGGCGAAGACAGCGACGGGTGTGAGGCCCCGCGTCAGGGTTGCGGCCACGGCGTTGGTATCCAGGCAGCCCGGAGCAACTTCGGCGATGAACTCGGGCGAACCGATGGCGCAGCATGCTCCCGCAAGCGAGGACCGGATGCCCTTGCCGGGGACATGGACCGGGGCGGCATCGAGCATCGCCGGCTCGGCCCCGTCGGCGTATTCGACGATCGCACGGGCGAGGGGGTGGGCGGAACGGGCTTCAAGGGCCGCGGCGATGGGGATGAGTTCGGTCGGGCCGCTGTAGGAGGCGACGCTGGTGCGGGCGTGGGTGATGGTGCCGGTCTTGTCGAGGACGAGGCGGCCGGGTTTGCTGAGGGCTTCGAGGGCGGCGGCGGATTTGACGAGCGCGTGGCTCCGCGCGGCGCGTCCGAGTGCGACGGACATGGCCATCGGGGTGGCGAGGCCGAGGGCGCAGGGGCAGGTGACGATGAGCAGCGCGGTGGCGTGCTCGAGGGCGGTGGAGGCGTCGGCGCGGAGCGTCCAGAGGACCGTCGTCGCGATCGCGAGGGTGATGACCACCAGAACGAACACACCGGCGATGCGGTCGGCGAGTTGCACGATGGGCGCCTTGCGTTCGGAGGCATCGGCGACCAGACGCATCAGCCTGGCGACACGGGTGTGCTCGCCGGCGGCCTGCACGAGGACTCGGATGAGCGAGGCGGTGTTGATCGAGCCGGCGGGGACGGGCGAGCCGGTGGTCACAGTCACCGGGCGGGACTCGCCGGTGAGCAGTGAGGCGTCGATGGCGGAGTCGCCCTGGGTGACGATACCGTCGGCGGGGATGGCCTCGCCGGGGGCGACTTCGACGGTGCAGCCTGGGGTGACAGACTCGATGGGAACGCGCCGGGTAGAGCCGTCCTCAGCGACGAGGGTGGCACTGGTGGGCGTGAGCGTGAGCATCAGCCCGACCTGGTCGGCGGCGGTGCGCTGCTGGCGGTGCTGCACCCAACGACCGACGAGAAGAAGAAATGTGAGCACGGCCAGAGAATCGAAGTAGATCTCGCCGGCGCCGCGGACGGTATTGACGACACCCCAGATGCCCCCCACCGCCAGAGCGAGGGCGATGGGCAGATCGAGATGGGCGGTGCGTGTGCGGAGGGCGGCGATGGCCCCGCGGAAGAAGACACGCCCGGGCCAAGCGAGGCTGAGCACGCCCAGCCCCATGGAGATCCAGCGGAACACGGTCTCCCAGAACGGATCGATGCCGGCGAGCTGGCCGCCGTAGAGAGCCACGGCCAGCAGCATGACGTTTCCTGCGATGGCCCCGGCAACCGCGACGCGGATGAGGAAGGCGCGATCCTCGCGGGTGCGGGCGTCACGGGCGGCCTGGCCCCGGGCGGGATGGACGGGGTAGCCCAGCGAATCCAAGGCCCGGGCGATCTGCGAGAGCCGTGCCTTTTCTGGATCGAAGCGCACGCGGGCGATGCGCGTGCGGACATGGACGCGGGACTCGGTGACGCCCGGGACGACGCGGGGGAGGCGCTCGATGAGCCAGACGCAGGCGGCGCAGTGCACGCCCTCGAGCAGCAGCTCGGTCTCGCAGAAGCCGTCCTCGTCCGTGCGCAAGGCGGCCTGCTGGAAGGCGGGGTCGTCGAGTTCGTCATAGCGAGCGCCGGTGGTCTTCGGGGGTTCGCGGCGGGTGTCGGCGGCATCGCGGACGCGGTAGTACTGCTCCAGCCCGCCGGAGCGGAGCACGCCGAAGACGGTTCGGCAACCGGAGCAGCAGAACTGGTGCTCGGCCCCGTCCTCGATCATGCCGGGGGGCACCGGAAGCTGGCAGTGGTCGCACAGCGTCTGCTCGCGGCGGGCGGTCTGGGCGATGCTGGTGGCGGTCATGTCACTCGTCCGGATGGCAGAGCGGGCAGTCCGGGCCCATCGGCACGGCTGCGGTGTCGGTCAGGTGCAGTGTTTCGGGCGTCATGGCCGGGGCATGGAGACGCCCGAGCGCCGTGTACACACCCACCGCGGTGACGGCGAGACCAGTGATGAGCGGCAGGTGGGCGTGCAGCGGGCGGGTGAGCAGTTGGATGCCCGCGCCCAGCAGGGCCATGAGCGGCACGGTGCCGACCCAGAAGGTGCCCAGCACGGCGGCGCCCATGAGGGGGCTGGCCGTGCCCGCGGCCGTGAAGGCGAAGGCGTAGAGCCAGCCGCAGGGAAGGAGCGCGGTGAGCAGTCCGATGGCCAGGGCGCGGCTGGTTGGGCGCAGGGTGAACGCCAGCCGATGAGCGTGTTCGAGCATCGCGGTGACTGGCTTTGGAAGGCGGAGCCGGCCCGTCCGCAGACCGGCGGCGCGTGCGAGCAGGGCGAGCCCGAAGGTGATCATCATGGCACCGGCGACGATGGCGGCGGCGCGCTGGACCCCGGCGAAGCGTCCGCCGAAATCGATGGCCGCCCCGATGGCCCCGGCCCCCGCGCCGAGGGCGAGGTAGGACGCGAGCCGCCCGCCGTGATACGCCAGTTGGAGACGGATGCGCCGGCCCTTGGGTTGGTCCTTGTCCGCGCCCAGTGCGAAGAGCATCAGCCCGCCGCACATGCCGGCGCAGTGCGGCGACCCGACCAATGAGGCGACAAGCACGGCGGACAGGATGGCCAGTTCGGGTGGCATGGGCTGGTCAGAGGCGTTCGAGGGTCTCGGTGATGATGGCCGGGGTGCCGGCCGCGGTGGTGATGTGGAAGTGAAGGTCCCACAGGCCCCGGCGATCCATGTCGATGGGGGCGGTGTAGACGCCGGGGGCGGTCTCGGCCATGGTGAGGACCGTGCGATCCAGCGGGGACGCGCGGTGCAAGGCCGTCGCGGTGATGGTCGCACCTTCGATGGGACGGGCATCCGGTCCGGTGAGCGTGATCGAGACACGGCCCTCACCCCGCTGCACCGACCAGACCCAGCCCTCACGCCCCGGTGTGTGGGTGGCGGCGGCGGTCTCGTTCCAATCAAGCGCTTTGTCGTAGTAATCCGGCTCGGCATTGGCAGGCGTGCGGGACGCGAAGGTCATGGTGATGAACACGATGCTCGCGTGGGCGCAGAACGCCAAGCCAAGGGCGAAAGGCCAGAATGAACGGTGCTTGCGTAGTGCTTCAGCCATCGGAAGGCTCCGGGTTGGACGGTGCGTTGGGCTTCGCCGGTTGGGGGAGGGGGCGGGTCCGCGGCCCGTGAATGATGAACGGCTTGGTCTCTTCGTAGGCATCGCCGTCGTGCACCCGGACCTGGACCGTCTTGGGTGTCACATCGAAATAGTCCGGCGGAGCGATGATGAGCAGTCGCTCGTTGAACTGCTCGCCGGGCTGGACGAGAACCGGATTGTTTTCTGTCTGCAGGCGGAGCTCCTGCTCGCCGACGAGCTCGACCGTGTACTCGGCGGGGTTGTTTGTGCGGTTGGTGATCCGGATGCGCATCTGGTTGGCGATCTCTCCCGACGAGAGCGTCTGGAACGGCAGGCCTCGCTCGCGGAGCAGGAAGAACTCGGCGTCGCGCTTGTTGGCGAGCACCGTCACAAAGGCTGAGATCAGAATCAGGAGGATCAGCGGATAGATGATCACGCGGGGCCGCAGGATCTTGGCTTTGCCCTCCTCGATCGCACGCTGGGAGGAGTAGCGGATCAGACCGAGTGGGCGGTTGAGCTTGGCCATGACCGCGTTGCACGCGTCGATGCACTGGGCGCAACCGATGCACTCAAGCTGCAGACCTTTGCGGATGTCGATACCGGTCGGGCAAGTCTGGACGCACATGGTGCAATCGATGCAGTCGCCAAGGACCGGCAGGGCTAGGGCCTGGCCCGGTTCGAGCCCCGGCTTGGCTTTTCTGACCTTGCCGCGGGGTTCTCCGCGTTTGTAGTCATAGGTGATGATCATGGAGTCCCGGTCGAGCAGGGCCGACTGGAACCGTGCGTAGGGACATGCGACGACGCAGACCTGCTCGCGGAAGTAGCCGAAATCGAACATCATGAGCCCGGTCGTGGCGATCGCGACGAGGAACGCGACCGGATGCTCGTGCGGCGAACTGAGGATCCAGTGGCGGAGATTCTCCGACCCGACGAAGTACGACAGAAATGTGTGCGCGAGGAAGGCGGAAACCATCAGATAGACCACGAAGCGCAGGAGCTTGCGGAGTCCAATCATCGATTTGGGCTTGCGTTGCCCCGGCGCTCCCTCGAACAGCCGCTCGATCGGGCGGTAGACGAACTCAAGGTAGACCGACTGCGGGCAGGCCCACCCGCACCAGACGCGCCCGGCCAGTGCGGTGATCAGGAAGATCGAAAAAAAGACGATGAGCAACAGCAGGGCCAACAGCAGCGTGTCGGTCGGGAGGAAGGTGGTGCCGAAGAAGGTGAACTCGCGGTGGGCGATGTCCAGCAGGATCATCGGCTTGCCGTTCATCTTGATGTGCGGGATGAGCGTGAAGACCGCGATCAGCGTGTAGGCGACGATGCGCCGCCAGAACAGGAACTTTCCGCGCGACAGTCGCGGCTTGAGCCATCGCCGAGAGCCGTCGGCGTTGAGTGTGCTCAGCACGCGTTCTTCGGGCTGGAGGAGTGATTCGGACATGAGTTGGACGCCTCCCGGCCGCCCCTCGTTCGATGCTTTCCTGCAATGACCGGCGGGCCGTTCCCGGCCCGGCGGACGGGATCTTGCCGATCAGCCGCCAGAAGCAGGCTGTTCGGTGGGTGTGTCCGAGAAGAACGGCGGGATGGGCTTGCCTTCGGGAGGGATTCCTTGCGGGTGGTTGGTGTTCCGCAGGCTGACGACATACGCCGCGACGAGCGCCATCTCGTTGTCGTCCAGGTTGGCGCGCTGGCTGGGCATCGCGGTCCCGATGCCATTGGTCAGCACATTCAGGATGTCGCCCGCCGTCTCGATGTTCTTGTACACATCGTCGGTCAGATTGAGCCCGAGGCCCTGGATGCCGCGTCCGCCCTCGGCGTGGCAGAGGACACAGCGTTCCTCGAAGATTGTGGCGCCCATGGCGACCCACTGCTCATTTTCGAGCGCTTTTCGGATCTTCTCTTCGCCCAGCGGGATCCGCCGAAGCTCGCCGAACTGCTTCTCGAGCGCGGCTTCCTGGTGCTGGGCGAGGACCTCGTAGCGGGTGCGCGTGATGGGTGAGAGGTGCATCACCACGATGTAGAACACGGAAAAGAGCATCGTGCCCAGGAAGATCATGTGCCACCACGACGGCGTGGGGTTGTCGTACTCCTGGATGCCGTCGTAGTTGTGGTCCAGCAGGTCGTCATGAACGATCGAATCTTTTTTCTGTTCAGCGGACATCGGATGCCTCCCGTGCGTTCGGGGTGGCTCCCTCCTCGAGGGGGAGAGCCGCGTGATGGACAGCTTCGGACTTGGGGCTCCGCAGGACGCGGACGGTGACGGCGAGGAAGATCAGCCCGAAGATGACCAGCCCGACGGTGGGGAACACGGTCATGTCGAGCCCTGAGACCAGATCAGTCATGCGCATCTGTCACCTCCCGGTTGCTCTTGAAGTCGCCGAAGGGGTTCTGGGCATTGACGGTGGTAGGGTCCTTGTACAGGTCGGTTCCAAGCCGCTTGAGGTAGGCGATCAACGCGATCGCCTTGGTGTCCTGAGTTTCCTCGGACAGCGGGCCGCCCGAGGATTCGATCTCGAACGCGATCTCCGCGGCCTGGCGTCGGGCGTGCTCGACGGCGTTCTCGCCCTCGACCAGCGGGCCGTAGGGAACGCCGAGCATGGCCATGGCATCGACGCGGCCCTTGATGTCGTTGAAGTTCAGCTTGGCCTTGAGCATCCACGCGTAGCTCGGCATGATCGAGCCGGGGGTGATCAGTGATGGATTCTCGAAGTGCTGCCAGTGCCAGAACGCGTTGGGGTTGGTCACGCCCTCGCGAGCCAGGTCCGGCCCGATGCGCCGGCTGCCCCACTGGAATGGGTGGTCGTAGATGAACTCGCCGGGCTTGGAGTACTCGCCGTACCGCACGGTTTCGGCGTACAGCGGGCGGATCATCTGCGAGTGGCAGTTGTAGCAGCCCTCGGACACATAGATGTCACGCCCGGCCAGCTCGAGCGGGGTGTACGGCGTGACCGTCGCGATGCTCGGGACATTGGACTTGACGAGGAACATCGGGATCGCCTCGACGATGCCGCCGATCGCGACGCCGATGAGCACCATGACCGTGAACTTGACGGGGCGACGCTCCCAGGCCCGGTGCCAGGCACCGCTGAAGAACCCGCCCTGCTCGGCCTGACCCTCGAAGACGGGGTTCAGGGCCGGGGCCTGATGGACCACTTCCTCATACTGCTCCGGGCGATTGCGCCAGGTCTGGATGAAGTTATACAGCCCCATCACAGCACCGGCGAGGAACATCGTCCCGCCGACCGCGCGGATCCAGTACATCGGGATCAGGTTGACCACAGTCTCGATGAAGCTCGGATATTGCAGTCGACCCGTCTCGTCGAACGCCCGCCACATCAGCCCCTGGGTGATGCCCGCGGCGTAGATCGAGAGCACATAGAGCGCGATGCCGATCGTGGCAAGCCAGAAGTGCGCGGTAGCCAGTTTCTTGGAGTACAACTCGGTCTGGAAGAGACGCGGCATGAGCCAGTAGAGCATGCCGAAGGTCATCAGACCGTTCCAGCCCAGAGCGCCGGAGTGCACATGGGCGATGGTCCAGTCGGTGTAATGGCTCAGCTGGTTGACCAGCTTGACCGAGAGCATCGGGCCCTCGAAGGTGGACATGCCGTAGAAGGTCACTCCAACGACGAAGAACTTCAGAACCGGGTCGGCCGCAACGCGGTTCCAAGCCCCGCGAAGGGTCAGCAACCCGTTGATCATCCCGCCCCACGATGGCATCCACAGCATGACCGAGAAGACCATGCCCAGCGTCGAGGCCCAGTCCGGGAGCGCCGTATAGTGCAGGTGGTGCGGCCCGGCCCAGATATAGATGAACACCAGCGACCAGAAGTGGACGATCGACAGCTTGTAGCTGAACACCGGACGCTCTGCCGCCTTGGGAAGGAAGTAGTACATCAGCCCCAGGAACGGAGTGGTCAGGAAGAACGCCACTGCGTTGTGCCCGTACCACCACTGCATCAGAGCGTCCTGCACGCCCGCATATATCGGGTACGACTTCATGACCAGCTCGGGGCTGGGCATCTCGCCGTTCTTGACCATGTGAACCAGCCCGGCGGGGATCCACAGGTTGTTGAAGACATGCAGCATCGCCACCGTGACGATGGTCGCGATATAGAACCACAGGGCGACATACATGTGCCGCTCACGACGCTTGATCAGCGTCATGAAGAAGTTCACGCCGAAGAAGCCGACCCACACCACGGCGATCGCCAGGTCGATTGGCCACTCGAGCTCCGCATACTCCTTGCCTTGGGTGATGCCCAGCGGCAGCGTCAACGCTGCGGACACGATGATCGCCTGCCAGCCCCAGAAGTGCAGCCGGCTGAGTTTGTCCGACCACATGCGTGCCTTGCAGAGCCGCTGTGTCGAGTAGTAGATCGCGGCGAAGATCGAGTTGCCCGCGAACGCGAAGATCGCCGCGTTGGTGTGCAACGGACGCAAACGCCCGAACGCGGTGAACGGCAGCCCGAGGTTGGCCGCGGGGAACGCGAGCTGAACGGCGATCACCACGCCCACCAAGAACGCGACGATGCCCCAGATCACCGTTGCCCATGCGAACAAACGGACGATCGCGTCGTCATATGTGAACGACTCGAGCCCGCGGGAGGGGGCCCCGGGGCGTTCTGACGCGGCTGCAGGTGCGTGGCTAGCCATGGCTGGTTTTCCCTTGGAGTGACCTTGCTGGCCCGGACGGAATCCCGCCCGACAACGATGAGACCACAGAATATAGCGACAAACATATCCGATTGTCCAATGATCGGCCGCCTGGAGGGGTCAAATTTCGTCAAACCGTATCTTTTCCTGTCTCACAGTATTTTATCCGCAAATACCAGACAACTTGATCTATCTCTCCTTTTTGGTACGATTTCTCCGGATGTATTCGTCCGTTTCTCGATGAGGAGGTCCCCATGCTCTCACAGGCAGTCGGATACGCGGCTGCGGCGCTTGGCTTCATGGCCGTCAGTCCCGACCGGGGGGCCCTTGTCCGGGAGATCGCCCAGGCGTGCGACATCCCCCCGGCATATCTCTCCAAGATCATCAATCAGCTCGCCCGCGCCGGGCTTGTCAAGACCCAGCGGGGCGTGGGAGGCGGGGCGAAGCTCTCCCGCGAGGGCGCGGACATCACGCTGTTCGATCTGTGTGTTGCGCTCAACGACCCAGCGATCCAGCAGCGATGCATGCTCGGGATCGCCGATTGCACCGACGAGCGCGGCTGCCCGGCGCACGAGTTCAACACGGAGCGGCGAAGCTGCCTGATCCGTTTCCTCAAGGAGACGACGGTTCAGGACATCGGTATCTATGAGAGGAACGCCAACGGAGCCAAGCACCCGAGCCGGGCGGCCGCGGGATGATGACAGTTCACACACCCGTCAGGCGTTTGTGCCGTAGTTCTGCTCATAGAACCGGCGATACTCGCCCGAACGGACATGATCGCACCACGCGCGGTTGTCGTGGTACCACCGAACGGTCTCCTCGAGTGCGTCCGGCCATGCCGAGCGTGTCGGTTGCCATCCCAGCTCGTTCTTGATGCGGCTCGCATCGATCGCATACCGGAGATCGTGGCCCAGCCGGTCGGGGACCCGCTTGATGTACGACTCATCGCGCCCGCACAGTTCCAGGAGCATCTTCGTAAGCTCGAGGTTGCTCCGCTCGTTGTTACCGCCGATGTTGTAGACCTCGCCCGAACGCCCCCCGTCGAGAACGGCACAGATCGCCTCGGCGTGGTCGATCACATGGAGCCAATCTCGCACATTGTTCCCCTCGCCGTAGAGGGGAACCTGTTTGCCCTCGATGAGGTTGTTGACGAACAGCGGAATGACCTTCTCCGGGAACTGGTATGGCCCGAAGTTGTTCGAGCATCGCGTGATGACCGTGTCCAGCCCGTAGGTGTGGTGGTAGGCCCGAGCCAGCATATCTCCGCCGGTCTTGGAGACAGCGTAGGGCGAGTTCGGGCTCAGCGGCGTTTGCTCGGTGAACTTCAGACTGGCCGGCTCGAGCGGCAGCGAGCCGTACACCTCGTCGGTCGAGACATAAACGAATCGCCCGGGATTGTCCTTACGCCGCCACGCATCGAGCAGCAGTTGCGTGCCGATGACATTCGTCCGCAGGAAGGCCGACGGATCGTGGATCGAACGGTCCACATGGCTCTCTGCGGCCAGATGCAGGACGCAATCCGCCCGGTCGATCGCGTCCTTGTAGTTCTCCGGCTCGCAGATGTCCGCGTGCAGGAACTCGTACCGCGGGTTGTCCTGAACATCCGCCAACGACTCGAGATTGCCGGCGTAGGTGAGTGCGTCAAGATTGATCACCCGATCATCCCGATGCTCGATGATGAATCGGATCAGATTGGAGCCGATGAATCCGGCGCCCCCGGTGACGAGAATGGTGCGGGACATGATCAGGCTCCGTCGGTCGGCAAAGGGCGGGCTCGCACGGGGTCAGACATTGTTCGCGCCGGTCTCGGCGACGAGGTTGGTGGCACGCAGCAGCGACTGGACCGTGCCGGCATCGGTCCACCAGCCGTCCAGCTCAGCCCAGGTCAGCTCGCCCTTGCTGAGATACTCATTGTTGACATCGGTGATCTCCAGCTCACCACGGCCCGAAGGCTTGAGTGTGCGGCAGATGTCGAACACCCGGCCGTCGTAGAAGTAGAAGCCCGTGACCGCCATATCTGAGGGAGGGTCCTTTGGCTTCTCGATGATCCCTTTGATCGATCCGTCCGGGTTGAACTCCACCACGCCGAACCGCTGGGGGTCTTCCACTCTTTTGAGCAGCACCTTGGCGCCCTTTTCCTGCTCCCGGAAGTCCGCCACGGCACGGTTGATGTTCTTCTCGATGATATTGTCGCCCAGAATGACGGCGATCTTGCCGCCGTCGGCAAAGTCCTCGGCCAGCTTGAGGGCGTCGGCGATGCCGCCCTCGCCCTCCTGGTAGGCATACTCGAGGTGCTTGAGCCCCAGATCCTTGCCGTTGCGGAGCAACTTGAAGAAGTCCCCGGCGTGCTCCCCGCCCGTGACCACCAGCACCTCCGTGATTCCGGCGTTGACCAGGCACTGGATGGGGTAATACACCATCGGGCGGTCATAGACCGGCAGCAGGTGCTTGTTGGTGACCAGCGTCATCGGCCGCAATCGCGTCCCGAGACCCCCGGCGAGAATGATGCCCTTCATACGACTCCCTGTCCTCCTCCGGTGTTTCAGCGCCGGGGCGCACTCTATCGGGGTCATCGGTCGGAGGGAACGCTACCCTTTGAGCCCAAGCCATGACCACGGTCGCCGGACAGCCCGAACGCACCCCCCAGGCCGCCCCTCCGGCCCAAGAGGATCCCTCATTGTCCCCCCCCGTCCCCCGCTCCGGCCCGAGCGTGGGGGCGGCGATCGCCCCGTTCTCGGTCTTGTGGACGCACCGGGCCGTGATCGCAAGGATGGCCCGACGCGACATCACCGCCCGGTACCGCAACTCCGTCCTTGGCTGGGCGTGGGCCGTGTTCACCCCCCTGATCATGCTCGGGGTCTACACCTTCGTCTTCGCGGTGGTCCTCAAGGCCCGATGGGGCGAGGACACTGGAACGAGCACCTTCGCGGCCCGGCTCTTTCTCGGGCTGATCCTCTTCCAACTCTTCGGCGCCATGATGACGCAAACCCCGGGCCTGATGCGCCAGAACGCCAACCTGATCAAGAAGGTGGTGTTCCCCGTCGAGACCCTCGTGCCCGTGCGCCTCGCGACCGCGCTGTTCGACTTCGGCATGGGATTCCTGGTGTTCCTGGCCATCGGCTGGCTGCTGACTCCCGATCTCGGATGGGGCGTGCTCCTGGTTCCGATCGCGGCTATTCCCGTCGCGCTCCTCGGTCTGGGCGTCGGTTGGCTGCTCGCGGGGCTGGGCGCGTATCTCTCCGATCTTGGCCCGGTCGCGGCGACCCTGACCACTGTGGTCCTGTTCCTCAGCGCCGTCTTCTACCCCATCGAGATCGTCCCCGATCGATGGGTCTGGATGGTGAGGCTCAATCCCGTCGCCGGATCGATCGACACCGCCCGCGGTCTGGCGTTCGGGCCGCTGACCTTTGACGCGGTGCGGTTCGGTGTCCTAATCGCGGTCGGCTGGATCGCCTCATGCCTCGGGCTGGGCGTGTTCCGGCGGGTGCGTTGGGGGTTCGCCGATGTCCTCTGAGATCGCCGAGCCGTGGGCGGTGTCGTGCCGCGGACTCGGTAAGGCGTACCGCGTCTACGACCGCCCCCACCACCGCATGCTGGAACTCATGGGTCTTCGCGACCCGGAGAGAGCCCGCAAGCGCTGGGCGCTCCGCGGTGTCGACCTCACCATCCGCACGGGCGAGTGCGTGGGCATCGTCGGCAAAAATGGCGCTGGCAAGAGCACGCTGCTGCAGATTATCGCCGGCACGGTCCGGGCGACGGAGGGCACCGCCACCGTCCGCGGCCGTGTGGCTGCGTTGCTCGAACTCAACGCGGGATTCAACCCCGAGCTGACAGGGCGCGAGAATGTCGGGCTTCGGGCCATGGTCCTCGGGCTGACCCCCCGCCAGGCACGCGAGCGCATGAACGACATCATCGCGTTTGCCGGTATTGGCACACAGATCGATGAGCCCGTGCGGACCTATTCCAGCGGCATGCGGGCCAGACTCGCCTTTGCCGTGGCGGCCCATGTTGATGCCGATGTCCTGATCGTCGATGAGACCCTGGCCGTCGGAGACGGCATGTTCGTCCAGAAATGCATGCGATGGATCCGCGCCTTCCGCGCCCGGGGCACGCTGCTCTTCGTCTCCCACTCGACACAGCTTGTCACCGACCTGTGCGACCGGGCCGTCTGGCTGGAAGAGGGCCGTGTTCTGCTCGACGGCGTTTCCCGAGATGTCGTCCGCGAGTACACCGCATCGATCCACGGTCAGGCAACCGGGCAGTCCATGCGGACCGGCCGGGGTCTTCAGCAAACGACCGACACGCCGACGGACCAACCGGCCGCGGCAGCGCCCGCGGACATCCGGCGCGAGGAGATCGAGCGGCTGGGTCTCGCCGCGGTGATGGACAACCTCCGCTTCAACCCCGACGCGGACTGGTGGGGGCGGGGCGGCGCCACCATCGACTCCGTCCGTGTGCTCGACCGCGACGCACGCCCGGTCAGCCGACTGCCCACCGATGGCGAGGTACTGATCGAGGTCGTCTGCACCGCGCACGAGCGGCTCGAACGCCCCGTCGTGGGCTACTCAATCGCGAATCATCGCGGGCTGATTCTCTTCGCTGACAACTCCTGGCTCATCTACGGGCCGGACGGCTGCCCCCCGATCAATGCCGGTACACGCTTCATCACCCACTTCCGACTCAGGCTCCCGGCCCTGCCCGCCGGCGAATACGCCGTGGGCGCCGCCGTTGCGGACGGAGTCCCTAAGAACTTTGTGCAGCACCACCGGTCCGATGCCGCCGTACTCTTCCGCGTCGCATCCAGCCACCTCGTCGAGGGCATCGCCGGCGTGCCCATGCTCGGCTGCACCATCCGCACCATCGAGCCCGCCGCCGATCGCGAGGTCCCGGCATGACAAACCCGCTGCCGCCTTGCCTGATCTGCGCTGGCGAGACCTATACCCATACCCCCGTTCTCTGGCAGGGCCTCATCAACGAGTGGGCACTCTCCCCCGCCGAAGCGGACTATGTTGACCGCCAGCAGGGCACACGATGCTCGGGATGCGGGTGCAATCTGCGGTCCATCGCCCTGGCGGGCGCCATCCTCAACGCCGCCGGAACCGACACCCGCTTCGACGAATGGCTCGCCACCTCCCCGCCGCTGCGCACACTCGAGATCAACCCCGCCGGCGATATCTCGCCGATGCTCGCCGCCCTGCCGAGGCTCGTCCGAGTTCGGTACCCATCGATCGACATGCAGGCCCTGCCGCATCCCGACGGCTCGTTCGATCTGGTCCTCCATTCCGACACGCTCGAGCATGTCCCCGATCCCCGTCTCGGGTTATCGGAATGTCAACGCGTGCTCGCCCCCGGCGGGTGGCTGGCTATGACCGTTCCCACCATCCCCGGGCGACTCACCCGCTGCCGCCAAGGCCTCGCGCCCTCCTACCACGGGTCCGAGGGCCAGAACCGCGACGACCACCTCGTCCATACGGAGTTCGGCGCGGACACATGGTCGATGCTGGCCGAAGTCGGCTTTGAACGCATCGGCATCCGCACTTTCGCCTACCCCTGCGCGATCGCCTGGCTGGCGTGCAAACGCCCCTGAAACCGGCATTTCCGCCCGCCACCCGGTATCATGCCCCACCGGGCCGGAGGCCCGGCGTGGGAGCACGCGGGACGCATGGGATCAGACCGCCAAGATTGCTGGATCGAACGGGTTGCCCCCGCAGTCCCTCCGGACCTCACCGGCTTCACCGGCGAACGCTATCTGCCTGGCGTCGGCGGCGAGATCGAAGCCGAGCACATGCACCGCTATCTGTTCGCCGCCCTCTTCTGTGAAGACAGGGATGTCCTCGATGTCGCCTGCGGGGAAGGCTACGGGGCCGCGCTGCTCTCCACCGTCGCGGCCAGCGTCGTCGGCGTCGACATCGACACACCAACCATCGAGCACGCACGGCTCGCGTATCCCCAGGTCGAGTTCGAACCCGGCTCCTGCGAAGACATCCCCTACATGCGGGATTCGTTCGATGTGGTGGTCTCCTTCGAGACCATCGAACACATCAACGATCAGGACAAGTTCCTCCGCGAGGTCCGACGCGTGCTCCGCCCCGGGGGGCTGTTCATCTGCTCCACACCGGACGCGCAGGTCTACAAACATCCCGCCGGCACAAACCCCTACCACACCAGGGAACTCTCGCGAGAAGAGTTCGAGCACCTGCTCTCCCGACGCTTTGCCAATGTCAGGGTGCTGGGGCAACGGCTGATCAACGGCTCGGTCATCGCCCGCGGCGGCGCTTCGCGCACCGACCTCATCACCACCGACAACGGTAACACCTACGACAAATCAGCAGTGGATGACCGAGCGACATATCTGATCGCGGTCTGCTCCGACGCCCGCCTACCGAAAATCGACGACACGATTCTCAGCGACGCACGCTACTCCATCGGACGCCAGATCGATCTGCGCAACCGCCTTGCCGCGCTGCAACGCGATCACGAGATGACCCGCTCGGCAAGGGATGCCGCGGAAGCCGGACTCCGGGATGCGCAATCACGCCTCGAACGCTCCGAATCCGCACTCCAGGCCGCCCGGATCGAACGCGACGCAGCCGAGTCGGAGCGCATCCGCCTCAGCGAGGACCGCGGCCGCCTCATCGCCGAGCGAGAGGCAGCCGAGCGTGAACGCGACGCCGCCATCCGCGACGCCGCGGCCGCACAGATCGACTACGAACGCACCGCCGCGGAACTCGAGCGTGTTCGAGAAGAAATGATCGCGGCCCGCGAGAAGGCCGCCGCCGCACTGGCCAACGAAGCCGCCTCCCGTGCCGAGCGGGAAACCCTGCGCGTCGCCGCCGCCGAAGCCATCGACGCCAGGGACCGTGCACTGGCCGCCCAAAGAACCGCGGAAATCAATCTCGCCCGCGCCGAAGAACGAGCCCGCCTCCGCGAAGACCACGCGCAGGCCGCGAAAGAGCAGGCGGCCGTCGCCCTGTCCGAAGCACACCAGGCCCGCCAGATCGCGTCCAAAGCACTCCGAGAAGTTGAATGGATGCGACACTCCCGATCCTGGCGATGGACGGCCCCGCTGCGAACGCTCTCCGCCGCCGGGCGTGTGGCCGGCATCAAGAGTCTCGGTCTGAGCGTACGTCTCGTTTCGGCCCTCGGCCTGCCCGGCGTCGACCGTCTCCGCGTGGCGCGACGCGCCGCCCTCATCCGGGGCTCCCGACTCTTCGACGCCGGATACTACCTCACCCACAACCCGGATGTCCGCGCTTCAGGCATCGATCCCGCGTGGCACTTCGCCGCCCGCGGCGGATTCGAACGCAGAGACCCCGGGCCGGATTTCTCCACTTCGGCCTACCTCGACGAGAACCCCGATGTCGCCGCCGCGGGCGTCCATCCGTTCGAGCACTACATCACCGTCGGCATCCGAGAAGGCCGCCGCGCCCATCCGCCCGGCACGCAGGAAGTTTCGCAACCGGTCGTACCCTCATCGTCGCCCCCCGCTGCGCCGGCTCAACGCGCGCCGATCATCGAGATCAAGGCGGCCCCACCGCCTCAGATCCAGGTTGATCCCAACCAACTCGCACGCACCAAGGCCATCGCGTTCTACCTGCCGCAATACCACCCCATCCCCGAGAACGACCGGTGGTGGGGCAAGGGCTTCACCGAGTGGACAAATGTCTGCCGCGCCCGCGCGATGTTCCCCGCCCACCGCCAACCCATCCTGCCCGGTGAGCTCGGCTTCTACGACCTCCGTCTCCCCGAGGCACGCGCCCGACAGGCCGAACTCGCACGCGAAGCCGGCATCCACGGCTTCTGCTACTACCACTACTGGTTCAACGGCCGCCGCGTGCTCGAACGCCCCCTCAACGAGGTGCTGCGGCTCGGCGAACCGGACTTCCCCTTCTGCATCTGCTGGGCCAACGAAAACTGGACCCGCCGCTGGGACGGGCTCGAACAGGAGGTCCTCCTCCGCCAGCAGCATTCGCTCGCCAGCGACCGCCGCTTCATCCTCGACCTGATCCCCTACCTTGAGGACGACCGCTACATCCGAGTCGATGGCCGCCCGGTCGTCCTTGTCTACCGCGCCGACCTGATGGTCGATGCCCGCGACACCGCCGCCGTATGGCGCGACGAATGCGCCCGCGCCGGGCTTGGCGAGATCCACCTCTGCGCGGTGCAGTTCCGTACGGGCGACCCGCGCCCGCTCGGCTTCGACGCCGCCGTCGAGTTCCCCCCCCACCACTTCCCAGCGCCCGAAATCACGGCACGGATCAACGACCTCGATCCCGCCTTTGGCGGCAGCATCTTCGACTACGGCGCCGGTGTCCGCGAACTCATTTCCCGCCCCCGGCACGCCGAATACCGCCTCTATCGCGGCGTGATGCCCTCGTGGGACAACACCGCCCGACGCATGGAACAAGCGATCATCTATCACGGCTCGACGCCGGAACTCTACGAGGCATGGCTCCGCAGCGCGATCAACCTCCGTCAGCCCGAAGACGGTATCCACGACAATCTTGTCTTCATCAACGCCTGGAACGAGTGGGCCGAAGGCGCTGTTCTCGAACCACGGGCCGATGTCGGCAAAGACTATCTGAACGCCACCGCCCGTGTTCTCCGACCAAACACCAGTGCGGCGAATCCTGCCGAGCAGCCCTCGCCTGCTGACAAGCCGGCGCTTGCCGCCAACACACCCATTCAACCCGCCGAGTCCACCATCGAACTGAAAATCAAGCGAATCGTCCGCTCCAACCACGCCCTCAACGCCTTCGTCAATCGGCATCCCGCTCTCAAGTCCCGCGCGGCCGCGTTGCTCCGCCGCGCGCCGGAACCGTCCGCCGAGACCACGCCGCCCGTCAGACACACCAATCGAACCATCCGCTGGAGAGGCAGTCGCGCCAACACGGGCGGCCCGCGCCTGCTGATCGTCTCTCACGACGCCGCGCTCGCAGGCGCCCAGCTGATCGTGCTTGAAAACGCCCGAACTTGGCGCGATCGCGGCATCGACGCCCGCATCGTCCTCCTCGCGTCCGGAACACTCGAGCCCGAGTTCGCCCGTGTCTTCCCCACCGCCTGCATCGAGTCGCCCGACCGACGAGCGGGGATCGAGTCCGTGCTCGACGACCTCGCATCGTCCGGATGGACTCCGGACGCCGCGTTCTGCAACACCATCGCCTCGGTCGATGCCATGTCAGCAACGGCCAAGCGCGGAATCCCCGTCGTCTCGGCCATCTATGAGCTCCCCACCTCCATCGACGATTCCCTCGGCGGACGCAAAGCCATCGAGCAAACCATGGGATGCTCCAAGCGCGTCATCGTCGCGTCCGCATTCGTCCGCGACAGGCTCGCCAACGCGTACGCCATCGATCCAACCCGACTCGAACCGATCCACACCGGCGTGCTCGCCCGGACGCCCACCGACCGCGCCGCAGCCCGAGCCGAGATCCGTAGAAAACTCGGGGTGCCGGAAGACACCTTCGTGGTTCTCGGGTGCGGTTCGATCCATCACCGCAAGGGCACGGATCTCTTCGTCCACGCCGCCGCCGAGACGCGGCGTCATGCAACCGATCTTCCGCTCGCATTCGTCTGGGTCGGGACCGATCAGAACGGCGCCACATTCGGGAACTGGTGCCGCCACGACGCCGAACGGCTCGGCGTGACGGACATCGTTCATTTCGTTGGCGTCCAGCACGACCCTTCACGCTGGTTCGCCGCAGCCGACGCTTTCGCACTGACCAGCCGCGAGGACCCCTTCCCCATGGTCTGCCTCGAGGCCATCGCCTCCGGTCTCGGCGTGGTCGCGTTCGAGGGCGCAGGCGGAGCACCGGAAGCGTTGCTCGACGCCGCCGGCGACCGCGGCATCGTCGTGCCGTACATGGACACCGCTTCGATGGGCCGCGCCCTCGCACGCCTCGCGAGCGAGCCGGATCTGCTCCGCACACTCAAAGCCCGCGCTTCGGCCTATGCCACCGAGCATCTGGGCTGGGACCGGTATGTCGACCAACTCGACGCCGCCCTCGCCTCATGCTCCCCCCGCTTCCGCCGAACCACCCCCGCGGAGTCGTCCGTCTCATGACAACACGAATCGGCGTCGTCATCCCGGTCTACAACCACGAGCGGTTCGTCGGCGACGCCATCCGCTCCGTGCTCGCCCAGACCATCGACGCCGTCGATCTCGTCGTCGTTGACGACGGCTCGAAGGACGGATCCGTCGATGCCGCCCGCGCGGCCATCGCCGGCTTCCCCGGCCGTCGCGTCACCCTCATCGAGCAGGAAAACCGCGGCGCCCACGCCGCCATCATGCGCGGGATCGAGCACCTGGACACCCCCATCCTGTCCATCCTCAACTCCGACGACCTCTACGAGTTCGACCGTTTCGAGCGCATGCTCCCCGCACTCGACGCCGAGTTGGCCATCGCTTTCAGCGGGATCACGCTCATCGACGACGCCGGAAACACCCTGCCCCCCGACCACGCATGGTCCCGCTGGTACGCCCAGGCCCTCACCGCGGCCGAAACCGAGCCGACCATCGGCTTCGCCCTGCTCGTCCACAACTTCTCGGTCACCAGCGGCAACTTCGTCTTCACCCGCGCCCTCTACGACCGGCTCGGCGGCTTCAACGAACAGAAGTTCGCCCACGACTGGGACTTTCTCATCCGTAGCGTCGCATACGCGGAACCGGCCTTCATCCCGGACCGACTGATGCGCTACCGAGTACACGATAGCAACACAACCGATGCCGTCCGTGATCAACTCCAGCAGGACTGCCGGACAGCCCTCGATCGCTACGCGAAGCAGATGACCACCCCGCATCTCAACATGCTCGCGCCCTCCCCCAGGGCTTGGCCGCGGTACTGGCCACGCTTTATCGAATCGCGCAGGCCATTCTTCGACCCTGCCCGCACAATCCGCGAACTCGACTTCATTCATCGCCTGCCGGCGCTCGACCAGAGGCGAGCACCCTCGAACCCATATTGACTGATCAAACGGGCGGTGTCCGCCCGGAAATACTCCGACATCCAGGCCCGGAACTCTTTTTTCACCTCAGCGGGCTCGGTGACCATCACCCGTTCGCTCTGGACGGGACGGAACCACGGATCGACCCCGATGTGCGCAAAGATCTTGGGAAGCGCGATCTCGGGTGCTGCCGACAACTCGCGGTGATCCAGCAGCAGGAGAGCCTCCCGCCCGAACGCCGCGAGAAACGGATCAAGCAAAGCCGCGTACAGCCCCTGCCGAATGTACTCGGCATGCTCACCTTTCTCGGAGTCCCGTTCGCACGCGACAACGAAGTCCGCCTCCGTTTCGACACCCAACCTGACATTGTGCGCATGGTGCGAGATCGCGCGCTCCACCGGATCACGCAACACCGCGATCAGACGCACCGCGGGCACCGCCGAGCGGATTGCTTCAGCCACACCACTCACCGGCATGTACACAGGCGAACATTCGCCCCAAGCCCGCACAACCCGCTCGCCGGCTTCGCAGGCAAACAGCGCCCGATAGCCCGCCTCGTCAGAGACCGCGCCACCCCATTTCAGACGCGCAGCCGGGTCCAGGACGCTCAGATCAATGCCCGCGGCCCGCATCGCGAAGAAACTCGGCTCTTTGTTAACCGGAAGGCATACCTCCGGGTGCTGCCGCAGCATCCCGTGCAACGCCGTGGTTCCGGCCCGGGCCGCGCCAATCACAAGAAAGGTGGGCCACCGGCCCTCACCGGTCTCCACGGTCAAAGTTCGCCCCGCGTCAACCGCCGCTGCACACCCTGCCGCGCCTTCACACCAAACTCCGTCTTCAGCATCGGACCCATCACCACCTGCGCCATCGGGTTCCGCCACACGCGACGGCACAACTTGTACGCCACGCTCTCCGTCGGCCACGCCACCGCGTCCTCCGACGCGTACCGAAGCATGTCCGGCTCGATATACGCCGACCAACGCTCATGGAAGAGCCGCCGGTTCGCCGTGTCCGTGTCGAACCGCCCCGGCGACGACCCGCCGTGATGACCGATCACCGACGCGCCCGTGCACACCACCGCCCGCCCCCGCTGCCGCGCACGGAAGCAGAACTCGAGATCCTCGTATCCCGTCCGATACGCCTCGTCCAGCCCGCCCATCGACCGGAACAACTCCGACGGAATCACACAGCACGCGAAGATCACCCCCTGCATCTCACGCGGCCGCCTCGCACCAGCCAGCGACTCCAAGTCCAACCCCTCGTACAACCGCCGGTCCCGGTGCTGGGCGTCAAAGACCACCCCCGCGTGATTCACCGTCGTCGACCCCGGCACCGTGTGCCAGTTCGCCACCACGCCGACACTCGGCTCGTCGGCCAACTCCAGCATCGGCTCCAGCCACCGCGGCGTCAGCACCGTGTCGTTGTTCAACAGCACGATGTGCCGCCCGGACGCCTGCCGCGCCATCGCGTTGTTGTTCCGCGCGAACGAACCCCGCTCACGCCCCCTCAGCACCGTCACCCGGTCCCGCTGCGTCGCCAAATACGCCGGCGTCGGATCCGTCGAGCAGTCGTCGTAGACGAACACCTCCGCCCGAAGCCCGTCCGGCAGCGTCGCGAACAGCGTGTCCAGGCACGCACGGGTCAACGCCACCCGATTATGAACTGGAATAAGAATGGACACATCCATGCGAAATGGCATCCCTGCGTCGTGGCCCCCGGAGGACGCCCTCCCGGGCGCCGCTGCCAGTGTAGGGCCGTTTTCGGACGGACCCGGCCATCTGGGCCGAAAGCCGGGCCACCGCGACGCGCCCATCCCGATCCCCGGCCCCAGCCGCCC
>RFGH01000155.1 GCA_003696675.1 Planctomycetota bacterium
AAATAAGCACGTAATTATGGGTAGGCCAAAAACGGGAAGAACAAGGAGGGGGCTGAACCTTTACCTGCACCCGCGGCTCGTCGAGGAAGCGCGCCGGCACGCGGAGCAGGTCTACGGGGTAACCCTCTCAGAACTGGCCGCGCGCCTGATGCGGCGGGAACTCCGCACCAGGCGCCGGCTCGCCGGCTCTATAACCGCCGTGTCCCCGATGCCATACGAGCGGGGACCGGCCCAAACCAACAAGCACAAGGAGTAGACATGCACGGAGACAGACCAAGCGCCAGCCGGATCGTCCGGCTGGAAGCCGAGAACTTCAAGCGGCTGCGAGCCGTCGAGATCGAGCCCGACGGGAACGTCGTGGTCGTGGGCGGTCGCAACGGGCAGGGCAAGAGTTCGCTGCTCGACGCCATCGCCGCCGCGCTGGGCGGAGCCGCCGCCCGCCCCGCCATCCCGGTGCGGGCCGGCGAGGAAAAGGCCGTGATTGTGGCCGACCTCGGCGACATTATCGTGCGCCGGGTATTTACGGCCTCGGGCGGAACGCACTTGCACGTGAAGAACAAAGAGGGAGCCGTCTTCCCGTCACCGCAGGCGCTGCTCGACCGGCTCGCCGGGAAGGTCACTTTCGACCCGCTGTCGTTCCTTCGCCAGCCGCCGAAACAGCAGCTGGAGACTCTTAAGCAGCTGGTCGGAGTGGACTTCGACTCGCTCGATCAGGAGCGGGCCGCTCTCTACGAGGAGCGTCGCGCGGTGAACCGGGCGACTCAGGCGCTGAAATACCAGCTGGACCGCATGCCTCTGCATGAGGACGTCCCGCCGGACGCGGAAGAGGCGTCGTTCGAAAACCTCAACGCCGAGCTGGAACGCCGCCGGGCGCACAACCGCCAAAGGGAGGTGTTCAGTGCGCAGTTGGAGGGCATCATCGCCGACCGAGAAGACGTTATGCGTCGGGAGGCAAAACTGACCGAGGAAATTGAGCAGCTGGAGCAGCTTCTTGCGCACAAGCGCGAGCAGCTTGCCACGACCCAGCAGAGTGCCAAAGAGCTGGAGGCAAGGCAGGCCGAGGTTCAGCGGGCATATGATGGGTTTGTCGGCATGGATACGAGCGACATCCTGGGGCAAATTCGCAATTTGCAGGAATACAACCGCAAGGTCGTCGAAAACCGCGCCTACGCGGACATGCTCAAGCAGGTTTCAAAGTCCGAGGAGGACGCCGATGCGCTCACAAGGCGCATTGCGGCAATCGACGCCAGGAAGAAAGAAATCCTGCAGAAAGCACACTTCCCGGTCGCCGGGCTCGGGTTCGGCGACGGCTGTGTCACGCTCAATGGCATACCGATTGAGCAGGCAAGCTCTGCCGAGCAGCTGCGCGTCGCCGTAGCCATCTCGGCGGCCATGAACCCGCACCTGCGCGTCGTCCTTATCCGCGACGGGAGCCTGCTGGACAAAGACAGTTTCGCGCTGTTGCGCCAGCTCGCGGAGGAGAACGACTTGCAGGTATGGGTCGAAGTCGTGCGCGAGGATGGTGACGTGCAGGTGCTTATCGAGGACGGCACGGCTGCTGCCGCAAAAACCACAGAGAATGCCGATTGACGTCCAGCGAGCCCGTACCGCGATACAGGAGCTGGAGACACTCCTGGCGGAGGCAACATCCGCGGCGCAAACGTGCGACGACGAGCAGGAGCGCACCCTGCGGCAACGTGAGGCCGCACTCACCCAGCACACGCACCGGCTGGTGCTTGCGCTGCTGCAAGACGACCCGGTGCCAATCAGCCTGCTCCGGCCGTTCGCATCCTACGAGCAGTTCCGGGTGTGGGAGCGCCAGGGGCGGATCCGGCTGACGAGAGCGAACAGGAAGGTCTGCGTCAAGCCGGGCGAATTCTTCGACCTGTGGCGATCCCTCCAGAGGTAGTTTTTTTTTACATTACAATCCGCATTAAAATTCGCATTCAATATGAGCAATACACAACTGACACCAGACGCGACCTCCCCGCTGGAGGTCATGCCCGCCAATGTGACCGAGGCGATCGAGCGCGCCGAAATCGACACGCAGGTTGCTACGGCAAAGAAATACCCCCGCAGCCTCGAAGCGTTCAAACGGCGCGCCATCGGCATGGCGACCATCGACGAGGAGACGGCGGAAAGCTGCATATACCGACGGCCTGTCGGTAAGGAGGGCGGCGCGATGAAGTATGCCGAGGGCATGAGCGTGCGCATGGCGGAGATTGTCGGGGCGAGCTATGGTAACCTGCGCGTCGCCGCGATGCTCGTCGAGCAGAACGAGCGGCGCGTCAAGGCAAGGGGCATGGCGATCGACCTGGAGAGCAACTTTGCCGCGTCGAGCGAGGTGGTGGAGTCTACCGTCAAGCGCAACGGCCAGCCCTATGACGAGCGCATGCGCGTGGTCATCGCCAAGGCCGCATTGGCGAAGGCGCGCCGCGACGCCACCTTTCAGGTTGTGCCTCGCGCACTGGCTAAGCCCATCGAGGCGGAGGTTCGCCGCCTGCTCATGGGCAACAGCCAGACCATCGAGCGCCGACGCGCGGCCGTATTGGCGTGGCTCGATAAGCTCGGTATCGACCCGGCCCGGGTGTGGTATGCGCTCGGTATCAAGGGGCCAGGTGATATAGGTGTGGACCAGCTTGAGCAGCTCACCGGCATCCGCACGGCCATCAGGGACGGCGACGTGACTGTGGACGAGGCGTTTCCGCCGCTTACCTCTTCCGGGGGCAAGTCCGCCTCGCCGCTGGAGCAGGGCGCCGCGGAAGCTGAAGACGCCCCCACCGGCGCGCTTGACCAAGCCACCGTCGCCAAGCTCAAGAAGCTCTTCGACCCGTGCGCCGCCCAGCTCAATACCTATCTCGCGGACTCCGGTATCATCGACATCGACCAGGACTTTACCCAAGTCCCGGAGGCGTTCGCCAAACGCCTGCTGTCGAAGCCTGCCGCAGTGTATGCAGCGATCGGCTACGAGCCCCCAAAGGGTAAAGGAGGTAAGCAATGACCCCTACCCCACCCCGTGGACTGAAGCTCGTGGAGCGGGCGCGGTGGAAGCTGGCGGTGTGGCGCATGCAGGTTTACCTGCGGCTGCTGAATGCGGCCGACCGACGCTACCGCCTCGCGCGAACGCGCGTGGAGTCCATGCAGAAGGCCATGTTGCGCGCCGCGTCCATGCGCGAGTCCTCATTCTTCAACCGACCGCAGGAGGATTAATAGTCATGGTCGCACCAAACAAGCCCGGCGTGCCAACGAGATTCCTCCATAGGTTTCGCATCGACGCCGAGTGGTGTCCAACCTTGCGGGAGGTCATTGTCCTGATCTTCCGCCGGCGCGTGCGCGTGCGAATAGACGTCAAGACCGAGTTTCACCCCGGGTGGACATGCGGCGCGATGAAGGTGACCATATGCAGGAAGGGGGGGCGTGCCAATGGCTGACTCCCTGCACGTCTTCGCCATCGACCCGGGGCCGCGCAAGAGCGGGGTCGTCTGGTGGGACGGTTCCGGTATCCGCGAGCACGCGACATTGTCGCTCCCGGGGTTGCGCGAACGTCTGGAGTTTTTCGCCTACGAGGCTCCGCTGCACGGCGCGGCATATGTCGTCATCGAGCGCATCGCCTGCTACGGCATGGCTGTCGGTGAGGACGTGCTGGAGACGTGTGTCATTACTGGTCACCTGCTGGAGCATTGCATGGCACTGGAAATCCCCACGTGGCGCATCCCTCGGCGCGACGTGAAAATGCACGTGTGCGGGACGATGCGTGCGAAGGACAGCAACATCATGCAGGCGCTCGTGGATCGCTTTGCCGACACGGAGCAACACGGACGCCTGGGCAAAGGCACGAAAAAGAACCCGGGATTTTTCTTCGGCTTCAAGTCGGACGAGTGGGCTGCGTTCGCGCTGGCCGTGACTGCCTACGACCTGAAGCCATGGCACGACAAAACCAACAACAAGGAGAACACATGATAAGGTATCAACCCGACAAGCACCACCCCCTTGGTCCGTCCTCGTGGCCGGCGTGGGCGCAGTGTGCCGCCTACGAGCCCGACCGCGACGACGACGACGTTGCTGAGGACGATGGGAGCGCTGACACCTACCCGTCTGAAGCCGCACTCCGAGGCATACTGCAACACGCCGCCTACGCGGCGTTGCTCGTCCAGGACAAGCCAGCAGCCGACGCAGCCGCACAGGAACTAACCGAGCACGAGCTTGAAGAGGTGCACTGGGCGGTCAGACACACTCTGACGCTGGTCGAGGAAACCGGCTTTTCGCGCGACGACATCCGCGTCGAGCGCCGCGTGACGCTCTTCGGCGAAGACGGCATCGAGCCGGTCTACTTCGGCACTCTCGACGTCTGTTGGGGAGGACGGTGTATTGCCGACGCAAAGTTCGGCGAGGTCCGCGACTACTTCGCGCAGCTGGTCGGCTACGCCCTGCCGCTGATCGAGGCCGGGAAAACCGAGTCAGTCGATGCCTTCGTCGTATATGCCCGCCACCGGCGGTCCCGGCGTTACCACATCGACGCAGAGACGGCCCGACGGGTCGGCTACGGCATCCTGCGCAAGCGCACCGCAGCATACAGCCATCCGACGCCGTGCGAGTATTGCGGCTGGTGTCGGCTGGCTGCGTCCTGCCCGGCCATCAATGCGACGGTGGAGGCCGTGGCCCGCCTGCGCCCGGAGGTGCCTGAGTGGCTGACCCTTGCTTCGGCGCGCAACCACGACATCGCGTCGGACCCGCTGCTCGCCGGCAAGGCCCGCTACCTATGGAAGGCCTTTCTGGAGAAATGGGGCGCGGGTGTGGAATTCGCCACGCGGACGATGGCTCTGAAAGGTACGCCACCGGTCGGGTTCAGCGTCGTCAAGCGAGCCGGCACGAAAAAGGTCGTCAATGCCAGTGCAGCGATTCAGGCATGCGAACAGCTCGGCGTGCCACGGGAGGCATTGGACGAGGCAATCTCGGTCAGCTTCGGTGGGCTCGCCATGGCGGTGCAGCGAAGCCTCGGGTGGCCGAAATCCGACGCCGAGAACGCGCTGGTCGTGGCGTTGCGCAAGGTCGGCGCCGTCCAGTTCCAGCCGGAGACAATCATGCTGCGCGCGAAGAAGGGCATCAAGGAGGAGCTGGCTGCGGCCTCGGCGCTCCCGGTGCAGCAGTTACCACGGCAGGACGAGGAGGCGTGAGATGAGACGACGGAAAGGGGCGCAGATGGAGCTTTTCGGCAGCGACGCCGAAGAAGCGAGGGACGAGGCATTGGCGCGGGTGCAACGCGGCAACCTCGCGTTTGTTGAACTCGCCGAGCGCGTGATTCTTGAAGTGGCGCAGCAACGTCGCCGATTCACCTCGGACGACGTATGGCCGCTCCTGCCCGAGACCGACGAGCGGCGCGCCCTCGGCGCGGTCGTCCGCCGCCTCGTGCTTGGCGGCAAAATCCGACCAACCGGGCGGTGGGTCACATCGCAACGAGTCGAGTGTCACGCTCGTCCGATCCGAGAATGGGAGGTATGCGATGAGGAGTGAACGCGACAGATCGCTCGTCGCTCTCGCCGGCGCGCTTGTCCGCAGCCCGCTGTGGAATCTGCCGCCGCCGGCCCGGTGCCTGTGGATCTCCATGTTGTCGCTCGCTGACAGCGACGGTCGCCTGGTTGCGGATGGGGACATCAGCCTGGCTGCGCTCGCCGGCATTCCAGTCGATAGCGTGCCTGACGCACTCTCAGCGCTGGCCTCCGCAGGTGTGCTATCGGTACGTGACGGGGGCCACGTTCAGCTTGTATTCGAGCCAATGGCGCAGGCCGAAGCGGTTGTCGGGTCCGAGGCGGTGCCGATCAGTGTCGAGGTTTGGAATGACGCTGATGCTCCAGCTCGCACGCCCGTGCGAGCCAGGGCAAAAGACGACACACCTTACGACGGCATCCTCGAAACGTGGGCGCGCACCTGCCCCCACCTGCCGCAGGCCCGAGTCATGACACCCGCTCGACGCGCCGCGCTGCGGTCGTTCTGGCAGCGCGCGCTACGCGAGGCGAGACGCCGCGGCATGGCACCGGACGAGTGGGTTGCCGGGCTGTTCCAGCTGGTTGCCGCCAGCGATTTCCTGAGTGGGCGCGAAACCCGATTCCGCGCCGACTTGTTCTGGACGATCAAACCCGCCAACGCCGCGAAGATCATCGACGGGAATTACGACAACCGCGAACCACGCAGTAAGGCATGAGCCAATACTACTCTGACGCTTGCGACCGCGTCTCCCGCGAGTCCCGCATCAACCGGCTGGCCGACTACCTCTACCGCAAGCCTGTCGTCGTGCTGACCGCAGGCGTGTGTCAGGTCTGCGGACACAAGCTCCCTGTTGCCTACCGCGCGGTGCGGGTCGATGAGCATGGCAACACGCAGTGGAATGAGGTGCCGCCGGGGTGCGAAAAGGCCGAGCGTCTTGCAGCCCGCGTGGCGTCAGGAGAAATATTCGAAACGCTGGAGCGCACCGGGTGGCTTATATTGCAGAAGTGCGCATGCGAGTCGCTCGACGAACACGTCTGGCGTGAGGCCACGGCACTCGCTGAGGAGCGCCGGCGTTCCGCCAGGGCTCAATTTGCCGCCGATGCCGGCGCGGCTCCGCTTGCCGACAAAATGCGCAAGCCCGCACGACCCTACAAGCTCTACAACCAACTTACATAACCATGGCCTACGACGATTTTGACGATTTCGACGACCGCCCGTCGGCAATGTGCCGCTTCTGCGGCGGCAGGGGCTGGATTGCGGTCGAGCCCGGCTCGTCCTCCGGCTACGAATGCCCCGATTGCGGCGGCTCCGGACGCGAGCAGGACGAAGAGGCTGAACAGGAACAGGAGTAGCCGTGTTTACCGTGCTTGACCTGTTCTCTGGCATCGGCGGTTTCGCCCTCGCGACGGAGTGGGCTGGCGGCCGAACTGTCGCTTTTGCTGAGACGGCTGAGTTCCCCTCGAAAGTGCTCGCCGAGCGGTTTCCAGGGGTTCCGAATCTCGGCGACGTCCGCAAGCTGTGCAGGCGCATCTACGACTGCAAAACAACGTATGATGAAGATGGATACACAACTGACAATGTTTGGTGCCCTCGATGCGACATGCCATTCGACGAATGCGAGTGCATCGGCGCAGACGAGTTCCTCGACGAATACGGTAGTCCCGATGTCGTTACGGCAGGCGTTCCGTGCCAGCCTGCAAGCGCTGTCGGACGGATGCGCGGAGATCGAGACGAGCGGTGGATGTGGCCCGATACCCTTCGCATCGTCCGCGAGCTTTCCCCCCGATTCGTCCTCGCCGAAAACCCTCCCTCCCTGCTCCGACTCGACGGAGGACGCGCTTTCGCCGGCATCCTACACCAATTTGCCAAGATGCGGTATGATGTGCTTTGGGAGGTTGTTCCGGCTTCAGCCGTCGGTGCAGGCCATCGCCGCGAACGGCTCTGGATCGTTGCTGCCGACACCAATTGCCCGCGATTGGAAGGATACGCCGGGCATGGCGAAACGCGCCGGAAAGCGCAAGCGCACCGACACCCTGCCGCGCGCTATTTTCGCCAGGGAGCAAACCCCGGCCCGAGGTGGTATCGTCAATCCGGCATTCAGCCTGTGGTTGATGGGCTTCCCGGACGGGTGGCTCGCGATCAGCTCGAAGCCGTCGGAAACGCCGTCGTCCCTCAGCTCGCATTCGCGTGGTTGAGCGCGTTCGCGGAGATTCTTGCGATGTATAGACAAAACCGGGACGATCAATGAAGACGACGATTGATGTATGGACTGACGGCAGCGATCCGGAGGCCGGGTTTAACGGATACAGCGCTCGCGTGGTGTAGGCAGAACGACCCGTGTGAGCCACGCGCAAAGAAAGGACACAAATGAATAAGACTTCTCATACTTCGGAGCGTGCCGACCGCGTTGGCTCTAAGGGCTGGTTG
>RFGH01000156.1 GCA_003696675.1 Planctomycetota bacterium
CGCCCATCCCCCTCCGCCGAGCCCGCCCACGATGTCAGCCGCGACGACACCGCCTCCGAAATCGCCGACGCCACCCAGGACCAAACCGCCCACGAAGACCTGCTCGACCCCGACGCCGTCTCGGAATAGGGGTCAGTCTGGCTCTTCGACGCCCGTTCGCGTACCGGCATAGATCTCATAAGAGAGCAGCCGGCACTCGATCGATCCATTGAAGAACGGCTGCCGCCGGTCCGCCCGCAGCCCGATCTTCTTGGCCAACTCGGGCGAACCGGTGAACACGTGGCCCGTCCACCCGGCCGCGTGCTGCTTGAAGAAGTCGCCGATGTCCGCGTAGGTGTCCGCCAGCTCCTCCATGTCACCCATCCGCTCGCCGTACTCGGGATTCAGCACGATGTGCCCCGGATCATCGGGCAACTCCGTGTCGATGAAATCGCACACCTCGAACGAGATCAGGTGATCCACGCCCGCCACCTGCGCGTTCTTCCGCGCCGCGTCCACCGCAACCGGATCTCGGTCCGAGGCAACGATCAGCGGCACCTCCGCCCGCGGTTTGCCCTTAGCCTCCGCGCGGGCCGCGTCCCACATCTCGCGAACAGGCAGCGCGGTCTTCAGGATCGCATAATCCGACCGCAACAGCCCCGGCGCCCGACCCGCGGCGATCAACGCCCCCTCGATCGCCAGCGTCCCCGACCCGCACATGGGGTTCACCAGCGGTGTCGTCCCGTCGTATCCTGCGCCCAGAAGCACCGCCGCCGCCAGCGTTTCCCGCATCGGCGCGTGGTGGGGGATCCGCCGATACCCGCGGTTGCTCAGGGACGACCCGTTCAGGTTCAGGAACACCTGCGCCCGGTCGTCCTTCCAATACAGGTTCAGGCACACGCCCGACCGGTCCGGCCCGGCGTCCGGGCGACGACCGGTCTTCTTGACCATCCGGTCACAGATCGCGTCCTTGGTGACCAGCGCGGGGTACATCTGGTTGTCGATCGTCGGCGTGTCGGCGGCCGCGCGGATGGTCAGGTAGCCGTCGGACGGGATGATCTCCTCCCAGGCGATCGAGGCGATCTCCTTGTAGAGGGCCTTCGGGGACGGGCAGCGGAAGCGGGCGAGCTGCCACATGACATGGGTGGCGGTGCGGAGGCGGAGGGCGAGGGCCATGGCCTCGGGGAGCGTGGCGCCGAGGTCGATGCCGGTCGCGTGCTCGTCCTGGACGGTGTGGCCGAGGGCCTCGATCTCGGTGCGGAGGATCGGGGCGGTGTGCTGGGCACAGGTGACGCGGGTGGTGGCTCGCTTGGTGGGGTCGATGGGCACCCGGGAGGGTAGGTTGGCGGTAGGATTCGGCATGAACAGAACCATCCCCGCCATGCTTGTTTCGACCGTGTGTTCGCTGCCTGTGTTCGGGCAGTTGGCCCCGCTGGAGGGGCCGGTGCCGCCGACGGGTGAGACGCCGGCGGCCGAGGGATGGAAGCCGGTGACGGTGGTGAGCGGGCTGGAGCACCCGTGGGCGATCACCTGGCTTCCGGACGGGTCGGCGCTGATCACCGAGCGGGCGGGGCGGGTGCGGGTGCTTTCGGCGGACGGCAAGTTGGCCGAGGAGCCGGTGTCGGGCGTGCCGGAGGTACTGGAGCATCGTCAGGGGGGGCTGCTGGACATCGTGGCGCACCCGGACTTTGCGGAGAACGGATGGGTGTACATGACCTATTCGCATGGCACGCCGCGGAAAAACCACACGCGGGTGGCGCGGGCAAAGTATGCGGACGGGGCGTTTACGGATCTTGAGGTGTTGTTCACGACGGAGCCGGCGAAGTCGGGGGGGTTCCACTTCGGGAGCCGGATCGTGTTCCTTGGTGACGGGTCGTTGCTGTTCTCGGTGGGCGAGGGGGCGATGGCGGATCCGGCTCAGGACATGGGGCAGCACTGGGGGAAGATTCTGCGGATCATGGAGGACGGGTCGCCGGCGACGGACAACCCGTTCCATGCGCGGATCGATGCGCAGCAGGAGATCTGGTCGTACGGGCATCGCAATCCGCAGGGGATGGCGGTGCATCCGGAGACCGGGAAGGTGTACGCGACCGAGCATGGGCCGCGGGGCGGGGATGAGTTGAATCTGATCGAGCCGGGGAAGAACTACGGGTGGCCGGTGATCACCTACGGGTACAACTACAACGGCACGAAGGTGAGCGACAAGACGAGTGCGCCCGGGATGGAGCAGCCGCTGGTGAACTGGACGCCGTCAATCGCGGCGAGCGGGCTGGCGTTCTATACGGGCGATGTGTTTCCGGAGTGGAAGGGGGATCTGTTCGCGGGCGGGCTGGTGCTCAAGCAGGTGCGCCGGGTGAAGTTCGAGGGCGAGCGGATCGTCGGTGAAGAGACCCTGCAGTTCGATGAACGGATCCGGGACGTGCGGATGGGGCCGGATGGGTTCCTGTACGTGCTGACGGACGAGCGGAACGGGAAGCTGCTGCGGATCGAGCCCGACTGAACGACATTTTGACCGATCGATGGGTCAAAGTACTTAGATACCTAAATAGGGATTGTCCTCCGGCCTGTTGGGCGTTATCCTCATGGTGGGAGCCCATGTTCGTCGGCGGGGTGTTCCGTTGGGGGCGTGGGGAGACGACAGAACGGAGAGACATCATGCGCACTGCTACGTGGGGGCTGGCGATCGCCATGCTCGCGGGGACCGCTTCGGCCGACATCTGGTCATCGGGCGACCTCGGGAACAATGTCATCAATGATGCCGGGGACTTCGTCCTGAACCCGGTCCTGAACATGCCGTCGAACAGCGATCCGGCGACCATGACCGTGATCTACGGCCTGTGGAACTCGCCCGACGTGAGCGTCGACGCGTTCGTCAACGGCAACTATGTTGGCACCTTCGTCGCTGACCAGGGCTACATCTCGCCCGGGCCGGAGGTCGCGGTGTTCGACATCAGCGGGCTGCTGCTGGACGGCGCGAACACCGTGCTGTTCACCGGGAACAACGCCAACGACGGCGACTATGTCGTCGGTCAGGTGGACATCGAGTTCACCCCGGTCCCGACGCCGGCCGGCGTGGCGTTGCTCGGGCTCAGTGGGCTGGTGGCGGGTCGTCGCCGACGCTGAGTCGTTGAAGTCGGTTGAGTTTGATTCACGGTCGTCGAGAGGCGGCCGTGATTTTTTGGGGGGAGAGACGCAGAGACGAAGAGACGAAGAGACGGAGTGGGGGAGGGGAGTTGGTTTGCCTGCGGTTGTCGTGAGGTCGGATGGGGTGGGTGGTTGGGTGTTGGGTGAGGCCCCCCGCTGAGGCTTGGGGCTGGTTGTGTTGGTGCCTTTGGCTTGCTTGGGGGGTCGGGTGATTCGTTCAAGGGTGGTGGTGGCTTTGCGGATGGTCTCGGCGTGCTTGGTGTGCTCGGGGGGTGTCATGGCGAGATCGGTGAGGCGGGCGAGCAGGGCGTAGCGGGCGTGCCGGGTGGTCATCTCGATGCGGTGTTCGGCGATGGCGTTGAGGTTGTCGGCCGCCCGGCGCATCTGGTCGGACTCGATGACGGCGCGGAGCTGGGCGATGGTGATGTCGTGCCAGTCGCAGATGTCGAGCGGGTGGACGGTGGGGTCCAAGATTTGGCGGAAGAGTTGATTGGTGAGTTCGGGGGTGGGCTGGTCGGTGTGCGTGTCGGGTTGCGTGGTGGTCATGGGGGGAGCGTACCGCGGCGGCGAATGGCCGCAATGGTTTGGTCGGGTATGACCACGATGTTGCGCACAAAGCGTGTCGATGCGCGGGGGATTTGCGCACAGATGTGGATGTAAGGGGGGACTAGGGGGGAGAAGGGTTGAACGCAAAGTTCGCAGAGATCACGCAGAGGGCGCG
>RFGH01000157.1 GCA_003696675.1 Planctomycetota bacterium
CGCTCCAGCAGGGCGACCTGAACCTCGACACCCGCGTGGGGGCGCCGGACCTGATCATCGCCATCGAGAACACCTTCGGCGCGGCCGCGGCGACGCAGACCGCTGACCCCAACGCCGGCGTGGACTGCACGGGCGTCATCCCCCTCGTCGATGAGACCGGCGCGCCCGTCGACCCATGCGAAGGCGATTCGGGAGGGACACCCGGCAGCCCGGGCAATCCGATCCCGCTCCCAGACAACTCGTTTTTTAGCGATTTCGAAGCGTTCTGCCTTAGTCCAGATTTTATTTTTGTTGACCCGTATGAATGCGCGCTGGTGGCTCTGTGCATCGCTGGGCATGAGCCCGGCGGCCTCCTCGACCAGATGGGAAGCATCAATGGCGCCAAGGCGGCGGCACAGGCAGCGTACGACGACGCTATGGGAGGCGTCAAGAGCGCATTGCAAAATTCAGTAAATGCGGCTCAGGCTGCACGAGCTGGAAAGATTTCGCAGTTGCAGAAAACCGTCAGCCAGAGACAGAAGATACGGGGAGGTGTTCTAATTGTGGGTGGAACCGCCGGGGTCGTTGTCGGAGTCTTTGCGCTTGCGGAAGCCGGAGGGGCGGCTGCCGGGGGAGCTGTGGTCGGCGCAGCGAAGACTGTTGGAAACAAGGGCTTTTCGTGGAAAACCATCGCGGGCACGTTTGAGACACTCGCCGGGGGTGTTCTCACAGGCTTTGGATTAGCCGATTGGCTCAACGGCACAGTGAATGTGAATGAAACGATATCCATCGCGAACAATGACTTTGTGGCGGCGACCGCCACGGCCACATCTCTTTTTAACGCCCAGAACGCGATCCACCTGCCGGCGCTGCAGGCGGCGTGCGACCTCGCGGCGCAGCGTCGGATGGCGGCGCTGGACTCGTTTCAGGATCGGGTCACGCAACTCAAAGATCAATGCCTGACTGAACACTTTGGCGTTGTGCCATGACCACCATCGACCGTGGAACCCTGGGACCGCCGGGATGGACCCGCGAGGCGACCGTCAAGGCCGTCGTGCTTACGGTGTTCATGTACGGCCTCGTGGCGATCGCTCGTGGCGCGATCCATCTGTATGGTCACGGTTTGGGTGATCGGATCACAGCCAGGGATGTCGGGGTGACGGTTTTGTTTGCGCTGCTAACGCCGATCATGGTGGTGTGGACGGTCGCGCCCGGACGCACACGGCGTGAGAGTTGGTTTGGGCTGATCCAGTGTCTACTCATCACTGGCTGGGGAGCGGTAAGCACAGATCTGATATCTGCTCTGATCGTGGCCAACTTTCTGTCCATCTTGTCACTGAGCGCAAAGAAGGGCTGAGTGCGTACGAGTTCATCAGCCATACTCTTTCGGAAGCGCTGTCACAGAATGCCTGTTGGACGACAGCGCCACGCTCGGTGGCGCACGCCGCCGGCGTCGTTCTTCGACGACTGCGAGGCGAAATGGGCCAACCCGAACAACCCGCCGGACAACGCGTTCGATTGCTTCATGATGGCGCTGTGCCTGGCGCACAACGAGGCCGGCGGCCTGCGAGACCGGATCAACGCCATCAACTCGGACAAGGCGGCGGCCCAGGCCGCGCACGACAACGCCATGGCGGCGGTGAAAGCGCAAGCGCAAGCGGCTGTCAACGCGGCCCAGGCAGTCAGGGCCGGAGCAAATGCTCAGTTACAGAATCAGGTAGGCCGGATACAGAGGACGAGAACAGGTGTCATGATTGTAGGCGGCGTCATATCGACTGTAGGCGGGGTGGTTATTCTAGCTGGCGAGTCAGGAGCATCAGTCGCCGCTGGAACCGTTGGTGGCGCCAAGGTAGCCGCTAAGGACGGTGGATTCGCTTGGAAAAATGTGTTTGGTGGACTCTCTGCGGTCGCGGGAGGCGTGACGACCGGTTTTGGTATAGCTGATTGGCTGAGCGCCACGTCGGCCGTCAACCAATCGGTCACGAGCCAGAATCAGGCCTTTGTCGCTGCGACAGCCGGCCCCATGGCGGCGTTCAACGCTCAGAACGCGATCCACCTGCCGGCGCTGCAGGCGGCGTGCAACCTGGCGGCGCAGCGTCGGACGGCGGCGCAGCAGGCGTAC
>RFGH01000016.1 GCA_003696675.1 Planctomycetota bacterium
GATCGCGGGCCCGTCGATCGCCGTCGCCCCCGACGGCCGGGTGCTGCTCGAGACGACCGACCCCGTCGCCACGGTCACCCTCCGGCGGGACGCCGTCGAGCGCGCCCGGCGCGACTACCCAGGCTACCTCGCCATGCGCGCGGACCTCTACGCCCGCGCCTGGACCGAGATCGCTCTGGCCGCCCGCACCTAACCTCACCCGGACAGTCCCAGCACCCAGAACCCGACGTCCGTTGGGCAACCACCGCGCGGCCGGAAGCGGGGTCTTCATGTCGGCCTCCCGGCTCCCAGAGCGCGACCCGGCCGGACGCCGTCGCGGTGGGCCACAATGCCACCTAAGAGCCCCCGGCAGGCCGCGGATGGATCAGGGCCAGTGCAATCAGTCGGTCGCCGGACCTGGACAGAGATGTCAGACCGCGCTTGCGCCAGCACCACTCGGGCAAGAACCGGTTGGTTCATCTACCCATCGATCAGATCGCGGGAGGCGTATCACAGCCCAAGATCCTGCACTTGTTTGTGCATCCGACGACGGCTTGTTCAACGACTTTCGCTCTCCCGCTCGGGCAGCAGATCGACGCGCACACGGACTTGAACGAGCAGTCCGGCTGGATCACGATGTTGCACATGAACCTGCCTGTGTCCGGGCTCAGGCAGCAGCCGGACAGCAGGTCATTGCATCGTTGTGAACCGCCCGGTGTGGGGCGCAAGCACTCAAAGCCCATCAATGGAGGCGAGTAGAGGGCGCCCGCGGGGTTCTCTTCGTCGAAGATGCCCGTCTGTGTTGTGCCGTTGCACGCTCCGGCTGCCCGGCCGGACTGCGGTGTGTTCGGTCCACTACAAATCGAACAGGTACCCACATCAGCCGCGTGGAGCGAGGCCTGCATCACCCCGATCGCTATGCTCCCGATCGCAAGCCGAATCAGCGGTTTGCCCTTCATCCATCATCCTCCGTATCAGTAATCCAGTCCCATCGCCCCGTTCAGCGTTGCCGCGACGGGGCTGGAACGAGTGTTCGGATCATCGACC
>RFGH01000158.1 GCA_003696675.1 Planctomycetota bacterium
GAGCTTGTCCGAGAGCTTGTCGCCGATGCCCGCCTCGATGAGGACCAGCGAGCCCTCTCGCTCCAGCAGCAGGCAGTTCTGCTGCAAGGGGATGCGGTGGCGATCGTCGGGCGTGACGAGGCGCTCCCACAAGGGGCGCGGCGTCAGGCCGAACATCGCCCCCCCGTCGAGCTTAAACGAGCCGGCGCGAAGGAGCGTCCAGGACCAGCGGGAGTCGGTCACGGTCATGCGGGGAGGATAGCCGGCCGGTTGGCGATCCAGCGTGGGTCCGCCGTGTGTCGTTTCGGTGTGACCAATTGTGCGAGTGGGGTGATGTGGAGCCGTTTACTCGAGGGATCGGTCGTCCAGACGATTCCTTGCCGCGCGCCTGCGCAGCCGGAGAACGCCGAGATACTGATGCCGCCGGGGATTCCGCGCGACATCGATCGACCAGACGGCGATCCCGACGAAAGGGGCAGCGGCGCCCAGCGCAAGCGCGTGCCAGAGCGCCGGCCCCCGCGTCATCATGTCACGCACGATGAGCGCGATGAGCAGAGCGCTGAAGCCGCCGGACACCGCCGCCATGCGGGCCGCGATCCAGCGGGTCCTTCGCTGCTCCTCGGGTGTGAATCGCCGCCAGCCGAGGGACGACCACGGCACAAGCCCCTCGTGACGTCTGCGGGCGCGGGCCGCGGCGATGTAGGCCAGGAACGCGTCTGTCTCACGGATGAGCGGCCTCGCGGGGTTGATGTGGTTCAGTGAAGCATCGATGAGGCATTTCACGAGAGAACTCGCCGTGGTCCGCCGCTTTGCCGATCGCTCGTGTGGGCGACCGTCCACCTGGTTTGTTTTAGAGTACGACATCGAAGGCGCATACCACGGCGATGGCTGTGATTCCTCCGAAGAACACATAGGACCCCGCGGCGGGGTTGCAGCCGACCAGCAAACCACGGGCGCAGAACAACAGGTAGAGTCTCCACACGGCGACGACGCCGGCTAGCGTACCTGCGCACGCGGCGCCTTTCGGAAGCCCGAACAGCGGCGGGTGGTGCGATCCGCGAGCAGATCCGCCAATGCCAGATTGATGAGCGCCCAGACCCCGGAGGCGAAGGCGAAGACAAGCCCCCCCGTGAAGGATGAGGCGATGTGGATATGTCGGATGAGAGCCCCGCTCGCGGCTGCTGCAAGTCCGGGCTGACCGAGCGCCAATCCGGCGTGCAACAACACTCGCGCGGCTAGGGGCGGGCCAAGAGCGAGCCCCATCGGCACGCCGACCGCCAGTGCGCGGAGCACCCACGCAGAAGCCGAGCACTGCCGGAGTGTATTCCATGCGTACGGGATCGGGTGGCGCACAGGATCGAAACCCCGGCGCCGCTGCTGCGCGCGCCGCAGTCGCCGGTTCACGCGCCGCAACCACCGAGGCTTCCAAGTCAAGATCGTGGCGAGCGCCACGCACCAGGCGCCCAGCCCCGCCGACAGCGCAGCGCTAATCGCCATGAGAGCGGTGACGTGGCTTGTTGTCGCGCGACGAGCCAAGGCGTCGCAGAGCACGGCGATCGCGAGAAACGGAACGCCGCTGAGCGCCATCGCCGCCCGTCGTCTCCTCGACGGCGTATAAAGCCTGCGCAACGCGCCGAACCGGTTCATGCTGCAGAATCCCCTGCTCGATACCAAGGACGCGCGTGACGGCTGTGCCGAACGCGCCGCCGCGGAGGAGTTTCCAGAACCATCGGGCGTCGGTCGAGGTCATGCAGAAAGGATAGCCGGCGCAGAGGTCACAGCCCGCCCGTCACACATCGTGGGTGTCTCCCGTTCGTCAGATGCTCGTGGTGGACCGAATCATCCGCCGCCGATTCCACAGGTACAGCAGCAGCAGCCAAGCGCACACCAATAGATAAGGAACAGCGGCTCTCGAGAAGATGAATCCTGCGGCTCTCGTCGCCACGACGTGCGCCCACTGGACGAATGAAGCCGGGGGCTGCGGCCCCGTATACGGCGGGGCGACGAGGCCGACTCCCGCGAACAGAAACATGGGTGCGATCAGCACGATCAGTGTGATTCTCAGATTCGATAGCGCGGCACGGGTCATCCGTTGCTGGAGCGGCGATGGCGGCATCGAAGGGCACCGAATCTCACGAGGCAGGTAGCAGATTATCGTTCGGAGCCGGACCCAGAAGTCATCCGAGTCACAGTCGTCGAGATACCGCTGCCCGTACCGGTTCCGGTAGTGATTGCGGATCGCCCGCGCGCGAGGCGCCACAATCCGGCGCGCCCAGCGCGGGTAATAGAACTCGCTCAGACCAAATGCGATGAGCACGAGCGGCATCCCAAGACATGGAAGAACGAGGAGACAAAAGGAGATCAGCCCGAGAGGAGTATTGTAAAAAGAGGGCGTTGTGCTGCTGACGATGTATCGAAGCAGCGCAACACTCGCTACGAGATAGATGACACCGGAGAGTATGATCGCGGCGCCTCTCCGGTGTGTTGGCGCCCGGCGCATGAATCTGCCTTCACGACGCACTGACTGTGTCTCATGCCGGCATTCCGCCGAGCGATGCCCACAATGGAGCCGAGCCGTCATGGGCAGACGTTTGGGTCATTTAAAAAGAGGCTTTGCAGGCTACATGCGATGCACCCTGCGCCGACTGCTGCTCCACCATAACTCAAATAAGAATTCGTCCAGAAACTCCAGCATGCCGCCAATCCAAATCCGCCCGTGAAATACACCGCGATAACGCTGCATCCGAACATGCCAACCGCCCAGACGATCCCGAGGTATGTGAGCGCGCGTCCACAGCTCTCGACCCCATATGCCGGGCTCGAAGGGCCTTCTCCGAAATGATCGATCACGATCGCCAGGTCACCCGTATCGACAAAACCGTCAGCGTTGAGATCATGCGACGGATCCGAAGGGCCGCTGGCTGAGATCGAGCGGTACATCACGGCCAAGTCATTCGTCCCGACGATTCCGTCTCCATCGAGGTCGCCGATCGGCGGTGATGACTGGAGGGGTGATGTTCCTGTAACAAGCGCGCCGAATGTCGATGTGAACACCTGTGACAGGGATGGCCCCGAATAGACAGCGACCATCGCGGCATCGAGATTCATCGGATCAGCAAGGGGTGTTGCGCCGATATAGAGGTCTCCGAACCCGTCTTGGTCATCGTCGTCATTGACGCTCGTGAGCGTGACGCCAAACTTATATCCCAAGCTGCTGTCAAGTGTCGCGAGTGATTGGCCATCGGCGCCGGAATACACGTGCACCCGGCCTTGTCGCGATGGGTTCCCGCCCGCGTCCTGGTCGAGGACAATCGCGGGCTCCGCCACGACCAACTCCGCGACGCCGTCGCCGGTGACGTCGCCGAGCGCCGCGAGTGTGCGGCCGAACTCGCCGCCGGGTGATGAAGCCGAGATCGTCCGGAGAACAGCGCCTGATGACCCGGAATAGACCCGGGCGAAGCCGGTGAACTGCGCGTCGCCGGGAGCGCCGACAGCGTAATCAGCTCGGCCGTCGCCGTCGATGTCTCCGAGGCCGGCGACCGAGGCGCCGAACATC
>RFGH01000159.1 GCA_003696675.1 Planctomycetota bacterium
GGCGTGGGTGGGGCGGGCGGGGGTTTGATATGCTCCGGCGGGCGAGCGTGCCCGAGAGAGATGCGTTCGAGCAGGAGCTTTTTGCCACGATGGCTGCCGACACTCAACCTGTGAAGCCCGACACGAAAGGCCCCAAGCACTTCGTTCTAGATACGAATGTGTTTCTGCACAATCCGGACGCGTTGTTCGTGTTCCAGGAGAATCACCTGGTGATCCCGTATCCGGTGATCGAGGAGCTGGACGCGATGAAGCGGCGGGAGGACGATGTAGGGCGGAACGCCCGGGCGTCGATCCGGCATCTGGACAGGCTGCGGAAGGTGGGTCGGCTGACGGACGGGGTGGATCTGTCGTCGCTGGGCTCGGAGGCGCGGGGGGCGACGGGGACGGTGTCAATCGACACGGAGGACCATGAGCGGCCGGCGATCCTGCACCTGGACAAGCCGGACAACCGGATCATCGCGAGCGCGTGGAGCCTGTACCACAAGGGCAAGCGGACGGTGTTCGTGTCGAAGGATCTTGCGGCGCGGATCAAGGCGGACGCGCTGGGGATCCGGACCGAGGATTTCGAGAACCAGAAGGTCGACGCGGACCGTCTGTACACGGGCTTTGTGGAGATCGAGACGCCGCGTGAGCAGATCGACGCGTTGTATCGCGATCGGATGCTTGCGGTGGAGAAGTTGCAAGAGGCGCTGACGGTTCGTCGTCCCGGGGAGGAGCCGTATGTGCGGGAGCTTTCGCCCAATCAGTTCGTGGTGCTCAAGGACATCGAGGACGAGGCGCACTCGGGGTTGGGGCGTCGGCTTGCGGACACGGACCACATCATCCCGGTGGCGCCGCAGAAGAAGCCGACATTCGGCATCCTGGCGCGGAATGTGCAGCAGACGATGGCGCTTGATTTGCTGCTGGACGACGAGATCAAGCTGGTGACGCTGCTGGGCAGCGCGGGCACGGGCAAGACGCTGCTGGCGATTGCGGCGGGCATGGCCAAGGTGTTCCAGGAGGAGCGTTACGAGAAGCTGCTGGTGGCACGCCCGATCATGCCGATGGGGCGGGATATCGGATATCTGCCGGGCGACAAGGATGAGAAGCTCGGGGCGTGGATGCAGCCGATTTTCGACAACCTGAACTACCTGCTGTCGAGCCGCGGAAGCCCGAACCAGCAGCCGGAGAGCAAATCGACCGAGCAGCGGATCGACAAGCTGATCGCGGACGGGCGGCTGGTGCTCGAGCCGCTGACATATATCCGCGGGCGGTCGATCCCGCACCAGTTCATGATCGTGGACGAGGCGCAGAATCTGTCGCCGCACGAGGTGAAGACGATCATCTCGCGGGTGGGCGAGGGGACGAAGCTGGTGCTGACGGGGGATATCGGGCAGATCGACAACCCGTACCTTGACCAGTCGAGCAACGGGCTGAGTTATTCGGTTGAGCGGATGAAGGGCGTGGGGCTGGTCGGGCACATCACCCTGCAGCGTTCGGAGCGGAGCGATCTGGCGTCGCTGGCGGCCAAGCGGCTGTGATCCGGCGCATATCGTCGGGTATGGCGGAAAGCGGACGGACCGATCCGATCGTGGGGATTGACCTTGGGACGACCAACTCGCTGGTCGCGTTCTGCGATGAGCGCGGGCCTCGGGTGTTGGGCGGGGACGACGCGATCGTGCCGTCGGCGGTGCGGTATGGCGACGGTGGGGTGATCGTGGGGCGGGTGGCGCTCGACGAGGCGCCGCTGCATCCACGGACCACGGTGACGAGCGTGAAGCGGTTGATGGGGCGTTCGATCGAGGATGTGCGGCCGGACCTTGGGTATCTGAGTTACGAGGTCGTCGAGGGGCCGAACCGGACGACGCGGGTGGCGCTGCCGGGCGGGCGGACGCTGAGTCCGGAGGAGATCTCTGCGGAGATTCTGGGCGAGTTGAAGCGTCGGGCGGAGGCGGAGTTGGGGACCGGCGTGCGTCGGGCGGTGGTGACGGTGCCGGCGTACTTCGATGACGCGCAGCGGCAGGCGACGCGGCACGCGGGGCGGATCGCGGGGCTGGAGGTGGTTCGGATTGTCAACGAGCCGACGGCGGCCGCGTTGGCGTACGGGATCGGGACCGAGCGGGCGTCGGAGCGGAACGCCGAAGCGCAGACGGTGGCGGTGTATGACCTCGGGGGGGGGACATTCGATGTGTCGATCCTGCGGCTGACGCCGGCGCAGGCGCACGGGACCGAGTTCTTCCAGGTGCTGTCCACGGCGGGCGACACGCGGTTGGGCGGAGACGACATCGATCACGCGCTGGTGGCGATGCTCGCGGGGGAGATCGGCGTGGAGCTGGGGCGGGACGGGGATGCGCTGGGGTCGCTGCCTTTGGAGACGCGGCGGGCGCTGGTGAGCTTTGCGCGTGCGGTCAAGCACCGGCTGAGCGAGGCCGATGAGGCTCCGGTTGAGATCGCGCTCGGTGAGGACCGGGTTTATCGGCGGGTGGTGACGCGGGCGGAGCTGGAGGCGATTGTCGGGCCGCTGGTGGATCGGTCGATCCGGGCGTGCGAGCGTGCGATGCGGGACGCGGCCAAGGCGCTGAAGGGGGAACCGATCGACCGGGTGATCCTGGTGGGCGGGTCGACGCGTATCCCGCTGGTGCGCGAGCGTGTGGGGTCGTTTTTCGGGATCGAGCCGTACTGTGCGCTGGACCCGGACCGGGTGGTCGCGATGGGCGCGGCGGTGCAGGCGTCGATCCTGGCGGGCACCAAGAAGGGATCGCTGCTGCTGGATGTGATCCCGTTGTCGCTGGGCGTCGAGACGGTCGGCGGTGCGGTGGCGAAGCTGATCATGCGGAACAGCCCTGTGCCGGCGCGTGCGAGCGAGCGGTTCTCGACGAGCGTGGACGGGCAGACGAACATCAGGCTGCATGTGCTGCAGGGCGAGCGTGAGATGGCGGTGGACTGCCGCAGTCTGGGCACCTTCGAGCTGCGGGGCATTCCGCCGATGCCGGCGGGGATACCCAAGCTGCTGGTGACTTTTCTTGTCGACGCCAACGGCGTGCTGACGGTGTCGGCGGTGGAGGAGCGGAGCGGCAAGCGGGCGGGGTTGCAGATCGTGCCGAACCACGGGCTGACCGAGGACGAGGTGGAACGGATCGAGCGGGAAAGTCTCACGCACGCGAAGGACGACATGCAGCGCCATCGCGTGGTGGATCTTGTGACCAACGCGAAGCTGGACCTGAAGTGGATCGGCGAGCGGTTTGAGCGGTACGGCGAGAAGCTGGCGGACGGCGAGCGGGCCGGGCTGGTCTCGGCGATCGAGACGCTCCGTGGCTTTGTGGAACGGGCCGAGGCGGATTGGCGATCGGTCGACGCCAACGCGTTCTACGAGGCCAAGAACGCGCTGGACAACGCGAGCGTGCGTTTGCAGGAGATCGGGATCGCCGAATCCCTGCGGGAGTGAACGGGCTGTGCGGGCGGGCGGCGTGTTCTCGGACGGGCGCGCCGGGCGGGGCGCGGGTGGGCGTGCGAGCGGGGGGCGAGGCGGCCGATATCCCGGGTATGCGGCTGATTCTGTTGATGATTCTGTTGTGGGCGTGCTCTCCCGCCTTTGCGGTCGACTACTTCGTGCGTGTCGGCGGCAGCAATGCGAACAGCGGGACGAGCGCGGACCAGGCGTGGGGGACCGTCGCCTACGCCTTCGGGCGGGTGAGCGCCGGCGACACGGTGTATGTTGGGGCAGGTCGATACGCGGGGCAGATCTATGTGAGTGGACGGTCGGGTCGCTTTGATGCACCGATCCGGTTTGTGGCCGACCGAACCGGCGAGTACACGGGTGACGCGGGCGATGTAGTGCTTGAGAACGGCTCGGGTCTGCTGCATCTGAGCAACTGCGATTACACCGAGCTGGAAGGCTTTGTGATGGAGGTCTCGTCCGGGTTGGCGGTGTACAACGACAGTTCGGTCGGCGTGGTGATCGACGGGTGCGAGGTCGTATCGGGCGGAGCAGGATTGCACGCGACCAACGGCGGCACATTCACGGTTCGCGGCGTGAGCATCATCGCGAGCGCCGGGCATGGTATCTATCTGTCAGGGGGCAGCGCGGAGATCGAGGACAGCACGATCGAGTTGATGAACAACACTTATTCGCCCGTTCATTCCGGAGGTCGTGCCGGCCTCACTCTGCGGCGCAGCTCGTTGCTCGGCGGCGGTCATGTGCTGTATGCGAACGGCGGGACGATTGTCGCCACGGACACAGTGCTGGCATCCGGCACGCTCAACGGCATCCACGCCGCGAGCCAGCCGTCGCTCACGCTGGTGAACTGTACGATCTACGGCGTCGGTCAAGACGGTCTGTACGCGAACGGCGGCACCTATACGATCCACAACACGATTTTCAGCAATCCGGGGCGCTACGCGATCTTTCGGGCCAGCGGCTCGTTCACCGAGTCTCACAATCTGTATCACGGCTGGGGCGAGGCTATGTCGTATGGTTTCACGCCCAGCGGCCCGATCACGGATGATCCGGCGTTCACGGACGCGGCGGGCGGTGACTTCACGCTGTCGCTCGGCTCGCCCGCGATCGACGCGGGTATGGATGCCTCCGGGTATACATCCGCGGATCTTGTCGGTTTCGCTCGCCCGTCCGGTGATGGGTGGGACATCGGCGCGTACGAGTTCGATCCGTCCCGCGGTGCTCCGGCGCCCGTGCCGTACAGCTCCGACTTCGGCGTGCTCGGGGCCGAATGGGTCGGTGCGCGGCTCACCAATCTCTCCACGGGCGGCACCTGCCTGGGGTCGATGGGGCGTGTCTCGGGTGTGAACGAGACCGTGAGGTTGTTTTTGCGGACAACACCGGGGACCGAGTATCAGGTGGTCTATGACCTCATCCTGTTCGACGGGTGGGATTTTTCCGGCCAATATGAGGATGATTTCCGCATCCGGATCGGGGGCGCCGTGGTCCATCGGCCGATGGTGTCGGACTCGCTCTCGGAACTTTCTCAGAACATCGGATCGGCGAGTACGCGGGATCGGGTTTATCGCGCGCGCTGCTTCCGTTTCGTGGCGTCCGACACCGTGACGGTCATCGAGTTCGGGGCCGTCAACACGGGGGACTTCACGGAAGAGAGCTGGGGCATCGACAACATCCGGGTGATGCCGAGTTCGCTGGCCTACGCCGCGGTGCCGTACGAGGAAGACTTTGAGGGCACGGTGGGTGAGGAGTGGACCACGGATCTTGTGGAAACGCAGTCGGAGCTGTTCGGTCGTTTCCTGGGGCGTTTCGGTGTGGACAATGCGCATGCGGCGGTGCTTGGCGTCGAGACGGTTCCGGGAGAGAGCTACACGCTACGCTTTGACATCTTCTTCTTTGATTCATGGGACTCGCGCGAGGAGGTTCGCGTGATGATCGATGGACAGGAAGTGATCTCGAACTTTCTCGGCAATGGATTTCAGCGTTGGCCTCCGACCTTCCTGAACACCCCGGCATCGGAGTCCGGCTACATCGCGTTCTGGGCGAACTATGCGGATAGCGTCTTCCGGGGTGTGTCGTATCGGTTCACGGCGACCTCGTCCCGAACGACGATCTCTTTTCATGGCACGAGCAATCAACGGGCGGCCGACGAGAGCTGGGGTCTGGACTCGGTTTCCGTGCGGCAGGGTCTGATGCCTCGTGTCGTGCGTTGGCGCGAGATCTCGTCGGTGGACCCCGAAGAGTGACGCAACCCCGGATGTGAGACACGGGTATGCTGCGCGGCCATGAGATTGCTTTCGTCTGTTGCATGGATCGCCGGGCTCGCCATCGCGGGCTGTTCATCGTCCGGCCCGAGCGTTGATCGGAGCGTGGCGCCCGTATCGCCGGCTGGCGTGGGCTTGCTGCCGGGGGCCGAGCCGGTCGATCTGGCGGGGCTTGAGCATGTGGCCGTACTGACCCCGGACCTGATCTCGGGCGGCGAGCCGCAGGGGCGTGCCGGGTACGAAACGCTGAGGGCGATGGGTGTGAGGACGGTCATCTCGGTCGATGCCGTCCCCCCGCCGGCCGAACTGGCGCGGGAGATGGGCATTCGGGTGGTGCATCTGCCTATTGGCTATGACGGTGTGCCCGAGGACGCCCGCCTGGCGATGGCCAAGGCGCTGACCGAGTTGGAGGGGCCGGTGTATGTGCACTGCCACCACGGCAAGCATCGCGGGCCGGCCGCCCTGGTGGCGGGCGCGGTGTGCGCGGGCGAGATCGACAACGATCGGGCGGCCGCGTTCATGACGCTCACGGGCACGAGCAAGAGCTACGCGGGTTTGTGGGCCGATGTTGCGTCGGCCCTGCCCGTGGATCCCGTGGTGCTCTTCACCGCGGAGATCGACCTGCCCGAGCGGGCCGATGTCGGCGGTTACGCCGGCGCGATGTCGCTGATCAGCCGTGCGAACGATCGGGTCAAGTTAGTCGCGGCCAACGGCTGGCAAGTCCCCGCCGACCACCCGGATCTTGCGCCGGGCAGCGACCTGGGGCTGATCCATAATCTGCTGCGTTCGCTGACCGACGACCCTGAGTCGATCGCATACGGCGAGGATCACCGGCGGTTGCTGGCGGACTCGGTGCGCTGGTCATCCGAGGCCGAGCGTGCCTTCAACGCGGGCGATCTGGATGCGGCCGGGGTGGCGTTCAAGGAGCTGGGCGCGTCGTGCAAGGCGTGCCATGTGGTGTATCGAGACTGATGGGGTGGTTTCACTTCATGTCAAGAAGCACCTTGATGCCTTCGCCGGAGATCATGGTCTCGAAGGCCTTCTTGTAGTCGGCCATCGGGAACTCGTGGGTGACGATGTCGTCGAGTTTCAGCCGCCCGGAGACGAGCAGTTTCTCCATTTGGTACCAGGTGTCCCACATCTTGCGTCCGTTGATGCCCAGCACGGTGCAGCCCTTGAAGATGATGTGGCTGTTGAAGTCGAAGGTGACCTGCTTGGCGGGCAGGCCGAGTAGCGCGGCCGTGCCGCCGTTGCGGAGGGCGCGGAATCCCTGGTCCATCGCGGCGGGAGCGCCGGACATTTCCAGCAGCACGTCCACGCCCTCGTAGGTCTCGCGTCGGACCTGCTTGATCCAGGCGTCATCGCGGGCGTCGAAGGCCTCGGCCGCACCGAGCCGGCGGGCCAGCGCCAGACGCCGGGGGTCGATGTCGGTGCAATAGATCCGGGCGGCGCCGGCGGCCCGGGCCACGGTGACGGCCATCAGCCCGATGATGCCCACGCCGGAGATCAGCACGGTCTTCGCGGACACGCCCGCCGCCATGACCGTGTGCACGGCGTTGCCCAGGGGGTCCATGATCGCGGCGTACTTGTCGGGGATGTCCTTGTGGATCGGCCAGACATTCGACTCCGGCACCACGATGTAGTCCGCGAAGCAGCCGTCGCGGTCGATGCCGAAGATGGTGGTGTCGCTGGCGATGTGGGCGTTGCCGGTGCGGCTGTTGTAGTCGGTGCCGGCGGTCAGGTGTCCCTCGGCCGAGACACGCAGGCCCGGCTGCCATTGGGTGACGGCCGAGCCGACTTTGTCGATGGTCCCGACGAACTCGTGCCCGGTGATGATGCCGACGGGCACCCGCCCGGCGGACCAGTCGTCCCATTCCCAGATGTGGCGGTCGGTGCCGCAGATGCCGGCCTTGCTGACCCTGATACGGACCTCCCGTGGGCCGGGTTCGGGGATCGGGCGGTCGGACACGAACTGCAGTTCGGGCCCGGCGTGGTGCTTGATCAGCCCCCGCATGGTTCCCCCGGACGCGGTGGTCCCAGAATGGGCGGCTTGGGCGACGGCGGGGGAGGTGGGCATGAGGTTTCCGTTCCAGAAAGACGGGGGTCGGTGCAAGCCGCCCGGGGCGGGCGGCGTTCATATTGTCGATTGGTCGGGCGGGCCGATCAACAAGCCGGGCCTGTCCGTAGAGAAGGAAAGCACGCGCCCGCGTCGTGGCGCATGTTGGGACGGTAGAAAATCGGCCCCTTCGGGCGGCCGGACCCCTCTGCGGGGGGTTGGAGTGTCAGACGCGATGAGCCGAGCGGCGACCCAGTCCGGATCCTTCCTTTATGTGGCCAGCAAGCCGGGCGGGGGGCGGGCTGTCGGCGTGCGTCGGGCCAGGTCCGAGCGGGCGTTGGCCGAGGCCCTTCGTCGCGAGCGTCAGGTGCTCCAGCGGACTTGGAAGCTGCCGGGCTCGGCGGGCGCGGGGGGGCTGTTCAACCTTGCCGATCAGGAGGCGATGAATGCCCAGTTGAGCCAGTTGCTCAGCCGCGGCGTGCCGCTGGTGGACGCTCTGGAAGTCGCTTCGACCGTGGTCTCCAAGAAGTCCACCGAACGGGTGCTTCGGATGCGGGACCTCGTGTCTTCCGGCAAGTCGTTCGCCGAGGCCTGCGCCCAAGTGGGCGCGTTCGACGAGGTGTCGATCGCCGTGTACCGGGCGGGCGAGCGGACGGGTGACTTGGCGGGGTCGGCCGAGCAGCTCGGGCGGAACGCCCGGCGTGTGCGTGAGGTGGCGGGCAAGGCCGTGACGATGATGATCTATCCGGCGGTGGTGCTGTCGATCGCGTGCTTTGCGGTGCTGGTGCTGCTGACGGTGGTGGTGCCGATGATCGGCGGTGCGATGCAGGACGCGGGCGTGGAGCTGCCGACCTTCACGAAGATCGTGATGGGGCTGGGCCTGTTCCTGCGCAACAACGCATTGATTCTCGCGGGCGTGGTGGCGGTGCTGCTGGTTCTGGCGGTGGGGGCGCGGTCCGCGATCGTCGCGGCGCTGATGGCGGTGGTGCGTCGGCTGCCGGGCGTGAAGCGTGTGGTGATGCACCAGGAGTTGGCGCGGTTTTTCTCCGTGATGGCCGCGATGACCCGCTCGGGCATCCCGCTGGCCGATGCGTTGGGTGTGAGTTCCAAGGCCATCGGCGATCCGAGGCTGGCGCGGGATCTTGGTCGTCTGCGGTCGCGTCTGATCGAGGGGGGCGTGTTCCGTGCGCTCGTGGATAAAGTGGAGAGTCTGCCGAACGCGACCCGGCGGCTGTTGATCGCGGCCGACCAGGGCGGCGAGCTGGATTCGGCCTTCGACGCCCTCGCTCAGGATCATGCCAGCGAGGTGGACACGCGGACGGCCCGGCTGATGGCTGTGCTCGAGCCGCTGTTGATCGTGGTGCTCTTTGTGGTGATCGGTGTCGTGATCGTGTCGGTCATGCTCCCGATGTTCTCGGTGACCAGCAATGTCATGTGATGTGCGGAGCGTGTCTCGGCACGAACTTGGGCCGGTGCGCCCGTTTCAGGAGGATTCGATGAACACCCGAACCGAACGCCGGATCGCCATGTCGCGTCCGGGCTTCTCGCTGATCGAGATCACCGCGGTGATTCTGCTGATCGGCATTCTGGCCGCGGGTGCGGCCATCGCCATTCTGCCGCAGGTGGCCCGGGCGAAGGTCAATGCGACGAAGAACTCGATGAACACCATCAAGACGGCGATCAACTCGTACATGGTCGAGCACTCGCAGCCGCCGCAGAGCCTGCAGGAACTGATTCCCAACTACCTCGAGCCCGGTTCGGACATGGACGCCTGGAAGACCGGCTACTACTACGCGCTGACCCCCGGCGGGCAGCATCCCTACATCCTCTACTCCGCCGGCCCGGACAAGGACATGACCACCGCCGACGACAACCTCGATCTGTGGATGCTCGACCTCCAGGAGTGACATGACCTGCGCCCGCCACCATCCCGGACGCCCCGCGCTCCGGGCGGCCAGCCGCCCGGGTGTGTCCTTCCTCGAGGCCATCCTCGGGGTGGTGCTGCTCGGGCTGGTCACCGCGTCGCTGGCGGGCGCTGTGTCGTTCATGCACAAGTCCGAGGCTCGCCTGACCCGCAAGCTGGCCGCCAGCGAGCTGGCCAACCGGCTGATCCTGCAGTTCATCGACGACCGCGAGTCGTTGCCCAGCCGGGCCCTGCCGATCGAGTATGGCCCGGACCTGTACCGTTGGTCGCTCGAAGAGCAGCCCGTGGAGTTCCAGATGGAGACCCAGGGCACCGGCGCCGACACAGGCGGGGTGGGCGGCGGGGTGTCGCTCGATCGGGTGCGCTATGTCGTGGTGCGTGTGTGGTTGGCGTACGAGTCCGGCGGCTCGCAGACCTTCAGCGCCGATGTGCCGCACGCCACGCTGACCCGGCTGGTGGATCCTTTGGCGTTCTCGAACCCGGATTCGCTGCAGACCTTGCTGGAGCAGCCCGACGGCATCGAGCGCCTGATGCAGCTGTTGATGCAGTTGGAAGACGGAACAGGGGGCGCCACGCAATGAGACGCCCCCGCGGCACCCATCGGAGCGGCTTTACGATCATCGAGACGGTGCTGGCCATCGTGGTCGGGGGTCTCGTGCTCCTCGGCTGCGTCTCGGTGTTTCTCGCCTCGGCCCGGGCGGAGAAGGCGTATGCGCAGCGGTTCGACCGGACCAGCGAGATGTGGACCACACAACTGGCCGTGCGCAGGACATTCCTGAACCTGCTCGTCGAAGAGCAGCAGCAGACCGCCCCCGCGTCGGACTCGGCGCAGACGGTCACCGAGACGGTCCGCCCCCGCGTGATCCTGGAGACCGATGCCGCCGCCCCGGCGTTGCCGAACGGCTATCGCCCGCAGCGTCTGGAGGTCACGGTCGGCCGGTCGCCCCTGCCCTCGATCGTCGGCTCGCAGATCGGTGCGTGGCTGGTCGAGCAGGACCGGGCCGAGTCGCTCGATTTCGCCAGCGATGATATCGCGTCGGGCGCGATCCGCGGCGTGTTCGAGCTGCGTCCCAGCGGCACCCGCGAGGTCATTATGATGAACCTCGGGCTGCTCGACCCCGACCCCAAGCTCATGCAGGCCGTTGCGACCGATCCGCCTCCGGGCTGGACGCTCTGGTGGCGTCCGATCCTGTCGGCGGAGCTGGCCGAACTGAACGCTGGCTATCAGCCGCTGCCCGACACAAGCGGCAACGCCGAAGCCATCCGAGATCGGCTCGCCGGCGCGGTGCCGGTGCTCCGGGGCATCGAGGCGCTGCGTTGGCAGATCTTCAAGGGTGACGAGCGCGTCACCGAGTATGCGGGCACCTCCATCACGGATCTGCCCGCTTTCGCCGAGCTCGAGGTGACGCTCATCAACCGTCAGTATGCCAGCTGGATGTTCGAGATCGGCTGGACGCTCGGCGAGGACCCAACCGGCGGCGGCACAGGCGCGGACGACACCGACACCGACGCCGACGGCGACGGCGTGCCCGATGGCAACAACAACAACGGCGGCGGCGGCGGTGGTGGGGGGCCCGGCGGACCGGGCGGCGGCGGTCGTCCCGGCGGACGGCCCGGCACGAACCCCGGCAACGCCGGCGGGCTCGGGCAGGACGCCGACAACTTCGGTGTCGGGGGGCGTCGCCCGTGACGATCCGCGCCCCATCCCGCGGCTTTGTCATGCCGATGGTGCTGCTGGCGCTGATCGTCGTGGGTCTCAGCGTCGGCGTCGCGATGACGCGCTTCGCCGCACAATCCAAGGTCATCGCCCGCCAGGCGCGGGCGTATCACGAGCACCACGCCGGCCAGGGCTTGCAGGAGGCCATCGGCGCGTGGCTGCGCCAGCAGAACGGGCGCAGCATCGCCGACGCCATCAATCCGACCGACGGGCACGCGATGGACATCTTGCTCCAGGATGGATCGGTGGTTTCGGTGTATCTCCGCGACGGCCAGGGCTTGGCACTGGGCGACCTCAGCGCCCTGCCGCCCAACCAGGTGGAAGAGGCCGGCGTCATCCTCACCAACCTCGTGAAGAGCGTCCGCCCGGACGAATACCTGCGTCTGACACGCTCGGTCGGCCCGTCGAGCGTATCGGCCAATACCACACCTGAACCCGTGCTGCGGGCGGTCACCCGCGCCATCGCGGGTGACAAGGGCGACGCCTTCGCCGATGAACTCCTGCGCCTGCGTGCACGCGGCAGCGGGCTCACGAGACAGGACATCACTTCCGCGATTAACTCCACCGGGCTGAGCAGTGAACAGCGCGTTGCCGCGTTGAGGCTGCTGGCGATCGATGTCGAACTCTGGGCTGTGATCGTCGAACTCCGCGGCGGCGTCGGAGCCGAACGCGGACGCCTCTTGTCCCGCTATGGCGGTCTGGCCCGCCTGCGGGTGGGCGCGACATCCCGTTCGAACGCGGCCGGATCCACACAGCTCGGCTCGTTCCTGACCTGGAAGGAACTCGACGCGACCACCGACGGCTTCAGCCTCGCGGACCTTGACGATGACACTTGAGATACACTTCACGCGGAGACCCGCATGATCACCGAACTCTCCAGATCGTCCGCCGCCCGACTCACCCTGGTCGCCCAGGTCGTCGCCGCCGGTCTGGCGATCGGTGCGGTCGGGCTGATGGTTGTCGGGCTCCCGGATCCCTCCCGCCCGTCCACGAAGCCGCAGATCCCCCCCGGCGCTCCGCAGCCCGTCCCCGGATCCGGCTCGCAGGGGACCGTTTCGTCGGTGGCGTATCAGCCCGTCGACGCTGGCGGTCTGGCCGCCCGGCTCGCCCTGGTCGCCAACGCGCCCAAGGTGCCGGTGATCGAAACGCCCGAGGTTCCGGACGACGAGCCAGCGGAGCCCACGCCCGCGCCGGCGCAGCCGTTCGCCAGCCGCGTTCGATATCTGGGCATGATCCAGATGGGCGCCGAGCAGGCGGCGTTCGTGACGATCGATGCCCGCCAGCGCGTGGTCCGCGCCGGCGATGTGGTCCGCGCTCCCGCCGAGCGGCCGGAACTGGGCGACCTCCGCATCGATCGTGTCTTGCCCCAGCAGATCATCGTCTCCCACGACGACGGGCGTGCGGTCATCGAGCTAGCCGGCCGCAGCGGTCCGTCGATCACGATGGTGTCCGGCGATGATGTCGATTCCGTCGATGCGCCGGCCGAAGCCGCCAAGCCGACGCTGGACACCAGCAACCTTCCCCAGACCGAGATCGAGCGGCGCCAGCGTGTGATCGATCGCATGCGCAACGGCCAGCAGAGCACGGGCCGCGGGCTCGAAATGCCCGAGGTCCGTCGCGTCGGCTCGATGAGCTCGAGACGAGACCGCGGCGGGCGTGAAAACGACACGCCGCAGAGTGACGAGTAGCGGCCGATCATCCCACGCTTCAACGCCCGACTGACCCCGACCAACCCGCGCCGAGACCCATCCCCGTGAGCGACCGCGTCTGCTACATCCGCCGATCCGACCGAGGCGCCGTCATCCGCTCGGCGCTGCTCCTCGGTGAGCGATCGGAGGACCGCTGGGACGCCGAGCCCGTCGCCGATGCGATGGGGGCCGAGTCCGCCGCCTTCGATGCCGCCGACTGGATCCGCTCGCGACTCGCCGAAACCCGCAGCGCCAAGCGGCTCGACACGCTCTGCCTCGATGTCGATGGGGCCGCCTGCTCGTGGGTCCGCGGTCGCGATGCCGACGCCGAACTCATCCGCTCGTCCATCGAAGGTGCGAGCCTGCAGGCCGAGGTCGGCAGCGACGATGAGGCGCTGGATCCCATCCAGACCCCCGGCATCGCCGACCGGCTGCCCCGGCTGGGACGCGAGCTGGACTTCGATGTGCTGGCGGAGGGTGACGCCGACACCCGTGCCGCCGTCATCGCCGCCCCCGACGCGCCGGCGCGCTTGCTGATCGACCGGCTCGACGCGCTGGGTGTGCGGATCGGTCGCGTCGTGACCCTCTGGCACGCGATGGCCGAAGCGTGGGACCCCGGCGCCCGGGCCGCATCGACCGACCGGGCCGGCATTGTCTCCACAGACCACCCACCGGTTGCCGTGGTCGTGATCGACCCCGAGGACGGGCGGCTTGTCTGGAGCTGGTCCCGCCAGGGTCGCCTGCTCGCCTGCGGATCCATGCGCCTGCGTCGGCTGCGGTCGGACACACGCTCGGTCCATGCCGAGGTGCGCGAGCACGACATCGCGCGGCTCGCCGGGGACTGGCTCGGCTGGTCGGCCCAGATCGGCGTGAGCCCCTCCCGCGTGGTCGTGGTCGGAACCCCAGCCCCGGGCGGCATGTCGCCCGGCGAGATCGGGCGTGCCCTGACCCGCGCATGGCCCAACGCCGTGGTCGATCTGATCGGTCACGACGACCCCATCGCCGAGACGCTCCGGCGGACGCTCGACGCCCGCCCGATCAACGCCTTCCGCCCGCTGTCCGAGCGTCCCACCCGCACACACCGCGCTGCGTTCCGTTGGACCGCGGTGATGCTCCTGCTCGCGGCCGCGTGCATCGCGGCGTTTGCCGCGGGGCTATTCGCACGCGCGTCGGACACCCGACGCATCATCGCCCAGGTCCGCCAGGAGCGCACCGAGGCCTTGGGTGCCATCGACCCCCAGCTTGCGCTCGACCCGCTCCCGGTGATCCGGCTCAACGAGCGCATCTCCCAGATCGAGCGTCGCACCGGCGCCCTCCAAGTCGACCCGCCCCGCCCGGTGATGCAGGAACTCGAGGCCATCTCCTTCGTCCTCGGCATGCCCGGCGTGTCCGTCGACCTCATCGAGATCGGCGACACCTTGGTAACTGTCAAGGTCCGCGTCGGCAGCATCGCCGAGGCCGAGCAGCTCTCGCAGGCTCTGCAGTCCGTCGGCGGCTCCGACCTGCAATGGCGCCGCCCACCCGGCGTTGAGTCCCGGGGCAACGAGTACATCGCCACCTACACCGCCCTGTGGCCCGAACGCGCGAGGGCCCGCCCGTGAACCACCGACTCACCGAAGACGACCGCTACCAGCTCGCCGGGCGCGCCGAGGCCAGCACCCGCGCCAACCGACCGACCCACCTCGTCGCGATCGCCTTGGTCGTTCTCGCCGTCGCGGTTCTCGGCGTGCTGGTCGGCTGGCGGTCCGATTCTTCCGCCAGCCGCGAGCTGTCCCGACGCTCCGCAGAGTTGGCCCAGATCAACGAGCGTGCAGACCGGCTGACCGAACTCACCGCCCAGCTCGCCAACACCAGCAACGCCGAACTCAATCGCCCGATCCCCGACATGCTCAGCCGGCTGCAGAACCTCGCGCGGGAGGCGGGCCTGGCCACGCTGCCCGATGTGCCACGCACCGACAACGAGGCGTTCGACAACGCACGCCGCGTCAACTACCGATACGACGCCCGCAGCCGAAACCAGGTTCGTGACGCTTCTCTCGAGAAGCTGCTGACCTGGGTCAACCTCGTCACCGAGCGCATCCCCGGCATGCATGTCCGGCAGATTTCTCTGACGCCCCAGGCCAACGCGTGGAGCATGGAAGTCACCTTCGCCCGCTATGAGCGGCTGGAATAGCAAAGGCCCGCTAGCCATGATCCGATTCAACACCGCCGTTCCCGTCGCGCTCGCCGCCCTCGTCGCGCTCTCGGGCTGCTCGAGCTCGCCCCGCCTCAAAGAGCGCCGGTCCGCGGCCGACGACGCGGCCGAGGCCCTCAACCGGCTCGCCGAGCAGCGCGCCGAGGCCCGCCGGCTCTCCGCCCAGGCCGAGCAGGCCGAAGCCAACGACCCGGACCGCGCCATCGAGCTGTACCGCCGGGCGCTCTCGCTTGATGACACGCTCCACAACGCCTGGAACAACCTCGGCACGCTGCTCATGGATCGCGGGCTGTATACCGACGCGGTCAGCGCCTTCCAGCGTGCCTCCCAGCTCGTGCCCAACGACCCGCGTCCGGAGTACAACATCGGCATCGCCTATCAGCGCAACGGCTGGGGAGAAGAGGCCTTCCGCCACTTCGCCAACGCCATCGAGCGCGACGCCTCTCACCTGCCGTCCATGCGCGGATATGTCCGCGCCGCCGAGATGACCGGGCGAGCCGACAACCGGCTTCTCGAGGTGATCCAGCGTGCCACGCTCATGGAGACCGACCCCGCGTGGAAGGACTACCTCCTCCGACAGCGGTACCGCGTCGAAGCCATCATGGACCGGGGCTGACCCACGCCAGCCCGGCCAGCCGGTCGGCGATCGCCGCGAGCGGCCCCGCCGCGGGGTCTCCCTCCGAGACCGCGGCGCTGTAGCGGCGACCTCCCGCCGTCAGTTCGATCAGATAGACCCGACGCCCCGCGGGCGGATCGAAACGCTCGGGGGAATCGATCTGCGTCACCCCGTCACCGCCAAGGCCGGCGCCGCGGGCCATGGCCCACAGCGCGTCTCGGGCGGGCGCATCGAGCCACCGGGTCAGCGTCGGATGGACGGTCTGATTCGCCCCGGGTCCGACGGCCGCCCGGAGCCACCCGTCCGGCTCCAGCAGATACCGGGCCGGGTGTTGCCCGGGACGGGCGGTCTCAGTGACCGGCCCGAACACGGTCAGTCCCAGCGTGAAATCAGAAGGCCGGGACGGCTCGAGCACGGAAGGGTCCGGCGCGGGACCCGCGGCACAACCCGCCGGGCCGCCCGCCGATGCCAGCACGCCCAGCCCGATCAGGCCCACGAACACGATGTGCTTCGGCGTCGCAAGCATGCCCGCAGTGTAAGCCTTTCCGCGGCAAGGGCGGCCCGCCCGCCCCCGGGCCCTATCCTTTCGGCCCTATGGATATCTCGATCCGCTGGCTCAACCAATACCTCACCCCGGGCGATGTCACTCCCGAGGAGGCCGACGCGATCCTCACCGAGGCGGGTCTGCCCATCGAGTTGCACACCCCGCTGCCCGATGGCGACACCGTCATCGATGTCGAGGTCACCTCGAACCGGGTGGATTGTCTCGGGCATGTCGGGATCGCCCGCGAGGTCGCCGCCGCACGCCACTCCCGCACCCCCCGCACGCTGAAACTGCCCGAAGTGTCGGCGCCCCCCGTGGGGCCGCCCATCGGCACGGATCTTGCCCTCGAGAACCGCGAGCACGCCGGGTGCCCCCTGTTCACCGCGCGGCTCATCCGCGGCGTGAAGATCGGGCCCAGCCCGGACTGGCTCAAGCGTGCACTCGAGTCGGTCGGCGCCCGCTCGATCAACAATGTCGTCGATGTCACGAACTACATCACCCTCGAACTGGGCAACCCCTGCCATGTCTTCGACCACAAGAAGCTGGCCGGGGGCAGGCTCATCGTCCGCTTCGCGGACGAGGGCGAGAAGGTCAAGACCCTGTACGCCGGCGAGCATGCGCTCAAGGCGACGGATCTGGTCGTGGCCGACGCCGAACGCCCGCAGTCGCTGGCCGGTGTCATCGGCGGGTTCGACAGCCAGGTCGACAGCGGCACGACCGATGTCGTTTTCGAGATGGCGACCTGGGACCCGGTCACCATCCGCAACACCGCGCGCCGCCTGAACATCCGCACCGATGCGGCGTACCGCTTCGAGCGCGGCATCGACGCCCGAACCATCGATTTCGCGGCCCGCCGGGCTGTGGAACTGATCTGCCGGGTCTCTGGCGGCACGCTGGCCGAAGGGGTGCTTTCGGACGGCGCCCCGCTCCCGCCCGATCGCGTGATCGAGCTGCGTTCGGCCAGGGTGGCTCAGATCCTCGGCTCCGTGCTGCCGACCGACGAGATCGCCGCGTTGCTGAATGCGCTGGCGATCCGCTGCGAGCACGCTGGCGAGGGGCTGCTCCGCTGCACGGTTCCCCCGCACCGTTCGCACGACCTGACCCGCGAGATCGATCTGATCGAGGAGGTCGCCCGCGCGCGCTCGCTCGGCGCGGTTCCGCTCAAGGACAAGCTGGAGATCGCGGTCCACGCGCCGCAGCGGGCCGAACGCCTGCAAGACGAAACGGCCCGAACGCTGGCCGCCCTCGGCTTTCACGAGACCATCACCTTCTCGTTCACCAGCCCTAAAAAGGGTGACTGCTTCCTTGCGGAGGGTCTCGAGTTGGTCGCGGTGGACGACGACCGGCGCAAGGCCGAGCCCACCCTGCGTCCCAGCGTGCTGCTGGGTTTGCTCGGCTGCCGAAAGGCCAACGCCGACGCCCGCACGGGCCTGCCCGGTGGCATCCGGCTCTTCGAGACCGCCTCGACCTTCGCGCAGAAGCTCGGGAGGATCACCGTCGAGCGGCGCACGCTCGCGATGCTCGCGGATGTCGACTTTGCCGGCAAGAAGCCCGGCGTGGAAGACATCCAGAAGACCGTCCGTGTGGTCCGCGGCGCGATCGACGCCGCGGTGCGTACCTGCTTTGGCCCGGACGCGAGCACCGAGGTCGAGCCTTGCCCGCCCCCGCACCGCGGTTTCGATGCCCACGCCCATGCGCGTGTTTTCGTCGTCACCGACGCGAACCGGGTCGAACTCGGTTCCTTCGGCGTGATCTCCCATGAGGCCATGGCGAACGAGGATCTCGGTGTGCCCGTGGTCGGGGCCGAACTCTGGCTGGATGTGCTCGTCGGCGCGCCGGTGCCCAAGATCACTGTCCGCCCCCTGCCCCAGTTCCCCGGCATCGAGCGGGACCTCTCCTTGGTCCTGCCCGAATCGGTCACCTGGGCCTCTGTGGAGCGACTGGTCGATGCCTGTCGGCTCGAGCGGTGCGTGGGCACGGACCTGGTTGGGGTGTACCGCGGCAAGCAGCTCGGCGCTGGACGCAAGTCCGTGACCCTTCGCGTCCGCTTCCGCGACGAGGCCCGCACTATGCGCCACGACGAGGTCGATCCTCAGATGGAACGGCTCGCCGATCGGGCACGGGCCGAACTCGGGGCCGAAATTCGAGTCTGAAGCCCGAATCACCCGCTAAACGCCGCGATCGGTCCCGATCTTCCGGATCTGCAGCCCGACAAGGGTGGGCCACATATACTGTCATTGACTTTTCGAAAGGACTTTGTACGGGTCTCCTGCGAGATCCGTCGTCCGGGCCGATCGGACGGGGTCGAGGGATCCCCCGTCCGGCCCGGGCGTGCCGCCCGGTCTGACGCGACGCGTTCTCGGACCCAGTTTCGGCGGCGTTGTCCGGACGCCACGAACCGTGTGCGCGACCGGCCGATACTTGCCTATGAGCGAGCCCGTCTCGCAAGGAGGGATCCGAATGAGCGCGATGATCAGCAAGCCCGCCACGACCACCGCCCCCTCCGCCAGCACGGGCGACAAGCCGCTGATCTGGGTCAACGGGCAGCTGCTTCCCAAGAGCCAGGCCGCGGTCTCGGTGTACGACCACGGGCTTCTCTACGGCGACGGCGTGTTCGAGGGCATCCGTGTCTACAAGGGCAAGATCTTCAAGCTCAAGCAGCACATGGACCGTCTGTACGCCTGCGCCAACAAGATCCACCTCGATCTCGAGAAGTTCGTCAGCCGCGATGAGATGGTCCGCATCCAGCGCACCTGTGTGGAAGCCAACGGCATCCAGGATGGATACATCCGGCTTGTCGTCACCCGTGGCGTCGGCACGCTCGGGCTGAACCCTTATCTCTGCCCCGAGCCGGGCGTGGTCTGCATCGCCGACACCATCAGCCTTTACAAGCCGGAGATGTATCAGAAGGGCATGCGGGTCGTCCTGGCCAACCGGCCCAAGACGCCCATCGCCTGCCTCGATCCCCGCATCAAGAGCCTCAACTACCTGAACAACATCCTCGCCAAGTGCGAGGCGATCCACCTGAGCAACAAGCTCGGCATCACCAAGCCCGAGGATCAACTTCTCGAGGTGATCATGCTCAACACCGAGGGCCATGTGACCGAGGGCTCGGGCGACAACATCTTCTTCGTCAAGGACGGCGTGGTGTATACCCCGCCGAGCGAGGCGGGCATCCTCGAGGGCATCACCCGCCGCTTCGTGATGGACACGCTTTGCCCGGCCTGTGGGGTGAAGGTCGTCGAGAAGCACTTCACCATGGCCGAGTTCCTGGACGCCGATGAGGCCTTCCTGACCGGCTCGGCCGCCGAGATGATCGCCGTCCGCGAGGTGCTCGAACACAAAGACCTCGAGGTCACCGCCACCCATACCATCTCCGCCGGTGAGGGACCGATCACCAACGCCCTGCGGACCAAATTCCGCGAGATCGTCACCTCGGACCATGTCCCCGAGGACTGACCAAGGCTCGCCACCATTCCGATTTCTCCGAGGCCCGCGCTCCGCGCGGGCTTTTTTCGTAGCATCTCCCGGCTGGGGTTCCACGCATGGACGAGGTTTCTACAAGACACGATGCCGGGCCGGTACAGAACGCCGGGCTGCTGATCGGGCCCGCGGCGGCCGGCGTGGTCTACACCCTCCTGGCGGACGCCACGCTGGACGAGCCTGCCCGACGCCTCGCGGGCGTGACCGTGCTGATGGCTGTTTGGTGGATCACCGAGGCGATCCCGCTCGCCGCCACCGCTCTGCTGCCCCTTGTTCTGTTCCATCCGCTGGGCATCCAGAAGATCGGGGACGCGACCGGTGGATACGCGCATCCCCTCGTGTTCCTGTTCATGGGCGGGCTGTTGCTCGGCCAGGGGCTGGAGCGGTGGGGAGCGCACCGGCGTCTGGCGTTGCATGTGATCCTGCTTGTCGGCACCAGCCCGCGTCGCATCGTGGCCGGCGTGATGCTGGCGGCCGCTCTGCTCAGCGCGTTCGTATCCAACACCGCGACCGCCATGATGATGCTGCCGATCGTCACCAGCATCGCGTTGCTCGCCGGCGGCGATGCGCCGGACCGCCCCGAGGCACGGTCGTACGCGGTGTGCCTGCTGCTCGGTCTGGCCTACGCGTCGAGCATCGGCGGCGTGATGACGCTGACGGGCACCGCGCCCAACGGGATTCTGGCCGCCTTCATGCGCGATGAACTGGGGACCCCGCTGACATGGGGCGGCTGGCTGCGTCTGGGGGTGCCGCTGGTCGCGGTGCTGCTCCCGGTGTCCTGGGCCGTGCTCGTGTATGTTTCCTCGCCGGTGCGGATCGCCGCGATCCCTGGCGGGCGATCCCACATCCGGGGGCTGCTCGACCGGATGGGGCGCCCGGGGCGGGGCGAGGTTCTGGCGATGGGCGTCTTCGCCCTCACCGCCGCGTCATGGATCCTGCACGCCCCGCTCACGGCTTGGCTGAACAATGGCCGGACGGGCACGGACCGCTGGATCGGCTTGCACGACGCGGCCATCGCGATTGGCGGCGCCTCGCTGCTGTTCGCCCTGCCGGTCGGGCAGGGGCGACGCGTGCTCGACTGGCGGAGCGCCGAGCGGATCCCCTGGGGCGTGCTGCTGCTCTTTGGCGGCGGGCTCTCCCTGGCCAGCGCCTTCGGCGCAACAGGGCTCGACGCTTGGCTCGGTGGGTTGCTCGCAGGGGCCAATGGGGTCCACCCGCTTGTCCTGCTGTTGGGCGTGACCGCCATGATCGTCTTCATGACCGAGGTCACCAGCAATACAGCGACGACCAGCACCATGCTGCCCGTCCTCGGGGCGGCTGCGGGCGGTTTGGGGGTCGAGGCTCAGCCGCTGGTGATCGCGGCGGCAGTGGGGGCGAGTTGTGCCTTCATGCTGCCCGTCGCCACCCCGCCCAACGCGATTGTGTTCAGTTCGAGGCGGGTGACTATCCGTGACATGGCCAAGGCGGGGCTGTGGCTGAATCTGGTCTCGATCGTGATCATCGCCGCTTTGGTGGGCGGGCTCGGCGGGCGGCTGCTGGGGTACTGACCCAGGGTGCGCGCTTTCACCGGGCCGCGATACTCATCAAACTGTGAAGGTCTAGCATGGCCGAGGCCCGCACCCGGACCCACCCCGCGGGCGAAGGGATAGCCGTGAGCGAAGCCAAGCAATCCGGTTTGGGACCACGAGACGCCGACCAGCCCGTCCGGCAGGGCGGGGCGAGCGATCTCCAGAAGCAGGCCCACCACCACGCCCGCACGATCAAGGGTCTCAAGCTCGGCGTGCGCGCCGCGATGATCGTGGTGGTGCTGGTTATCGGATTTGCTGTCATGGGTTTGCTGATCGCCACCAAGCCCAAGAGCAAGACGCGCTCCGAGGCACCTCCGCCCGTGCTTGTCCGCGCGATTGAGGCAAGGCCGCGCTCCGTCGAGCGTGTGTGGGAGGGGTACGGCACGGTGGTGTCGATGCGTCGTGCCACGGTCGCGGCCGAGGTCGGCGGGCGCGTCATCGATCGCCCGGCGGCGGTCGAGGCGGGGCGCGAGATCGAGCCGGGTTCGCTGCTGGTCGCGATCGATCCGGTGGACTACGAGGCAGCCGAGGCCCGCGCCGCGCAGGCGGTGGTGGCTCTGCGGGCGCAGCTCGACGGGCTGGCGGTCGAGTCAGAGCGGCTCAGCGCCCAGTTGGAGTTGATCGCCGAAGAGATCGCCGCGGCCGAGCGTGACCTGGAACGCACCCGGCAGGCTCTCGAGCAGGGCGCCGGTTCGCCGGGCGAGCTTGATTCCAAGATCACGCTGCTTCGCCGCTCGCAGCGTGAGCAGGAGGCGGTGCGTCAGCAACTGGAACTGATCCCCGCCCGACGATCGGCCCTCGAGGGCGAACTGGGGGCGCGCGAGGCCGACCTGCGGCAGGCCCGATCGAATCTCGCCCGGGCCCGCGTGGACAGCCCGATCCGGGGCGTGATCGATTCGGTCTCGCCCCGCATCGGCGATTTCGTCACGCCGGGCACGCCGGTCGCTACGGTTGTGGATCTCTCCCGGCTCGAGATCCCCCTGAAAGTCCCGGCGTCCGCGGCGTCGTGGGTGCGTATCGGTGACGAGGTGCGGGTGTGGCAGGGCGAGCCGGTCGGTGAGCCGACCCACATCGGGCGGGTGACGCGCCTGGCCCCCACGATCGATCCGTCCACACGCACCATCACCGTTTTCGCCGAGGTCGAGCAGGATCCCGATCGGGTCGACCGACTGCTGCCCGGCGGCTTCGTGCACGGACGCGTGCTGACGCCGGACCCTTCGCCGCGTGTCGCGGTTCCCCGACGCGCGATCCGCTCGGGGCGGGTGATGACGCTCAGCCGCGGCAAGGACGGGCTGTTCGTGGTGCGCCCGGTTCCCGTCGAGCAGGCCTACCCGCTGGACGGGCCGCTGCCCGAGATCGACCCGACGGAGACCGAGTGGGCGGTGTTGTCGTCCCCGTCCGGGCTCGACGCGGGCGTGCTGATCGCGACGACCTCCCTCGAGGCCATCCGCCCGGGCGGTTCGGTGCGTGTCGAAGTGGCCGGCGAGTCGGAAGTTCCCGACGCCAACGGGGAGGGCTGAGCGATGTCGCTGGCGCGATTCGGCGTACGGAAGCCCGTGGTGGCGAACCTGGTGATGTTCGCAGTGATCGGTGCGGGCATCATCTTCGGCCTGCAGCTGCGCCGCGAGTTTTTCCCCTATGTGGAACCGCGTCTGGTGACGATCACCGCGCCCTATCCCGGCGCGGCACCGGACGAGGTCGAGGCTTCGCTGGCCAAGAAGATCGAGGACCGCGTCGCCGACATCACGGATGTCAAGGAGATCAACACCACGGTCTCCGAGGGGCTGTGCTTGGTGCAGGTCGAGTTCGAGGAGGGCACCCCCATCGATCGGGCTGTGGCCGATGTCAAGCGCGAGATGGACGCGCTTCAGGACCTGCCCGAGCAGTCCGACCGCATCACGGTGGACAAGCTCGAGCCGAACCTGCCCGCGATCGTGCTGACGCTGTCCGGTGACGCCGACGAGCGCACCATGAAGGACTTCATGCGGCAGACGCAGGAAGACCTGCTATCGCTGCCCGAGATCACCGATGTGCTGCTCAGCGGTCAGCGGACCGACGAACTGCGGGTGGAGGTCGCGCCGGAGCTGGCAGTCAAGTACGGGGTGAGCCTGACGACCATCGCCGACCGCATCGCGGCGGCGATGGCCGAGTTGCCCGGCGGATCGGTCCGCGGCACATCGTCCACCGTGTCCGTGCGGTCGATGGGGGTGGAGGAGCGGGCGGACGCGGTTCGTCAGATCGTGGTGGGGGCCGCGCCGGACGGGTCGGTGATCCGCGTCGGAGATGTGGCCAGCGTGACAGATGGCTTCGTTGACACGGACCTGCGCGTGCGGTTCAACGGCAAGCCATCGATGTCGATGACTGTCTTCCGTGTGGGCGAGCAGGATGTGATCCGCATCGCCGAGCTGGTCAAAGCTTATGTCAAGGGGCGCAACGGCGAGGAGCTCGAGCTGTCCTTCGGTGAGCGTGTGCGACTGGCCATGGCCCGTGCGCGGGCCGACGCCGCGGCCGCCAAGGCCTACCAGAACGAGTTGGCGGTCTGGGAAGCGCAGGGCTCACCCCCAGGGCGGGTGCCTGTCCTGCGGCAGGGCGTCGCGGACCCGTCGATGGTGTCCGAACGGTTCGCGGCCCACGCGCTGGGCTATGAGCGATTCCAGGTGGCGCCGCCTCCGGGCCTGCTCGTAACCACGACCGACCTGGCCCGCTTTGTGCAGGGCCGCCTGGATCTGCTGACGCGCAACGCGCTGCAGGGCGGCATCCTCGTGTTCCTCACGCTGGTGCTGCTGCTGAACTGGCGGATCTCGTTCTGGGTCGCCGCCGGTCTGGTGGTGTCGCTCCTTGGCACGCTGGCGGTGATGTCGCTCGCCGGGGTGACTCTGAACCTGCTGACCATGTTCGGGCTGATCATCGTGATCGGCATCCTGGTCGACGACGCGATCGTTGTGGCCGAGAACATCACCTCCCGGCATGAGAAGGGCGATCCCGCGCTGGTCGCGGCGGTCAACGGCACCGATCAGGTCGCCTGGCCTGTGGTATCGACGGTGCTGACGACGATTTTCGCCTTCCTGCCGTTGTCCATGCTCAACGGGCAGATCGGCGATTTTCTCGGTGTGCTGCCGATCGTCGTTGGGTGCGCGCTGACGGTGTCGCTCATCGAGTCGCTGTTCATCCTTCCGGTGCACATGGGCCACAGCCTTCGATCGGCGGACCGCGCGAAGATGCGCAAGAGCCGCTCGGGCTTGTCACGCGCGCTCCACGGACTCGGCAACAGGATGGATATCGCCCGCGAGGGCCTGTTCAACAAGATCATCATCCCCCGTTACGGGCGCCTGCTGGTCTGGTCGATCCACCACCGGTACATCACGATCGCGGTGTCGTTCGCGCTGCTCTTTATCTCGCTGGGCATGGTTGCGGGCGGGCGGCTCGAGTTCATCTTCTTCGAGGATGACGATGCCGAGACGGTCAACATCACCGTCGCGATGCCGATCGGCACGGCGGTGGACCTGACCGATGAGATCGTGTCCCGCATCGAGAATCTCGCGTTGTCCCAGCCCGAGGTCGCGTCCGTGTTCGCCCAGTCGGGCGCGGTGGACAGCATCGACGGCGAGGCGCCACAGTCCAGCGCGTCGCATCTCGGGCAGTTGATCATGGAACTGACCCCCGTCGAGTTCCGCGACCGCACCAGCGCCCAGCTCATCCAGTTCCTCCAGGATCAGCTCGGGGAGGTGCCCGAGGCTAAGAGCATCCGCATGGAGGGCGTCTCCGGCGGCCCGGGCGGCCCGGCGCTGAGTTTCACCATCACCGGCGAGCCGGGCGCACCGATCGCAGAGGCCATCGAGCGGGTCAAGTTCGTGCTCGCCGAGTTCGAAGGCGTCTACGGCATCAGCGATGACTCGGACTCGGGCAAGCGGGAGATCCGCTTCACGCTCAAGGACGGCGCCAGCGAGATGGGCTTTACCCGCGCGGCGCTCGGGCGCCAGATCCAGGCCATGGTCTTCGGACTCGAACCGTACACCTTCGCGGGCGAACGCGAGGATGTCAAAGTCCGCGTCACGACCAAGGAGCGCGTCCGGGATTCGATCGCGGCGCTCGAGCAGCAGTTCGTGTTCACCCCGGACGGACGGGCGGTTCCGCTGGGTGAGGTCGCCCTGATCCAGGAGGCGGAGGCGGAGGCAACGATCCGCCGCCTGGACCGCCAACGCGCGGTGTCCGTCACGGCCGATGTGAACCGCTCGGTCGCCAACCCGGACAAGGTCGCCGGCGAAATCAAGCCGCTGATCAAAGCCGCCATCGCGGATCTGCACGGCGTGCGCCTGGTCGAACGCGGCCGCCAGAAGGACCTCAAGGATTCGTTCGCCTCGCTGCCGATCGGCATGGCGGTGGCGGCGGGGCTGATCTATGTGGTGCTCGCCTGGCTGTTCGGCAGCTTCACCCAGCCGCTGATCGTCATGCTCGCCATCCCCTTCGCCACGGTCGGCATGATCTGGGGTCACATCGCGCTCGGGTTCTCGATGACCTTCCTTTCGCTGATCGGCTTCATTGCGCTGGCCGGCGTGGTGGTGAATGACTCGCTGATCTTCATGGAGTTCTTCAACGAAGAGCGAAGGGCCGGGCACGATGTCCAGACTTCGGGCATCAACGCGGGCATCGCCCGCATCCGAGCCATCCTGCTGACGACCATCACCACCGTGCTGGGTCTGACGCCGCTGATGCTCGAGCAGAGCTTCCAAGCGCGCTTCCTTATCCCGATGGCGATCACCATCTCGTTCGGGCTGCTGAGCGCCACGGGCATCATCCTCCTGACGCTGCCCGCGCTACTCATGGTGCTCGACGACATCGTGCACATCGCCCGTTCCCTGTGGACCGGGCGCGTGGGTGGTCCGAGGATCAACCCGTTCGTTCCGGACCCCGAACTCGGATTGCTCGATCACCCCGAGCGTATGGGCGGCCCGCGCGGTTGAACGCCGTCAGTCCCTGCGAAGATAGATCGCGCCGCGCTGCGTCCCGCGGATGACGCCGATCCGTATCGGCTCGGACAGATCGGCCGTTTCGAGGTACGACGACAGCTCTCGAACCGTGTCGAACGCGCGCCCGGAGACTTCGTAGATGAAATCGCCCGGCTCGAAGCCCGACCGGGCGGCCGGCGTGTCCGGCAGCACATCGGTCACGCGGTAGCCGGGCACTTCGGCCACGACCACGCCGCGCCGGGTGGCGCTGAGCGACTCGGGCACGAGGATCAGGCCGGTCTTGTCCAGCCGGGCCCCGCCGAAGGCGAGGGCCTGCGCCGTGTCGCGATCGCCCAGCACAGCGGTTGCGGTGCGCTTGGCGCGGTCGCGGATGTACTCGATGGTGGTCGCACGCCCGGGATCGGCGAGCATGATGGCGTTGGACAGCCGGGTGACATTCTCGGTCGACCGTCCGCCCAACGACACAATGATGTCGCCATCCTTCAGGCCCGCGTCGGCGGCGGGAGATTCGGGCAGCACGGTCACCACGCGCACGCCTCCCGCGATGCCCAGCGACAGCGCGACCGTGGGGTCCACAGGGTCCATGGTGATGCCCAGCCAGCCCCGGTCCACGCGCCCGGTTTCGATGATGCGACGCATCACGGTCTGGGCAATGTCGGACGGGATGGCGAAGCCCAGCCCGTTGCTGCCGCCGCCCCGGCTGGCAATCGCGGTGTTGATGCCGACGATCCTCCCATCGAGATCGACCAGCGGCCCGCCGGAGTTGCCCGGGTTGATCGCCGCATCGGTCTGCAGGAACTCCTGGAAACGCATCGGGGCCTCGTCCATGGTCTGGGGGTCGATGCTGCCCCGGCCCTTGGCGCTGATGATGCCCGCGGTGACGGTCTGCTCGAAACCAAACGGCGAGCCTACGGCAATGACCCACTCGCCCACGCCCAGCGCTTCGGAGTCGCCGAAGCGAGCGGGCTTGAGTCGATCGGCGTCGATCTTGAGCACGGCCAGGTCGGTTTCCGAGAACGCCCCGACCAGTTCGCCGTCCACCTCACGCCCGTCGGCCAGGCGGACCTTGATGGTCTGCCCCGCTTCGATCACATGGTTGTTGGTGAGCACATAGCCGCGGGCGTCCACGATCACGCCAGAACCCACGCCCACCTGCTGGCGGAAGCCGCGCCGGTTGTTGCGCTCGATGATGATGTGGACCACGCTCGGCTCGATGACCTCCGCGGCGTGCCGGAAGGCGGCCGAGAGCTCGGCCGCAGAAACCATCGCACGCTCGCGTTCGATCGAATCGATCGACGGAGGCTCGGGGTCGGCCCAGGCGACGCCGGGGGCGGCAAGCCCCGTGAATGCGGACAAGGCGGCGACCAACCACGCGGTGGCACGCTTGGATTCAGAACGCATGAGACCTCCCGGATGTGCATCGGCGGCGTCCGCCGTCTTTGATTGGGCACGGCCGTGCCCGCTTTCGACCCAGGCCCCGCTTCTCAGGCGAGACCGTACTCGGCCCAGCTCGAGCTGGTCTCGGTCACCCGGACCCGCTCCAGCGTGAGATCCTTCGACAGCCCGAAGCTGTTCCCGTGTTCGTCCTGATAGGACGAGCCCCGGGCGATCTCCCCGGCCACGAAGTCGTAGATGCGCTTGGCGAGGGCTTCCGTCGTGGGGTCTTGGTTCTCAAAAATCACCACACGGGTCCGATTTGTCTCGCACAGCTGCTCCAGGACTGGGTCCGCGGAGTTGAGGGCCAGGGCGTGGTCGTAGCGGTCGAGTTCGGCCTCGACGGCCAACTTGAGGGCCTTGAAGTCGCAGACCATGTCCCGCTCGTCCAGGCGTTCGGACGCGATCACCAGGTCGATGCGCCGGGAGTGGCCGTGGGGAAACCGGCACCGTCCGGGATGCTTGGAGAGCATGTGCCCGGACTCGACCTCGAACGACTTGCAGACGCGATAGACCATGCGGGGAGGCATTGTCGGCGATTGTAGGGAGTCATAAAGGGCCACACAGCAAAGCGATAAAGCGCAATCCAGACGCTGTTTGCCATTTGGCCCTTTTCAAGTCCCCTTCGTGTCCCCGAACAGCCGGATGTGGAGCCGGTCGCCGTATCGCCATCCCCGCGTCCGGCAGGCCTCGACGACCCAAGCGACCTCGTCCGGGTCGGGCACGGTGACCCCCTCGGGCATCAGGATGATGTCATCGGGCTTCCAGCCGTCCACCCGGGCGAGCACGGACTCGATCTCGGGCAAGTCGTCCGGCCCGGTGACCACGAACTTGATCTGGCGGTCGGGCGAGCCGGCGATGAGTTCATTCAGCGAGGCGAAGTTGAGCCGCCGATGTTCGTGCCGCTCGGCCCACTTGCCCGACGGGTCCCGCGGGTCGCCCACGGGGGTCGAGTTGGCGAGTTTGGGCGAGAGACTCATCAGGTGGCATCGCACGCCTGGTCGCGTCACCGTGCCGGCGGTCTCGATGGTGATGTGAACGCCCATCCGGTGCAGCCGCTCGGTCAGCGGCAGCAGTTGCGGGAAGATCATGGGCTCGCCACCGGTCAGCACCGCGTGGCGCAGCCCGGTCGCCCGCATCTCTTCGCAGAGCTCGTCCACGGGGCGTGAGACCGACTCGGGTTCCCAGCTCGCGTAGGGCGTATCGCACCAGCGGCAACGCAGGTTGCATCCCGCAAGGCGGAGGAACCAGGACGGCACCCCGGTCAGTTTGCCCTCGCCCTGGATCGACACGAACGACTCGGAGACCGGCACCGAGGTGTCGGATGGTGTCCGTTGGTCGGGATGGATCGGCAGGGCGGTCAAGGGGCGTACCGGGTGGGATCGGGCACGCCGGCTTTGCGAAAACCGGCGCGTCGCAGGTGGCAGGAGTCGCACCGCCCGCACGCGAACGCCTCCGCCCCGCGGACGACCGGGTCATAGCACGAGTGCGTCAGCCCGTAGTCGACGCCGAGCCGCGTGCCTTCCGCCACGATCTCGTCCTTGCTCATGCCGATCAGCGGCGTGTGGATCGTAAAGCCGTTCTGCTCCACACCGGCGCGGGTCGCGAGGTTGGCGGTCTGCTGGAAGCTCGCGATGAACTCCGGGCGGCAGTCCGGGTAGCCCGAATAGTCGATCTCGTTGACACCGATGAAGAGATCGTGCGCCCCAATCACCTCGGCCAGCCCGAGGGCGATCGACAGGAACACGAGGTTGCGGGCGGGCACATAGGTCACCGGGATGTCAGCGCCCTTCGAGCCCTCGTCCCGGTCCTTGGGCACTTCGATCGCGGGGTCCGTCAGCGCGCTGCCACCGAAGATACCGATGTTCAGCGGGAAGACCCGGAATGATGCTGCATCAAGGTGATCGGCCACGCGTCGGGCGGCTTCGAGTTCGTGCCGGTGCCGCTGGCCGTAATCGAAGGCGATCGCGTGGGACGCGTACCCCTGGGACCGGGCGATGGCCAGCGTGGTGGCGCTGTCCAGGCCGCCGGAAAGAAGGACCACCGCGGCACGGGCGGGGGGAGGGGGGGACGGATTCGCTCGGTCGGACGGGGACATCCGACAACGGTACGCTGTTTCGGACCGAGTGGGGCCAAATCGTGCAACATCCTTGGGTTGCTTGTGTTAGACTGGGTGGATGCCCATGTCGCTGCTCAGCGCGACAGTGCTCCGGGTCCGTCCCATCGGCAGGACCCGCGACTTCTGCCCGGTCTGCCGGCAGGAGGGACGCTTCTGGCTCGCCATCGCCGAACGCCGACGGGTGGTCCTGCTGATGGACCGCGGCCCGATCGGGCACCCGCACCACGAACTCACCTGCATGTCCTGCCGGTGCAAAATGGAACGCCCGGCCGAAGAGCGTCCGGTGGCGACGCCGCCGGTGGGGGCGGCGGTCGAGACATTTGAGCCCGAGTGCCTCGCGATCGTCCAACGGCGGATCGAGGGGTGCGTCAAGATGGAGGAAGCTCGCCGATCCGGCAAGCTGTCCGCTCAGGGGCGTGAAGAGATGATCCGCGGTGCCGTGCATTGCTTTGCGCGCATCTACGACGAGGAACCGACCGAGCGCGTCACGCCGATGATGAGCGGGCTGCTGTTCGTCGCAACGATCGCGCTGGGGGCGGGTGGCGTCTATGCGTGGTACCGCATGAACCACAATCCGCTGGCGATCGCGTGTGTATTCGCGATCGTTGCGATCTGGGGCGGGCTTTGGTACTGGATCGTCAGCCATTCGCCCCGCAAGAAGGTCCGTACCTGGCTGGCGATGGCCCTGGCACCGCTGGACCCGTCGGAGGAGGAAATCCGCCAAGCACGGCGAGAACTTCAGGCCATCCGCATGGGCGCAGGATTCAAGATCCGCCCGAAGAAGGTCCGGTCGAAGATCGAAAAAATCCGTCGTTCCGGATTGGTGGTCGTGTGAGCCTGTGTACGCGTTTTTATGATCGTGCCGCGTGAGACGCTGTCTCTTGCGGCGGAGAGCGGGAATCCGAGCGGGCGTCACCTTTACTCTGAGCGGATTGCTTTGATCAGCTTCGTGCGATCCGAAAACCGGAGGCGGCGGCGTTGGCCGCCGCTCCGGGAGATGATCACGGTTCCGTGTGTCCGGGAACGGGACGGATCACCGGCGACGGCGGGTGGCGACGAGGCCGCCGAGTCCGAGCACGGCGATCGCGCCGGGCGCGGGGACCGGGCGGAACAGGAAGTTCGGGCCGAAGCGGCCGCGCGAGGTCGCGCCGCTCCATTGGGTGGGCAACACGAAGCCGAGGTCGGCCGCGGCCGGGAACACACCGCCGCCGAAGTTGACGGCCGGGTCCATGGTCACGCTGGTGGCCGAGCTGATATAGCGGTCACCGTCGTCCGCGCCGTAGAGCGCGCCGATGACATAGCTTCCGCTGCTGGACAGCAGTGTGTCGGCCACAGAGGTGTAGGTCCAGGCACCAACGGCGGTGCCGCTCGGGCCTGCCACGGCCGTGACAAGCAGCGAGCCGGTGTTCAGGTCCCAGATACCGACCTGGTGGTCGCTGGTCAGGCCTTCGAGCCCGGCCTGAGTGTCCTGGTTCCACACGCCGAGCCCGGTGACGAACACATCCTGGTTGACTGTGAACCGCCAGCCGATCACATCGTCGGCGACCAGCCCGCCGTAGTACGAGCCGAACTGCGTACCGCCGGTGAAACCTTGAACGGCCTGCGCGTTGGCGACCGCGCTCGCGCCCGCCACTGCGAGCAACGCAAACATCGTGGTCTTCACTTTTTCACTCCTTCTCTCGGATCCCCACTGAGCCCCCGCCGTGTCGACGCCGAGGGCGTACGGACAGGCGACACCGGGGACAGGCACGCACCGGTGTCTTCACTCCGAGCATACAAAGGGCCGCTGATGCGCCAAGCATCAAATCTTAGAATGAGGTGGCAATTACATCTTTCATCCTGACACCATGTTGTCGGTTGCAGGATGTTCGGTGGATCTCAGTTCCGCTTCCGCAGGACGCCGGCGTAAAAAGATCGCCCTTCTTCGCGGAACTTCCGTTCAAAGTTCGTCCCGACCAGTTCCCCCTCGCGGGCGGAACCGGGGCGATCGAATGCGAGTCTTTCGAAGGGTTGTGCAGGCAGGCCGCCCAGTTCCCGGGAGACATCTGCCGGAACAGGGGGGATGTTTCCGACCACGCCGCTCTGCAGCCCGGCGGGGGAGCACCAGGCTTCGAAGTGTGCTTCGTCCCACGCCCAAAGCTCGGCGTGATCGGTCACCACGCGCAGCTCGCCACCCGGAACGAGTGCCTTCCATGCGTCGAGCAGGAAGCGGTGTTGCACCACCCGGTTCTTGTGGTGCTTGCGCTTGGGCCACGGGTCGGAGAAGTACAGGTGGATGACCGAGCAGATGCCGGGCGGGCAGCGCCAGCGGAGGAACTCGGTCGCGTCGGCCCGGAGCAGGCGCACATGCATGAATGAACCGTCGGTCTCACGCCGGCGGCGGATTCGGTCGGCCGCGTAGGCGCAGAACTCACCGGCCCATTCGATGCCAAGGAAGTTGGTCTCGGGTTGCAGCTCGGCCTGCTGGATGAGGAAGGTGCCCTTGCCGGAACCGATCTCCAGCTCGAACCGGCGTTCGGGGTGGGGGAACCACTGGCGGGGGTCGATCCGCCCGGCGTCGGGGTTGGTCAGGATGTCATCGGGCAGGGTGCCGAGTTCTTCCTGCGAGATCGCGACCACGCCGGGGGCGGGGTCGAGCGGGCGGCCGTGTCCGAGTCCGAAAGACATAGGGGGCAACTGTATCGCGTACAGTCGGGCGTGAAAGCCGGTCACAGCCCCGCCAACCCGCTCCAGCCCGCCCGCGCCCCGGATCTGTCGGGCTCCGTCCAGATCCGCGTCCGCTACGCCGAGTGCGACCCCATGGGCGTCGCGTACCACGGCAACTACCTGCCGTGGATGGAGATCGGGCGGACCGAGCTGCTCCGTAGCAGCGGCGTCTCCTACGGCACCATGGAGGCCGAGGGCTTCTTCCTCGTCATCACCCGCTGCGAGGTCCGCTACCGGCGCCCGGTGCGTTACGACGACCTGATCGAGGTCCGCACACGGGTGGAGAGCACCAGCCGCGTGAAGATCCGTCACGCGTATGAGATCGCCTTGATCGAACGGCACGGGCGTGTCCCGAACCCGAGCGACCCTGGCGTGCCGGCGGACGGCGTGTGCGCGGTCGGCACCACAGAGTTGGCGTGCGTGGGTGCGGACGGGCGGCCTCGGGAGTTGCCGGCGTGGCTGGTGGCGAAGTAAACCGCCGATTGCGAGAGTGCCCCGCGTGCGGCTACGAGCTGCTCGGCGCTCCTCTCGAGCGCGGTTCCGTGACTTGCCCAGAATGCGGCCGCCAGTCCGACGCATCGGTGTGGCGCTACTTCCCGGGCGCGGGCCGCTTCATTTTGTCCTTGTCCAAGCCGTGGTGCATCGTCTTCGGGCTGATCACCGCACTCCGCGCCGCTCGGATCATCGCGATGCCGTGGTGGTCGTCCCCGGTCAAGGGCTGGCCACTCGCCGCGGCGATCATCGCCATGACGGCGGCGACCGCGATCTCGCTGCGCCGCGCGATCTCGGTGCGCGAGAACGCCGACGATCCACGCTCGCTCTTCCTGCGTGGGGAGCACACCATCTTCAATCTGGTTGTGCTGGTTACGGGCGTGTGGTGGCTGGCATGCCTCGTCGTGCTGATCGCGGCGTGAGATCCGCCTACCCCAGCATCTCGATCGCCCGCGACACGTTCCGCGCCGGCGCGATCTCCATCCCTTTGATCTTTGGGATCGCGCTCGACCCCCGCAGGTCCGGCACGATCGCCAGCGTGTAGCCCAGTCGGGCCGCCTCGCGCAGGCGCTGTTCCAGTTGAGTCACCGATCGGATCTCCCCGCCCAGGCCCACTTCGCCCACCGCCACCGTCGTCGGCTCGACCGCGCGCCGGTAGTGCGCCCCGGCGATGGCCAGCAGCAGGGCGAGATCGCTGGCCGGCTCAACGATCCGCAGCCCGCCGACGGAGGAGGCAAAGACATCTCGGTCGGCGAGGCGCAGCCCGCCGTGCTGCTCGAGCACCGCGATCAGCATGGCGAGCCGGTTGGGGTCCAACCCTGCGCTCTTGCGTTTGGCCGCTCCGAGGAAGCCCGTTGCGGTGAGGGCCTGCAGCTCGACCAGCACGCAACGGGAGCCGTGCATGGCGGGGCAGACGACGGCGCCGGGTCGCGGCTCGTCGCCGGACTCCATCGCGGCCACGCTCGCGCCCCCGGGCAGTTCGCGCAGCCCGCTGCCGGACATCTCGAAGATGCCCAGTTCCATCGTGGTGCCGAAGCGGTTCTTAATGGCCCGGACGATACGCGCGTTGTGCGTGCGGTCGCCCTCGAAGTTGATCACCGCGTCCACCAGGTGCTCGAGCAGACGCGGCCCGGCCAGTTGGCCGTCCTTGGTCACATGACCGACCAGCACCACGGCCATGCCGGACGCCTTGGCGAGATAGACCAGTTCGGACGCGCAGCGTCGGAGCTGGCTGACCGAGCCCGGCGCGGCGTCCAGATCGGCCTTGTAGATCATCTGGATCGAGTCGATCACCAGCACATCCGGCTTGACGCGCCGGGCCTGCTCAATGATGCGGGCGAGGTTGGTGTCGGCCAGGACGAACAGCGTGTCGCTCTCCGCCACGCCGAGGCGGGCCCCTCGGGTGCGGACCTGCTCGGCGCTCTCCTCGCTGGAGACATAGAGGACTCGCCCGGACCAATCCGCTTCGTTGGTCCGTGCCCGCACCGCCCCGGCCCACGCGCCGGCTGCCTGGAGCAGCAGTGTCGATTTGCCGATGCCCGGCTCCCCGCCGACCAGCACCACCGATCCCGGCACCAGCCCGCGGCTGCGTTCGTCGCCGCCGAGGACGCGGTCGAGTTCATTGATGCCGGTCGGATATCGCCGGCCTGGTCCGACGAGGCTGGAAACCTCGGTGATGGGCACCGCGTTTGGCGCGTCCCCCCCGGCCTTGGGTTCGACCCAGCCCGAGCCCCGCTGTGGGTCCTTCTCGGCCGAGGCGTCGAAGGTCGACTCCTCGAGGCTGTCCCAGGCGCCGCAGTCCGGGCACTTGCCGGCCCAGCGGTGCTGGGTGCCGCCGCACGAGCGGCAGACATACATCTTGCGGGTCTTGGCCATCGGTCGGGAGTTTAGCACCCGGCGTTCCGAAATGCGGACTCTGTTCGGGTTTTCTCCTCGGCCCTGACGATCGGTGCGGGTAGCATCCTCCGCCGATGTCCCCGACCGAGGCCGAGTCCGCCCAGCTTCACGCAACGCCCCGCCGGCGACGGCGCTGGAAGCGGTGGGTTCTGATCGTCCCGCTGGGCTTGGGCGTGCTGGTGGTGCTGCTCCTCCAGACGCCCGCGGCCGGTTGGATCGTGCGTCCGATCCTGGCCGCACAGACCGGCATGCGGGTGCAGACCGGCTTGGTCCGGGTGTCACCGCTCGGCAATGTGGTGATCCGCGACGCACGCCTGTCCGCCCCGTCCATCGAGGGCCCGGCGGCCGAGGTGCTGTCGGCCGAGCGGATCGAGGCGCGGATCGACTGGTCCGCCACGCTGACCGGCTCGCCGGGGCTCAAGTCGCTGCGGCTCGTAGGCCCTGACCTGCGCCTCAGCCAGGACATCGACACCGGTGTGATCAACGCGGCGGACTTCAAGCTCTTCGATGGCGGGGGCGGTGGGGGGGGCACACCCACGGTCATCATCGAGCGTGGCAGCATCGAACTCGGCGAGCACCGCGGCGCTGATTTCACACCGTTGCGGCGGTGGAGCGTGCGCGGGGATGTGGGGCGTGCCGATGCCGACGGCGTGACGGAGTTTTCCATCGTCGCGATCCCCAGCGAGGCGATCGCGGGCGGTTCGGCGTCCGGATCGTTCGCGCTGGTGGGAACGGTCGGACCCGGCGGGGTGGAAGCGACGCTGGACGGGCTTCGGCTCGAAGACTGGCCGGCGTCGATCGTGCCGACCAGGGTTCGCCCGATCTATCAGCGGCTCGACCTGCGCGGGCGCATCCTGCCGACCACATTCACCCTCAGCCCGGACGGGCTGGTGGTCGTCCGTATGACGCTCGACGGTGTGGATCTGAACCTGCCGTTCAACGAGTCGTACTCGATGGAGGGCGCCGGCGAGTTGCTGCGGATGCGGGATACCCGAGGATCGATCGTCTTCGGCACCGCGGGCGTGGAGGCCGAACTCATCGGGATGCTCGATGAACTCCGGTACGATGTCCGGCTCGACTACAACGGACTCGACGCCGAGGCGCCGTTCGACGCCCGTCTCGCGACGCGGTTCCGCATGGACGATCGCTTCCGGCCTCGCCGGTTCCTGCCGCCCAAGGCGATCGAAAAGCTCGATATGTTCAACAGCCCCGAGGGCGACATTGACGCGCTCGTCCGCGTCCGTCGCGTCGAACGGGGCGGGCGGGTGGACATCAGCGGCGAGGCACGCATCGCCAACGGGCGTGCCGCCTACCGCAAGCTCCCCTATCCATTCACGGACATTACGGGCGTGGTGGAGTTCACCGAAGATCGTCTGGTCATCAAGGACATCACCGGGCGTGGTCCGACCGGTGCGACGATGTCGGCCGATGGGTTGTTCGACGGGCTCGGCGAGGATTCCGCGGTTGAACTGCGTCTGGGTGTGCGGGGCATGCCCATCGACGACGCGTTGCTCGCCGCGTTGTCTCCGGGGCGGCGCGAGCTGGTGCTGGCGTTGTTCAACCGCGCGCAGCATCAGAAGCTCATCGAGGACGGACTCATCCAAACGCCGGACGGTCGGGGCGGAGCGGCTGCGCCGTTGTTCGCCTTTGGCGGCCAAGCAGATGTGTCGTTGGTGCTTCGCCGCGTGCCGGAACGGCCCGCCGATGACCGCTGGACCAAGACCGCGGTGGTGAGGGTGGAACGCGCCGGCCTGGTGCCGCAGCACTTCCCGCTGCCGATCGTGGCGCGGGGCATCGAGGTCACGATCGATGATGATGACATCGCCCTGACCGGCGGGCGGTATGAAGGGCTGACCGGCGGCGAGGCGTTTGTCACGGCGGAACTCGATCAGGAGAAGCGACGCCCCGGGCGGGATCCCCTTCCGGTCATCGATATCCGTGCCAAAGGCATCCCGATCGATCAGCGCCTGCTGGCGGCCATCCCGGGCTATCGCGATGCCCGACCCGACGCCGAGGTCTCGCTGCGTTCGATCCTCGACAACCTCCGCGTCGACGGCGTCGTGGAGTGTCAGGCGGCCATCGGGCCCCGATCGGACGGCTCGCTCGGGTTCGATGTTGAAGCGAACATGTACGATGCGACCGCCCGCCCCAAGGCGTGGTTGACCGACCCCGCGGTGCCAGTGACCACGCCCGGCACCGATCCGCTCGTCGTCGATGACCTCGACGGGACGGTGTATGTCACCGAGCGGTTGATCGTCGTCGATCTGTCCGGCAAACTGTCCGCCCCCGGCACCCCGCTGGTGCCGACCTCGATGAGCCTGCTCACGCAACTCACGCTGCCCGACCGTCGCGGCGGGCTGGGCGATGTCGAGCGGGAGGGCGGGCTGCTGCCGATCCAGCAGGGCCCGCCGCTGCCCGGTCCGGGCCTCTATGCGGATGCTCGCGCCGAATCGCTCGATCTAGCGATGCCGCTCGAGCACGCCGCGGCGGTGGTCTCGCCGCAGCTCGCCGAGCGGCTGGCCGCGCTGCGCGAACAGCGTCGGCCCGACGGGGTGGTCTCACTGCGGGCCGAGGTCGAGGGCATCGTCGGCGGGCACACCGAGACCCTTCTGGCGGTCGATCGCGTGGAGTCGTTCGCGTTCAGCCACGAGGGCGAGCGCGTGCGCATCGGGCCCAGCCGCGGACGGGCGGAGGTGGTGCTCGGCAATCATCCTTTCGTTCGTTTCCACGGTTTCGCCACGCCGGTGCTTTCGGCGGGGCAGCAAGCGGGCGACCTGGTGCTCGACGGGCTGCTGCCGTTGGCCCGATTCCCGGCGACAGGCGAGACGATCGCGGACGGGGCGTTGCACGCCGTGGTGCGTGGCGGGCGGCTGGGCGTGCCGGTGGCCCGTCAGTTGATCCGCGCCGCCGCCGGTCAGGCCGCGTCCGACTGGATCGCCCGGCGTGGTGTGCTGGGCGAGTTCGATCTGGATGTCACGGTCCGACCGATCCGCGACGCGGCGCCGCGCGCGCTCGCGCCCGATTCGGGCTTCGGTCTACCGGCACTCGCGGCCGAGGGTCTGCTCCAGCCGAGATCGCTGGCGCTCGAACTCGACGCCGGGCGTGTCTCATTCGAGCAGATCGACGGGCGTGTGACATTCGACGGGCTGAGCGGGCGCATCGACGGCGTCCGGGCGTTGGCGCGGGGTGTATCGCTCGAGGCGGACGGTCAGTGGTCCTACAGCCCGGGTTCGGGCGTGGGCATCGATGTCTCGCTCGGCATCGGCGGGGAGCGTCTGAGCGAGGCGTTCCGGGCCTTGCTGCCTGTCGCGCTGGTGGATGTGCTGAACCGGTTCCAAGTCTCGGCCGACGGCCCGGTGTCGACCGACGGGCTGCGGCTTTCGGCGTCGGGCATCGGCACCGACTCGCCGGAGACCCGTGTCTCGGGCGTGGTGGTGGTCGATCAGGCGCGGGCCCTCGTGGGGCTGCCACTGACCGAGATGACCGCCCGTATCGGCTTCGACGCGCAGGTCACCCGCGACGGTCCGACCTACGCCGTCGATCTCACCGCCGACCGCCTGCGTGCCGGCTCGCTGCGGGTCGAGCATGCTCAGGCCACCATCATCGCCGACGCGGCCCGACCCGGGGTCGTCCTCGTCCCCGAACTGACCGGGCGTGTGCACGGCGGGCGGATCGCCGGCGCGCTGCAGTCCCACATCGTCGGCAGCACTTCGCGGTACTGGCTCGATCTGCACGGATCGGACATCCGCGCCGCGCCGGTCTTTGATGATCTGCTGCTGCCGCCCGGCGGGCTCGTCGGCCCGCCGCTACCGGGCGAAGAAACCGTCCGCAGCGCGTGGTCGGTGTCCGACGACTACACACGCGGCGTGCTCGACGCGGACATCTCGCTCTCGGGCGTCGTCGGCGATCCGACCAAGACCACCGGCCAGGGTGTGCTGCGTGTCGCCGGCGGTTCGGTCATTGCTCTCCCGGGCATCATCAACCTCATCGAGTTCAGCAATCTCAAAGCACCGGTCGGCGCGCAGCTCGACTTGGCCGAGGCGGTCTTTTATGTCGATGGCACGACACTGGCTTTCGAGCGGCTGACCACCGCCTCCCGCACGGTCGAGATCCTCGGATTCGGCACGATGGACTGGATCACGCGGGATATGGACCTGCGTTTCCGATCTCGCGCCGTCCGACCGGTCCCTGTTCTCAGCGGGCTTTTCGAGGCACTGCGGGACGAACTGATCACCACCCGCATCACGGGGCGTCCCGGGAACATCCGATTCGCGGCCGAGAGCTTCGGCGGGACCCGCCGGCTCGTCCGGGCGCTGCTGGGCGAGCCCGAGACAGAGCAGGAACGCATCATGTCCGCGGTCGAGTCCGGCTCGCGGGAGGGCAACAATCGATCGTCCGCGCGCCAGCCGCCGGTCGTCATGCCATCGCGGGATCCCGCCGCGTGGGCCGACGAATACAACTGACCCTTTCCATCCCATCGGAGCAACCATGTCAACCGACCACAACCGTGTGGAACTCAACCCGCCGCGCAGCACCCAGCCGGTCAACGAGAAAGCCGCCCCCCCCGAACAGCCCGAGGTCCGCCGCGCCGACGACGGGGAAGTGCAAGAACGCATCATCGAGCTGCTCGATATGGTCGCGGGCGGCGCGGACGAGTACGACGCCAAGCTCGTCCGCGAGCTGATCACCGCCGCACTCAAGCTCATCCCCGACGGTCGGGACACCGGGGAACTCAAGCTCATGACCGCGGCGATGAAAGAGCTGCGCTACGCGTACCGGGTGTTCGCACAGTACCCCGAGCCGCACAAGGTCACCATCTTCGGCAGCGCGCGAACCCCGGAGGATCACCCGGACTACCGGGCCGCCGTCGAGTTCTCCAGGATCATGGCCAAAGCGGGCTGGATGTCTATCACCGGAGCGGGCGACGGCATCATGAAGGCCGGGCACGAGGGCCCCGGACGCGAAGCATCCTTCGGTGTCGCCATCCGTCTGCCCTTCGAAACCAGTGCCAACGAGGTCATCAAGGGCGACGAGAAGCTCATCAACTTCCGTTACTTCTTCACCCGCAAGCTCATGTTCCTCTCACAGGCGGACGCCGTCGTCTGCTTCCCGGGCGGCTTCGGGACCCTCGACGAGTGCTTCGAAGCGCTCACGCTCATCCAGACCGGCAAAGCCAGCATGTTGCCCGTGGTGTTCGTCGAAGGAGAACCTGTCCCCGGCGTCACGACTTCCGGCGGCGATCCGGACAAGGCTGTCGCGGGCTACTGGCAAGGCTGGCTCACATTCGTCCGTGATCAACTGCTTCGCCGCGGATGGATCAGCCCCGAGGACGAAAACCTGTTCTACATCGCACGGGATCCCGCGGACGCCGCCGCCCATGTGCTCGGCTTTTATGCCGTCTATCACTCCGCCCGCTATGTGCGTGACGATCTGGTCATCCGCATCAAGAAGAAACTGACAGAGGCACAGATCGAGCAGCTCAACGATGAGTTCGCCATCCTCGTCAAGTCCGGCCGCATCGAGCAACGGGACGCATACCCCCAGGAGCGAGACCACCTCACGCTGCCCCGCATCGCGTTCACCCACACACGCCACAAGTTCGGGCTCGTCCGCGCACTCATCGATCGGATCAACTCGTTCGCATGAGCCGCGCGAGCCGGACATCCTGCACACTCTGCGTTATGCTCGCACTCGTGCCGACTGGCGTCATGTCGGGATGCCAGCGATGGCGCGAGGCCAGGCAGGCCCGCGCCGAAGACCAACGCGTCGAGCTGGCCCGAACGCTCGATCCGATCACCAGCCAAGCGACCGCGCCAGATCCCGGTCTCGAGGTGGTCGTCTGGACCGCCCAGGACTTCGGCTACGCCGCGGCCCGGGCGCTCCTGCCCTACGCCGACCGCCCCGTGCCCATGCCCCATGCCGATCTGGAGGCGTGGCGTCGAGCCGGGCTTCGCATTTTCGCCGTGCCGATCGACGAGATCGACGCCGTGCTCGCCAACGCACCGCCCATCTTCCCCGTCCAACGCCAGCGCTTCGGCCAGCTCACACGCTGGGCGCCGGTCATCCGCGGCCCGCGAGCGCCGGCCACCGATCTGGGCCCGGGTGATCCGCTCCCCGCAGGGCGCCCCCGGCTCATCGCACGAGCATGGGTCGAGCCGGACCTGACCGCAGGCGTTGCACGCGAGGTTATCCGCACCGAACTCGGCGTGCAGATCGAACGAGCCCTGCGAACGCCCGGCTCGCTGATCGAGGACCCCGGGCTCGCCACCATCGCCGACGAGGGTGTCGTCGCCGCCACGCTGCTCACCGGCTTCACGACCGACGGGCGCGACGCCATCGTCATCGTCGGCGAATCACCCGCCGTCGATTGGTCGCAGCTGCCCGAGCCGACACTCGCGTCTGGCCCGAGTCATGACGCCGTCGGACCCGCGCCGTCCGTGCCGACGGATGCACCCAACATCCCCCCGCCCGACCCGACCGACCAGCAACCACCGTCGCCCGGCGTCCGCAGCGTCACGACCATCGGCCCCGATGCGCCGACCGAGCGCACGCTGGGCGAGTGGATGCTCACCACCCCCGGCGTCCCCGCCCGCGACGGGCGCCCCGATGCGGCCCCGCGCCGCGTTTTCGTTGTGCTCATCCCCCGCACATCCTCGCCGGCATCCGCCGACGGAGAATCATCTTGACCGTACTCATCTCCTTGCTCCTGCTCGCCGTCGGACTGGTCATCCTGATCCTCGGCGCCGACGCCCTCGTCCGCTCCGCGGCCACCCTCGCCCGACGCCTGGGAGTGTCCCAGTTCGTGGTCGGCGTCACCGTCGTCGCCTTCGGCACCAGCGCGCCGGAACTGTTCGCTTCCGCCGGCGCGGTTCTCCAGAACAAGACCGACATCGCCATCGGCAATGTGGTCGGGTCCAACATCGCAAACATCCTGCTCATCCTCGGCGCGGGCGCGGTCATCGCGCCCATGGCCCTGCACCGGCGCGTACGGCTGGTCGAGATCCCGGTGATGGCCGCCATCACCCTCGGCGCCTGGGTCATGCTTCTCGACGCCTCGCTCACACGCGTGGAGGGCGCGATCCTGGTCGCGGGTCTGTGCGGCTATGTCTACTGGGTCGTCCGCTCGGGCGCGATCGAGCTTGATGAAGACGCCAAACCCACCGGTTCGCCGCTGCGGGACATCCTCTTCCTCATCGGCGGCATCGTCGGGCTCGCGCTGGGGGCACGGGCGCTCGTGGATGGATCCGTGGGGCTGGCCCGCATCGCCGGTGTTCCCGAGGGCATCATCGGCGCGACCATCATCGCGTTTGGGACCAGCCTGCCGGAGCTGGCCGCCACCGTGCGGGCCGGGCTGGCCCGACAGTCCGATATCGCGGTCGGCAACATCATCGGATCGAATGTTTTCAACCTGCTGTGCGTGCTGGGCATCTGCACCCTGCTCCGCCCGCTGCAGATGCCAGACGCCATGGCGATCCACCTGCACGCGATGGGGGGAGTCACCGTGCTCTTCATGTTCTTCGCCCTGGTACGCCACATGATCGGACGCATCGCCGGCGTCATCTTCCTCACGGGTTACCTCGTCTATGTGGGTTACCTGCTCTATGCGATCCTCGTGGAAACACCCTGATTCCCACGATTCTCAGCCGCCCTCCGAAGCAGGCGCCCGGCGAATCCGATGATGTCCGTGGAGGAGTTCCCGCGGACCTGGCGCGGGCGGTACAACCATGCTGCGAGTCCCGATGTCCCAAGCCGAGCCGGGGATGACGCTGGCCATGCCGGTGTTCCACCCCGAGAACCCCCGGACCGTCCTGCTGCGGGCCGGGGCCGAGCTCGAGCGCCGGGGCATCGACCGGCTGCGTGAGATGCGCATCCCCGAGGTCTGGATCCGCTACCCGAAGCTGGAACTGATCTCGAGGTTCGTCTCCCCCGGCGTTGCCGCCGCCCGCGCCGAAATGTCCGGTGAGGTCTGCGCCGCGTTCGAGGCGGTCGGCAGGTCGGCCCATGCCAAGCTGGATTTCCCCGCATACCGCGCCGCCATGGGCGGCCTGGTCCAGAAACTGATCTGCGACAGCGACTCGGCCATCTTCGTCGGCGAGCTGGTCGATGCCGGCAAGCCCGCCATGCGCCACGGCGCCAATGTTGGCTTCATCGCGCTGCTGATGGGTCTGCGTTTGGGTTTCTATATGCTGCGCGAGCGGTCCCGCGTCTCCGCCGCACACGCCAAGGATGTCACCAACCTGGGCGTCGCCGCGATGCTGCACGACATCGGCATGACCCGACTGCCCGAACCGGTCCTGAAGCGATGGCGTGCCACCCGCGACGAGGCCGATCCGGAATGGCGTCAGCATGTCCGCATCGGGTTCGAGATGGTCCGCGGCAACATCGAGCCGAGCGCCGCGTCCAGCGTCCTGCATCACCACCAGCGATACGACGGTTCGGGCTTTCCCGTCCGCCGCACGCTGCAGGGGGAATGTGAGCCTTTCAAGGGCAGCGCGATTCACATCTACGCCCGCATCATCGCGGCGGCCGACATGTATGACCGTCTGGTCAACCCCGCCTCCGATCCCGGCGATGACCCCAACGAACGCCCCGGGCTGCCGCCCGTGGCTGCGCTGCACCGTCTGATCGCCGGTTCTGACCGGGGCAAGATCGATCCCATCGTGCTGCGTGCGCTGCTGGCCGTATGCCCCGCGTACGCACCCGGCACCATGGTGCGCCTGTCGAACGGCGTGCGTGCCGTCGTGACCGACTGGTCCGCCCACGATCCCTGCCGCCCCGTGGTCCACGAACTGTCCCACTTCGAAGACGAGGAACTGGGCGAACGCATCGACCTGGCCGAGGAAGCCAATCTGGTGATCGCCGAGGTCGGTGGGGTTGATACACGCCCGTTCAACTTCTATCCGACCTCTCCCACCGAGTTCGATCTGGTCCACGCCGAGAAGGCAATGATGAACAGCGCGGTCGGGCAAGGCCCGGAGGGCGTCGAGCTGAAATCTACCGCTGCGTGACGGGCCGGCTCAGCCCTGCGGCCGTCCGGTCCGCGGAGCGCCGCCGTTTCCGCCCGGCGCCGCCCCCGGGGCACCGCCCGAGGGACGCCGCCCGCCGGTCCGCTCACGCATCATCGCGGCGTAGTCGATCACGGGCTTGCCGTTCTCGTCGAGCATGTACCCCGCGGCCGCCAAGGCCGATTCGTCCCACGACGAAGGGTTGGTGACCTCACCCGGCTTGGGATCACGCAGCAGCACGCGATCCCCGGCGTTGATGCCCTTGAGGATCTCGGCATCGGTGTCGCTCGTGCGTCCCAGCATCACCGGCACTCGGTCGAACCGTCCGTCGGCGCGAGCACGGATCACATAGCGTACCGGGCCTTCGTTGAACACGGCCTGCACCGGGACCGCCAGCACATCGTTGACGCGACCCAGCTCGATCCGCGCCTCGCAGCGCATCGTCGGCTTGAGCCCGCCCGCCGAACGCGCCGCGTCGGGGTCAAGATCGATCTTCACCGTATATTCGCGTCGGTTCGGGTCACGCCACCCGCCCGACTCGGCCAGTACGCCGATCGACTGCACCACCCCGGGGACCGTCTGGTCGACCGCATCGATCTTCACCGAGACCGGCTGACCCGGACGCACCCGCCCGGCGATCGATTCGTGAACCTTCACCGACGCGGTCATCTCGGTGGTGTCCGGCAGCACGATCAGCAGGTCGTTCGGCCCGACTTCGCGGCCGACGGCCAGCCCGCCCTCGTTCTGCCATCGCCAGTTGTCATTGTCCACGCTCGATCCATACACCACCAGCCCATCCCGCGGCGCGACCACCACGCAATGCTCGATCTGGTTGCGCAGCTCGGACAGTTTGTCTTCCCGGAGTTGCAGCTGACGCTGGCGATTGATGGTGTTGGCCTGCTTCGCCCGCAGATTGATCTCGTTCTCTTCGTTCACACGCTCCAGCTCGGCCTCGGCCTCCTCCACGGCACGCCGACGCTCCTCCGCGTCCTTGTAATACTGGTAGGTGTCATAGACCTTCTGATCGAGTTCCGCGGTTTTCAGGGCAGACACCGCCTCGATGTACGCGATCTCGTCACGGTCCAGCTCGTCCTTGCTCAGGAAGTCCTTCTTATACAGCTCGATCGAGTTCTCGTACTTGTTCTTGAGCCGTTCGAGGTTCTTCTGGGCACGCTCCAGAGCCAACTGCAGCTCCTGCCGCCGCTTGACCACATCGCCGGACTCCCACTGGTCGTAGGTCAGACGCGCGATCGACAGCTTCGATTCCGCGGCCCGAAGCTTCGACTCATTCTCCGAGACCTGGATCTTCTCGGCCGTCTGGGCGCTCTCGTAGTTCGTCCGTGCCTCGATGACCTGCAGCTCCTCCTCCGCGATGCGGTTGCGAAGCTCCTCGTCGTTCAGCCTGACGAGAACATCTCCCGTCCGGGCCATCGTGCCCTCGGGGATGATCTCAAGGATCGTGGTCCGGGTATCCACCTTGTTGCGAAGCTCGAGCTGGTTCTTGGCCTTCAGTTCGCCGTTGGCCAGCGTCGTGATGGTGAACGAACGGACGCTGGCCGTCGCCAGTTCCACCCCGTCCTGCGGGCCGGCTTCCGCCCCGTCGCTCCGCGTGGCCACCGCCACCCC
>RFGH01000160.1 GCA_003696675.1 Planctomycetota bacterium
CAAAAAACCCGCCAAGCGTGAGCTCGGCGGGCAGTGACCCCAGCGGGATTCGAACCCGCGTTTTCAGGATGAGAACCTGACGTCCTGGACCAGGCTAGACGATGGGGCCGGGTACGGTCCGAGGACTGGAGGGGATCTTTGACCGCCGATGGCGGTTGGTCAACCTGCGACGACGGGCGTGGGGACCTGGAAGCGGAGCAGGGCGGCGTATGCGAGGACGGATGCGGCCGCCCGGTCGTCGGCCGTGACCGTGCCGGAGACTCCGGTCGAGGCGGTCCAGACGGCTCGCCATGCATTGCCGGGTGTGAGGGGGGTCATGGTGAGTTTCGCATTCAGCCGGAGAAAGGCTGCCAGGGCATGGTCGGGATCGGGGTACCAGCGTCCGTCCGAGGCCTGCAGGCAGATATCGGCGTCGCCCGGCCACCAGCCTGCGGAGTACAGATCATCGATCGCGAACGGCAGGTCCATATCTCGGCTCCGCGGATCGGCGTGATCCTCGGGTAGCGTACCACGGGTCGGCGCTTGATGCACGCTTATTCGCTGTCGGCGAATCCCGGCATGACGACCAGAACCAGGAGGTCATAGATGGCGTGGACCCCCACCGCGATGCCAAGGCCGCGGGCGAGGAAGAGGATGCCGAAGTAGACGCCCGCGAGGAAGAAAAAGGCTGCCAGACGAGGATTGATCGTGCCGGAGGCGGTCGGGTCGAGGTTGTGGTGCAGGGTGAAAAGGGTGGCCGAGACGGTGATGGCGAGGATCTTTGCGCCGTTGTCCGGGACTCGGATGAGGTCTGCGGCGACGAAGTGGACGGCGGTGATGAGGACCAGGCGGAAGAGGACCTCTTCGTAGAGCCCGGCACCGAGGGCGAGCAGGACGCCGGAGCGGGTGGCGAGGACGGCATCGTCGATGCCAGCGACGGCCGGCGGGGAGGACTGAAGAACCAAGACAAGGATAAGGAGCGGGCCGGTGAGGAAGGCGGACTCGACGACCATGGCGGCGGGAACGATGGGTTCGATGCGCCACCGGTCGCGGTTGAGGATGTGCTGGACGATCAGGGTGGCGACGATGGCGAGGGCCGGGAGGTGCAGCCCGAGGACGCCGAAGAGATCGAAGAAACGGATCAGCATCTGGTGGGCGGCGAGTTGATCGGCGATGCGTTCGCCGCCGAGGCCGAGCGTGCCGAGTTCGGCAGCGATGACGACGGGGAGAAGGAAGAGGAGGATATGGAGCGGGCGTGAGGAGAGATAGAAATAGCCCCTGCGTGCCGGGGCGACGCTCGTGGGCAGGATGCGTGCTTGATCGCTGGTGCGCGGGGTCATCGCTGGAGTGCGTGGGTGGCTGAAAAGAACAAGCCCGGCCGATCGTCGCGGCCGGGCTTGGGTTTGTCAAACGGTGGCGATCAGCCCGATGGATGGGTTTCAGCCGGCGACCTTGGCCTTGAGCCGGGCGTTCATGCGGCTCTTGCGGCGGGCGGCCTGATTGCGGTGGATGACACCCTTCTGGGCGGTGCGGTCGACGACCTTGGCTGCTTCGCGGAAGGCGGCGATGGCCTCCTCGTTAGTGCCGGAAGCGATCTTGTTGGCGAAGTTCTTGATGGCCATACGCATGGTTCGCAAGCGCCAGCGGTTGAGGGCGCGGCGCTTGATGTTCTGGCGGATGCGCTTCTTGGCCGAGTTCGAGTGAGCCATGAGGTCTGGTTCCTTCTGCCTTAGATCGGGACGGCGCTGGGCGGGTCCGGGTGGAGATTGTTGCCCGCCGCGGGCGTAAATCAAGCGGGGGCGGGGGTTGGGGGGCGGAGAGGATAGGGC
>RFGH01000161.1 GCA_003696675.1 Planctomycetota bacterium
CCCCCGCCCAGCAGCACCCAGAGCGGCAGCGTGGTGATCGGCTCGGTCGAGTGTTCCTGGGGTACGGCCTTCGTCCAGAGGACGGTCAGCCACACGCCGCCGACCGCGCCGAACGCGGTGGAGACCCGCGCCAGGCGGAGCACGGGGGCGATCTCGAGGACGATTCGACGCACGGGCTGATGGTATCGGCCCGGATGCTCCTGATGCCGACCGTTTCGCAGGGTGGGCCCTACGATCCCCGTCCATGGCCAGGCCCGTCCATCCCGTTGCGATTGTGGTGTCGCGGTACAACGAATCGATCACCAGCGCGATGCTCGCCGGGGCGGTCGGTGCTTACACCGAGCGGGGGGGCGACCCGGCCACTCTGTCGATCGTCGAAGCGCCCGGTGCGTATGAGCTGATCGCGCTGGCGTCGGCCGCGGCAGAGCGGCACCGGGCGGTCGTCTGCCTCGGGTGCGTGATCCGTGGCGAGACCCCGCACGATGAGCACATCGCCCGGGCCGTCGCCCACGGGCTGGGCGAGATCACGGTCAAGACCGGCGTGCCGGTGGCGTTCGGTGTGCTGACGACGCTGAACGCGGTCCAGGCCGAGGCCCGTGCGGCCGGCGACAAGGGCAACAAGGGCGCCGAGGCGATGCACGCCGCCCTTGACGCCGCGGACGCGGTGGGGACCCTCCGCCATGGCCCGATGCCCGTCCGGCACACGATTCATCTGCCCGTGCCCGACAAGGCCGGCGGCCATACCACCCTCCGCGGAGCCCGTTCCTGACATGGCTACCCCTCGTGATATCCGCCGGCTCGCGCTGCTCGCCCTGTACCAGCTCGACGCGCTGAAGGGCGACGACGCCCCATCGATCCGTGCTTCGCTCGACGATCTCGATTCGCTGGCAGAGGAGGGCCTGACCTTCGCCGACGCCGGGCGCGATTTCACCGACGCCGACCGCGATAGGGCGATGCGTATCGCCCTGAACGCGTGGAACGAGCGGGCCAGGGCCGACGCCGCCTTCGCCGAGTTGGCCCCGGAGTGGCCCGCCCACCGCATGCCCGCGGTGGATCGCGCGGTGCTGCGTCTGTGCTACTTCGAGATGTACGCGGGCTCGCCGCCCAAGGCCGTGGTGAATGAGGGCGTGGAGCTGGCCAAGCAGTTCTCGACCGCCGACTCGCCCAAGTTCGTCAACGCGGTGCTGGACAAGATCCTCAAGAAGGTCTTGGCCGAGAATCCATCCAACGCTGACGCCAAGACAGAAGCCGAGACCGCCTGACATGGCCCTGTTCCGCGCCATCACGGACCGGCTCAAGAAGGGTCTGACCAAGACGCGCGACGCGTTCGTCTCGTCGCTCCGCTCGATCCTGACCGGTCGCACGCTCGACGAGGCGCTGATCAAGGAAATCGAGAAACGGCTGATCCAGTCGGATGTCGGCGTCGCCGCGACACGCGACCTGATCGAATCGATCCGCGTGGACTACAAGGCCGGCAAGCTCACGAGGGGCGAGGATGTCCTCGAGCATCTGAAACGCGAGATCAAGGCCATGTGGCCCGAGCGCGATCGCACCCTCCGCCTGGCCGAGACCGCCCCGACGGTCATCCTCATGACCGGTGTCAACGGTGTCGGCAAGACAACTTCGATCGCCAAGTTGTGCGCCCTGCTCCGCAGCGAGAACAAGACCGTGCTGCTCGGTGCGTGCGACACCTTCCGTGCCGGGGCCGTCCGCCAGTTGGAGATCTGGGGCGAGCGTCTCGGTGTCGCCGTCGTCAAGGGTCAGCAGGGCGGCGACCCCGCTTCCGTCGCGTTTGACGCCTGCGCCGCCGCCAAGGCCCGCGGCGTGGATGTGCTGATCCTCGATACCGCCGGACGCCTGCACACACAGGCCGGGCTGATGGACCAGCTCTCCAAGATCCGGCGCGTGGTCGACAAGCAGATCCCCGGCGCGCCGCACGAGGTGCTGCTGGTCCTCGACGCCACCAGCGGCCAGAACGCCCTCCGCCAGGCCGAGGAGTTCGGTAAGGCCGCCGGTGTCACCGGCATCTTCCTCAGCAAGCTCGACGGCACGGCACGGGGCGGCATCGTCGTGGCGGTGCGCCACACGACCGACATCCCGGTCAAGTTCATCGGTGTCGGCGAGACGCCGGATGATGTGGAGCCCTTCGACCCGGAGCGGTTTGTCGAGGCGATGTTCGCGGAGTAAGCGATGTGGGGTGGTGCCGTTCTGAAGGAGCTCGGCCTGTCACGCGATGAGCGACGCATTGTGATGCACGGAGCGAGCAGGCGTCTGCTCACGCACCGGACTGCGATGCGAAAGATAGTGGTCCTTTTGGTCTTGAGTGCTGTCGTCGGTGTGTCATTTCCGTTCACACTGATCCCGATTTTGAAGAGTTTGAGTGCCGCATCCTTGCCCACGGTGATGATGCTTGTCGCCTTCATGTTGCCTCTCCTGGGATCGATACCCGGGCTCGCTCTTTCGTGGTGGTTGCGGCCCGAGTGGAGGTCCGCGCTGTTCTCAGAACTCGCATTCCATGGCTTTGAGGTCTGCAGTGTTTGCGGGTTCAACCGGGCTGAGTTGGACGATGGGTCTCCGTGTCCGGAATGCGGGGCCTGCGCACGGGGTGATCGGTGATGTGGCGGCTTTTCGCGCGCGTCATTCCGCCTGATCTGCCGCTGACGCCGGAGAACCGGAAGCGTGCCGTTGAAGAGGGGCGGGCGCTGTTCAGGGAGCGCGGCCAGAACACGGTGCTCTGGATCGCGTTCTCGCTGATCGTGTTTCAAGCCGTCCTATGGCTGATCGCGACCGGTGTTCAGTCATTCGGTTGGCCGCGGTGGACGGTGGCGGCGATCTTCTGGCCGTTCGCGTGTGCGGCGTTTGTGTTCTTCGTTCTTATCAGGCTGCGGCTCGGCGTTCGCCGAGCGATCTTCGAGGCCATCATCCGAAGAGGTCTCGAAATCTGCCCGCGATGCGGCTATCCGACGGTCGCGGGGGGCGAGCCTGGTCTGTGTTCCGAGTGTGGGGCGAGCGTGCGCGCGGAGCGGTGGGACATCATCACCCTCAATACCCTGGAGCGTCTCCGATTCCGCCACATCGTCTCGGATCAGCCGCTGCCCTTCGAGGTCCGGGTGCGCATCATGCGGCGTGCGTGGCACACGGTCCGGGCCAGCCGATTGGGATTCGTGATGTACTTGCTGGTCGGGCTCATGTTCCTTGGTTCGCTGATCGCGTTCGAATGGGGCCTTCTCGTCGCCGGCATCGCCCTCACGAGTGCGGTCCTTAGCTTCGTGCTGTTGGACCGGTGGTGCGTGCGTCCGGCGGTGCAGGCTGCGCAACATTGGGTGCTCGCCAACCCCGAGCCCGGGGAGCGGCCCGCTTGAAGCCGCCACGCCACCACCTCTCTCGGGCGTTGGGGATCTCCCGGGCCGAGGAGCACGCCATCTTCGCCCGTGTCCGTGAGCGTCAGGTGGCCCCGCTCGGCGGATGGAACCGGTTGACGCTGATCGTGGTGTCGCTGGTCCTGCTCGTGATCGGATTGGAGTGGTTGACGGTGCGAGTGGCCGCTCACTTCGGCTGGATTCTGCCCGGTTTCGCGGCCGGGCTGGTCGCGGGCGGGATCGTCGCCGTGGGGTGCGTCGGGATCGTTGCGCGGGCGACCGAGAGGGGTTTCATCCGGGAGTTGGCCCGGTTGGGGTATCCGGTCTGCCCCTGGTGCGGCTATCACCGCAGGGACCTGGCGGACGCCCAGGCCTGCCCGGAATGCGGCCGCCCGCCAAAGCCCCGGAACGACGAACCCGCACCCTGAACCGGGCATAGTGTCGGTGAACAGACTCGAATCGGGGGGCCGTTCTGGGACTGACCGGGATCATCTTCTGCATGGCGTTGGCGGCCGCCGCCCTGACCCTTCTTGGCTTGCTCGGGCCGCGTGTCCGGTGCCCGCCGCACTGCGCGCGATGCCGGTTCGATCTTTCGGGTCATGATGTTGACCGGAGCCTGATCCCCATCACCTGCCCGGAGTGTTCGCTGCTGATCGCCACGCCGTATCAGGTGCGCCGCACGCGACGCGAACCGCACCGCACACGGCTGACGGCCGGCCTGACCCTCGCGGGTTTCACGTTGGTGACCGCCGTGACGATGCTGGTGGCCAGCGGCGGATCGATGGACTGGTACACGATGTTGTCCAACAGGCGACTGTTCAACCTCGCCGACGGAGGATCGGCGAAGGCGTTCACCGAACTTTCCCTTCGCGCACAGGCCGGCCGGTTCTCGCTCGAGGATCACGACCGGCTCCGCTCGCTCGCGGTCGGGCAGTCCAGAGAGTTCGAGTTGTATTCCAGTTGCAACTGGTATCAGTTGCTCCGGAACTGCTTTGATCCCAACCAGATGACGCCGCAGGAAGCGGCCGAGGGTCTGGTCGACATGCTCGATCTGCGGCTCTCTATCCCGCAGGAACTGGCCCGGGGCGATCGTCTTATGTTCCGGGTGAACGGCACGGTGTGGTTCGGAACGCGCGACGGATGGATGCTTTTCCAGCAGAGCGATGTGCAGGCCCGCGCGATCCGCATCAACGGCCAGGAAGCATGGTCCGTCGAACGGGGATCCCGGATCGATCGCTCGCCGAACATCGCGATCCGCCGCGGGCTCAATCGCGAGGATGTCAACTGGTACTGGCGGCATGACCCCGACCTCCCGGTGCTCGATCTCCCGGCGGGGACCGAGGTCGATCTCGAGGTCGATCTGCGTATCCGTCAGACCGCGTACGCCCTGCCGTGCACCTTCACCATGCTCATGACGGCGTTCCCGGAGGGATTTGACTTCACCCTCTCGACCAAGTTCGTCGTGGCTCCATCCACTCCAGAAGGAGATTGATCGGCTGCAACCGCCGCGTTTCAGAGACCCACTCCGCCATCGCCGAACTCACCCGAGTCACCTGGACTCCATCCGTGCACGATCCCATCGATCCCGGCATTCCGATACCGCAGGAGGACCGGCAGGCCGCGATGCGTTCGGCCCATCGGCGATGCATCGACCCGAAACGGCTCACCGCGATCGATGTCGCGGTCCTTGTCCTGCCCGCCTTCGGCGCCATCCTCGTGATGTTCGCGGCCAACCGGGTCCTGGCACGGCTGGGTTTCGACCCGAGCGGTATCCCCCTGGCGATCGGGAGCGGGCTGCTCTATGGCGCGGCGTTCTGGCTGGTCTACCGCCGCAAGTACACTCGACTGGTGTATTCCGAGCTGCGCGATCGGGGCTATGACCTGTGCCCTGCGTGCGGCTATTGGCGGGCGGGCATCGGTCGGGCTGTCGCCTGCCCGGAATGCGGAGCCGCGGCCGCGCCGCTCTCCACCGAGCGCGGTTAGGGCAACAGGCGCATCGCGGCGAAGACGATCATCAAGACGCCGACAATCGGGAAGCCGAGAATCAGCAGTCGCATGGCGGCATCCGATCCGGCTCCGTGCGCGATGTCTGCGTTGGTAGGGTCGTCGGGGTCGAATCGCACCATCACGCGTTGACCAATCCGATGGATGTTGAACGACGCGCCGACGCTCGAGACACACTCGTGGCGGATGCCGTCTATCTCGAAAGCGATTCGGGCGTGGCGGGTGTCCGGCCGGTGCGTGGTGGTGTGATCTGTGTCATGAATCGTGCGCCGGCTTTCGTGCCCGATGACGACGCCTTCGGCAAATCCGCGACGTGCATCCATGCGCGCCCGATCACGCCGGAGCTCCAGCGGCGCGAGAAGGAAGAGGCCACCAAACAGCAGCAAGGCGATATCGAAACTCTCCACGGCGGCCCTCCCGAAGCAGAGTTTCGGCAGGCCACGCGCGCAAGTGTGACAGCAGAGTTGCGCCAACCTCACAGGGCTGTTATCGGTCCGAACAACCCATGGGTGAGCCGCCCATCAGACCGCCGGGCGGCCCGTCGACTTCCGTTCGATCAGTGTTTCCGGCAGCACAATGTCCCGGTGCTCGATGGGCTGATCGCTGCCCAGGCGTTCGAGCAGCATCTCACCGGCCCGGCGCCCGGCCTCGGCTGCGGGCAGGGCGACCGTCGTCAGCGGCGGGCTTGCCATGCGGCTGGGCAGTTCGTCGTTGAACGACACAACACTGACATGCTCGGGCACGCCCTTGCCCAGCGCGTTCAGCGACTGGATCAGGTACGACGCCACCACATCGTCGAATGCGATCACGGCCGTCACACCCGCACCGATGATGCACTCGCGGCAGAACTGCATCGTGTCCAGCCCGTACGCGTCGGTGCCGGTCGGGGTAGGCAGGTTGCGGGCGCCCAGCCAGTCGATCATCGCGTCCCGCCGCTTGTTCACCGCCGCATGGCGGATGCCCCGCGGCGACGGGCGCAGCCTGTCAAGAAAGCAGTACGCGAACTTGCGATGCCCCAGACCAACCAGGTGCTCGAGCGCCAGCTCCGTGCCCTGGGCTTCGTCGAAGGTGATCGCGTCGCCACCGGGGCCAGCGTGCCCGTTGATCGAGACATACGGCAGCGCCTGCCGCTCGAGTTCGACGACATCCGCCGGTTCGCGCACCTGCAGGGCGATGGCCCCGTCCACACGCCAGCTCGGCAACTCGTGTCCGCTGTAGTCAGGGTCGAGGAAGGTCGTGCACACATGCTTGCCGCCCGCCTTGAGCACCCGCACAGCCTCTGCCAGCGCCGAGCGGTTCACGCCGTCCGACGCCCAGCCCACCACCGCGACAAGGTTGGTCTTCTTGGCGCTGATCGACCGGACCATGGGGTTCGGTCGGTAGTTGAGCTTCTTGGCCGCTTCGAGCACGCGCGATCGGACCTCGGGGCGGACGCGGAAGTTCTCGGTATACCCGTTGATCACCCGGGATGCCGTGGACTCCGCGACCCCCGCCAGCTCGGCCACCCGGGCCAGGGTCACGCGTTCGGGGGGTTGTGCGGGAGTGGTCGCGTTTCTGTCCGGCATTCGTTCAAGCCCAGCATCGACGCGGCCGCGTCGGTCGTACTCATCGTGCAGGACCGTGCCCGCCCCGAGACGGATGCTATCCGCCAGCGCGATCTCTTTGCGCGCTGTAAACACAGTATTTTCGTCCCTTTCGCCCCGCGAAACACCACGAAATTGCTTTCTAGGAGTTCATCAATCGCTAGCCGCGCGGTGGCCACTCTGGCTCTCCACGAGACGGGTAATCCCTCCAATCTTCCGCTCCGGAGCGGGTCCGGACCACGCCGGGCTTGACCTGACGCAACATGTTGAGAGAATGACTCGCCGATGCCGGACAGTTCCCCCCAAGCCCATCCCGCAGACAATGCACCCGTCCGGGCCCCCTTCTGCGGGCTTGACGCGCTCTCGACCGAGCTGCCGCCCCGATGTGCGCTCATGCGGGCCATTTACATCATGAGCCACATGATGATGCGGGTGATCGACCGGGTCGCCCAGCCCGCGGGCATGACCGGCGCCCGGTGGTTGCTGCTGGTGGTCGTGCGTGACGCAGAAGAGCCCCTGACCATCTCGCAGATCGCGGACCGCCTGATGATTTCCCCACAGAATGTCAGCCGCATGGTTTCGAGCCTCGAGGCAGAAGGCCTTGTCACTCGGGACACGACAGGCCCGGGACGCACCGTGCGGGTATCGCTGACCGAGACCGGCATCCAACGCGTGAGCACCTGCGACGCCGCGGCAGATGAATGCGGCGATCGAATGACCGAATCCCTGACCGACGAAGACATTGCACGGACCACCGAGGTGCTCGAGCGGATGATCCGCAGCACCGCCCGGATTGAGTCCGAGTTCGAACACCAGACCCCACGGACCCCACCCACCCAGGAGCCAAGCCGATGATGTTCCGAGCCGCCGCGGGTATCGCGCTGGCGGCGAGCTGCGCCCTCGCCCAGCCCGCTGCCAATGTGATGTTGGACCGCGTGACCGAACAAGTCGTCCGCCAGCAACGAGAAGCCACCGGGCAGATCGTGTCGCTGAGACGCGCCGCGGTCGCCACGCAGGAACCCGGGCTCGTGGTGGAGCTGAATCTCGAGCCCGGCGACGCCGTCAAGAAGGGCGAGCCCATCGCCCGGCTCGACGACCACAGGGCCCGGCTCGAGGTCGACCGTTGGAAGGCCCGCATCCAAGCGGATGAGGCGGTCATCGATCAGCGTCGGGCTGAGCTCGACAGCGCCGAGCGCGACCTCGAACGGTACGAGAAACTGGCGAACCTCGGCTCGGTCGGCGAGGGCGAACTCGATGAGGCACGCACGCTGGTGCAGTCCCGCCGCGCCCAACTCGCCGAGGCCCAGGCCACCCTGAGCACCGAGAAGGCCGAGCTCGCGCTCGCCCAGCGAACCCTCGCAGACATGACCATCCGAGCCCCATTCGACGGGCGTGTCATCTCCAAGCACGTCGAGATTGGCCAGTGGGTCGCCACCGGCGAGCCGATCGTCACCATCATCTCGCTCACCGAGCTCGAAGCAAGAGCCGACATTCCCGAGCGATCCGTGGCGGCTCTCTCCGGTCCCGGAGCACGGATCGAACTGAATATCCCCGCCCTCGGCGAGCGTCTTTACGGCGAACTCATCGAGATCGTCCCGGAGGCTGACAGCCTCAGCCGACTCTTCCCCATCCGGGTCCGGGTCACCGACGAAAAGAACCGTCTCCGCCCGGGCATGTCGCTGACCGCGCTGGTTCCTACCGGCGATGAGATGCCCTCCCTGACCATCTCGGAAGACGCCATCCTCCGCAACGCCGCCGGAGAGTTCGTCTACTTCGATGCCGGTGGTATAGCCCAGGTCGCCCCGATCCAGCGTCTGTTCGCCGCCGACGGGCGTATCGCGATCAGGTCACCGGTGCTTCGCCCCGGCATGCTGGTGGTCGTGGAAGGCAACGAACGCATGTTCCCCACCCAGGCGCTCAATGTCCTCAACGCGGATGAGTTCCCCGAGATCGCTGAGCGTCAGAAGGCCGCGGCCGCGCAGCGTTCCCCGGGCGCCGCCGGCGGGGAGGGCTGATCCCGTGGACATCGTCAAACTCTCGATCTCGAAGCCGGTCTCGGTCGCCGTCGGCGTCATCCTCGTGGTCATGTTCGGGCTCATCGGTCTGACGGTCATCCCCGTGCAGCTCACGCCCACCGTCGATCCGCCCATCATCACCGTCAACACCGTCTGGCCGGGCCGTTCCCCGCAGGAGGTCGTCGACGAGATCACAAAGAATCAGGAGGAGGAGCTCAAAAATGTCTCCAATCTCCGCAAAATGATCTCGGTTTCTTCGGAGGGCACCAGCGATATCACTCTGGAGTTCAACCTCGGCGCCGATATCAGCCGCGCCCTGCAGGAAGTCTCCGATTCGCTGCGCCAGGTCGAGGACTATCCCGACGAGGTCGAGGAGCCCCGCATCAAGGCCGCAGACGGCGCCAGCGAGAATGCGATCGCATGGATCATCATCGATCTGCCCGAGGACAAGGCCGCCCAGTATCCCAGCTTCGATATCACCACCCTTTACGATGCGCTCGACAAGGAAGTCAAGCCATACCTCGAACGCATCGACGGCGTCGCCGAGGTCAACATCTACGGCGGGCGTGAGCGCGAGGTCCGGGTCCTGACCGATGCCACCGCGCTCGCACAGCGCGGACTCAATCACATCGATGTCGTCAACGCACTCCGCTCCGAAAACCGGAATGTCTCCGCGGGCTCCATCGCCGAGGGCAAGCGGGACTACCGCGTCCGCCTCGTCGGCGAATACACCGATCCGACCCAGATCCTCGACACCATCGTGGCCTACCGCGACGGCAGGCCCGTCTATGTCCGCGATGTGGCGCAGGTCGAAGTGTCTTATGAGAAGCAGCGTGGATTCGCCCGCACCTTCGGTCACCCGGCCCTCGCGATGAACATCATCCGCCAGTCCGGTGCCAATGTCGTCGACATCATGGCTGATGTCCGCAAGCGTCTGGACGAGATTCGCGCCGAGATCCTGCCGACCCTCGGCGGCATCGTTGACGGCCAGCCCGTCGGCCCCGACCTACGGATCCGTCAGGTCTACGACGAGACGACCTACATCGATTCCGCCGTCGGTCTGGTCACTTCCAATCTCTACATCGGCGGAGCGATCGCGGCGGTGGTTCTGCTCGTGTTCCTCCGAGCCATCCGTCCCACGCTCATCGTGCTGGTGGCGATCCCCGTCTCCGTCATCGGCACCTTCCTGGTGATGGTTGCGATGGGGCGGACACTCAACATCATCTCGCTCGCGGGGCTTGCTTTCGCGGTCGGCATGGTCGTGGACAACGCCATCGTCGTGCTCGAGAACATCTACCGCCGGCTCCAGCTCGGTGATCCGCCCGCCCGCGCCGCGTGGATCGGCGGCAAGGAGGTCTGGGGCGCCGTCCTCGCCTCCACGCTCACCACCGCCGCCGTGTTCATCCCCATCCTGACCATCCAGGAAGAGGCCGGCCAGCTCTTCCGCGACATCGCGTTGGCCGTGGTCGCCTCGGTCACGCTCTCGCTTCTGGTCTCGATCACGGTCATCCCGGCCGCCGGCGCACTCTTCCTCCGCAACACGAAGCCCCACACTCGCCCCGGTCGCGCCATCGATGCTCTCTTCGGCCTCGTCCCACTCCTCGCCCTGCTCAACAAGGCGATCGGCGACGCCGTCCGCTGGATGAACTCCGGCTTCAGAGGCTGGACCGTCCGCCCGCTCGTCATCATCATCATGACCGCAGCCAGCCTCGTCGGGGCTCTCAAGCTCATGCCGCCGATGGACTATCTCCCCGCCGGCAATCGCAACCTCGTCTTCGGCGGCCTTCTCATCCCCCCCGGGCTGTCCCTCGAGCAGAAGACCGAAATCGCCAGCCGGATCGAGGCCAAGGTCCTCCCCTACACCAAGGCCGACATCACTCGGCCCGAAACCGTCGCGTCACTCCCGCCCATCTTCCGCCCGTCCTACGACCCCGAGGTCCCGCCGCCCCCCCCGTTCGATCCCGTCCCGGTCCAGAACTTCTTCATCGGCGCCTTCGGCACCAACATGTTCGTCGGCGCCACCTCGCAGGACGAACAGGTCGTCATCCCCGTCGGCCAGCTCCTCACCAACGCCATGGGTTCCATCCCCGATTCCTTCGGCGGAGCCTCACAGTCCTCCCTCTTCGGACGCGGCCCCGGCGGCGGCTCCGGCAACTCCATCGATCTCGAAATCTCCGGTCCCCGCCTCGACCGCGTCAACGCCGCCGCCGGCTACATCTTCGGTGTCGCCGGTGCCCACTACGGCTACGGCAATGTCCGCCCCGATCCCGCCAACTTCAACCTGCAGGAGCAGGAACTCCAGATCCGTCTCAACGACCGCGGACGCGAACTCGGTCTGACCACCGAGGCCCTCGGCATCGCCGTCCGCGCCCTGTTCGACGGCGCCTTCGTCGGCGACTACAAACTCAACGGAGAGACCATCGATCTGGTTGTGCTGCCGTCCGGCGGGCGGCTCGACACCAAGGAAGCCCTCCGCGATATTCCCATCGCTACGCCAGCGGGCCCTGTCGTGCCCCTCGACTCCGTCGTCGAGTTCGTGCCCACGCTCGCCCCGCAGTCCATCAAGCGCATCGAGGAACTCGAGTCAGTCACCATCCAGGTCCGCCCGCCCGAAGGTCAGGCCATCGAGGAAGTGATGGACTGGCTGACGAGCAATGTCATCGAGCCCGCCCGTGCGCAGGGACTGATTGACCGCACCATGCGTGTCCGGCTCGAAGGCACCGCCGCCAAGCTCGACGAGGTCCGCACCGCCCTGTTCGGTGCCAAGCCCGAAGCATCGGATACCACCATCGGCCGTGCGGCCTCGCTGCTCTCGGTCGGATTGGTGCTGGCCGGTCTCGCGGGAGGCATCGTGGTGCTCGCCCGATCCGGCAAGAACATCCGCCAGGGCCTGTACGGGATGGCCGGGATGATCCTGCTCGCGATGACCGTGGGTGTGTTCCTGCTCCTCCTCGGCAACAACCCCCAGTTCCTGCTCGCCCGCTTCGTCTGGGCCCTCTTCGTCACCTATCTGCTCATGTGCTCGCTCTTCGAGAGCTTCCTCCTGCCCCTGATCATCATGTTCTCCGTGCCGCTCGCCGTCGTCGGCGGCTTCGCCGGCCTGCGCATCGTCCACGACATCACGATGAACGACCCGACCATCGCACCCCAGCAGCTCGATGTGCTGACCATGCTCGGCTTTGTCATCCTCATCGGCGTCGTCGTGAACAACGCCATCCTCATCGTCCACCAAGCCCTCAACTTCATCCGTGGCGCGGAGGGTGAAAAGCAACTCGCACCCAACGACGCCATCGCCGAGTCCGTCCGCACCCGCATCCGCCCCATCTTCATGTCCGTCCTGACCTCCGTCGGCGGTATGCTGCCCCTCGTCCTCTTCCCGGGCGCCGGATCAGAGATGTACCGCGGGCTGGGCTCGGTCGTGGTGGGGGGGCTGATCGTCTCCACCGTCTTCACCCTGGTCCTTGTCCCCCTCATGTTCGGGCTGGTCTACGACATGCAGGCGGCCGTCCGCGATGCCCTCGGGCTGGGGGGTGGTCCGGCCACCGCCAACGCGCCTTCGATTCGGCCCACCGCCTGAGCCTCGGGCGGTCCCCCCACCGGCCCAATCACGGGAGACGACATCATGCAGGCACGGACGCTCGTCACCATCGCCGCCTCGGCCCTCGCACTCGCTGGGCTGACCGGCTGCCAGGCCCCCAAACGCCAAGCCGCCGAGCTTCCAGCCCCGCGTCAGATCCCGGTCTTCTCCGGCGACGCCACCGGCGTGGTCCCCTGGGACGCACTCGTCGATGCATGCGCCCAAGCCTCCGTCGTCCTCATCGGCGAAACCCACGGCCACCCCCTCGGTCTGGCCGTCGCCGCCGAACTCTTCGACGATGTCCTCGCCCGCAACCCCCGCGCCCAACTCTCGATGGAGTTCTACGAGCGTGACCACCAGGCCGCCCTCGACGACTACCTGGCCGGCATTACCTCAGCCGACGAGTTCAACGCCGCCACCTTTCGCACCGACTCCAACAACCCCCCCGGGCACCGCCAGATGATCGAGGCCGCCCGCCTCGCCGGCCGACCGGTCATCGCCGCCAACGCACCACGCCGCTACGCCCGGCTCGCCCGCACCGAGGGCTACGAGCGCCTCCGAAACCTCACCGCCGAACAACGCCGCCTCTTCGTGATCCCCGACAGCATCCCGGAGAACGGATACACCAGCCGCTTCCGTGCCATCATGGGCGGCATGGGCGGCCACGGCGACGACCCCGCCATGTCCGTAGAAGCCTTCCTCCGCGCCCAGTATCTCTGGGACGCCACCATGGCCGATTCCATCGCCGAAGCCATCCCCGCGGGCGAGCCCGTTGTCCATGTCGTCGGCAGCTTCCACTCGGACTACGGGACCGAGCCGTCAAAGTCCGCGCTCACCGACGCCATCGCCCAGCGACTCCTGCCCGACCAGAACATCATCATCATCTCGATCATCGACGAGCCGGCCCAGTCCCTCCGCGTCGAAGATGTCGGACGCGCCCACTTCGTGATCTATGTGGGTTCGCCGGAGTCCGAAGCCAACTGAGCGCCCGAATCACCGACCGGTCGAGCCGAAACCGCCCGTCCCGCGGGTGGTGCCGTCGAGCTCATCCACCTCAACCATCCGCGCGTGCGTCACCGGTGCGATCACCAGCTGCGCGATCCGGTCCCCGTGACGCACCGTGTGCGCCTCACGCCCGAGATTGATCAACGCGACGAACATCTCGCCGCGGTAGTCCGAGTCCACCGTCCCCGGCGCGTTCGGCACCGTCACGCCGTGCTTGGTCGACAGCCCCGAACGCGGGCGCACCTGCCCTTCGTAGCCCGGCGGGATCGCCACCGCGAACCCCAGCGGGATCTTCGCGATCGCCCCGGGTTCGATCACCACCTCCGCCCCCAGCCCGTGCCGGTTCAGGCACGCCGCCAGGTCCATCCCCGCCGCCCCCTCGGTCTGATACGCAGGCAGGGTCGCACCGGCGTCCAGCCGTTTCACGCGCACAGGCAGCCGCCCATCTGTGGATCCCACCCCGGAAAGGGTGGGGGTCATCGCGGGCATGGGCAGCGGCTCAAAAATGGGCTCGGTCTTCGTGGTCATATCAGAGGGTATCCCGCACGCCAACAATCACCCGTGCGGGTGCTCGCCATCGATCTCGGAGACGCGCGGACCGGACTCGCCTTGGGCGACCGGATCACGAACATCGCCGCACCCGCGGCCCTCATCGAGACGCCCATCACCCGCGAGCACGGAAACGCCCTCCTTCGCGATATCGCCCGTCAGGCCGCCGCCATCCTCGGCGGTCCACGCGAGATGGAACACGCGACCATCCTCATGGGTTTGCCCCTCAACATGGACGATTCCGAAGGCCCACGCGCCAAGTTCGTCCGAGCCTTCGCCGCCCGCCTGGCGTCAGAGCTCGACCACCCCGTGCTCCTCATCGACGAGCGACGCAGCACCATCGCCGCCGACGCCCGCATGGCCCAGTCCGGCCTGACCCACAAGCAGAAGAAACTCCGCCGCGACGCCATCGCCGCCGCGACGATCTGCCAGACCTACCTCGACGACCCCTCCTGCGTGCTCGGCACCATCGAACCCGCTCCACCCCCCGCCGGTTCAACCGGCTGAGGAGGCTCCATGCCCGCCCCGTTTACCACCACCCTGATCGCCTGGCTCGCCGCGCTCCCTACGCTCGCCATCCAGCCCACCGCCGATCCGCAGCCGGATTCGCAGCCGCCCGCCGAGCCAGCCGCCCCCGCGTTCGCCAACGCCACCGAGCTGCTCGACGCACTCGCCAAGCGGGATGCGAGCATCGAAACTCTCACCGGCGATGTCCGCCTCACCGCCATCCAGGCCCTCCAGGGCGATACCCAACGACGGCTCGGCAAACTTGCACTCAAAACGGCCCGCGGTGAGGACACCCCCGATCGCCGCCTCTACGCCGTCCGCTTCACGCAACTGCAGATGGATGCCCGCGTCCAAGACATCGAGGAGCACTACATCTTCGACGGCCGCTGGCTCGTCGAACGCCACCCCGAGGAACGCCAGTTCATCAAGCGTGAGATCGTGCCCGTCGGTCAGACGCTCGATCCCATGGATCTCATGCGCGATGCCCCGTTCTGGGTGTCCGTCGGCGACGACGCCGATCGCATCCTCAAGGACTACAACGCCACCGTCCACGACGCCGCCGATGGGCTCGCCGACAACCCAGACCTGGCCGGTCTCCAGCGCCTTGTGGGCAACTGCGTCCAGCTCGAACTCACCCCAAAGCCCGATTCCCCGGCCAAAGACGACTGGGAGTCCGTCCGCATGTGGTTCGATCCCGACACCCTGCTCCCCCGGCTCTATGTCAAGACCGAGTGGACCGGCGACCTCCAGATCGCCGAACTTTTCGCCGTGAAGATCAACGAAGATCTCCCCGAGACCATCTTCGACACCACCACCCCCGAGCCGGGCTCCGGTTGGCAGGTCCAGGTCTCCCCGTGGCGTGGAAGGGCCGACGGGTGATCGCGCCGGCCCTGCTCATCCTCACCGCAGCCCTCCCCGCTGCGCTCGCTCAGCCCGCGGTCGAGCCATCCCTCGCCCCCGATCCCCCAACCGATGCCGCCGCAGATCCGACATCCGAGCCGACCACCCAGCCGCGCGAGCTCGCCCCCGAAGAGCGACCCGACGCCGAGACCGTCGAGACACCAGACCTCCGGCCATCCCCGGCCGTCCGCGCCCGCATCGACGCCGAGTTCCTCACCGACGAGGAACGCGCCGATCTCCGAATCCTTCACGGTCGGTGGACCCCCGCCGATCTCGCCGACCCTGCCCGCCGTGCACGCGCCCTCGTCATGACCCACGCGTGGGACGACCCGTTCCTCACCGATCCCGCTGCGCCCGCCACCGATCGCGCCACCGCGCTGCTCAATCTCGGCCGTCCGGCCGAAGCCCTCGACGCACTCGCCGAGCAATCCACCCCTCGGGCCGAGCGCATCCGCGGCCGTGCCCTCGAACTCCTCGCCCGCCCCGCCGACGCCGTCGCCGCCTACGAGCGTGCGATGAACGCCACCACCGACGAACCCGAGTCCGTCCGCGCCGCCCTCGCCCTGACCCGACTCAAGACTCCAACCGACTCCGAGGGCTTCAACCGCGCCCTGCTCGCCCGCATCGCCCGCGCCCGCGACGCCGACCGCCTCAACTTCGACGCCCGCCTCGCCGAAGCCGAGCTCCTCTACGCCCGCCACAACCTCCCCGAAGCCAGCAACGCCGCCAAGGAAGCCCTCACCCTCAACCCCCGCTCCGCCGCCGCGTGGCGTCTGCTCGGAGATATCGCCGTCGATGCCTTCGACTTCGACACCTCCGAGTCCATCGCCGACCGTCTCGACGCCTTGGCCCCCGGTGACGGCGCCCGCCCCTCCGCCGATGGCGCGGCCCTCCGAGCCCGCGCCGCACTCCGCCGCCGCGATCCACAGGATGCCATCGACGCCCTCGCCCCCGCGATCGCCGCGATGCCCGAGCGCCACGAGCTGCTCGCCATCCGCGCCGCCGCCGAGTCCGCCACCTTCGACACCGACGCGACCGAGGCCCTCCTCGCCGAGTTCGACCGGCGCAGCCCCGCCCTGCCCGACGCCCTCGTCTGGGTCGGGCGCACCCTCGCAGAGGCCCGCCAGTACGACCTCGCCGATGCCTACCTCCAGCGCGCCATCGAACGCGCCCCCGCTTGGGCGCTCCCGCGACTCGAGCGCGGGCTTATGCTCGTCCAGGCCGGCGACGACGCTGCCGCACGGGCCGAGCTCGAGCAGGCCCTCGCCCGCGATCCCTTCGATCTCCGCGCCCAGAACTCCCTCACTCTCGTCACCGAACTCGCCACCTACCAGACCATCGAGACCGACCACTTCGTCATCCGCTTCAAGCCCGGCATCGACGCCGCCCTCGCCCCCGAGATGGCCGTCGCCATGGAAGCCTTGCACGCCCGCGTCTGCTCCGACGCCCCCGGCGGAGTCGACTTCGAGCCTGCCCGCAAGACCACCATCGAACTCATGCCCAACCACGAGTGGTTCGCCGTCCGCATCGGCGGCATGCCCTCCATCCACACCATGGCCGCCTCCACCGGCCCCATCATCGCCATCGAATCACCCCAGGAAGGCCCCAAGTTCACCGTCGGCCCCTTCGACTGGAAACGCGTCCTCCAGCACGAATACACCCACACCGTCAACCTCGCCCGCACCCGCAACCGCATCATCCACTGGCTCACCGAGGCCAACGCCGTCTTCAACGAGGACAGCCCCCGCGACATGCGCACCTGGCGCCTTCTCGCCAGCGCCTACACCAACAACGAGCTCTTCGACCTCGAACAGATCAACATCGCCTTCGTCCGCCCCAAGCGCCCGCAGGACCGCTCGCTCGCCTACGCCCAGGGCGCGTGGATGTTCGAGTACATCGTCGAGCGGTGGGGGCCCGACGCCCCCCGCGCCATCATGGACGCCTCCACCGCCGGCGCGTCGGCCGTCGAAGCCTTCGAACAGGTCCTCGCCGAATCCCCGCAATCCTTCCTCGAAGCCTTCACCCCCTGGGCCAGAGACCAGCTCCTCGAACGCGGCCTGATCCTCCCCGACGACCTGCCCCCCGCCGACGAGCTCCTCGCCGGCTTCATGGGCGGCCCCGACGACCCCGACGCCACCCCGCCCGAGCAACTGATCGACGAACTCCTCGCCGAGTACCCCGATCACCCCGAACTGCTCGACCTCAAACTCGCCTTCGCCCTCATGCGTGCCGACGAGCGCCTCAGCGACGAACAGATCGCCCTGCTCGAACGCATGATCGCCGTTCGCCCGCCCGACGACGCCCCGCACCGCCGCCTCGCCCGCCACTACCTCGCCGCCGAGTCCTTCGACGAACGCCTCCGCGCCATCCCGCACCTCGAGTTCCTCGACGCCCGCGAGATCCACACCCCCGCCTACGCCGCCGCACTGGCCGACCTCTACGCCAAGTCCGGCAACCCCACGGGGGCACAGGAAAAGGCCGAACGCGCCGCGTCCATCGCCCCCTTCGACGCCGACCAGCGCGAGCAGGCCGCCCGCATGGCCCTGCTCAACAACGACCTCGACGCCGCCGAACGCCACCTCACCGCACTGGCCATCATCGAGCCCGACCGCGACATCCACCGCCGCCGGCTCGACGCGCTGAACAAACTCCGCGCGTCACGCTGATCGCGCTAAAACGAAAGCAGGCCCGGCATCCGCCGAGCCAGCCCGTGTGTTCATGGATGATCGCCGGTCAGTCCTGCCGGTAGTAGTTCCCGCCGGAGTTCTGGGTCGGCAGCCCGCGGAAGGTCCGCGGCTGCACCGGCGCCCAGTCACGCTCCTGGCCGTACTCCATCTCGCCCGGCTCCTCGTCCGGATACACCGGCACCTCGTCCCGCAGCGAAACCTTCAACAGCCGCGAATCCGCGCCCGGCACGGCCATCGAGCTGGTCAAACGCCGATAGCTCTTGCTCTCGTCGTAAATCTCCCAACGCATGATGTCCGGCATCCGCGCCGTGCCCGAGGTCTTCTTGTCGCGATAGAACCGCACCGAGACCTTCGATCCCACCGGCACATCGACCGTCCACAGCGGCGTGTCGTCGCGACGGTCGTACAGCGTCACCGTCAGCGGCTCCCACGGCGTGGACACATAGGTGTACTCGTCATTCATCCGCTGCGCCCCGCCCGGCTTCAGACCGGGGGTCAGGAAGCACCCACCCGCCGTCAGGGCACACAGGCCCAGCACGCACGCACTCCCGCGGGACATCCACTTGCCTGGCTTCATGCCTGTGCTCTCCGAATAGACCTTCTGCCGGGCATCCTAGCCGGGGCACGCCCCAGCCGCGTCCCAACGCTCCTACGCCCCGGTTATCGGTAAGATCGCCCGATGTCTGCACCGCACCCGACAAACAGGCCCTCCAACGGCCCGCAAGACGCCCCGCCCCCCTTCCTCGTCGGGCTCGGCTACGACCTCCACCGCCTCGAACCCCTCGCCCCCCAGGGCCCGGGCCGCCCCCTCGTCCTCGGCTCCGTCCGCCTGGACCACGACCGCGGCCCGGTCGCCCACTCCGACGGCGACGCCCTCCTCCACGCCGTCACCGACGCCCTCCTCGGCGCCATCGCCGCCCCCGACATCGGCCAGCTCTTCCCCGACACCGACCCCAAGCACGACGCGCAAGATTCGCGCGTCTTCCTCGCCGAGGCCCTCCGCCTCGTCCATGCGGCCGGCTACCGCCCGACCAACCTCGACGCGACCGTCATCCTCGAACGCCCCAAACTCAGCCCCCACAAACCCGCCATCCGTCGCGCCCTGGCCGACCTGCTCGGACTCCCCGAGCCCCGCGTGAACATCAAGGGCAAAACCCACGAAGGCGTCGACGCGGTGGGGGAGGGACGCGCCGTCGAAGTCCACGCCGTCGTCCTCCTCCAGCACACCCCCCACAAGTAGCCCCAAGCCCGGGGATGGTCTCACTCCCCAGATAGCCGCGACCGGCAGGGAGCGGATGGCAACCACGCCCATCTCAAGAGGTGCGGGTGCCGTGCAGACGGCGCAGCCTTCTGCATGACCCCGTGAATCTTGTTCCTATGGACCCGCTTTGTGCGCAACTTTGTTGTCATGCGCCAATGACCCGAGACGCCGCACCAACCCCGTGGTACCTTTGTTCTATGCCAAGATTCACTGTGCTTCCTGCGTTGCTCATGGCCGGCGCACTCTTCGCCGGTGCTTGTCATTTTGAAGCACAATCGCGGACAACCTCGCTAGACGCCTGCGACGGTTCAAGTCACAACGATCGCACGCTAAGCTCTGATTTGGGCCATGCTGTGCCGGTCACGCCGTGGGTGTCAGGAGAACATGGGTCTCGATGGGATCCGGTAGCCGCTTTCAATAATCACATCGAGTCCATCCCCCATGGCGAACGAGCATGGCCTGCGCTGAAGACCACGATTGAATCACATCCAGATCTCTTCCGTCGCCACTACGCCATGGACGAGAGAGATGCAGCGCAGAGGGGTATCAACTGGGCCGATCAAGTCGAAGCGCTGAGCAGCGAATCGGCGTCGGAGGCGGCCGCCGTCATCATCGCCGCAGCGAGCCGGCCGAACTTGGGCGCGACCTTGCTGGGCACTGAAGTCGACGGGTCCATTCCCTTTTCCTCGATCCAGTTTCCCCACTATCGCGCACAGCGCGACATCGTCGATTTCCTGCAGACATTCGCGCTCCACCGCCTGCAGCGTGGTGACCCGGAGGGCTTCGTGACATTGATACGAGCGATCGTTCAGGTCGCCAGCCTTGCCGAACAGCCGAGTCTGTCAGTCGGGCAGCTCGTCAGAATCTCTTGTCTGTTTCAAGCGTATAACGCCGTTTCTTGGGCGCTTGTGCAGGAGCAAGACAAGATGAGAGACGTTGATCTACAGCAGATTGACGAAGCACTCGCTGGTGAAATCCACTTTAACGGAACCACTGAGTGCTGGTACTTCGAAGATATCATCCGGAGAACGATCGGTAACAGCAATACGCCGGATCACCGACCGGTCTCTCAACTCGATGATTCGCTCAGGAACGCCCTGGAAATCGTTCAGCAGATCGGGTTGGAAGTCCAGGCGGCCGCGGAAAGCCCCGTCGTCGGCGCCGTTGATCGGATCGGGCAGCTTCGATCTGAGCTCGAAGCGATCCAAACAGCAGATATGCGAGCGACACGTTCGAAGTACTCATTCAGTTGGGCCGAGGTCGCCCAGTCCTTTCGTGAGTATCGGATGCGGACTTCGGCCGCCAGGCTCGCCATCGCCGCACATCGCCACCGGCTCCGCAACGGGACATTTCCGAACTCGATCGATGCGATCGATCAGGATTTCCTGCTGACTGAGCCCTGGGATCTCTTCACAGGCGAGCGGCTGATCTATCGCCTCACCCCGGACGGTCCACTCATCTACTCCAAGGGGCCAGATTTAGACGATGACGGTGGCAGACACAGCAACGATTGTCGCAGGCTCAGTCCGACGATCGATGCCGATTGGGTGCTGTTTCCTGACCCAGCGATTCCGTAAGTGGGAAGTCGCAGAAGCTCCGAGCGACTCACCCCCCCATCCGCCCCCGATACATCCGCCCCAGAATCGCGTCCGTCGTCCCCGGCATCGCCGTCGCCAGCCCCAGCGCCAACCGCGTCGGCAGCGAGGTCCACACCTCCCCGCCCCGGCCCTTCCGCAGCCGCTTCACGATCGCCCGGGCCACCCGCTCCGGCGGCTGCATGAACCGCTCCGTCCCCCGCTCCAGCAGCGACGCCCCGCCGTCGCTCCGCTTCGCCGCCTCGTCGAAGAACTCGGTCCTGGTCCCGATCGGATGCACCGACGACACGGCCACCCCGTCCCCCGCCAGCTCGTGCCGCATCGCGCGGGCGAAGTGGTCCTGCGCCGCCTTCGTCGCGCAGTACGCCGCGTACCGCGGGATGCCGATCTTCGACAGGCAGCTCGACACCAGCATCACGTGCCCGTCCCCGCCCGTCCGCATCATCTCGGCCGCCGGGCGCACCACCCGCAGCGAGCCGTAGAAGTTCGTCTCGAACATCGCTCGGATGTCGCCCTCGTCCATCGACCACGCCGGCGCCTCGGCCCCGTACCCCGCGTTGGCGATCACCGCGTCCAGCGTGCCGAACGACGAAAGCGTCTCGTCCAGCAGCCGCCGGCAGTCGGCGTCGGAATCCACCGAGCCGACCACGACGATCGCCGTTCCGCCCGCTCCCTCGATGCGGGCCTTGACCTCGTCCAGCTTCTCCGCCCGGCGGGCGAACAGCGCGACCTTCATGCCCGCTTGCGCGCAGGCGATCGCCGTCGCGGCCCCGATGCCCGACGAGGCACCGGTGATCGCGACCGACTTGCCGCGCAGGTCGACCGCCATCAGTCCGACAACGCTTCCTTGGTGTTCTGCGACGCTTCCTGCAGGTCCTTGCCCACGCCCTCGACCGTGTTGCAGGCGCTCAGCGCCAGCACCACGCCCGCCGCCACGCTCAGCACCACCGCCCGGACCAGCCCCCGACCCTTCGCGTTCGAATCGTCCATGTCAGCAACTCCATGCAAGAAAGTCGCCGATCTTACCGCGCCCGGTCCTTCCCGACCGACCGCCCCAGCAGCCACCCCAGCTCCGGCGACCGCCGAACCAGCGTCCACGCCCCGAACACCGCCATCCCCGCGACCACCGCCGCCCCGGTCCGCGCGGCCCCCAGCCCCCAGC
>RFGH01000162.1 GCA_003696675.1 Planctomycetota bacterium
CGCTCGATGTTGGCAATAGCGAAATCATCAAGGGCTATTTCACCGGGCTCAATGCGAGGCTGGTAGAGGCAGCCTGATTTTTGTCACATTAGGGTTAGCCGAAAGCAGGGTTTGTTGAAAGATGTAGAACTTCCCGAAAGGAAAGGCCATGATCACAGATGTCGTGCTCGACCGGCGGCGATTGAGAGCAGGGGAAACAAGATACCTCCAAGCCTACGGTGACGATCCTCTTGTAGTAGAGATCCATTGTTTTGCACAGAAGCCACCGCCTCCTGGCTACAAGCCGTGTAAGGAGTGTGGGTCGTTCAGAGTCGGTTCAGGTGAAGCTGTCGCCGTCACCGCAAATGCTCGTGTCTTCTCAGCTCACGGTGGCCGGCTCATGGTCAGTGTCCGGGACGCTCGAGGAGATACAAAAGAGATTAGATTGACAGTCTCTAGCCTCGACGCCGATCGAGGCACGCCTGCACTTGCCGGAGCTTGAAGAATGGCAGCCATGAAAGAGCAGTCGACTCCGAAAAGCGGTGGTAGTGCGACAGCCTATCTGCAATCGGTGCTTGGAGGGGAGGTTGCAGAAGCGGAAGAGGCACGAAAGAAAGTTGCTAGGGAGGCTCTCTGGAGGAAGGGCCTCGCTTATGCGTTGAAGGGATTAGCCGTCTTGGGTGGCTTGGTCCTAGCGGCCGGAGTCGTGCCGCCGATGTCGCAGGCGCTTGGCCTAGCCATCAGTGGAGCGGTGACTTTGGATTTCTTGCTGTCCAACCACCAACGACTGCTCACGGTGGTAACGGCGTCGCAGGCCTATCGGCGCCTCTTGCGCGAAGTAGCAAGGACGCACCGGCGGGAGCTTCCGGCTGTTCTCGAGCTCAAGTCGACGGATTCGTCACAGGCAGAGAAAGAACTTAACCAGCTTAATTCACGGCTAGTCGCCAAGCTGCATTCTGACTGTGACGCTATAGAAACGGCTCTGGACGAAGCAGACCTAAAAGCTCTCAAGAACTTGTCGCTTGATCCTGAGCGGGGCACGCCAAGATGAGCGTTCGGCTAACCAGGAGCTGCAGCCGATGCCCTCCGGGCACAGCTGAGCTCCACCCGTTAGGCCGCCAGAAGAGACAGCATGCAGCTCGCGATCTACTGCGCGGACGTCGGCTCGATCGCACGCGGGCGATTCGGATGGGCCGGCCGACTCGCCGACGGTTCCCTGCCAGAGTCCGGTACTTCAATCGAGGATCTCGTCGCCCAGGTATCCGCCAAGCTGAAGGGCGGCATGGCGGTCGCGCTCGGGTTCGAGTGCCCCTTGTTCGTGCCTCACCCGCGGCAGCCTTCGGAGCTAACCCGAGCTCGGCGGGGCGAGGGCTCACGACCCTGGTGCGCGGGAGCCGGAGCTGGGGCGCTCGCCGTCGGGCTTACCGAATCAGCGTGGGTGCTGTCGCGCGTCCACGATGAAGTCTCACCTGAGCCTGCGTTCTTTGTGTCGTGGCCCGAGTTTCAGAGGTCGCGCCGCGGCCTGCTTCTTTGGGAGGCCTTCGTCACAGGTCCAGCCAAGGCAGGTTCCCACGAAAACGATGCAATGCTCGCGGTCGATGCGTTCGTCGCAGCGCTCCCTAACCCCGACGCCAAGAGCATCATCAGCGAGCCCTCCGTCTTTTCACTCGTCGCTGCCGCCGCCTTACGGGCGGGGTGGAGAGACGCGGCGTCCCTGATCAACCATCCTTGCCTCGTGCTGGCGGCCTAACACGTATGAGGCCCCCGTGAGTCAAGAGGTAGACGTTCTCTAAGGCGATTTTTTAGATCAGCCCTTGCAAGGAGTCCTTGACGAGAGAGGAGCTCAA
>RFGH01000163.1 GCA_003696675.1 Planctomycetota bacterium
CCCGCCGCCGGCACTTCGCCGAGAGGCCCGCGAACAGCTGATGCTGCTCTGAGCGCGTCTGCGCCGGTTCAGGTGGGGGTTGGTAGGGAAACCTCCGACCTATCTGCCTCGGGATGGGACCCCCGGGGCGTGGTCGTGTCCAAAGATCGCACCCGGGTGGGGCCAGTGGGAAACTCCCTCCATGGTGCGTCGTGACGAAGCCGTCCCGAGCTGGGGTCCGCCTCGGTCCTGGGCGTCTTCTTGCGGCGTTTCTCCAGCTGGTGAAAGTCCAGCCCGGGTAATCGCCGGAGAGCCCGGTAGCAGGCCCCCTGGTTCGGGAGAGATCCCGGGTCCAGAAGCGGGGTGTCAAAAGCCGCTACGGCGGGAGCAAGTACGCGGGCCGCAACATGAAGTGAAGCCTGCAGCCTCGACAGAGTCACAATGGGAGAGCCGAGCCGCTCATGTCACGGCGAAGGCCATGTCCGACGGGCTTGTTTCGGAACGCTCGTCGGGTCTCCCCGGGGTAGGGGGCGCAGCACGCGTACAAGGAGGAGCGCTGAACACGAGAGATCCGTCCTGGCCGCCGTCGTCGCGGCAAGGCGGGCCGTATAAGCCGAAGGTGAAGTCGGCCGCTGCCAGGCGGAAGTCCGAGGGGGTCGTAGTACCGCTGATGTCGACGCCGCATAACGTCGATGGAGGGAAGGGCCCCTGCGGTGGGAATGACGAAGGAGCAGGTAAGCGTGAGGGAATGCCATGACGGCTATCGACCCCGGCGACATCTTGCTCGACGATAAAGTGCGACAACTGCAACTTCGTCTCTGGGCCGCGGCCAAGCGGCATTCGGGTAGACGCTTCCACGCCCTGTACGCCCACACGTACAGGAGTGACGTCCTGTACGAGGCGTGGAGGCGGGTGAAACGGAACAAGGGCTCGGCCGGGGTCGACTCGTTGACGTTGGCCGAGATCGAAGAGCGAGGAGTGGCCTCGTTTCTCGACGAGATCCGCACCTCGCTGGAGGCGGGGACGTACCGGCCGCAGGTGGTGCTCCGGCGGTACATCCCGAAGTCCGATGGGAAGAAGAGGCCACTCGGCATCCCGACGGTGCGGGACCGAGTGGTGCAGATGGCGGCGAAGCTGGTGTTGGAGCCCATCTTCGAGGCGGACTTTCGTCCGTCGTCGTTCGGGTTCCGGCCGAAGCGGAGCGCCACGCAGGCACTGGAGGTGCTTCGCGTGGTCGGCGCTCGAGGCGGGAACCACGTCCTCGACGCCGACATCAAGGACTACTTCAGCAGCATCGACCACGAGAAGCTGTTGCGACTCGTGGAGCGGAGGGTCTCCGACCGCCGCATGCTGAAGTTGATCCGGCAGTGGCTGAAGGCCGGGGTGATGGACGAGGGCAAGGTGTACTCGTCGCTGAGCGGAACTCCGCAAGGCGGCGTGATCTCTCCTCTGCTCTCCAACATCTACCTGCACGTGCTCGATGATGTCTGGGAGCGGAAGTGCTCTCACCTCGGGCAGCTCGTGCGTTACGCCGACGACTTCGTCGTGATGTGCCAGACCAGAGCGCAGTGCGACGAGGCTGAGCGCCGCATCCAAGCGGTGTTGGAGTGGCTTGGCCTTCAGTTACACCCCGAAAAGACAAGGAAGGTGGACCTCTCCTGGGGACGGGAGGGCTTCGACTTCCTCGGCTGCCACCTCCGCAAACGCATGTCGGGGCCGATCTGGGAGAGGGAGCGCAAGCGCGTGTACTTTCTCCATCGCTGGCCCTCGGCGCGCTCGATGCGCAGGATCCGGCAGCGCGTGAAGCAGTTGACGGGGCGCAGACGCCTCGGGGTCAAGGACGTGCGCGTCCTGATCCGAGACCTGAACCCGGTTCTCCGGGGGTGGGGCAACTACTTCCGCACGGGGAACGCCACGCAGCGGTTCAACCAGCTCGACACCTACGTCTGGCGCCGGCTCATGCGCTTCATGGTGAAGCGCAAGGGGCGGCACCTGCGGCCAGGTGAAGCGGCTGCTTGGACCCGTCAATTCTTCCACGACCTCGGGCTCCACCGCCTGCTTGGGACCGTCCGCTACCCGGGAGCCGTGCATGCCCCTGCCTGAGCGCCCATCGGTAAGCCGTGTGCGGGAAATCCGCACGCACGGTTTGAAAGGGGTTCTTGTTGAAATCTTCGTCGTTTCTCGACGAGGAGGAAGGTAGGTTCTACCAATGC
>RFGH01000164.1 GCA_003696675.1 Planctomycetota bacterium
CCGAGGACGGGGTGGCGGCCGTGGAGGAGCGGGATGGGCGTGACGCGGAGCCCGAAGAGGTCGAACGGGGCCAGCGGTTCGACCAAGCGGGGGATGAGGTCGGCCACGAAGGACTCGGGCGGGTCTTGGCCGCGGTCGAGGATGTAGGGGAAGACGCGGCGGAGGGCTTCGTGGGTGCGGGCGTCGGCGAAGACCTCGATGGAGGCGTCCATCAGGACATTGAAGCGGCGGACCTCGTCTAGCCCGAAGACATGGTCGGCGTGCTCGTGGGTGATGAGGATCGCGTCGACGCGTTCGATCCGTTCGCGGAGGGCCTGCTGGCGGAGATCGGGCGAGGCGTCGATGAGGATCACGCGCTCATGGCCTGTGGGGTCCGTGAACTCGAGGGTGGCGCTGGTACGGGTGCGGTTGTCGCGGGGGTCTGTGGAGGTGCAGACGGCGCAGGCGCACCCGATGGCGGGGACGCCGGACGAGGTGCCGGTGCCGAGGAAACGCAGACGCATCGGCGGAGGTTAGGGCGGCTTCGGTCTGGGTTTAGGGGCATCCCTGGTTGTAGAGGTCGATGTATTGCTGGATGTCGAAGATGTTGAAGGTGCCGAAGGGGGCGGCCAGGTCGGCCGCGGGGTCCTGGGCGTTGTAGAGGCCGATATAGGTTTGGATGTCGAAGATGTTCAGGGTGCCGAACGGCTCGGCCAGGTCGGCCGGGCAGCCGGTGTCGCAGATGACATCGATCACCTTGAAGGCGTCGATGCCCGACTCGGTGATATAGGTGTTGGGGTTGTCAGACGACGCGAAGCGGACCATGAGGGTGCCGCCGGTGCTGACATAGTCGCCCACGCGGTGTTCGGCGAGCACCCAGTTGGTGCCCGAGTTGACGGTTTCGACATTGACCCAGCTTGCGCCGAGGTTGTCGGAGAACTCGACGGTCAGGACATCGTCCCCGTTGGTTTGGTGCCACCGGGCGAAGCTGACGATCGGGTCGTTGAGCCCGGCGAGTTGGATGACGGGCGAGATCAGATAGGTCGGCCCGCCGTCGACATCGTCGTTGAGGGCGTTGCCGGTGACATAGCACTGTCCCGAGCCGTCGTAGTCGGCGGGTGGATCGTTGCGCCCGAAGTTGCCCGGCACGCCGCGCTGCCATGCACCGGTGGTCAGCGCGACATTCTGCACGGTCCAGCCCTGATTGGTCTGGAAGTTGTCGCTGAAGGCGATGGCCAGGTCGGTGGCGGAGAGCGTGGTGTACGCGCCGCTGGCGGGCAGAGTCCATGTCCCGCCGGTGTTGTCCTGTGCGGAGAAGGAGTAGGTGATCGCGTCGCCGCAGGAGGTGACCGGGAAGTTGGCCGACCATGTGTTCCCGCCGGCGTTCGTCATCACAACATCGCCGGCCGAGGTGTGCAGCACCACCACGCCGCTGGGTGTCAGCCCGTTGTCCGGCGCGACGGTGATGGAGATGCTGGTCGATCCGTCGGGATTGATCAGATCCGGGCGGGTGCCGACGAGGTCCATATCCAGCCCGAGCGGGAGCGTGATGCCCTGCGGGTTGGCCAGAGCGTTCTGCAGGCCGGCGTTGTTCAGGCTGGTGCCCTGGTTTGCGCCGCCGGTGGCTGTGCATCCGGCGTGGGTGTGGATGCCGATCGCGGTGCTGGTCGAGTCGTCGTATACGGCCGAGCCGGAGTTGCCGCCGGTGGTGTCGGGGTTGTACTGAAGACTCGTGCCCGGGGCTGCTACGAACGAGCCGACATGGGTTTTCTGGACGAGGTACCAGGTCGGCGGAACGGGTGCGCTCGTGCTGCCATAGCCGGTGACACGGATGGGGCGTCCGTCCGGCGAGGGCACCTGGGCGGCGAGCACATACGAATCGCCCATCGCATCGCGGGGGGCCAGGCCGGTGTTCGAGTTGGCGAAGGTGCCGTAGAACGCCCAGTCGTTGCCTACGCCGCCGCTGATGTACTGCGCAGAAGCGGGATCGATGGGGTACTGGTCCTGAGGCCCCGGATTTTGTGGGGTGCCTCCGGCGGTGGACAGCGGCACATTGAACTGCATGACATCGCCCGACCCCGGCGCGCAGTGACCGGCGGAGAGGAAGGAATGCGGCTGGTCGCCGAAGAGCCACCCGGTGCAGCCGATGGGCATCATGCGGGCGGCGCGTGGGTCGTCGGAGAGGACGCGGTCGTCGGTGGTGCCGCAGATCGAGCGGGGGAAGTTCGTCGGCTCGGACACGGTCGCCCCGGTCACCTGGACACGGTTGACGCCGGGATTGGCGTCGGGCGAGGCCATCAGTGTCACGCGGACGCGTCCTCCGTTGAAGTAGGCGCTCGTGAAGGCCCATTCGCGTATGGACTGGCTGTCGAGATACTGCTCGTGCCCGTCGTAGAGCGAGGTGATCTTGAGATAGGACTCGCGGGCGGTGTCCGTTGCGGGCGCGAGCACCACTTCGCCGAAGCGGAGCCGGATCCAGCCGGCATCGTCGACGCCGAACTCCTGCGACCACACCGGGACCTGCATCGCCTTGGGACGCACGCCCGGCTCGGTCACGGGTGCGCGCACCACGCCGGAGTCGCCGCTGAACGCAACGGCTCGGCGCGGGATTGGATTGTTCAGTTCGTTCAGCTCCCGCGCGACCGCGCGATGGTCTTCTGGGTCGATGACGGTGACATCCGCGGCCGCACCGCTCGCAACGAGCAGTGCAGAGGTCAGGGACAGAGCTCGAAGCATGTCTTTCCTCCGGGTGGTCGGTCCGCGGGGCAGAGCACCCCGAGGGAAACGCAAGGGTTGAGAGCGTTTCACCGTACCGGAAACGCGACAATCACTCAACCACTCGGCCGGCTTTGGCGGGGGGATCAATGCGAATTCTGAGTTGTGCAGGGCCTTTGTTCGGTATGGGGGTAGGGTCAGATGTTCGCCAGTGCCGCGATGTGCTGGTCTTGGCCCATCACGATCAGAACATCGTGCTCGCCCAAAGGCTCGTCTGGCGGGAGCACCGCCACGCGCGTGCCCGTGGGTGATTCCGCATCTGGACGCTTCACGGCCACGATGTGGAGCTGCAGCTTGCGTCGCACATCCAGCTCGGCCAGCCCCCTTCCCACCCACGGTTTGGGCACGGCGAACTCCACGATGCTGTAACCCTCGTGGAACTCGATCTGATTGAGCACGCTGGGTCCGAGCAGCCGGTTTGCCCAGCGGTCCGCGGCCTCGTCCTCGGCCAGCACGACATCGTGCGCCCCGACGCGACGCAGCACCTCCGCCGTGGTCCGCGTGCGTGCGCGTGCGATGATGCGCGGGATGTCCATCTGCTTGCAGATCACCGTCGCGAGCACGGCCGCCTCGAAATCCTCGCCGATGGCGATGATCGCGGCCTTGACCCGGTGCACGCCCCGCGCCCGCATCGTGTGTTCGTCCGTCACATCCAGCGCGACCGCCTGGGCCACATCGGGAGAGATCGCTTCGACGGCGTCGCGATCGAAATCGCACGCGATGACTTCTTCACCGCCGCGCGACAACTGTTTGGCGATGCGCATGCCGAAGCGTCCGAGTCCGAGCACGGCAACGGGTCTGGGATCGCGTTTGGGCATCGGGCAACTCCTTGGATCAACCGAGCGAGACGGTATCCCGCGGCAGCCGGTACCGCCCGCCCCGCCCCGCCGAGCCGATCAGCGACGCGAGCAGCGCAAGAGCACCCACCCGCCCCAGGAACATGGTGACGGTGATGATGATCCGCCCGGCCGGGGAAAGCTCCGAGGTCGCTCCCAGCGAGAGCCCCGTCGTGGTCGCCGCGCTGATGACCTCGAAGAACAGCGGCTCGAACGGGATGCGCTCGGTCAGGTCCAGCGCCAGCGTCGACACCGCGACGACCCCGAACAGCCCCGCCGCGACCGTGGAGGCCTTCTTGACGAGCGCGTCGGGCAAGGCCCGCCCGAACACTTCGACCTCGTCGCGTCCGCGCACCGTGGAGATCACCGCGAGGACCAGCACGGCGAACACGACGGTCTTGATGCCGCCGGCCGTCGAGCCCGGGCTGCCGCCGACGGTCATGAGCATCATGATCATCAGGCGTGAGCCGCTGGTCAGTTCCTCCATCGGCACGGTCGTGAAGCCCGCGGTCCGTGCCGTGGTCGACATGAACGCCGCGTCGAGCATCCGCTGCACGCTGATCGACCCGGCGGCCATCGACTGGGCGAGAAGGATCACCGCGAAACCGGCGACCAGCAGCGCTGCGGTCGTGAGCAGTGTCAGCCGGGCGTGGGTCGTCAGCCGCCAATGCAGCCGCTTGCCGCGGATGCGGTCGCGTGTGGTGCGGTACACATCCTCGAGCACGATGAACCCCAGCCCGCCGAGGACGATCATCGGCATGATGCCCAGGTAGGGCGCCGGGTGCGCCCGCACACCGATCAGGCTCTGGCCGGTGATGTCGAACCCCGCGTTGCAGAACGCGCTCACGCTGTGGAAGATCGCCCCCCACGCCCGCCCGCCCGGGCCTTCGGCGAGTTGCGGCCAGGTGACATACAGGATCGCGGCGCCGATCGCTTCGAGCAGAACGGTGGTCAGCACGATGAACCCCGTGAAGCGTGCGATGCGGTGCGCGGGGTACTCGTCGAGCGCCATGCTCAGCGTGACATTCTCCCGGTAGCTGAGCCGCGCCCCGAACAACAGCGCCAGCGTCGAACCAAAGATCATGATGCCCAGCCCGCCGAGCTGGATCGACGCGAGGATGACGCCCTGCCCGAACATCGTAAAGCCGGTCGCCGTGTCCCGCACCGACAATCCCGTCACGCACACGGCCGAGGTCGAAGTGAACACGGCGTCGATCCAGCGGATCCGCTGGTCTGCCGGGGTCGCCGCCGGCAGCATCAACAGCGAAGACGACACCGCGATCAGCGCCAGGAAAGACAGCGGGAACAACGCGCCCGGCCGGCTCATCGATCGAGCGAGCACGCCGTTGAGCCGAATCGCCGCCGCGACCCCCGCCGCGATCGCCAGCGCCGAATCCGCGTGGGTCACGCCCGCGGCCAGCGCGGATCCTGCGACAAGGATCAGCCCCTCCCCGATCCACCCCAGCGGCCGGCGATAGCGGACCGACGGCCGCAGACCCCACGCCACATCCCCCGCGGCGAGCAGTGCGAGCCACGGCAGGGTGAACTGCAGCACGCTGGACAGCCAGTCGGGCAGCGGGGCGTTATCGAAGCCGTGCTCCAGCGCGACCGTGGCCGAGCCGAGGGCCGCAAGCAGGAAAGACACCAAGGCCATGCGCGGCGTTGGCGATGATTGCCCGAACACTCGGAAGACATGCCTGCCGAACGCCATGAAGAACCGGGCCTCCCGTGGCGGTCAGTCTATCCGACCTGCACGGGTCCGGAGCGCAGGCCCGGGCATCAGGCGGCGATGGATTCGTCGTTCCGGCCCGGCGGGCGGCACACGCGCAGCAGCTCGGCACGGTTGATGGGCTTGCTCGCGTACGCGTCGCACCCAGACTCGATGCACTTGCGGATGTCCTCGGGCATGGCGTGCGCGGTCAATGCCACGATCCGGCCACGATAGCCCTTCTGACGCAGCGATCTGGCGAGCGTGTAGCCGTCCATCTCGGGCATCTGCATGTCTGTCAGAACGAGATCGCATACTTGCTGGTCCCGGAGCGGTCCTTCAGGCGTGCCGGTTGTGGTCATGGCATTCAGGCACTCCAGCCCGTTCTGGAACATCGTCACTGTCGCGCCAGCCTTGCGGAGATGGAAGCCGATCAACCGCTGGTTGTCCGGTCCGTCTTCCGCGAAGTAGATATACATACCTTCGAGCGGCAGGGCTTCGGGCTCGGATTCATCCGAATCTGATTCTGCTTTGCGAACCGGCGCGGCAGCCTCGATGGGGTCCACCAGTTCGACACCCGACACATCCCCGGTCGGAATGATCGCTGTGAAAACGCTGCCCTGCCCGGGAGTGCTCGAGACAAGGATCGTTCCCCCGAGCATCTCGCAGAGTTGTTTGCTGATCCGCAGCCCAAGCCCCGATCCCCCGAAGCGGCGGGTGGTGCTGGTGTCCGCTTGGCTGAACGCCTGGAAAAGTCGCTCCATCTGATCCGGCGTCATCCCGATCCCGGTATCCTCGACCTCAAAGCGGAGGCACGGCCCGTTCTCGTAGCTGGGATCAAAGCCAACTCGCACGGTCACGCCGCCGAGTTCGGTGAACTTGATGGCGTTGCCGATCAGGTTGACCAATATCTGGCGGATACGGGTCGGGTCCGAGATGATGGTGCGCGGCAGCGGCGTCTCGCGCACGATTTCCAGGCTGATGCCCTTCGCATTCGAGCGGACACGCATCAGTGAGTCGATCTCAAAGATGAGACGGACCGGATCGGTTTCAATCCGCTCAATATTCATGCGGCCCGCTTCGATCTTGGAAATGTCGAGGATGTCGTTGATGATGCTGAGCAGATGATCGCCGTTCCGCTGAATGATGCGGGCATACTCGCGTGCTGCCGCGGGGTCATACTTCTGATCGGGCATATCCGCGATCAGGTCTGCATAACCAATGATCGCGGTCATCGGGGTGCGGATCTCGTGACTCATGTTCGCGAGGAACTGGCTCTTGGCCGCGTTGGCATCCTGGGCACGCGACTCCGCTTCCCGCAATGAGCGCTCTAGGTTCTTTGCCTCGGTGATATCCAGGTGGATCCCGCTGGCACGAATGGCACGACCATCGGGCCCACGCTCGCTGACCTGCCCCGAATCCAGCACCCAGGCCCAGGAGCCGTCCTTGCGTCGCAGACGATGTTCGCAGGCATACGACGGTGTGCGTTGCTCGAGGTGGTCGTTCAGCGCCGCCATCACGGCGGGCATGTCGTCGGGATGAACCAGCCTTTCCCAAGTGCGCACATGCGGGTCGATCTCGCTCGGGTCATAACCGAGCATCTCTGCCCAGCGATCGTTGAAACGCACCGCGCCGGTTTCGATGTTCCAATCCCAGGTCCCGAGGTTGGCACCGCGGATAATCATCTCATTCCGGCGTGATTCTTCCCGTTGCTCGGTCACATCGGCCACGCTGGCCACGACACCGGTGATGTTTCCGCCCGCGTCGCGCATCGCGCTCGTGCTCACCGAGATCCATCGGCGATCTCCGTTCGCATGGCATACCCCGTGGACGAACGAACGGATCGGCCGGCCCGTACGGAGCGTCACCATCGCCGGGTGTTCGTCGCCTGGAAAGTCGGTTCCGTCTTCACGCACAGCCTTCCAGCGGGGATCATGCGGCGTGCGCCCCATTATCTGGTCACGCGTCAGGCCGAAAATCGCCTCCGCAGCGGGATTGCAGTTGATGATGTTTCCGGTGCGATCCAGTTCCACGATGGCGTCCGCCGTGGCCTCGAACACGGTCTGCATGTGCATCCGCGACAACACAAGCGGTGTGATGTCGCTTTCGATCGCCATGAATCCGATGATGTTGCCGTCCGCGTCCGTGCGGGGTTGGATGTCGAGATCGATCCAGTAGTCGCGACCGTCCTTCGCCCGGTTGAGCACCTCGCCGCGGAACCCCCGCCCGGCGTGCAGGGCATCACGCATCGCCGCGACCGTGCCGGCATCGGTCAGCTCGGATTGCAGCACAGAACCCGGAGTGCGGCCGCGGACTTCCTCGAGCGTGTATCCGGTCAGCCGGACAAAGCCCTGGTTCACCCAGGTCACGCGTCCTTCCGCGTCGGCCAGGATCACCGCGTTGGTGGTCTTCTCGATGATTTCAGCGAGCCGACCGAGTTCATCTGCCTGCTCGGACAGGGATGTGTGCTGGCGTCGAACCTGACGCGCGGCCGGCTCGAACACCAAGAATCCCTGCACGAAGAGCACCAGAATCACAAGCCCGCAGATCCCGAGTTGTGCGCGCTGAAGCCGTCGTACGGCTCCACGCGACTCGGCTTCATACACGAAGACCAGCTCATCCATCAGCGGCAGGAAGTGCTCGGTCGCATCGAGCAGCCTTTCGCGCACCGTCGCTATGGCGGCCGCGTCGGGTTTGTCGCGATGGCTCTCTCTGAGCATTTCCTCAGCCGCAGCGCATGCGGACTCGATGTGCGGGCGCATCCGCAACAGAAGCGTGGACGCATCGGGCGAGTTGACGCCCTTGAGTTCAGAGCCCGCACCGCGAGAACGAAGTGCCGCATTGCTCTCGGTCCACAGCGAAATCAGACGCTCGATCTCATCCCGCAGCGCGATACGGTCTTCATGATCCTCCGGTGTGTCCCAAATCGCCAACTGTTGGGTCTTACTCGCGATCCGCTGGCTCAGCATCCGCTGCCGCCCGGCCAGATTGATCACCCGTGCGTATCCGTCCAGCCCGGAGGTCATCGATGACAGAAGCAGCTGCGATGAGGCCGTCAACGCGGCGATCGATGCCAGCGAGATCAGAGCGATCAGCCTCAGCCGGCGGATCGGGTTCTTGGTCTTCTCAATCACAGATGGATCCCCCCGGGAGGGTCGGAATCGACACCCACCCTTATCGGCCGGGTAGGCAACCGGATGAAGTTCTAGAAGATCGGGCGATCCACTTTGGATGGTTTTCCCGGAGGGCTGACCCGCCAATCTGCGTGACCCGGCCGTTTCCACACTTCTGTGTGAAACGGATCAGAGCGACTCTCAGCCGACCCGCTCGTTCTTAGGTTCGCGGCTCATCAGCATGCCGATCGCCTCGACCGGGTCGAGCCCCTCGAACAGCACCGCGTGCACCGCCCGCGTGATCGGCATGTCCACCCGGAACTTCTCCGCCAACGCGAGCACCCCGCGGGTGGTCTCGACGCCCTCGACCACGAACATCGACTCTGCGAGATACTCCTTCAGGCTCGCACCCTTGCCCAGCGCTTCGCCGCACGACCGGTTTCGACCCTCGGGACTGAAGCAGGTTGTGGCCAGATCACCCGCCCCGGCGACACCGAAGAAGGTCTCGGTCCGGGCGCCCATCGCCGCACCGAGCCTGGCGATCTCGGCCAGCCCGCGGGCCAGCAGCGCGCTCTTGGCGTTATGCCCGGCGCCCAGCCCGTCGATGATGCCGGCCGCGATCGCGATGACATTCTTGGTCGCCCCTGCCAGTTCCACCCCCAGCAGGTCCGGATTCGTATACACCCGCAGCCAGCTCGTCGTGAACAACCGCTGGATGTCCTCGGCGAAACCGGGATGATCCGACGCGGCCACCATCGTCGCGGGCAGGCACCGGGCCAGCTCCGTCGCGATGGTCGGCCCGGAGAGGCACCCAAGGGGGCGCGGTCGCCCATCGGGATCATCGCGGAGCACATCGGCGATGATCTGGGTGGGACGCAGCAGCGTGTCATGCTCGATGCCCTTCGCCACTGAGATCACCCCCGCATGAGGGGGGACATGCGGGCGCAAGCGCGTCCAGGCCTCCCGGATGAACTGGACGGGCACGGCGCAGACGATCAGATCGGCGTCCCGCAGGGCCTCGGCGTCGCTGATCGCCACACGGGCGGTGTCGGGCAGGGTGAAGCCCGGAAGTCGGGGGGACTGGCGGGTCTGGGCGAGGTTCCCGCGCTCGGTCTCATCGTGTCCCCACAGGACCACCTGGGCCCGCGGCGGGTCCCCAGGGCTGGCGGGGTCCGGCTGGGCGAGCACCCCGGCGCAGAC
>RFGH01000165.1 GCA_003696675.1 Planctomycetota bacterium
CCACCCGAGCCGCCCCCACCGCCGCCCCCGCCTGACCCGGATCCGTGCCGTCAGCACAGTCCCGCCGGCCAGTGCAAGCCATCTCAAGCCAAGGCCTTGCGGCGATCCACCCACCACAGGCAATAGATATTTGGATCTTCTGATCTTCTATCAGCATTTCGCACTAGATGGCTGAATTTACCCAGCCAAACAGACGACCAAACTACGCAATCGACTCTCGCTGGAGAAATCACATGTCCTTCAAAACGGTCCTCCGCTGGAAGTCTTGGCCCATGCCCGCCAAGCTCGTTTTCTTCGGGCTGTCGATCAGCGCCGTCTCCATCGTGACGCTCACGGCCCTCCAGCAGCGCGCCGTCCGCAAGGCGGCCGTCGACAGCGCCACCTACACGCTCCATGCCGTCGCCCGCGAACGCGCCAACCGCGTGGCCGAACTGTTCACCGAGATGCAGTCGCAGATCACCGAGTTCGCGAAGTCCGAGACCACCGTCTCCGCCATGGCCGAGTTCGAGACCGCCTTCAAAGCCCTCCCCTCGCAAGCCGACGGCATCCTCGCCAAGTCCGAGCCGGCCATGCGCACCTACTTCACCCGCGAGTTCGGCCCCCGGCTCCGCGACGCCGGCCAGCCCGACCGCGGCCCCGACGCCTACACCCCCCGCACCGAGGCCGGCCGCATCGCCCAGTACATGTATATCGCCAACAACCCCGAGCCCGTCGGCGGCAAGGACGCCTTCGTCCGGTCGCCGATCGAAAACGACTACAACACCCTCCACGGACGCTTCCACCCCATCGCCAGCGAAGTCCGCATCATGACCGGCGCGTACGACATCTTCCTCGTCGACAACGACGGCGATGTCGTCTACTCCGTCTTCAAGGAGACCGACTACGCCACCAACCTGCTCAACGGGCCCTTCGCCGGCAGCGGCCTCGCCGACGCCTTCAAGCGGGCCCGCTCGCTCAACAGAGGCGATGTCTACACCACCGACTACGCCGACTACGAGCCCTCCTACGGCGCCCCCGCCATTTTCATGGCAACGCCCGTCTTCAACGGCTCCACACGCATCGGAGTGGCTTGCTTCCAGTTCCCCGCCCCCAAGATCAACGACTACATCCAGGGCAGCATCGGCGAGACAGGCCATGTCCACCTGATCGGAACCGACTCCAAGCTCCGCTCCACCTTGCCGGGTCACGAGACCGAACGCGTCGGCACCACCCTCGTCGAATCCGACGCCGCCCGCGCCGCCGCCCAGCGCAAGACCGGCAGCCTCGTCGGGCTCGACGAAGAGAACGAGCGCACCCTCGCCGTCTTCGAGCCAGTCGACATCGACGGGCTCGAGTGGTCCGCCCTCGCCGAGATGAGCATGGACGAGGTCATGGCCCCCGCCCGCGCCATGCTCGCCTCCGCCCTGTCCAAGGCGATCGGGCTGCTCGTCTTCGCCGCGCTCGCCTCCTTCTGGTTCGCCCGCAAGCTCTCCCGCCCCATCATCGGCATCGCCAACCGCATCCGCGAAGCCGAGCAGTCCAACAACCTGACGGTGCGCCTCCGCGAACGCGACGGCGACGAACTTTCCATCCTCGGCGCCGCCTTCAACGCCCTGATGAGCCGCTTCATAGACGTCGTCACCGACGTCAACAAGGCCGCCGCCGGAGTCGCCGGCGCCGCAACCCAGATCGCCGCCAGCGCCGAGCAGATGGCCCAAGGCCTCTCCAGCCAGGAATCCCAGACCAACGAGGTCTCCGCCGCCGTTGAGCAACTCTCCTGCTCCGTCACCGGCGTCGCCGACAAATCCTCCACCGCCGCCGACGCCGCCGACTCCGCCGGCGCCGACGCCACCGAGGGCGGCCAGGTCGTCCAGCAAACCATCTCCGAGATCCGCGCCATCGCCGAGCAGGTCAACCTCTCCGCCGACGCCGTCAAGTCGCTCGGCGCCAAGTCCGAGCAGATCGGCCAGATCATCGCCGTCATCGACGAGATCGCCGACCAGACCAACCTGCTCGCCCTCAACGCCGCCATCGAAGCCGCCCGCGCCGGCGAGCACGGCCGCGGCTTCGCCGTCGTCGCCGACGAGGTCCGCAAGCTCGCCGAACGCACCCAGCAGGCCACCGAGCAGGTCTCCAAGTCCATCCGCGAGATCCAGGACGAGACCCGCGGCGCCGTCGACCGCATCGAGGAAGGCACCCGCCGCGTCGAGATCGGCGTCCAGAAAGCCACACTCGCCGGCGGCGCGCTCGAACGCATCCTTGACGGCTCGACCAACCTCAAGTCCATGGTCGACGACATCGCCCGCGCCGTCGACGAGCAGCGCGTCGGCACCGAGCAGATCGCCCGCGTCACCACCGAGATCGCCGCAGTCACACGCGAGTCCGCTTCCGCGGCCAACGAGTCGGCCTCCGCCGCCTCCCACCTCTCCCGCCAGTCCGAGCAGCTCCTCGAGATGACCAAGCGATTCAAGATCATCCCCGACAAGCCCCCGCGCGTCTTCGACGCACACGCCAACAAGTGGGTCGATCCCAACGCCTGATCCGAGCGACACACCCGGCATCCCACAAAGGAAAAACACGATGAACCGCATGACCCCCGCACTTCTCGTCGCCGCGATCGCCGCACCCGCACTCGCCCAGCCTTTCGCCGAAGCCGGCGGCAACGATGGGCTCTCCGGGGCCGACTACACCGGCGCTTCCAACGCCGAACGCCCCCCGGTCCGCGCCACCGTCACCCCCGACCGCGCCCGAACCACCACCGACGACGCCCCCGAAGCCGACACCGGCGAAGGAGCCGCTTCGTCCGCCGACCGCCTCCACGTCAGCCTCGACCTGACCTACACCAGCCAGTACTTCTTCCGCGGCCTCGTCCAGGAGACCGACGGGCTCATCATCCAGCCCTCCATCGAGATCGGCGTCGACCTCTACGAAGCCGACAAATGGTCGCTCTCCGGCTCCGTCGGCATGTGGAACTCCTTCCACGACGAGAAGACCGGCTCAGGTGATCCCGACGACTTCGTCGCCACCTGGTACGAAGCAGACTTCTACGCCGGGCTCAGCCTCACCATCGACCGCGTCACCGCCGGTCTCGTCTTCACCACCTACGCCAGCCCCAACGACGCCTTCACCCACATCGACGAGCTCTCCCTCACCCTCGCGCTCGACGACTCCGGCTGGTTCGGCCCCATCGCCTTTGCGCCCTACGCCACCGTCGCGGTCGAACTCTCCGGCCAGGCCGACGGCGGCGCCAACCGCGGCACCTTCCTCGCCCTCGGCATCGAGCCCTCCCACACCTACGAGAACTCCCCCGTCGGCGAACTCACCGTCTCACTGCCCATCGAGGCGGGCTTCTCCCTCGATGACTATTACGAGAACGCCGGCAACGACGAGTCCTTCGGCTACTTCACCGCCGGCATCGCCGCCTCCGTCGCCCTGCCCTTCCCCGACGGCTACGGCGACTGGTCCCTCCATGCCGGGCTCGATTTCCTCCTCCTCGGCGACGCCACCGAAGCGATCAACACCAACGACGATTCCGAGTGGATCTTCCACGCCGGCATCGGCGTCGAGTTCTGACGCCCAATAACACCCCGAACCGCTGACACCACCATGTCATCACCCCGGATCCCTTGATCAGGGTTCAAAGGTTCGGCCATACTCACCCGATGTAGACTGCGGCATGGCGAGCCCGCACCCGCCCATCCTGCGCGTCGGCATGGTCGCGCTGACCAACCCCGACGACCCCAACCCCCTCTCCGGCATGCCCTACCGCATGGCGTCGGCCCTCCGCGCGCACGGCATCGACCTCGTCCCCATCATCGCTCACGCACAGAACACGCCCCAGGGCCTGCGCCAGCGCTTCGCCCACGCGTACAAACGGCGCTCCCCCGCGCCCGTCAAACGCCTGCTCGACGACGCCTTCCCCGCACGCACCGCCGAAGCCGCCCGCGCCAAGTCCGCCGCCCTCGCACGCTCCATCCACGAACAGCTCGCCGCCCTCGACCGCCCCGTCGACCTGCTTTTCGGCGCCTGCATCTCCACCCCGCTGGCCGCCCTCGAGACCGACCTGCCCATCGTCTACTTCTCCGACGCCACCAGCATCATCATCAACACCACCTACCCCCGCTTCGCCAAACGCGGCCGCGCCCTGCTCGACGCACGCGTCGAGACCGAACGCGCCGCCCTCGCACGCGCCACCCTCGCCGCCTTCGCCTCCCCCGCCGCACGCGACTCGGCCATCAGCCACCTCGGGCTCGACCCCGCCCGCGCCTCGGTCATCCCCATGGGCGCTCACATCACACCCGTCGACCCCACCACCGTCACCGCGCCCGCCAACGCGCCCACCGCACGCGAGTGCCGCCTCGTCATCGTCGCGGCCGACCCCGTCCGCAAACGCGTCGACCTCGCCGTCCGCGCCGCCGAAACCCTCCGACGCATGGGCGTGCACGCCACCCTCTCCGTCATCGGCCCCGGCACGCGCGCCGCACGCCGATCACCCGCCGTCGACTTCTGCCAGCCCCTCCGACTCTCCAACGAGGACGACGCCCACCGCCACCGCGCCATCCTCCGCGACGCTCACCTGCAACTGCTCCCCTCGATCGGCGAAGCCTTCGGCATCGCCCCCTGCGAATCCGCCCACTTCGCACGCCCATCCATCGTCGCCGACACCGGCGGGCTGCCCTACGCCGTCCTCCACGACGACACCGGCATCGTCCTCCCCGTCGACGCCGACCACCGCGTCTGGGCCGACACCATCGCCCGACTCGTCCACGACCCCGAACGCTACCGCGCCTACTCGCGCAGCGCCCTCGCCCGCGCCCGCACCCAGCTCAACTGGTCAGCCTGGGCCGCCGCCATCATCACCCTCATGCGCCGCGCCGCTACCGACACCACCACCCGCTCGGCGCCCTCAACCGGCCCCACCTCCCTCGCCGGCTGATCACAACAAACACGCCCCACCCCCGGATGCCACGGATCGTCTCGCAAACCGTGCCTTCATCCCCTCATCCTCTCCCCCTCTGTGCCCTCTCTGTGGTGTATCCCCCTATCCCCTTCCGCGACCTCCGCGTTCACCTCCCCCTCTTCCCACTCCGTCTCTTCGTCTCTCCGTCTCTCCGTCTCTCCATCTCTTCGTCTCTTCGTCTCTTCCTCTATGGGAAGTCCCCATCCCCTCCCCTTCGAGTCCTTCGCGATCTTCGCGTCGAAAACCCTTCTCCTCTCCGCGCCCTCTGCGTGATCTCTGCGAACTCTGCGTTCAGTCTCCCAGCATCGGCCGGATCACCTCCACCACCCGCGGAGCCACCTCGTTCGGAACTGTGAATGTCAGCGAATAGTGCGCAATCCGCCACGCCCCGTCGCTCCCGATACGCACCACGCCCGTCCCACGCAACTCCCCGTACCGCTCGTGGTCCAGCATCTCGTCGAACCACCCCGTCCGACCGTCCCCGCTGAACATCAGGTGCCGATCACGCGGCCGGTATGTCCACGCCTCCACCCCATCAAAGTACGGCCGGGCGAACTCCTCGAACGCGGCCCGCTCCCACCGTTCCGTCGCGTCCGTCCCCAGAAACACCGCGTCCGGCGTCATCCGCCCGAAATAGCCCGCAAAGTCCCCCCGCGCCGCCGCATCGTGCCACCCATCAATCACCGCATCCACCCGGGGCCGTTCGTCAAACGCGGTCCACGACCCCCGCTCGATCGCACACCCACCAAGCACAAACGCCGACCCGATCAACACCGTCCGCATCGAACTCCTCATTTCCAGCCTGATGGCTGATCCCTGATAGCTGATCCCCAACCCCCCTCTTCACTCCGTCTCTCCGTCTCTGCGTCTCTCCGTCTCTTCCCCCTTGGCATTCACCATCCATTTCGAGAAGTCGTCATAGAACTTCTCCACGGCGCCCACATGCTCCGCAGGCATGCCGAACTGCGCGGGCGCCTCGGCGAGCGTCTCGCGGAAACAACGCATCCACTCCCGCCGCGCAGCCTCATCGATCACGAACGGGAAGTGCCGCATCCGCAGCCGCGGCGGACCGTAACGCTGCTGATACAGGTGCGGCCCACCCATCAAAAACACATTCATCGCAGCCGACTTGTCCGCCGCCGCCATCAGGTTCCGCTCCCCCTTCGGGAACATCCGCGCGATCGAAGACATGCTCAGACGACGATAAAACGCCCGCGTGAACGCCACGATCCCGTCCTCACCCATTGCCTGGTACACCGCCGCCGGGATCCGATCCGTCTGCGGCGGACCCCCGGGCGGCGTCCAGATCTCACGGCCGGGATCGTGATTCAGCAGGTCCATGCCACGACGATAGCCGCCGCACGACACCCCGCCGACCGGTCGCCACGCCTACGGACATCCCGCCGCGAACATGGCGATGTACTCGGCCACATCGAAGAAGTTCCAAACACCGAACGGCGCCGCCAGGTCAGACCGTGCGTCCCGCGTGTTGTACCACTCGATGAACAGGCTGACATCAAAGAAGTCCAGGCTCCCGTTGCCCGTCAGGTCCGCCTCGCACACGCCCTGACCCAGGAGCGACATGCCACGGTTCTCGGGCATCATCCGATACATGTTCGTATCGCTCCGCGCCCAATAGAAGGTCCCCGTGTTCACGCCCCCGCCCGCCGCCCAACGCCACTCCTGGAACGGCTGAGCGGTCAGCCCCACGACAGACACGAAGTACCGCGTGTCACCCAACAACGCCAGCGGCGAGTTGAGCGCGATCTCGTACTGATACCAGCCCCCGCTCGTCCCCACCAGCGACGCCGTCGCGTGCGTCTCGGAGCGGATCGGCCCCGACCCCGGCCGGAACATGTCCGGCTGCATCGCGATCGTGTTCGGGTCCTGCTCATAGAAACGCACGCGGAACCCGTGCTGCGGGATCACCTGCCCCCACACCCGAACCGCCGTCACCGACCCGTCCGCCGCGAGCGTGAAATCTTCCCACGCGATCGCGTCCGTGTCCGAGTCGTTCTGGCCCGAAGGATCGACCCACAACTGCGACTGACGCGCCGTGCCCGAGGTCAGCGCCTGCTCGAACAGCACCTGCTGCCCCAACGCGCCCGTCGCCGCACACGCCAACGCACATCCGATCAGCATCGATTTCATGGGATCGCCTCCTTCGCGGCCGAAGCCCGCGCCACAGCCGACACCCGAGATTATATGGATCTTCTTATCCGATTTCAACGCCCTCCACCGCGCCCTCCCCGCCACGCCACGCCATGCCCAAAAGTGACAAGGCCCGGACACCTTGCGATGACCGGGCCTTCCCCCACCCCGCGTTTCGGGACGCCGGGAACTCCCACCCCCGGCATCAACCGGACCCGCGGGCGGTCCTCCCACCACCGGAGCGAGATCCATCGCCCCGACTCACGCCGTTTGGGGGAAAATTCTCTGCTACAAACAAAGCACCCGGGCGGGGCACCCACCCCGCCCGGGCCCGATCGGAGCGCACGCTCCATGTCACTGCCAACCTAAGAGTTAGCGACGACGGCGCGCCGCGAGCAACCCGGCAACGCCCAGCACCGCCGCCCCCGGCGAAGGCACGAACACCGTCTCGACATACTCGATCGCGGCCTCATGAACCCCCTCGTCCAGCCCGGCATTGAACACCGTCCACACGCTCTCGGAGTCCGCGAACCCGTCGACCGTGAACCGCAGCTGGAGCAGATAGATCCCAGCCCCCGCGGAAGCGTCGAGCAGGAAGTCCCAGTGCTCGTCGAAGCCCGTCGGGCTGTCCGCGTCGTACAGGATGGAGAAACCGGCCACATCGCCATCGATCAGCGCGGTGCTGGCGCTCAGCGTCCCGAACTCCAGCGTCATCGCCGCCGGCGACACGGCCGAGAAATCGACAGCCCCCGTGCCGTCCCACCGACGCAACGCCGCTTCGAGCACGAAGCCCACGCCGACATTGTCCGGCATCGAGCCGGCCTCGATAAAGATCCCCGGTTCGTCCGCGAACCAGTTAGACCCCACCAGCGACATCTCCGCGGCGAACACCCGCTCGCCGATGTCCGTGATCACCTGGCTGTCGTGATCGCCGATTCCGGTCACCACCTGACCGTCCTGAATCACAAGCCCGTAATCGCCCTCGTGGGCCGATGCCACTCCGGCGCAAAGCCCGGCCGCAAGAACCACCGTCAAACGCATCTCATACCTCCTTCTTTCAAACAACAAGGTAAAGAGGAATCACGGGCATCCGGCGTTGTACGCCGAGATGTACGCGCTCACATCAAAGAAGTTCAGCACCCCGAACGGGGCCGCCAGGTCCGCGCCCGGCTCCTGCGCATTGAACAGCGCGATGTACTCGAGCATGTCGAAGATGTTCAGCACCCCGAACGGGGCCGCCAGGTCAGGCGCACAGGCGTCGCCGATCAGGTTCTGTTCAACCCACGCAACCGCGTCGTCGAGCTCCGACACGCCGGCGCCCTGCCCGAAGATGATGTACAACGGCTCAGTCCGCTCCACCCCGGGCGCGTCCGTCCACAACTCCCAGGTCAGCATCCACACGCCGGACGGAACGCCTCCCATCGCCGGGTTGAGGATGAACTGCACATGATGGTGAAACCCCGCTCCGGCGTCGAGGTCCGCCTGCCCGAACACAATCCCCGGCACCACGATGTCGCTCGTCGGCGTCAGCGTGTTGATCCCGCTCTTGCGCACCGTGATCCGGTCGTCGCTGATCGTGTCAAATGTGCCGTCCCACTCGCGCACCGCCGCCGTCAGATCAAACCCGACCGACATGCCCGGCACCAGCACGCCCAACTCGGCGTTCACACCGGGGTCATTCGTGAAGTTCGCGACCCCCTCCGCCCCGAACACCGCCGTCTTGATCCGCACGGGATACACCGCCGCGCCGTCCGTGCCCACCTCGCCCGTCTCCAACACCCCGTCGACCACGCGGATCAGGAAGTCCGCGTCGTGCAGCGACTGCGCGAACGCCCCGCCCGCGACGAACAGCAGCGCCGCTCCGACCGCCAAATTTCGCACATGCAAACTCATTCGCAAATCCTCCGCGGACTAAATCCATTGACTCCACTTCGCAAACTCACTCCGCCGCCCCCACCTCGCGCGCCTCCGGGTGGAAGCGATTCCGCATCGTGTCCTGGTACAGATCGCCGAACGCCGCGATCGTCGCGCTGCCGTCCAGCCGCGACACCGTGCTCCGCCCCGACCAGCCCGACCCGCCGTGCGCGTCGGTCCACATCTGGCTCTGCGCCTGGGTCAGGGTTGCGTCGTCGGAGATGAACGACAGATCCCACTCGTCGGGATGGACATGGTCGGCTTTGGCGAAGCCCGGCTCGGTTGTGACTTCGGCGCCGTTGACGAGGTTGCGCGGGGTCATCATCAGGAAGTGGACCGTCGCGCTGGGGCGCGGGATGCGGAGCAGGCGGTCGTAGGCGGTGCGGCGGTCGAGTCGGCGACCGGTGACCGGATCGCGGACGAGGACGGGGGAGACCGAGCGGGCGACATATCCGTTGAGCCCGTAGCTGGTCAGTCGGGCGATGGCGGGGTAGTCGGGGTCGTTGGTGAAGTCGCCGTCGTTGAGGATCTGCTCGTTTTCTTCGAACCAGTCTCGCAGGTCCCCCACCGTGGCGCCGGGATCGGTGCCGCCGTTGTCGGGGTCCCACCAGATGCTGCGGTCGATCGGGGAGCGGAGGACGAGGGAGCCTTCGGCGTAGTCGCGGAGCTGGAGGAGCCAGGCTTTGCGGATGTCGCCGGCCAGGGAGCCGTGCGGGAGGGCGGCGTCGATGAAGAGGTCGTGGTGGTCACCCATGTAGAGCTGGTGGGCGAGTTCGAGCTGGCGGACCTGCGAGAGGCAGACGGCCGCCTGGGCGGCGCGGCGGGCCTTGCCGATGGCGGGCAGGAGGATGCCGATCAGCAGGGCGATGATGGCGATGACGACCAGCAGCTCGATGAGCGTGAAGCCGGGGGTGGGGATGGGGCGGGGCGGCTTCATGAGAATGAATTATCAATAGCAGGCCGTCGGGTTGCGGTCAATCTCCTTTTTCGGACTGGCTCGGGCGGGTGGCTTGGCGGGCAGTTTGTCCAGGC